>NZ_JBEPEI010000004.1:0-561978 GCF_040300765.1 Streptosporangium sp. NPDC000239 | reverse complement strand
GCCAGGCATGCCTCTGGTCGGATCGTGGAGGTCCAGATCATGCACGACACCCCCGGCCGTCCGGTGATCCCGGGTTGGCGGTTGATCATCAGTGACGCGGGCCGGTTCTGGGCCTTCCGCAACCACCTCTTTCCCCGCATCGCCGTACGGGCCGGGGCGCAGTCGGCAGTGGACGCCGACACCTTTGAGGAGGTCCAGGCCGTCATCGCCGAGCAGGAGAAGACCGCCCGCGACGCCGTTGCGGGGGTGACCTCGTGACCGGACGACACCGCGACGGCCAGCCGTACGCCCCGGTGTACCGGCGGGTGTGGGACGGCCCGGCACGCGCCGAAGCCGAGCGGATCGACCAGGCCTGGGTGGACTGGACGGTGCTCTACAGCCTGGGACGACGCTCCTTCTACGCCGTGGCCGCCTGGGACGGCCCCCGGCCGGTGATCGTCGAGGACCCCACGGCTGACGGGTTGGAGGAGCGGATGCGGGAGGCGGAGATGATCCGGGCCATCCGGCTCACGGCTCCCGTGCCGCAGCCTTCCCCGGCGCCGGTTCGCAGGAGGGCTTCCCGCAGGCGGGGAGGGCCCTCCGGAGGGGCGGTCGTCGAGGAGTTCGGTGGGACGCGAACCGAGGTGATCACCAAGGAGCCCAGTGGGGAGCGGGGTTCGTCGGGTGGGGGAACGGCGCCCGTCGGGGGACGGCCTTCGTCAGGTGAGGGAATGATGTCCGGTGAGAGACGGTCTTCGCCGGGTGGGGAAACGGTTTCCGCCGGGGATCGGCGTTCGCCGGGTGGGAGGGCGGCATGACGCTTCCGGCCTGGACGGCCCGTCAAATTTCTGAGTTTTCCGATCGAACCTGTGCCTCCCTGCAGACGGCTCATCCCGGATGGCTGGTCTTCCACAGCTCGACGACCGGGTTGTGGAGCGCCTACCGGAGCGCCCTGTTCGGCAGGCCGTACGCCGGGGAGGTGCTCCTGGTGCGGGCCGGGTCGGCCGAGGAGTTGGACCGTAAGTTGGCCGCTCAGGTGGTTCCGGTGGTGCCGCCGAGCATTCAGGCCGTCGCCGTCGCCCGAGCGATCCAGGCCGCTCGGGTCAGGCAGCTGGCCCGGGTCTCCCGGGTCGGTCAGGCCGTATGTCCTGGTCAGGCGGCTCAACCGGGTCGGGCCACGGCGTTGCGCGGGCTGCTGCGCTCCTGAAAGCCGGTACGGCGGGCGTGGAAACTCATCCCACCCGTCGCTCGCCGTACCCCATGACGTGCGGCTCAGGGATGAGGGACCTGGGCCGCACACCCTTCACACCCCCATAAGCGTGCGGTCCAGGCGGGAGGGGTCTGGGCCGCACTCCCTCGCAGGCGGTTTCCGTGCACGTTCCGGGCGTGCTGGGGAAGGGGAGCCGTCTGGCGCACCGGCCCTGTGTCCTGGGGCCGGTCCTCCTCCAGGGTGCCCGGCCAAGTGCTCCCCGGCTCGGGGCCGGGCACCCGCCTCTGAAAGCACCCGTCCCACGAAAGGCCCTGCATTCCGGACCTCGCAAACCGAACGAAGACCCCGGACCCATGGCTTGAGCGGTCGGATCCTGGGTCTCACGACCCGGGCTCCCGGCCTGGACGAGGACCCCTGAACTCACGGCCCGAACCCGGACCCCGTGGCCCGGGCGAAGGCCCTCGAAAGCCCGCGCCGAACGAAGACGCCTGGACTTCATGGTTCGAGCGAGCGGGACCCCTCCCCGAGCGAAAGCCCCGGCCTGAACGACATGTGTTCCCGTCCACCCTCCGAACCAGGGTGGCCATGACCGACGACGAGCGACGTCTGATCAGCCTGCTCATCAGCACCCACCCCGGTTGGCGGTACGAGCGACACGACCTGCCCGGCCTGCCCCGATGGTGGGCCATCCGCTACGCCCTGACCAGCATGGGGCCGGGGCCCGGGACGTGCTGGGCCGTACGACCCCGCACCGCCTGGTCCATGCGCTGACCCACCACGACCAGATCCTGCACACCCTCCGCCACTGAAGGAGAGCCTTATGTCCCCCCTCAAGGCCGTCGCCCCCGACGGCACCTTCGTCACCGGGCCCGACACCACCGAACGACTTCTCACCCCCGGAGAAGTGGCTCGGATCTTCGGCGTGGACCCCAAGACCGTGAACCGGTGGGCGCTCACCGGGAAGATTCCCTCGGTCAGGACACCCAGCAGGCAACGCCGCTACCGAGAAAGCGACATCAGGGCACTCCTCGACGCCTCGTGAAAGCGCGCCGCAGCCGGACGGTGGCGGCCACGGCGGGCCACAGGCGAGTGGCGAGGTTCCGCGTCTGACCGTCGAGCGTCACCCCTACGTGGTATGGGCGGAGCCGCCACCACCACTGTTTCCGCCGGTGCGTCCCTGAGTGTCCCTGCCGGGAAGGCCGGGACGGTCGGGACGGTCGGAGTCGGTCCTGGACCGTCCACCGGCGCCGCCTGCGCCGCCGCTTACGTCGCCGTTGTCGTTCGAGGGCCCGGGCTTCTTGTCGGGGCACGGCTCCGGCGCGGGCGGGACGCCACACGACTCGGTGTCGTAGGTGAGGGTCAGTTCGCCGTCGCCCTGGCGGACACCGACGGTGAAGGTGGATCCGGCAGGGCCGAGGCTCGACCCGCCGCCCCCGCCGCCGCCGTACAGGGTGTCGGTGGAGGAGGAGCCACCTGTCTCCGGTTCTCCCGCGTCGGCCGGGTGGTCAGATGACGGGGTCTTCCCGGAGATCGTGGGCCGTGATCCGGTATCCCACCCTGGGCGTGGTGGTGATGGCAGGGGGGTCGCCGAGTTTGCGGCGCAGGCGGCCGACGGTGACCGTGACGGTGTTGGTCAGGGGGTTGGCGTGCTCGTCCCACACCTGTTCGAGCAGGTCCTCGGCACTGAGGAACGCGGGAGCGGCGCGGAGGAGGGCTTCGAGCAGGGCGAACTCTTTGACCGACAGATCCAGGTGGCGGCCGTCGCGGGTGGCGGTGCGGCGCAGCGGGTCGAGCTCGATGCCGGCCGCGCGCAGCGTACGGGGCTGGGCGGTGGGACGGCGGCGGGCGAGGGAGCGGATGCGCAGCACCAGCTCGGGGAAGTGGAAGGGCTTGGTCAGGTAGTCGTCGGCTCCCAGGGTCAGGCCGGTGACCCGGTCTCCGGGCTCGTCGGCCGCGGTCAGCATCAGGACCATGACACGGTCGTCGTGTTCAGTGATCATCCGGCAGAGGGTGTCGCCGTGGATACCCGGCAGGTCGCGGTCGAGGACGACCACGTCGTAGGCGTTGAGGTCGAGCTTGGCTGCGGCCTCCAGGCCGTCGTGGGCGACGTCCACGGCCATGCCCTGATCGCTCAGGCCTTCGGCGAGTACGGCGGCGAGGGAGCGCGCGTCCTCCACCACGAGCACCCTCACGCCGCGACCTCCGCCGGTACGGCCGCCGCCGGCAGCGAGATGACGACGCGGAGACCGCCTTCCGGCCGGGCCCGCAGGTCGAGGGTGCCGCCGTGCGCGGCGGCGACGGCTGCGACGATCGAAAGGCCGAGCCCGGAGCCGTCGCCGGAGTGGGTGCGGTCGGCGCCGAGTCGCTGGAAGGGCTGAGCCAGTCGGTCGACCTGTCGCTGGTCGAGGACGCGTCCGCCGGTCTCGACGACGAGCCGAGCCGTTGCGCCGTCGGTGGTGGTGGCGAGGAGGATCGAGCCGCCTTCGTGGTTGTGGGTGATGGCGTTGTCGATGACGTTGTCGATCATGCGGGTGATGAGCGTCCTGTTTCCCTGCGTCCACGCGCTGTCGTGCGCGGTGCCCGGGGTGTCGGCGGCGGCGGGGGAGCGGACGGTGAGGTTGTTGGTGGCGATGTCGGCGGTCCGGGCGTGCAGGGCGGCGGTCGCCAGCTGGTGGAGTGAGAGCGTGGTGCGGTCGGTCAGGGCGCCGTGCTGGGCGCGGGCGAGCATGAGGAAACCTTCGAGCAGCCGGTCGACCTGGTCGAGTTCGGTGCGGAGCCGGTCGGCCAGCGCGGCGGTCTGCGCCGGTACGGGCTCCGGCTTGGCCAGGGCCACGTCCAGGGACGCGCGCATGGTGGCCAGCGGGGTGCGGAGTTCGTGGGAGGCGTTGGCGACGAACCGGCGTTGTGCGGCGAATGAGCTCTCCAGCCGTTCCAGCAGGTCGTCGATGGTGTCGGCAAGATCTTTGACTTCGTCGGCCGGGCCCTGGGCGGCCAGCCGCTCGTGCAGGTTGTCGGCGGAGATGCGGCGGGTGGCCGCGGTGATCATCCGTAGCGGGCGCAGCACCCTGCCGGCGATGAGGCGGCCCAGGACGAGCGACACCACGGCCATGACCGCGAGCGCCAGCGCCGAGCCGATCAGGAACTGGCGTGACTGGGCCGCGTGGGTGTCCGACAGCTGGGTTTGGAGCCACGCGATGCGCTCGGTGGCGGCGGCGAGCGTGGTCGGCTCGACCGGCGGGGTCCCAGGGGGTGCGGATCGGCTGACCCGCGTCCCTCCGAGGCCCACGAGGTTGGTGATGACCAGCAGTCCGACGGCGGACAGCAGGAACATGGCACCGTACAAGACGGTGAAGCGCAGTCGTACGGTGCGCGCCGGCCGTCGCCAGATTCGCATGGGTTCCAGGATGCCGTACCGGACCTAACAGCGATGTGACAGCCTCTGTTCGGCCCGTGTTAGGGCCGGGTCCGTACAACCGGTCGCATGCAGGCAACCATCGAAGTCAGCGGGCTGCGCAAACGGTTCGGCCCGACCCTTGCGCTGGACGGCATGTCGTTCACCGTGCTGCCCGGCCGGGTCACCGGGTTCGTCGGCCCCAACGGGGCGGGCAAGTCCACCACGATGCGGGTGATCCTCGGCCTGGACGCGGCCGAGGAGGGTCAGGCGTTGATCGGCGGACGGCCGTACGTCGGCCTGCGCGACCCGCTCACCCACGTCGGCGCGCTGCTGGATGCCGGGGCGCTGCAGCCGAGCCGTACCGCGCGCAACCATCTGCTGTGGCTGGCCCACTCCCAGGGCCTGGACGGCAGGCGGGTCGATGAGGTGCTCCAACAGGTGGGCATGCGGTCCGCCGCCCGGCGCAGGGCGGGCGGCTTCTCGCTGGGCATGCGCCAACGGCTCGGTATCGCGGCCGCGTTGCTCGGGGACCCGCCGGTGCTCATGCTGGACGAGCCGGTCAACGGCCTTGATCCCGAGGGCGTCGTGTGGATGCGCGGCCTCCTGCGGTCACTGGCCGGCGAAGGGCGGACCGTGCTGGTGTCCAGCCATCTGATGAGCGAACTGGAGGACACCGCCGACCATCTCGTGGTGGTGGGCAAGGGCCGCGTCATCGCCGACACCAGCGTGGCCGATCTCATCACGACCGCCTCCCGCGGCCGGGTCACACTGCGGACGGCGGCGCGTTCGGCGGCGATGTCCGCGCTGGGTCACGCCGGCGCCACCACGGCCGTCACCGACCACGACACGATCGTCGTCTCAGGGCTGTCGTCGGAGCACGTCGTGGCCGTACTCAACGCCGGCGCGGTGCCGTTCTCCGAGGTGGCGACGTACCGGGTGACGCTGGAGCAGGCCTACATGGACCTCACCGCCGACGCGGTCGAATACCGGGGAGCGGCACGATGAGCGCCATTTCGCGCCGCTCCTCACACCACGCGGAGCCGGGGGCCGGACGCGGAGGGTTCGGGCGGTCGCTGCGCGCCGAGTGGACCAAGTTCAGGACGGTGCGCGGCTGGGTGGTCGCCCTGACGGCAGCGGCACTGGTCACCGTGCTGCTCGGGTTGCTGTCCGCGTCCAGCGGCCACGCCTCGTGCGGCGCCGGTCCGGTCGAGGTCGCCTGTCCTCCGCCCCTGGTGGGTCCGGGCGGCGAGGCGGTGGACGACAAGTTCTATTTCGTGCACCGGCCGCTGGTGGGGGACGGCGGCATCACCGTCCGCCTCACCTCCATGACCGGCCAGATCCGCAAGCCCGATGTCACCCCGGGGCGGCGCAACGTGGTTCCCGGCCTCGTGCCGTGGGCGAAGGCCGGAGTCATGATCAAGGAGAGCACCAGGCAGGGCTCCGCCTACGCGGCGGTGATGATGACCGGCGAGCACGGGGTGCGGATGCAGCACGACTTCACCCACGACGTGGCCGGCCGGGCGGGCGGCGTCTCCCGGCAGTCGCCGCGCTGGCTCCGGCTGACCCGCTCCGGCGACACCCTCACCGGATACGAGTCCGTCGACGGCACGGACTGGACGCGGATCGGCACCGCGACCCTGGCCGGACTACCGCAGACCGTACAGATCGGGTTGTTCGCGACCTCCCCCGGGGATCTGACGGTCACGCAGGGGGATCTCGGCGGGTCCGTCGCGGCGGCCCGCTTCACCGAAGCCACCGGTGAGTTCGACCAGGTCAAGCTGGAGGGCAGCACGTCCGGCGCGTGGCGCGACGACGACATCGGCGTCACCGTCGGTCCCGACGGGGTCGAGCACCACCCGGGCCGCGCCGGCCAGTCCGGTGGCACCTTCTCCGTCACCGGCGTCGGCGACATCGCGCCGACCATCGAGGGCCCGACCGCGGAACGTCCCCTCAGCGGTGCGCTGACCGGGCTGATCCTGGTGATCGTGGTGGCGGTCATGTTCGTCACCGCCGAGTACCGGCACGGCCTGATCCGCGTCACCCTGCTGGCCGGCCCGCGCCGCGGCCGGACGCTGGCGGCCAAGGCGCTGGCGCTCGGCCTGGTCACCTTCGCCGCCGCGCTGCCCGCCGGTGCGATCACGTTCACGGTCGGCGGGCGGATCCTGCGCGGCAACGGCAACGCCGTCCTCCCGGTGTCCCTGTTCACCCAGGTGCGCATCGTGGTCGGCATGGCGGCGCTGTTCGCGCTGGCCGCCGTGCTCGCCCTCGCCCTCGGCGCGCTGCTGCGGCGCAGCGTCGCGGCGGTCGTCACCGCGATCGCGGTGATCGTGGTCCCGCACGTCCTCGCCACCACCTCGGTCCTGCCCGACAGCGCGGCGCAGTGGCTGCTGCGCCTCACCCCGGCGGCCGGCTTCGCCACGCAGCAGAGCGTCCCGCAGTACGCGCACGTGCTCGGCCACTACGCGCCCATCGCCGGGTTCTACCCGCTGCCGCCGTGGGCCGGTCTGGCCGTGCTGGCCGGTTATACGGCGCTCGCCCTCGGCTTGGCCGTCCTTCGACTCCGCAGGAGGGACGCATGAGACATCCCCGTCGGGACCTCTTCCCGCGTCGCGGGAGGAGCGCATGAGAGAGCACCTGCATGCGGAGTGGACGAAACTCCGTACCCTGGCCGGCACCGGCTGGCTGCTGCTCGCGATCGTGGTGCTGACCGTCGCCGTCAGCGTCGCGGCCTCCGCCGTCGTGTCCTGCGCCTCGGAAGGCTGCGGCTACGACCCCGCCAAGATCGGCCTTTTCGGGGTCCAGGTGAGCCAGGCGGTCGTCGCCATCCTGGCCGTGTCGGCGATCACCGGCGAGTACGGCACCGGCATGATCCACCTCACCCTGACCGCCATGCCGCGCCGGGTCGGCGTCCTGGTCGCGAAGGCGATCATTCTGGTCGGCTTGACCCTGATCGCCGGAAGTGTCGCCGTGCTCGCCTCCGCGCTGGCCACGCGGCGCATCCTGCTCGCCAACGGCTTCCCCGCCGACATGCTCCTTCTCACCAGCGGTCCCATGGTGCGCGCCGCCGTCGGTTCGGTCCTCTATCTGACGCTGGTCGCCCTGTTCAGCCTGGGCGTCGCCACCGCCGTACGGGACTCCGCCACCGCCATCGGGGTCGTGCTCGGCCTGCTCTACCTCTTCCCCGCCCTCATCCTCATGGTCGCCGACGATGACTGGCAGCGGCTTCTGTGGCAGATCTCCCCGATGAATGCCGGGCTCGCCATCCAGGCCACCACCCACCTGTCCAGCCTTCCCCTCAGCCCATGGGCCGGCCTGGGCGTCCTCACCGCGTGGGCCGCCGCGGCGCTCCTGGGCGGCGGGTTGCTCCTACGGATGCGCGACGCGTAGCTGCCGGCGCGGGTGAAGCAGTCCGGGACCCCTCGGCGCGGACCTCCGGCGACCGACGCCGCTACCGGGAAACCGACGTCAAGGTCCTCCTCAACGGCTCGACTCCCTGGCCACGACGTCAGGGGCATGAACGCCTGAGAGCGCGTCAGGCGAGCTGATGCCCCCTTCGTCGTCGCGGCCGGTCGGCCACCGTTCGGCCTACGGGCTTCACGCCGTAGGGCCTTACACGGATACCTACCGTCGAACGTCCTGCCGAAGGCCGGTCGTCGCGGGACCGGCCGGAACGGCGGGGGTCCGAGGCCATGTCCAGGCGGAGCGCAGGACGAAGGCCAGGAGCAGTACCTCGATTCCGATGGAGAGGCCATAGAAGAAGGCCCAGTCCCAGGACTCCCCTACCGCGTTGAACACCGAGTAGGGGATGTAGAGCGATGCGACGACGAGGTTCGTGGCGCGGTTCACCCGGGCGGGCAGCGTCATGGAGAGCATCACCATCAGGGCCGGGATCGCTACGGACGCGAGCATCACGGTCAGTAACGTCGGGCTGACGTCGAACTCGAAGACGACGCCGGCGCGGACGCCGTCGATGACGCCGGGCTTGTAGAGGTGGAAGTAGTCGACGTAGATGTAGAGGAACATGAAGCCGGCCCATGCGGCGGCGAGCTTGGCCTGAACGGGGACCGGGGGGTCGTCGAGCAGGTTCGGGGTTTTCGTGCGGATGGTCACCGGTTCTTCTTTCGGGAGGAGCGGTCCCCTGCGCCGGAGCGGCGGCAGGTTCGGGCGTGCACACGCACGGGTCGGGTCGTTCTCGCCGGTCCGGTCGTCAGACGGTGACGACGACCTTCCCTCGGGTGTGGCCGGCCGCGACGTGGCGGAGGGCGTCAGCTGCTTCGTCGAGGGGGTGGGTGCGGTCGATGACGGGCGTGACCTGCCCGGTCGCGAGCAGGTCGGCCAGGGTGAGCAGGTCCTGGCGCTTCCCGACCGACGTGAAGGGCCTCAGCCGCTGACGGGTGAACCCGGACAGCACGCGCGCTTTGACGATCCGGCCGAGGGGGCCGATCCGGCGGCCGCCGCGTCCGCTGTTGGGGATGAGGGTGCCGGTGGGCGTCAGCGCTCGGCGGACAGCCGCCAGGGGCTGGGCTTCCACGTTGTCGAGGATGACGTCGTAGCGCTTCCCGGTGCGGGTGAAGTCGGTCTGGGTGTAGTCGACGACGTGGTCGGCGCCGAGTGACCGGACCAGGTCGACGTTGCGGGTGCTGCACACACCCGTCACCTCGGCGCCGAACGCCTTGGCGATCTGTACGGCGAAGGAGCCCACGCCGCCCGACGCGCCCGTGATCAGCACCGTCTGGCCCGGTCGAACGTTCGCGATGTCGCGCAACGCCTGCAATGCCGTCATGCCGGACGTGGGCACCGCCGCCGCGTCCACGTCCGACAGGTTGGCGGGCACGGACACGAGGTGGTCCGCCGGGACGCGGGCGTACTCCGCGAGCGTTCCCGTGGTGCTCCAGCCGAACACCTTGTCGCCGGGTCGGAGGGCGGTGACGTCCTTCCCGACCGCCGCCACCACGCCGGCGAGGTCCCTGCCAGGGATGCCGTGACGCGGCCGACGGAGCCCGAACACCAGACGCACCACGTACGGCTCACCGGTCATGACGAAGTAGTCGCCAGGATGTACTGCGGTCGCGCCCACCTGGACGAGCGCATCGCCTCGACCGGGCAGCGGTAGCCCGACCTCGGCCATCACGAGCACGGAGGGCGGGCCGTAGCGGTGCTGGACGGCGGCCCGCATCGTCGCCGTCCCGGCCGGACTCGCCGCCGGCGTTCGTTCAGTCCCCACAGAAGCCTCCTCCGAGCCGCGACGCCCGCTGTTTCGTACACCGTACGTCGTACACCGTACGAACACGTACACCGTACTATGGACGTACGCTGTACGACTGTCAAGCCGTACGAGCAGGCGAGGAGACCCGTTGGCTGCGAGGGAACAAAGGCGGGTCGCGTCCGACGCGGGGCTGAGCAAGCAGCGGGTGGTGGAGGAGGCGATCCGGCTCGCCGACCGCGAGGGGGTCGACGGGCTGAGCATGCGCCGGCTGGCCGGCACGCTCGGCGCGGGCGCGATGTCGCTGTATCACTACGTGGCGAGCAAGGAAGAGCTGCTGGACGCCATGATCGACGTCGTGTTCGAGGAGATCGAGCTCCCGCCCGAAGGGACCGACTGGCAGTCGGCGATACGACGGCGGGCGGTGTCCGCCCAACAGGTTCTCGCACGCCACCCGTGGGCGAACGGCCTGATGGAGTCGCGGACGTCGCCAGGGCCCGCGACCCTCCGCCACCACGAGGCGGTCACCGCCTGCCTGCGGAGGGCCGGCTTCTCGGCCTTGATGGCGACGCACGCCAACTGGTTGCTCGACAGCTATGTCTACGGCTTCGCCCTGCAGGCGGCCAGCCTGCCGTTCGGCACCGCCGACGAGCTCGCGGACGTGATCGAGGACGCCTACCTACCCCAGCTTCCTCCTGACGAGTTCCCCTACCTCAACGAGTCCGCCGCGGCGCTCGTCGCCGCCGGCTTCGACCCGGCGAAGGAGTTCGTCTTCGGCCTCGACCTCGTCCTGGCCGCCCTTGAGCCCCTGAGAGTGCCTTCCGCGAGCCCCCATCCGTGATGTCGTCAGATGATCGTGTGGCTTTGTAGTGCTACCGCCCGTCTGCGGGGCCAGTTGTGCTGGGATGGCGCGATGGCTGAGCGCAAGCCGTACCCGAGCGACTTAACCGACGCTCAGTGGGCGTTGATCGGACCGGTCCTCACGGCCTCAGCCCACGAGAACACGGCCGGGGTCGCCCTGCTGGACCGGGTCACCGTCGTCACCGAGGGCAGCGTGACCAAAGTGCTGGTCGACCAAGGGTTCAAGAACACGGTTGTCGCCCATGGCGCCGGCCTGGGAAGCGCCGTGGACATCGTCAAACGCAACCCCGCCGACAAAGCCCTTCGTGCCCCAGTCTGCTCGGCCGTCATCCGCGAAACCGACATCAAGGCCCTCCTCAACGCCTCGTGAGAGCGCGCCGCAGACGGGTGGTGAGGTTCCGTGTCTGACCGTCGAGGGGCACCCCTACGTGGTACCGGCGGAGCCGCCACCGCCACCGTTTCCGCCGGTGCGTCCTTGAGTGTCCCCGCCGAGAAGGCCGGGACGATCGGAGTCCGTCCCGGACCGTCCACCGGCGCCGCCTGCGCCGCCGCTTACGTCGCCGTTATCGCCAGAGGACTTGGGCTTCTTGTCGGGGCACGGCTTCGGCGTGGGCGGGACGCCGCACGACTCGGTGTCGTAGGTGAGGGTCAGTTCGCCGTCGCCCTGGCGGACACCGACGGTGAAGGTGGATCCGGCAGGGCCGAGGCTCGACCCTCCGCCCCCGCCGCCGCCGTACAGGGTGTCGGTGGAGGAGGAGCCGCCGGCGCCGCCGCCTTGCGCACCACCGCCACCGCCCCCGCCCGCGCCCATGTGCGGGTCGGCGAGGTTGACGGCGCCGTTTCCTCCGGCGCGTCCTTGGGCGGCCCCGCCGGGAAGGCCGGGAAGCTCGGATTCGGTCAGGGGCTGCCCACCGGCGCCGCCTGTGCCACCGTTACCGCCCGAGGAGCCGCCGGCACCGGCGCCGGGCTGGTTCGGGGTGGCACCGTCGGTGCCGTTCTGGCCGCCGTCGCCACCTTGGCCTTCCGTTCCACCCGCGAAACTGCCGGCGCCTCCACCGCCGCCACCGGCGATGATGAGCGGCTGGTCGCCAAGGGCGATCGTCGTCGTGCCGCCGCCGCCACCGCCGTTGGTGCCGTTGCCGGGCCTGAGGTCCTCCTGGTAGCCGCCGGGCCGGCCGCCGCCGCCGAAGCCGCCTGCGGCGGGCTCGCCGGTTTCGAGGTTCCCGCCTGTGCCCGCGCCACCGACGTAGATCGTCAGTTCGTCCCCTGGGTTGACCTGGACGGTTCCGTTGACCTCGCCGCCTCGCCCGCCGGGAGATCCGTAGACGGCGGTGCCGCCTGCGGCTCCGAAGGCGTCCACGATCAGCTCGCACACCCCTTCCGGGACCGTGAAGGTCTGCGGAGCCCCGGTGTAGCCGAACGTTCGGCTACCCGGTTCCGCCTGCGCGACGGTCGGTACGAATGCCAGCGCCGCGGTCATGGCGGCTCCCGCAGCACGCGGGAACCACTTAGAGTTAACAATTGTCACGACCTGTAAGGTATGCAGGGCTTGATCGCGATCAAGCCGACCTGAGGGCAATGAACACGCCCGTGTCGTCCCATGCTCACTTGCCGACGGGGTGCCGTCCGGTCCTCACGAAGGACTGACGGCGAGCTGCCGCCCGATCACCGACCCCACCGCCGGGCGCTATCGGGCCCAGCCGAGGCCCTCGACGGCCGGGTACTGCGGCGCCTGACCAACGGCTACGACGAGGTGGCCTCGACCCCGTATTCGTCATGGTCGAGGGTCGCGATGGAGTCGTCGAAGACGGACTCGGCGTGGTCGCGGCTCGCCTCGTACAGGATCGCCGCGAGGTACCTCGACCTCGTCCGGCTGCTGGAAGGCGCGCATGTCCATCCGGCCGACCCGCCTGCCCGCCGCGTCGACGAAGGTGAGGCCCGTCGTGCCGGTCGCGGCCTCGCGCAGCCGGGGCATGACCCCCATCTGCTCCACGACCTGTACGGCGGGGCCCCTGACGTCCACCGGGTTCCCGCTGGAGCACGGCGTCCCGGCGCGTTCGACGACGGTGACCTGGAAGCCGTACCTGGCCAGCCAGTAGGCCGCCGTCGGCCCGCCGACCCCGGCTCCGGAGATCAGGACTGTCCGCTCGGTCATGACACCTCACTAACCGGATGAAACTCCTCCGCCTAACCAGCCGTGCATGGGAACCGATGTCAGCATCACCCTTCCGGGATTCCTGATCAAGGGCGGAACATCCGGCGGATGAACGGGCCCACGTCCAGAAGGATTGACGGCTTTTCGGGTCGTGGACGTTCTCGAAACCTTCTCCGACCACGTTCGGTGACCTGTCGCGGTGCGGCGGGGGTCATCTCCCGCGAAGCGTCTCGACCTCCACGGCCAGCGCGGCCAGGTCGCGGACGTGCGTGTAGTACGTGGTCGCATACTCGTCCTCGATCGCCGCGAGGACCTTCTCAAGAACCGTCGTCATCCGGGTCAGGCTCGCATGTCGCTGTTCGTCGAGCGAGCCGTTGAGAACGCGTACGGCGTAGCCGTAGGCGTCCGCGTCGAGCATCACCAGGTCGTGGCCCGCGATGTCCAGGCCACGGAGGCCGGGTGGGAACGGCATGGCCATGTGCTCGGCCGTCATCTGGGAAAGGGCGGTGACCTTCTCTTCGAACACACCACAGAATCCCATCGGGTGTCACGGCACCGTCGTGACACCCCGGCTTCGTGTCAGGTGGGTCAGGGAAGCAGGAGACCCCAGTAGAGCGCCCACGGGACGAACCCGAGTCCCGTCGCCGTGACCACCCGCACCCCCAGGGAGGCCGTACGCCATCGGGCCAGGCAGGTCAGCGTCGCGACGGTGGTGCCGACGGCCAGGAACTGCGCCGCGAGCCAGGCTACGGGCCGGTCGAGCAGCAGGGGGCCGGGCGAGACGCCCTTGCTGTTCGAGGTCGCGACCAACGTGACCATCGTGAACACGAACCCGGCCAGCGACAGGACGCCCGAGGCCGCCACGACGCGGGCGGACCACGCCAGACGCCGCCAGCGCACCACTCCGCCCAGGAACACCAGCAGCATCAGGACGAGCCCGCCGAGCTGGAGCTGCCAGGAGGACCACCAGGCCGGTGCCGGAGGCTCCACGCTCCGTGTTTCCTGAGCCGGGTAAGGGTCGGCGCTGGGAGTCGGCGTCTCGCCCGCGGCCACCCGTCGCACCCAGGATCCGACCGTGTCGGCGTAGCCGGAGACGAGGGTCCGGTCGTCGGCGCGCAGCGAGTGCCCGGCGTTCGGGAAGAACCTGACGGTCAGGCTGCCGTGGACGTTCGCCCGGAACCGTTCGGCGCTCTCCGCGGGCATCACCTGGTTGTCCTCGGCCCCCCACAGGGCCAGCACCGGCCGGGTGAGCCGGGCGAGCGTGGGCGCGGGGTCGTGGTCGGCCTCGGGGAAGAGGCCCACGTCGCCCAGGAGCCGGTGGAACGTGCCGGCGTACGCCCTGTTCAGCGACCCGCGCACGCCCGCCCGGTGCACCTTGTTGGCCGCGTTCCACGACTGGGTGCGCAGCGGCGAGTAGCCGGGGCCGCCCACCGTGACCAGGAACTCCACGTCCTTGGACCTGGTGGCCGCGATCGGCGCCACCCAGCCGCCCTCGCTGACGCCCCACAGCCCGGCCCGCCCGACCGACGGCTGCTTCCTCAGTACGGTGAGGGCGGCCAGCGCGTCGTCGGCCAGTTGCCCGTAGTCGCGCTCGGTCTTGGAGTAGCCGGCCGAACGTTTGTCGGGGGCCAGTACCACCATGCCCTGCGCGGCGAACGCCTCGGCCTCGGCTCGCAGGTCCTCCCAGCCGTTGCCGTCTCCCGAGCCGTGCACCAGCACCAGGCCGGGGAGCTTGCCCTCGGCCTGGGCGGGCTGGAAGATCCTGCCGCCCAGTCGCTGCCCGTCCGGGGTGGTGAAGGTGACATCGACGCTCTTCAACGGGACGTCCGGGGCGGCGGCCGGGCGGTGCAGGGACAGCGCCAGGAGCGCGGCTGCCACGAGCTTCATCGGTATCTCTCCAGGTCAACGGATCAATTGCACCGACAAGTCTTGATAAATCAGCCTTTGATCACATCGCCGACGCAGGCGATCTGAGGACTCACCCACGCGGGCGATACTTGGCGGTGATGTACGACAGGTTCCACCGGGCGGTGACGAACACCCTGCGCACCGTGCGCGCCCGGCTCCGCGCGCTCCCGCCGGGGGCCGCCGACGCCGCCGTCGTGTTCGCGGTGCTCGTCGGACAGACCGTCCCGTTCCTGTTCACCGAGCGAATGGCCGGCCTGGAGCCGTGGACGTTCGCCGAGTACTGGCCGATCCTGTTCTCCTCGCTGCCACTGCTGCTGCGCCGCCGGTTCCCCATGGCGGTGTTCGTCGTGGTGGCGGCGGCCTCGGAGGTCTACGCGGCCCTGGGCCCCGACGTCCCGTCTCAGCCGGTGCCGTACGGATGGTTGGTCGCCCTCTACACGGTGGCCGAGCGGTCACCGCGGTGGCAGCGGGTGGCGGCGATCCTGCTCAGCCTGGCCCCGGCGGTCACGGTGTCACCCACAACCTTCGTGCGCAGCACGCTGACGGCACTGGCCGCGTACGTGATGGGCCGGGCCGTCGTACAGCACCGGGAGTACGCGGCGCTCGTGGCCGAGCGGGCCGCCGAACGTGAACGTGCCAGAATCGCCCGCGACACGCACGACATCCTCGCGCACGGCATCAGCATCATGATCGTGCAGGCGGAGGCGGGGCCGTACGCCGCACGGACCTCGCCGGAACGGGCGGCTCAGGCGTTCCGGACGATCGCCGACGTCGGGCGGGACGCGCAGGCGCAGTTGCGCCGCATGCTCGACCTGCTCAAGGACGGCGAGCCCGCACTGGCGCCGCAGCCCACGCTCGACGGTGTCGGGGAGCTGGTGGAGCGGGTCTCGGCGACGGGCCCCGAGGTGCGGCTGACCGTCGTCGGCGAGCCGGTGACACTGCCGGCGGACACCGAGGTGGCGGCGTACCGGATCGTGCAGGAGGCGCTCACCAACCTGGTCAAGCACGCCGGGGCCGCGACCGGTGAGGTCCGGCTCGACTGGAAGGACGACGAACTCATGATCACCGTCACGAACGGCGGCGGCCCGGCCTCCGTGGGCGCGGGAGGCCACGGCCTGATCGGGATGCGAGAGCGTGCCGTGGCCTGCGGCGGAACGCTCACCTGGGGCGCGGTCGCGGCCGGGTTCGAGATCGTGGCGAGGCTCCCCGCCGGGGCGTCGCGGTGACGATCAACGTGGTCGTGGCCGACGACCAGGAGCTGGTGCGCAGCGGCTTCGTGCTCATCGTGGACGGCCAGCCCGACATGCGTGTCGTCGCCGAGGCGGGCGACGGCCGCACGGCCGTGGAGGCGGCTCGCGACCTGGCCCCGGACGTGATCCTCATGGACATCCGGATGCCCGGGCTCGACGGCATCGCCGCCGCCAGGATCGTGTGCGCCGAGACGGCCGCCAAGGTCGTCATGCTGACGACGTTCGACCAGGACGACTACGTCTACGACGCGCTTGAGGCCGGGGCCAGTGGTTTCCTGCTCAAGGACGTGCGCGCCGACGACCTGGTGCACGCCGTCCGTGTGGCCGCGGACGGGCAGGCCCTGCTGGCGCCCGCGGTCACCCGCCGGCTGATCGACGACGTCGTACGCCGCCGAACCCGGCCCGGCGCCCCGACCGCGGACCTGAGCGTGCTGACCGAGCGGGAGCGCGAGATCCTGACCCTGCTCGGCCGAGGCCTGTCGAACCCGGAGATCGCGGCGCACCTGGTGGTCAGCGGGCACACGGTCAAGACGCACGTCAGCAATGTGCTGACCAAGCTGGGGCTACGGGACCGTGTCCAGGCGGTCATCGCGGCCTACGAGGCGGGCCTGGTCCGACCCGGATCGTAGGTCGGCGGGCCGGGACAGGGGTGGCGGTGCCCCGTGAACGGTCTGGAGGTCAGGCCGCCGACCTGCGGCGTCGTTGCCGCCGGAGCGCCGATGGCAGGCCTCAGATCTTCTCCTCCGGGGAGGCGCAGCCATCCAGGATGGTCCGGACCAGGGCCTGGACGGTGTCCCTGTTGACGGTCTCCGGTGGTGCGGTGACCAGGGTGAACAGCGCGCCCCCGTAGAGCGCGATCAGGGTGGGAATCGTCTCGCGGGGGAGGGTGAGACCGAGTTTGTCGTGCTGCCCTGCGGTGATCCGTACCGCCGCGTCCCCCAGGCCCGCGAGGGCCGAGGCGAGCGCCGGGCGGCGTACGGACTCCAGCTGGAGCTCGAAGATCGCCAGGTAGCGGTCGCGCAGTGTGGTCGCCGCCGTGAACAGCGACTCGGTCAGCAGGTCGTCCAGCGTCGCGGGCTGGTCGGTGGCCTGGTCGGTGGCCTGGCCGGTGTCTGTGTGGTGCAGCTCGACGACGCGCTCCGCGGCGGCCACCAGCAGCGTCTCCCGGTCACGGAAGTAGTTGGAGGCGGTTCCCGGCGGAAGGTCCGCCTCCTTCTCCACCGCGCGGTGGGTCAGCCCGTGCACGCCCGACGACGCCAGCAGCGCGATGGCGGCATCGGTCAGGGCGCGGCGACGGGCCGGATTGGTGGGCGGCATACAGTCACGCTATACCAGTAGGCGTACTAGTACGATCGTAGTGAATCGAGGAGGTTCCATGAGGATCGTGGTGGTTGGCGCCGGGCTTGGAGGAGTGGCGGCCGCGGTCGGGCTGCATCGCCTGGGCCATGAGGTGACGCTCTTCGAACGCGGCGCCGAGCTCAGGGAGGCGGGGACCGGGATCGTGGTCATGCCCAACGGGCTCCGGGCACTGGACACGCTGGGGCTGGCCGAGGACGTCCGTGAGCACGTCATGCGTGAAGGCCGTGGAGGGCTGCGCGACCGGCACGGACGGCCGCTGCTGATCACCGACGTGGCCCAGGTGCGGGAGCGGATCGGGATTCCCGTCATCATCGACCGGGCGCGCCTGCACCGGGCGCTACGCGCCCCGCTCCCCGCCGAGCGGGTGCGAACCTCCACCCCGGTCGAGCGTCTGGAACCCGACTCCACCGGGGTGACCGTGATCGCCGACGGTGAGCCCGTCGCCAGGGCGGACGTCGTGATCGCCGCCGACGGCATCGGCAGCAGGCTGCGGGCACAGCTCTTCCCCGGCCACCCCGGGCTGCGGCGGACCGGCCGGATGGATCTGCGCGGCATGCTGCCCCGCCCGCCCGGTCTGGTGACGGACCTGCTCACCAGCCAGCTGGTCGACCGCCGCACCGGGGCGATGTTCGGCCTGTACCCCGTAGGCGAGGACCTCCTGTACTGGTTCACCGACTCCGTCCTGTACGGCATGCCGCCGGACGCGGAGGAGGCGCGCCGGTGGATGCTGTCCCTGATGGCCGACTGGCATCCCCTCGTCGCGACGCTGATCGAGGCCACCCCGCCCGCCGACATCTACGTCGACCCGATCGCCTGCCTGGCCGCGCCCCTGCCCTCGTTCGCGGTCGGCAGGGTCGCCTTCCTCGGCGACGCCGCACACGCCATGCCGCCCGACCTCGGCCAGGGGGCCAGCCAGGCCTTCGAGGACGCCGCCGCGCTGACCCGCCACCTGACCGGTGCGGAACCGGCGGACGCCGCCCGGCGGCTCCTGCGTTACGACGCCGAGCGCAGGCCCGGCGCCAACCGCATGATGCGGGCGGCGTCCCGGCAGTCATGGTTGACCTCCCGGACCGGCCTCGCCGCGTCGCTGCGTGACGCCCTGCTGCGCGCGGTACCGTCCCGGCTGGCCACCCGGCAGCTCGCCGCCCTCTGGCGCGTCTGACGTTCGGCACCGTGACCGGGAGCATGCTCGGGCGCGTTCTCCGGTCCTCCCGCGTCGTATCACCCCGGGCGCTCGCATGCCGGGCCGGTGTGACTCCGGGCCGTGTCTCCACGGGGTGTCGCACGAATACGGCGGAAAGACACCCCGGAGCGGACCGGGGGCGTTCATCCAATCCGTTCGCACCATCGCCGAAGAGGTTCGGAGAGTCCGGCTCCGGGGTCATTTCCCGGGCATGAGGACGGTGTCGACGATGTAGACGGTGGCGTTACGGGTGGGGACGTTGCCGCACACCACCCGGGCGTCGCCGACCATGTAGTCCCGGCCGGAGCCGGTGGTGGTGACCTTGCCGCCCTGCAGGGTGGTGAAGCTGCCGTGCCGCAGGTCGGTGGGGGTCTTGCGGCCGGGGACGACGTGGTAGGCGAGGATGGCGGTCAGGGTCTTCTTGTCGGCCAGCACCTTGGTCAGCGTCTTTTTGTCGATCTTGGCGAAGGCGTCGTTGGTCGGGGCGAAGACGGTGACGCCGTCGGCGGAGTTGAGGGTGTCGACGAGGCCGGCCTTCTTCACCGCGGCGACGAGGGTGGACAGGGCGGGGTTGTTGGAGGCGGCGGTGGCGACGGGGTCGTCGGCCATGCCGGTGAAGCTGCCTTCTCCGGAGGCGGGAACCGCGGAGCAGGCCATGCCGAACGGTGTGTCGGCGACGGGCTCGGCGGCGGAGCCGGTGGCCATCGGAGCGCTGCCGGTGGAGGTCGGGGCGGCGCCGCTGCCGGAGGGGGCGGCGCCCGTGTCCGCGTTGGTCTGGCCGCTGGTGCCGCCACAGGCGGTCAGGGACGCGGCCAGGGCCAGCAGGGGCAGGGCGGCGGCCAGGCGCTTGTTCGTGATCATGAGTGAGGTTCCTTACCGGGGTGAGGCGGGGGCGGGTGGAAAGGGGGTGAGCGGGGCCGCGGACGGCCGGTAGATGACCGCGATCACGATCGGTGTGGTGCGGAGGTGTCTGAGGCCGTCGTCGCGATCGGGCCCGCCGGTGCGGCGGGCCCGCCGTTGCGGCTACCTGGTGGGCATGAGGACGGTGTCGACGATGTAGACGGTGGCGTTGCGGGTGGGGACGTTGCCGCACACCACGCGGGCGTTGTTGACCTTGTAGGTGGTGCCGGAGCCGGTGGTGGTGACCTTGCCGCCCTGCAGGGTGGTGAAGCTGCCGCGCCGCAGGTCGGTGGGGGTCTTACGCCCGGGGACGACGTGGTAGGTGAGGATGGCGGTCAGGGTCTTCTTGTCGGCCAGCACCTTGGCGAGGGTTCTCTTGTCGATCTTGGCGAACGCCTGGTTGGTGGGCGCGAAGACGGTGATGCCGTCTGCCCCGTTGAGGGTGTCGACCAGGCCCGCCCTCTTCACCGCGGCGACGAGGGTGGACAGGGCGGGGTTGTTGGAGGCGGCGGTGGCGACCGGGTCGGCGGCCATGCCGGCGAAGCTGCCCTTGCCCGTGGCGGGCACGGCCGAGCAGGCCGGACCGAAGGGCTGCCGGGCCGCGGCGAGGGCGACTGCTCCTCCTCCTGCGGCGGTGGCGTGCGGGGCGGAGGCGAACGCGACCGAGCCGGTCATCGAGACGGCGACGGCCGTGATCGGCAGAGCGGCGATGACGTGACGGATGTTCATGTTCGGACATCTCCCGTGTCTGGTGGATGGGTGTGCTGGGGGGCTCAGGTGACGGTCACCAGGACCGTGTGCCAGCCGGTGGCGCCGTCCGGGATCGGCGGCACGCGTTCGGCGGGCTGGGTGTGGCCGGTGGCGTCGGTGGCGCGGACCTCAAGGCGGTGTTGTCCGGGGGTGGCCTGCCAGGTCGTACGCCACTGCCGCCAGGTGTCGGGCCCCGCGGAGGCGGCCAGGTCGGCTTGCCGCCAAGGACCGCCGTCGACGCGGACTTCGACGGCGGCGACGCCGCGGTGCTGCGCCCACGCGGTCCCTGCGACGGTGACGCTTCCGGCGGGTACTTCCGCGAAGGGTTTGGGCACCTCGATGCGGGAGGCGGTCTTGATCGGCGCTCGTTCGGCCCAGCCTCGCCGGGTCCAATACGCCTGCTCGTCGGCGAAGCGGGTGAGTTTGAGGTCGGTGACCCATTTGGTGGCCGAGACGTACCCGTACAGGCCGGGCACGATCATCCGCGCGGGGAATCCATGGGCGGGCGGCAGCGGGCGGCCGTTCATCGCGACGGCCAGCAGCGCGTCGCGTCCGTCCAGCACCGACTCCAGCGCGGTGGAGGCGCTCCACCCGTCTACGGAGCGGGACAGGATCTGATCGGCTCCGGCCTGTACTCCGGCCTCGCGCAGCAGTGCCGCCAGGTCGACGCCGAGCCAGCGGGCGTTTCCGGCATATGGACCGCCGACCTCGTTGGACACGCAGGTCAGGGTGATATCGCGCTCGGTGAGCGGGCGGGCCAGCAGGTCGGCGAAGGTGAGCTCGATCGGGCGGTCGACCAGGCCGTGCACGCGCAGCGTCCACTCATGGTGCGGAACGCGCGGGACGATCAGCGCGGTGTCGACCCGGTAGAAGGAGTTGTCGGGAGTGGTGAACGGGCCGAGCCCCGGCACGTTCAGCCCGACCTCCGGCGGAAGCGGCCGGGCCGGGTCGGAGGGAGGCGGCAGCACCAGGGAGCGGCCGTCGGCGGTGGCCTGGCGGGCCGAGGTGATCACCCTGCCGGCGCCGCCGCTCAGCACGGCCACTCCCAGCAGGGCGGCACCGCGGGTGAGCAGCGCCCGCCGGTCGGCTCCCGGCGCGGGTGCCGGTGGCTGGATGGGACGGTCGTGGCGCGGGACGCCGAGCGTGATACGGCTCTCAGGCCCCGGACGGGGGCGGCGGTGGGTGTACAGCAGGGCTAACGTCCCACCCGCCGCCCCCACCGTGGCGGGCAGCACGTCCACCGGGCCGGCTCCCGGCCGAGACAGCGCCGCGGCCCCGGCGAGCGCCGCGAGCCCTGCCAGGGCCGCGATGGCCAGGCGCGGACGCCGGGGCGCGGCCGTTCCGACGGCCGCCGACGCGACCGCGAGCACGGTCACCAACCCCAGAAGCAGGACCGGTTTGTCGGCGGTGCCGAAGGCGCGGACGGCGAAGTCCTTCAGCCACGCCGGGCTCAGGTCGATGAACGCCGACCCCACCGCGAGCAGCGGACCGGCCTCGGGCCGACCTGCCAGCGCGGCGGTCAGCTCCGCCGTCCCCAGCGCCAGAGCCGCGGCCAGCACGCCGAAGACCTCCGACACCCAGGCTCCCGGCGTCTGGGCCCCCGTAACGGGGGCCGTTACGCTGTGGGCCGGTGTCTCATCAGTCACACCAGGGCTTCGGAGTCACCGCGGAAACGGATGGGCGCCACTTTCCCGGCGGAGGGAAGATCAGGCAGCGGACACGTCGACCAGCAGCAACGGCGTGCTGGTCGGCTGCCGCGAACCACCGGCAGGCTCCACCGTCACCCCCACCTGACCCACATCGGCCCCGAGAGCGCTCAGCACCGGCACGGTGCCTCCGGACCCGCTGGAGGCAAGCAGGCCGGCCGAGGTGATCCGCCCCGGCGCGAGCTGCCACAGCTGGTAGACCCGGCCTGCGGGCGGATCGCCCAGCCCGGCCGCCCAGAACACCAGCGCGCCCTGTGAGCGTGACAGCACCACCGTGCCGCGCCCACGCCCGCCCCCGGCGGACGGCGCGGCGGCCGGGACGGTTACCGCCCGGGCGTCATCCGCGCCCAGCACCGCGGCGATTCGCTGCTCCGCGCGCCGGGCCTGCGCCAGTTCCTGACGCGCCTGCACCGTGCTCACGCCGAGCCCGGCCACCACGGCCAACGTCGCCGCCACACTCACCGCCGCCGACCACGGCCGCCACCTGATTCCCCGTAGCCGCCTGGAGGGCGCTGCGGGTGGCAGCACCGGCGGCAGCTGACGCACCTGGTGGATCTCGGCCAGCACCCGCGTCCGCAGGCCGGGCGGCGGCTCGGCCGCCACCGCCAGGCCGAGGCGCGCGGCTGCCTCGGTGAACCCGGCGACCTCCTGAGCGCACTCGGCGCATCCGGCCAGATGCCGCTCGAAGCGGCGCCGCTCGCCCTCATCGTCGATGGCGTCCAGCGCGTAGGCACCTGCCAGGGTGTGCGGGTCGAACCCGTCCTCTCGTTCCCTCATCGGTCCACTCCCAGGCAGTCGCGCAGCCGGATCAGCCCATCGCGCATCCGTGTCTTGACCGTCCCCAACGGGGCCTTGACCAGTTCGGCGACCTCCCGGTAGGAGTAGCCGCCGTAGTAGGCGAAGGTGACCGACTCACGCTGCAACTCGGTGAGATTGCCCAGGCAGCGGCGCAGCCGCTCACCTTCCAACCGGCCCACCACCAGCTCCGACACCTCATCGAAGCAGCGATGCGGCTCCAGCCGTGCGGCCCGTTCCTCCCGGTCGGCGCCCGCCTGCGCCGCACGCACCCGGTCGATCGCCCGCCGGTGTGCGATGGTCAGCGCCCACGCCATCACCGATCCTTTGCCCGGATCGTAGCGGGCGGCGCTGCGCCACACCTCCACCAGCACCTCTTGGGCCACCTCCTCGCTGTGCGCCCGATCCCGCAGCACCCGCAGCACCAGCCCGAACACCTGTGGCGCCAGCACCTCATACAGCCGCTCGAACGCCGCCCGGCCGCCCCTGCCGACCTCCTGCAGCAACTCCTCCAGCCCCGGCGGGCCGCCATCCGGACGGTCCTCGCCCACCGGCGACCGGTCACGCGCTCCCATGCGGATCCTCCTGCCCCGACCGGCACAGCACCGGCCACAAAAGCTTCGGAGCCATCCGCGTACCGGATGGGTGACACACCTGGTTGCGGCACCCGCGATGTGCCCGGCGGGCGGCAGGACCGGTTCGGCCGGTCATGAGCCGGACGATGATGATCATGGTCGGCGCGCTGCGGCACGATCCACCCCCGTCGTCGCGTTCTCCAGGAGCGGCGGAGAGTGCGGGCGCTCCGAGGGGCGGCGAAGAACACGGATGCAAAAACCATTACCCTTCGAACTCGATCCATTACATACTGTGCTGGAAGTGCCTTGAGGGATCTTCCTTAACCACCCAGAAAAGGAGAAACCACCATGAAGGTAACGACCTCCACCGCCCGGATCGCCGTCGCCGTCGGCGCTCTCGGGCTCATCGCCCTGGCCTGCGCGACCCCGGCCTCGGCCGCCGTCCCCACCTCGACGACCACCGCGACGGCCGGCGACATCTGCCTGTGGAGCGGGCGCAACTACACCGGCGCCTCGTGGTGCTGGAACCCCGGCAACGGCTACGTCGACGTCCCCCCGGCCCTGCACGACAACGTCGGCTCCTTCAGGGCCCAGGCCAACGGCTGCTTCATCAACTGGATCCACGTCCCCGACCGCAGGGAGACCCGCGTCGTGCGTAGCGGCGACTACCGCAGGGTCTACGACAACGACTTCGGCGGCAAGATCGACGCGGTGGCGCCCTCCTGCTGATCCGGCGACATCCCGTCAGACAAGGAACCCGGGCCGTACGCGGCCCGGGTTCCGTCGTTCAAGCCCCCTGGACGTTCACCGAATCCGAGCGGGACAGGGCCGCGTGGTAGTCATTGGTCGCATGGACAGCGACCTTGCCGCGCTCCGTGCCGCGTTCGACGTCGGGACGTGCGGGCCGCCCCTGGGCTGGGACGCCGTGCGTGCCTTCGAGGCGGAACACGGGATCGTCCTGCCGGAGCCGTACCGGACGTTCGTCGCCGAGGTCTGTGACGGGTCCCGCTCGGGGCCGCCGGACTTCGGGCTGGTGCCGTTGGCCGAGCTGCCCAGGGACTGGGGGGACCGTCGGCCGCGACGGGTCCTGGCCCTGCCCTTCCCGCTGACGGCGGTGTGGGCGTGGGAGGACGATCCACGCCCGTCGGAGGAGATCGACCCTCTGCTCGAACGGGTCTTCTACCACGGCTCGATCGTGCTGGGCACCGACGGGTGCGGCATGTACTGGCACCTCGTCGTCAGCGGCCCACACCGGGGGCACGTCTGGCAGATCAGCGGCGAGGGCGCCGTCCCCTTCGGCGCGGAGTTCGGTACCACCACGGGGAGTTCGGGGTTCGCCGGATGGGTCGAGCACTGGGTCGCGGGGAGGCCCTGGTTCGACGTCTGAGGGTCACGGCGCGGCGCCGTCCGGTCGAGCCGCTCACCGGGCGCGACCGGCGACCACGGCGGGATCAGGTGTGACCGTGACCCGGCACGACCAGGCCGCCCTCGTAGGCCGCGATCACGGCCTGCACCCGGTCACGCAGGCCGAGCTTGGTGAGGATGTTGCTGACGTGGGACTTCACGGTGTGCTCGCTGAGGACCATCGTGGCGGCGATCTCGGCGTTGGACTGCCCCAGGGCGATCATCCGCAGGGTCTCCTGTTCCCTGGCGGTCAGCACGTCGAGTTCTCCGGCCGGTGGCCTCACGGCCTGGACCCGGGAGGTGAACTCGGCGATCAGCTTGCGGGTGACCGAGGGGGCCAGCAGCGACTCACCGGCCGCCACCACGCGTACGGCGTGCACCAGGTCGTCCCGCCGTACGTCCTTGAGCAGGAACCCGCTCGCGCCCGCCCGCAGCGCCTCGAACACGTAGTCGTCGAGGTCGAACGTGGTCAGCATGAGCACCCGGCACGGCGTCTCGGCCGAGACGATCCCGGCCGCCTGGATGCCGTCCATCCTGGGCATCCGGATGTCGAGCAGCAGCACGTCCGGCCTGTGCGCGCGGGCCGCCTCGACGGCCTCGACCCCGTCCCCCACCTCGGCGACGACCTCGATGTCGGGCTGGGCGTCGAGGATCATGCCGAACCCGGTCCGGACGAGCTCCTGGTCGTCGGCGATGACGACACGCAGGCCGCTCACGCCGCCACCCCGAGGGGAAGACGGACGACGACCTCGAAGCCGGGGCCGTCGGAGCGCGGTCCCGCCGAGGCGGTGCCGTGGCAGGCGGCGGCGCGCTCACGGATGCCGATCAGGCCGTTACCGCCACGGGGGAGCGCGCGCGAGGCTCCCTTGCCGTCGTCGGTGATGTGGATCATGAGTTCGTCGTCCCGCCAGTCGAGTCGGATGTCGGCGCGGGTGGCGCCGGAGTGCTTGACGATATTGGTGAGCGCCTCCTGGGTCACCCGGTAGGCCGCGACGTCGACGTCACCGGGGAGCGGGACGGGGGTGCCGGTGACGACGTAGTTCACGGCCAGCCCGGGGTTCGCGACCTGGTCGGTCAGGCCGGGCAGGTCGGCGATCGTGGGCTGCGGCGCGCGCTGCCCCTCGCCCTCCTTGAGCACGCCGAGCAGCCTGCGGAGCTGAGTCATCGCGTCGCGCCCCGAGGCGGCGATCGCGTCGAACGTGGCCTCGGCCCGGTCGGGATCGGTGCGCACCACGACCGGCCCGGCCTCGGCCTGGACGACCATGAGGCTGACCGCGTGGGCCAGGATGTCGTGCATGTCCCTGGCGATGCGGGCCCGCTCGCGCTCCACGGCCCGTTCGGCCTCGATCCGGCGTTCGCGCTGGAGCTGGGCGGCCCGCTCCTCAAGGGCGGCGGCGTGGCTCCGGGAGACGGCCGCGGCCCGGCCGACGGCGTAGGCGGCGACGAACAGCACGACGCCGCGCACCGCCGTGTCGGACGACCCGGTGAACGCGAGCCCGCCGACGGTGGCCACGGCCAGCGCGATGACACGCGGCCACCAGGAGGCGTAGGCGGCGGCGGAGTACATCGCCACCAGCGCGCCGTACCAGACGGGCTGGGCGGCGACCCGGTCGGACAGGTCGTAGAGGGCGACGGCGCCGAGGATGACGATGAGCGTGACCACCGGTGCCCGCCGCCGCCACATCAGGGGCACGGTCGCCGCGAGCACGACGGCGTACCCCCACCAGCTCAACGACTCCTGGGCGGCGGAGAGGAGCGGCCAGAGCTGGACCACCAGGACCAGCGCGGTGAGTGCCACGTCCAGCTGGAGTGCCGGGATGGCGCGCAGCCGATCAAAAAGGGGCATAATGCGCATTCTCTACTCGTCACACAGAAGCCGGTACGGCGGGCTCGACCACGCGGTGCCGGCCGTCGGCCAGGCGGGACGCGCGGGACACCTGGGCCAGCGCCAGGAAGGAGACCAGCAGGCAGGCGCCGCCCAGCGGCATCAGGTCCTTGTCCACGAACGGCACCAGTACGTCGGCGATCACCAGGACGGGCGTCCACGCCTTGACGCGGCGCTGGGCCGCCAGCTGTACGACCAGGCCGATCTGGGCGACGAAGAACAGCAGCGGACCGAAGTCGTAGACCACCTGCTGAACGCCGGGAACCGCCTGGACCTGGTCGAACAGCACGCCCATCTCGGCGTGGTCGGCTGCCCGGAACCCCAGGACGATGTCGATGGAGAACTGGGCGATCAGTGTGGTGATGCCGATATATCCGGCGGAAGCCAGCCCGGTGGCCAGGGGCCCGCGACCGGCCAGCCTTCGCATCTCGTGGAACGCCATGGCGAAGAACACCAGGGCACCGACGAAGGCCAGGTGCCCGGTCGTCCAGGCGACGCCGGGGCCGCGGACACCGTCCAGGCCGTCGAGGATGCGGAGCACGCCGTAGGTGAAGGTGAGGACGGGGGCGGCGACGAAGGCGATACGGGGGTTCATCTCGTTGACTCCTTGGTGAGGCTGACCTCCTTAATCCTGGTTTTTCACGACTTTGTGGACATCGCCGCGACGAGCGAACTCCCACCCCCCTCTCAGGAGGGATCCGCCGGACCGGACAGGCTCCTGAGAGGGGGGTCCCACCGGTCTTGCCGACGGAGTGCCGTCACCTGAGGGCTCTCATCGGCTCGTCGCGCCGTCCCCTTAGGAGGTCCCGTCGGAGACGGACGTGAGGAACCATCCCCGCATGCGCGGGGAGCACCGGCGCCCCTTGGCCTTGGGCTTGGCCGCCGGGGGACCATCCCCGCGTGCGCGGGGAGCACCTCGAAGCGCGTCTCGCTGAGAAGGCCGATGAGGGACCATCCCCGCGTACGCGGGGAGCACCCTTGGTGACCTGGGGGTTTATCGGCGTGAGGAGCTGAAATTCATTACTTCTGTTGAGTTGGACATCTCGGGCATGGTGTCTCTTGGGGAGAGGCGAACGCTGGTAGCCAGGGTAGTGATCGGCCGGGCTCTGGGTGGCTTCGTGGGGTGGGTGTCCACAGCCTGTGGGATCAACGCGGGCCGTACGGATGAAAAGGCCTCAGGCCCGGGTTCGGGGTGACCGGGCCTGAGGGGTTTGGGGTGTTGGATCAGCCGATGGCGTAGGCGCGGGTGATCGTCTGGGTCAGGCCGGTGCCCGAAGGGTCGGTCACGGTCGCGCGGAGGGAGACGAAACCGGGCGTACGCGGGTTCGGCACCATGCTGGTCCAGCCGGAGCCGGTACGGACGACCGGGATTCGACGCCAGTGCGCACCGTCGTCGACCGACATCTCCAACCGGATCGAGGTCCGGCTCGACGACCACCCCGAAGCCCCGGCCGAAGACCTGGCCGAGGAACCAGAGGAAGTCCCAGCCGAAGAGCCGGCCGAGGAACCAGAGGAAGACGCGGCCGAAGAAACAGAGGAAGGCGCAGTCGAGGAGTCCGAGGAAGGCGCGGCCGACGGTGAGGAGCCGGGGTTGTGGTCGAGCCAGAGGGGGAGCCGGGTCAGGCTGCCGGGCTTGGCGCGGTTGAAGGGGTCCAGGCCCGCCGGGCCGTACCGGACGGCGGTCAGGGGGAGCGGCTGTTCCTTGGCCGTGGTCGCCGAGCGGAACGTCCAGGCGGACTCGACGGCGGTGGACAGTGTCGAGTACGGCACCTGCCTGCGCATCGACGCGGTCAGCGTGTAGGTCCCCGGCCCGGCGGGGAGGGCGGTACGGAGTTCGCAGGTCCGCGTGTCGAAGGCGTCACAGCCGACGAGGTCGGCCGTGGCCAGCGTCTTTCCGTCCCCGGTGAGGGTGGCGGTGCCGGTCGCGGCGCTGTCGGAGCCGGTTCTCTCCCGGCCGCCGTCGGCGAACATCCCCGCCCCGGTGAAGAGCAGTTCGTCGCCGGTGCGGCCGCCGTTCGGCAGCAGGAACGACGGACCTGTGACGGCGGCGTTCACGGTCTCGCCGGTCTGTCCGCGCCTGGCGAGCCCGCCCGCGCCGAAGACGATGGAGTCACCGACCTGCAGGCCGTCCTCGTAGGCCACCCCGGGGGTCCGGTAGTGCACGAGCGTTCCCGGCAGGGGGATGTCCCCGACGGGAATGCCCATGAGTGTGCCGGGGAACTTGTCGGAGGAACGCCCGGACATCGGCGCCCCGGTGGCCGCGGTTCCCGAGGCGCGGTAGGTCGTGGTGATCTTCGCGAGGTCCCGCTTCCTGGCGTCGTAGACGGGGTTGTCGGGGAGGCCGTCGGTGTGGTGGTCCACCAGGTCGTAGACGTAGGGGCTGGGCGTGACGTCCTTGCTCAGCCATGTGGTGTGCAGGTCGTAGGTCAGGCCCGCCAGACGAACCGGGACGAAGCGCTGGGAACCGACGTCAGCAGTCGCGAAAGCCGTCAAGCTCCACGCGCCGTGGACCAGTCCGAGGTCGAAGCCACGTTGGCGTTCGGCGGTCGGGTCGTCGAGGGTGGCCCCGGCCGCTCTGCCCTGACGCGCGTCCGTCGTCAGGCGGAGGTCCGCACCGTCGACCTTGAACGGGGAGACGGCGGTGGTGAAGGAGCTCCTGCCGTCCACCCGTTCCGCTGTCTCGGTGAAGAGGTTCCAGTCGCCCTTGGCGAGCCGTACGGTGGCCGTGCCGTTCTGGAACGTCAGGCCCATGGTCTTGCCCGACTTCGCGTCGTAGATCTCGGCCATCCAGGGATCGACCGGCTGCCCCTGCCTGTCGAGGGCGTTGACGGTGACGTCGTAGGACTCGGGTTCGACGTACGCGCCGGCGAAGGTGCGGACCACGGTGTCACCGGAGGTGGCGGTGACCGTCCCCACGTGCTCCCCCGGGGCCTTGCCGGCCGCGTCGACGGTGACCGTGACCGAGGCCTGCCCTCCGGCGGGCACGTCGAGGCGCTGGGTGCCGAGCCGGAGCACGTCCCCCTCCACGGTCAGGTCGAGGCTGACCGGGGTTTCGCCCGCGTTGGCGTAGGTGATGGTCCCGGTCTTCTCCCGCCCGTCGGGCCCCTTCCAGGGGAAGGCGGCCCAGGTGCCCTCGGACTGGGCCGTGACCTGCTGCCTCAGCGCGCGGACCACGTCCACCCGCCCGGTGCCCTGCTGGTACGGCGTGGCGCCGGACGTGGGACGGGCGCTGCCGACCAGGGCGGCCTTGAGCCGCTGCCCGGTCCAGTCGGGGTGCCGCTGGGCGAGGATGGCCGCGGCCCCGGCCACGTGTGGTGAGGCCATGGAGGTGCCGCTCGCGGCGACGTGGGGACCGTCGGCGGTGCCCTGGGCCGCCGCCGCGACGATGTCCGTACCCGGTGCGGTGAGGTCCGGCTTGACGGCGTGGTCGCCGATCCGGGGGCCGAGGCTGGAGAAGTAGGCCACCTGGTCCCGCCTGTCGACGGCACCGACCGCGAGGGCGGCGTCGGCGCCGGCGGGGCTGCTCACCGGAAGGCTGCCGCCGTCGTTGCCCGCGGCGACGACGAACAGGGTGCCGGTCTCCGCGGACAGCGTGTTCACCGCCTCCTCCACGGGGTCGATCCCCGGCTGGTCGTCGTAGCCCAGGCTCATGTTGACGATCTTGGCCTTGACCTCGCGGGCGGCCCATTCCATGCCCGCCAGGACGGCGGAGTCCGAGGGACCCAGCTCGCCGCCGACCTTCCCGATGGCCAGCCGGGCACCGGGGGCCACTCCCCGGTACTTCTCCCCGTTGCCCGCGACGATCGAGGCGACGTGGGTGCCGTGGCCAAGGGTGTCGCGGATGTCGGGGTCTTCGCTGAAGTTGCGCTCCTGGGTCACCACGCCCTTCAGGTCCGGATGGTCGGGGTCGTAGCCGGAGTCGAGCACGGCGACCGTGACGTCCTTGCCGGTCAGCCCCTGCTTCCACGCCTCGGGGGCGCCGATCTGCGCGGTGCTCCGGTCGAGGCTGAAGGACCGGCGGCCGTCCAGCCAGATCTTGGCGGTAGCCGGGGCCAGGGTACGGCCGCCCGCCAGGTCCTTCCATGCCTGGGCCGCGCCGTTCTTGGGCAGGTGGAAGGCGGCCATGCCGAGGCCGTCGAGCCGCCGCAGACCCCGCGCGCTCCCGAGGGCGGGGGCCGGGCCGTTCTCCGACCGGGTGATCAGTGGGATGTCGGGGGTGTCGGCGTCGCCGTACCGCCACTGGAGCAGTTGGGTGACGTCGAACAGCCGGGGGTCGAGCACGCCCTTGGCGATCAGGGGCTGGGCGTCGGAGGGGGTCACGTGCAGGTGCCCGTCCCGCGTCCGGCTCGCGAAGACGACCTCCGTACGGCCGGGGCCGGGGATGATCCGGTGTCCACGGCCGACGATGACGACGCGGTCCCCGGTGATCAGGGTGACCCCGTCGGCCGGTTGAGGTGGTTGGGAGGGAGTCGTCGGGGTGACGCCCAGGGCCGTCGCCGCGAGAGCGACGGCGAGGAACGGTTTGCCGAAGATCATGGCCTTCCTAGGGGTTGAGGGGGATGTGTTCGCCCAGGGTCACGCCTTCGCGAGCCCTTCCAGGTCACCGTGGGCGAACGCGGAATATCTTTGCTTGGGAAGTTCGTCCGTCCACTCGGTGGCCAACGCGATGGCATCCCCGGACAAGGTCACGCTTCCGTCTCCGCCGAGAAGGAAGTTGGTGCGCTTCACCTGGGCGGTCTCGGGGTCGACGACCATCTTGATCTCCCAGCCGTGGTAGCCGGGATCGGGGATGGCCAGTGCCTGGCCGCCCTCGACCGCGCCCGTGCTCCTGACCCCCGGTGTCGTGGCGAGCGCCTTGAACGCCGCGGCGCGGACCTCGGGGGGCGTCGGCAGTTCGGAGATGAGCGTGATCAGGGGGAAGAGCGGTTCGTCTCGCTGCTCGGACAGGCTCATGTCGTCGGGGTTTCCCTGACGCTGGACGATCCAGGTCTTCAACGCCTCGGGATCGGTCGGCAGCCCTGCGAGGTCGTCGAGGCTGATGTCCGCGCCCTTGAGGGAGAGCGGGTTCCTGCTCTGCAGGACGGTGTCGGCGGGGTCTCCCGGCATGGCTCTGGTCCAGCGTCGGCCGTCACGTCTGGTCCAGCTCTCTATCGGAGGCATGTCCGAGTTCAGGGAGGTGGACGTGACGTGCCAGTAGGTCCCGGTCGTCTGGGGCGTGCGTTCCGCGCTGACGGCCGCCATGAGCAGGATCTCCTTGCCGGAGAGGTCGCCGACCGAGACGGCGGCCGAGGTGGTCGTGGTGGGCGCGGCGGGTACGGCGGACGGGGCCGGGTCCACCGTGACCACGGCGACGGCCGCGGTGACCGTGGCCGCCAGGGCGACCGAGGGCACGAGCCAGTTGACGCGGCGACGGTGCCGGGTGCGGCCGTCGATCCGATCCTGGAGTCGTCCCCGGCTGCGCAGGAGGACCTCGCGGGGCGGTTCGGGCTTGGTGAGCAGGGCGGCGATGTCGTCCAGGTCATCCACGGACCTTCTCCTTGTCGATGAGGGTGAGGATCTTCGCGCGTGCCCGGCTGAGCCGGGACCCCACGGTGCCGACGGCGATGCCGAGCGCCTGGGCCACCTCCTCGTAGCCGAGCTGGCCGAGCGCCACCAGGAGCAGGACGTCGCGCTCGCCCCCGGAGAGCGCGGCGAGTGCCCTGGCCAGATACGGCTGCATGCGCTGGGCCGTGACGGAGGTGACGACCCGGTTCTCGTGCCCCTCGACGTCGGGGTCCGGTCCGAGGCGGGCCAGCGCCCTGTAGTGCCGTGTCTCCTTGCGCCTGTGCCTGGCGATCAGATTGGTGGCGATGCCGAAGAGCCAGGGCCGCAACTCCCCGAGTTCCGGGTCGAAACGGTCACGTCGGTCGAAGGCCACCAGGAACGTCTCGGCCGCGATGTCCTCGGCGATCTGCGTGTCCAGCCGCCCGGCGACGTACAGGTGGACGTCACGGTGGTAGCGGTCGTGAACGACGGTGAACAGGTCGGGGTCCCGCCGGTAGCGGGCGACGAGTTCGGCGTCGGTCAGCTCATCCGCTTCGGTGATCAAGCTCTTGTCTCCGACATGAGCCTGCCTTTCGGTCGGTGGGTGCTCTCACCATCTCTTCGCCGCAAAGCCAGATCATCTTCCCGTAAGGCAGAAACCCATCCCGCACAGCAGAAAGCTGCCGCGCCCCTCCAGCTCAGCGGGGACGCGGCGGCCGTACGGCGACGCCTCACCGTTGTCCGTGCGACCCTCGCAGGGCGAGGGCCGTGGTGACCGTACCGAGGACGGTGACGACGGCGAGACCGAGGATCATGGAGCGGGCGGAGGCGACCAGGGACGAGCCGCCGAGACTGAGCAGGATGCCCGCCAGGGCCGAGGCGACGGTGTAGGCGATGAGCTGGGTGGTGCTGAGCGCCGCGGCGGCCTTGGCGCCCTCCCGTTCGTCGTCGGTGCTGCGCATCGCGGCGACGCTCAGGTGCGGGTAGGCGACGCCGATCCCGACCCCGGCCAGGACCAGGACGGCCGCCCAGAGCGCGACGAGCGGCCCGGAGGCGTCCGCGCTCTGGAGGAAGCCGTACGCGAGCAGACCGGCGGGCAGCAGGAACGATCCGCAACGGACGGCCAGGGTCTTGGACCGTTCGGCGGTGATGCCCACGCTGAACAGCTGGGAGACGACCCAGCCCGCGGAGACGGCGGCGCCGAGGAAGCCCGCGACGAGCGGGTTGAGGCCGCCGAGCCGCTGGCCGAACAGCGGGATGAAGTTCTCCGTCATGACCCCCGCGCACAGCACCGCGACGGTCAGGTAGATCCACTTCAGGCCGTTGCCCCCGAGATAGGTCAGCCGGGGGAGCACGGTCGCGGCGCCACGCCTGTCGACGACGACGAACGCGACGACGAGCACGGCGCCGACGGCCACCCCGCCGAGGGTTCCCCAGCCCTGGGGCAGGGTCGAGGCGACGCTGAACGCCGCGGCCGCGAGGGTCAGCACGGCCAGCGAGAGCACGGGTACGGCTTCGCGGTCCGCCTCGGACCGGGTGTGGCCGGGAAGCGCGCGGCGGGCCAGGGCCGCCAGGACGAGCGCGACGGCGGCGAGCAGGCCGAAGGCCCACCGCCACGCGCCGAGCTGGGCGAACAGGCCGCCGAGGGTGGGTCCGACGAGGGTGCCCACACCCCACATGGCCGAGACGAGTCCCGCCGCCCGGGCCCAGAGCCGGTCGGGCAGCGCGCCCCGGATCACCGCGTATCCGAGCCCGGCCAGCAGGCCGCCGCCGAAGCCCTGCACGACCCGGCCGACGAGCAGGAGTTCCATCGTGGGGCTCAGCGCGTTCAGGGCGGCTCCGGCGGCGAAGACGAGGAAGCCCAGGACGTAGGCGCCGCTCGCCCCGAGGGACACGAGGAGGCGGCTGACGAGCATCGAGGCGATGACCGCGGCCATGAGGAAGCCGGTCGCGACCCAGGCGTAGTACCGCTCTCCGCCGACCTCCTGGACGATCGAGGGCATCAGGGCGGCGGTGAGGTAGAGGTTCATCGCGTAGAGAGCGACGCCTCCGGCGAGAACGAGCGCCGCGGCCAGGTGATCACGGCGGAACAGGTCTCCCCAACTGCCTGGGCGAGGACCTTTTTCCGGGGAGCGCGGAGGTGTTTTCCCGATATCTTCCGTGGATGACGCTGCCATGGCCGGTAAGCTATGACCTCAAGTCCACTTGAGGTAAAGAGGGTATGGACAAGCTCACGCCGACGGACCTTCTCAGCGTGGGAGAGGTGGCCCGCCGCGCGGGTGTCGCCGTCTCCGCGCTGCACTTCTACGAGCAGCAGGGCCTCATCGTCTCCGAACGTACGGCGGGCAACCAGCGCCGCTACCGCAGGCACGTCCTGCGGCGCATCTCGTTGATCCTGGTCGCCAAACGCATGGGCATCCCGCTGGCGGAGGTCGCCCAGGTCTTCGAGGGCCTGCCCGGCGACCGGATGCCCTCCAAGCGGGACTGGGAGCGCATCTCGCGCCGCTGGGCCGCCCTCCTTGAGGCCCGCCGCCGGGAGATCGAACGGCTCGAACGGGAACTCACCGGATGCATCGGCTGTGGCTGTCTGTCCCTGCGGCGCTGCCGTGTCCTCAACCCGCAGGACAGCCTGGCGGAGGAGGGGACGGGCGCCACGCGACTGCCTCCGGCTCTCCCCGAAGAGGACGAGTGACCCTTTCCTGAGGCCTTGGGGCGCGTTGACCGTTTGGGTGGAATCCCAGTTCGAGGGATATTTACTGTTAGTAAAGTTTCCTTTATATTTGGATTTCCCCCCAGCGAAGGAATCAACATGCGCAGAACGATCTCAGTCGCATCAGCGACGGTCATCGCGTTCGCCACGGTGTTGCTCACCGCCACGCCCGCGTCGGCGCACGGTTACATCACCTCTCCTCCCAGCAGGCAGGCCCTGTGCGCTCAGGGCAAGGTCTCCAACTGCGGCCAGATCATCTGGGAGCCCGCGAGCGTCGAGGGCCCGAAGGGCCAGCACAACTGCAGCGGAGGTGACGCCCGCTGGTCCCCGCTGGACGACGACAGCAAGGCGTGGCCGGTCACCAACGTCGGCAGCAGCGTCACGTTCAACTGGCGGATCGAGGCCCGCCACTCCACCAGCACGTGGCAGTACTACGTCGGCAACACCCGCGTCGCGGAGTTCAACGACCGTGGCAAGATTCCCGGCTCCACGGTCTCGCACGTGGTGAACCTCGGCAACTACAGCGGCCGTCAGAAGATCTACGCCATCTGGAACATCGCCGACACCGCGATGGCCTTCTACAACTGCGTCGACGTCAACGTCGGTGGCGGTCCCGACCCGTCGCCGACCCCCACCGTGACCCCCACGGTCACGCCGACCGCGACCCCCACCGTGACCCCCACGGTCACGCCGACCGTGACCCCGACCGTCACGCCCACCCAGGGCCCGGCCTCCCCGTGGGCCGCCGGCACCGTCTACACGTCGGGCGCCCTGGCGATCTACAACGGCACCACCTACCGCTGCCTCCAGCAGCACACCGCCCTCCCCGGCTGGGAGCCGCCGAACGTCCCGGCCCTCTGGCAGCGCCAGTGATCCGGTGACGCCAGTACGTCACTGAGAGCCCGCGCCCCCTTCACCGGGGACGCGGGCTCTCCCCTTTTCCCACGGAGACCACCATCCGGGACCACCATCGGGGACCACCATCGGGGACCACGACCCGGAACCGCCGGCCGGGCCGTACGTCCGGAGCCGTCAGGCGGGCCGTACGTCCGGAGCCGTCAGGCGGGCCGTACGGTCGCCGGAACCCCTCGTTCGGGCTGTTTGTCGGTGGTGGGGGGTAACGTGCCGGGTGTGAGCGACGAGCACCATCCCTACGAGGGCGAGCGCTGGCAGCCCGGCGACCTCGTGCTGGACGCCGAGGGCGGCCTGTTCACCCGCGCGGGCCTCGCCGACCAGGCCAGAGGCAAGCCCTGGGGTTACCCCGACAACCGCACCCGCTGTCTCACCGGTGAGCCCTTCGTTCCCGAGGGCATCGCCGGAGAGGACTTCCCGATCCGCCCGCTCACCCTCATGCTCCGCGACGGCCGCCCCATCCTGCCCGGGGTCCCCGACGACATCTCCGCCATCGACGGCACGGCCGCCCGCGACGCCGCCGTGGCCTCCGGGGTCGGCGGCCTGTTCCTCGCCGCGACCGCCTTCGACCCGGACGGCGCCGGTGACGTCAGGGCCGCCAGGCTCCGCGCCGACCTGCTCGACAGCGTCGTCATCGTCGACAACGTCCGCGACCTGCACCGCATGTTCCGCGGCGCCGCCGACGGCCTCCTCGTCGCCCTCGCCGAGGCCCAGCAGAACGACCCCGACCTCTGACCCACCCGGTTCAGAGCTCGCCGGTCAGCATGGCACGGGCACCCGGTCCCTGACCCCCGCCAACTCGGCCTCGACTTCAACCGACCCCGTCAGCGGATCTCGGCGCGGGACACGCGGAGCGCGCCCAGGGCCGCCGGGAGGGCGATCCACAGCAGGACCGACGTGGCCAGCCGTACGGCGTCGCCGCCCGTCATGGTGCCGGTCGCCAGGGGGCCGGTCGCGTTGCCCAGGTCGAACCACTCCGCCAGGACGCGGCCGGTCTCGCCGAGTCTGCTGACGACGCTCCACAGCATCGTGTTGGTCAGGCAGACCACGATCGCGACGGGGGCGTTCAGGGACAGCAGGCCGAAGGCGGAGCCCATCGCGGTCAGCAGGACGAACGTCGCGGCCATGCCGGGCAGGGCCAGGGGAGGGACGGCCCAGTCGGCCGGGACGTGCCGGACGGCGGCGACGACGGCCGTGGCCGGCACCGCCACGAGCAGCGCGAACACCGTGGCCACCACGGCGACGGCCAGCGGCGGCAGGAACTTGGCGGCCAGCACCCGCGTCCTGCGGGGTTCGAGCGTGAACGTGGTCAGGGCGGTCCTGTGGCTCCACTCGCCGGTCACCGACAGTACGGCGAGCACGGGCAGCAGGATGCCGAACCCGATCCCGGCCGTGCCGGTCAGGGTGAACAGCCGGGGACCGGCGACGAGGCCGCGCCCCACGACGGAGGCGACCGTCAGCGCGACCAGGACCGCCGTCAGGACCTTCCCGCTCCGGGTGTCGAAGATCTTGCGGGTCTCGACGAGCAGCAGCCTGTGGAAGGGGATCGAGGTCACGCCGCACTCCGGTCCGTGTCAGAGGTGAGGTTCAGGAAGACTTCTTCGAGCGAACGGCCGCCGCCGAGCCCGTCGACCGACCCCTGGGCGAGGACCCGGCCCCGGCCGATCATCACGACGTGGTCGGCGATCTGCTCCACCTCGTGGATCAGATGCGAGCTGAGCAACACCGCGCAGCCGGAGTCGGCCAGGTGGCGCAGCAGTTCGCGCAGCCACCGGATGCCCTGCGGGTCGAGGCCGTTGGCGGGTTCGTCCAGGATGAGCGTCCCGGGGCGGCCGAGGAGCGCGTGGCCGATGCCGAGCCGCTGCCGCATCCCCAGCGAGTAGCCGCCGACCGGGCGCCGCGCCTCCTGGCCGGTGAGCCCGACCAGGTCGAGGATCTCCCCGACCCGCGACTCCGGCAGGCCGAGCGTCGTCGCGCCGAGCCTCAGCACCTCCCGCCCGCTGCGGCCCGGATGTAGGGCGCCCGCGTCGAGCAGCACCCCGACCCGGGTCCCGGGGTTGCCCAGCCCGCCGTACGGCAGGCCGTACACGGTGGCGGAGCCGGAGGTGGGGCGGGAGAGACCGACCAGGACGCGCAGGGCCGTGGACTTGCCCGCGCCGTTCGGCCCGAGGAACCCGGTGACGCCGCCGGGTTCGACCGTGAAGGACACGTCGTCGAGTGCCCGGACCCCTCGGTAGACCTTGCTTACGTGACTGAACTCGATCATGCGTCAAGTCCACCGGATCCGGCGCCGCCGGTCATCGGCCCTGGGGCGAGAGGGATACCGACCCAGGTATCGCCTTCGGAGGTCAGGGTGTGGACCCAGGTCGCTGGGGGCACAGGGCGGCGTTTCCTAGGCTGGTGGCGTGCGGGAGAACACACCACTGGACCGGCGGGGCGAGGCCCTGCGCTATCTGTGCGCGGCGCTGCCCATGCTGTTCTACGGCGTCATCCTGGTCATGGGGGCGCGGCGTTCGCCGGACCGGCTCGTCCCCATGCTGGTCGACATCCCGCTCGGGGTGGCGGGGCTGGTCCTGATGCGCTGGCGCCGCCGCCTGCCGTGGCAGACCGCGCTGGCCACGGCCCTGCTGACCAGCTTCTCCATCACCGCGACCGGCCCGGCCCAGGTCGCCTACGTCTCCCTGGTCACGCACCGCAGGTGGCGCTGGACGCTGCCGGTCGCGGTCGCGTCGTGGCTGTTCCTGCTGGTCAACACCACCCGGTACGGCCTCACCTCGGCGGCCGTCGTCAGCCAGGTCACCGGGACCGTGATCCTGGGCGGTCTGACCCTCTTCGGGCTGTATCTCCGGGGGCTGCGCGACCTGGAAGCCTCCCGGCGGGAGGCCGGGCTGGCCGCCGAACGCGAACGACTGCAGCAGATCGAGCAGACCAAGCTGGCCGAGCGGGCGAAGATCGCCCAGGAGATGCACGACGTCCTGGCCCACCGGATGTCGCTGCTGTCGATGCTCGCCGGGGGCCTGGCCTACCGCAAGGACCTGGGTCCCGAGGAGACCCGGGAGATCGCGCTGGCGATCCAGGAGAACGCCCACCGGTCGCTCAACGAGCTGCGGGCCGTACTCGGCACGCTCAGGAGGGACGGCGCGCTTGAGGCGCCGCAGCCGGGCCTTGAGCACATGGGGGCGCTGTTCGAGGAGGTGCGCGCGGCCGGGCAACGGGTCGAGGTCGCCGACACCGTCGAGGACCGGGAGTCGCTGCCGACGCAGACCGGCCGCCACGCCTACCGCATCGTCCAGGAGGCCCTGACCAACGCGCGCAAGCACGCGCCGGGCAGTGAGGTGGCGGCCGAGCTGGACGGCAGGCCGGGCAAGGGGCTGCGCATCCGGGTGAGCAACCCGGTGTCGTGGGGGACGCCCCCGAGCCCCGGCGGGGAGCACGGGGGGCACGGGCTGGTCGGCCTGGCGGAACGGACCAGGATGGCCGGGGGCACGCTCGACCACGCCGTACGGAAGGGGCGCTTTGTTCTTGATGTCCATCTTCCGTGGGAGGCTTGACCCGTGATCCGGCTGGTGATCGTGGACGACGACCCGATGGTGCGCACCGGGCTGCGGCTCATCCTCGGCGGCGAGTCCGACCTGGAGATCGTCGGGGAGGCCGGGGACGGCCTGCGGGCCATGGCCGTGATCCGCGACCTCGAACCCGACGTCGTGCTGATGGACATCCGGATGCCCGAGCAGGACGGGCTGACCACGACCGAACTGCTGCTGTCCGAACCGGACGCCCCCAGGATCGTCGTGCTCACCACCTTCGACGCCGACGACATGGTGTTGCGGGCGTTGCGGCTCGGCGCCGCGGGCTTCCTGCTGAAGGACACGCCGCCGCCCCGGATGGTCGAGGCGGTCCGCGCCGTCGCCAGGGGCGAGGCGGTGCTCTCGCCGAGCGTCACCCACCAGGTGATCGCCGCCGCGACCGGCGGGCCGTACGGCGCGCAGGGGCCGCACGGCCCGTATGACGCGGGGGCGCGGCGGGAGCTGGACAGGCTCACCGAGCGTGAGCGCGAGGTGGCGGTCGAGGTGGCGCGGGGCGGTTCGAACACCGAGATCGCCGAACGCCTCCACATGAGCGTGGCGACCGTCAAGGCGAACGTCACCCGGATCTTCGCCAAGCTCGGGGTGGAGAACCGCGTCCAGGTCGCGATGAAGGTCCGTGACGCCGGGCTGCTGTGACCCGCTTGGTCCAGGAGGCACGGCTTGCCCTGGAGTGGACTCCAGCACCTAGAGTGCCGGTCACCGAAAACGACCATCGAAGGAGCACGACCGTGCGCTACCGCGTTCTCGGCGGCACCGGCATCGAGGTGAGCGTCCACTGTCTGGGCACCATGATGTTCGGCGCGGTGGGAAACCCCGACCATGACGAGTGCGTCCGGATGATCCACACCGCGCTCGACCAGGGCGTCAACTTCGTCGACACCGCCGACATGTACTCGGCGGGCGAGTCGGAGGAGATCGTCGGCAAGGCGCTGCTCGGCCGCCGCGACGAGGTCGTCCTCGCGACCAAGGTCCACTTCCCGATGGGCGAGGGCCCCAACCGGAGCGGCAACTCCCGGCGCTGGATCGTCAAGGAGGTCGAGGAGAGCCTCAGGCGGCTGAGGACCGACTGGATCGACCTCTACCAGGTCCACCGCCCCGACCACAGGACCGACATCGAGGAGACCCTCTCCGTCCTGAGCGATCTCGTACGGCAGGGCAAGATCCGCGCCTTCGGCTGCTCGTCCTTCCCCGCCGAGGAGGTCGTCGAGGCCTACCACGTCGCCGAACGCCGGGGACTGATGCGCTTCAGGACCGAGCAGCCGCCGTACTCGCTGCTGGCCAGGGGCGCGGAGCGCTCGGTGCTGCCGACCTGCCGGCGGCTGGGCATGGGGGCGCTCACCTGGAGCCCGCTGGCCTGGGGCTTCCTGAGCGGCAAGTACCGCAAGGGGCAGGACATCGACCTCACCACGGGTCGCGCCGCCCTGGCGCCCGCGCGTTTCGACCCCGCACTGCCGTTGACCGCGACCAAGCTCGACGTCGTCGAGCAGCTCGTCGAGGTCGCCGACGGACTCGGCTGCACGCTGCCCGAGCTGGCCGTCGCCTTCCCCGCCGCGCACCCGGCCGTCACCTCCGTGATCATCGGGCCGCGGACCCCCGCCCAGCTCGACGCGACGCTGAAGGGGGCCTCGCTCGTCCTCGACGACGCGACCCTCGACCGGATCGACGAGATCGTGCCGCCCGGCACCGACGTCTACCACCCGGACGGGGCCTGGCAGCCGCCCGCGCTGACCGACGTGGCGCTGCGCCGCCGTACGACGGACGACCGCGCCGCGGTCTGATCCGTCCTGTCCTGATCTGTTCCGTGGCGGGGGTCGGCTGCTCCCGCGACGGAAGTTTTCCGCGGCGAGGTTCGGCCGTTCCCGCGGCGGGAGTCTTCCGTGGCGGGGGTTCGGCCGTTCCCGCGGTGGGGGTCTCCGGTGGCGGGGGGGGGGGTTCAGCCCTTCCCGCGGCGGAAGAAGGAGCGTCTCCTCCGGGTCGGGGGTTCGGAGGAGGCCGGGGGGTCCTCGACGGGATGGCGTTCGCGCCACTCGGCGAGGACCTCCTCGACGTCGAGGGTCGGCTGGAAGACCGGCGGCCCCGACAGGGGTTTGCCGTGGGCGACGCGGATGCGGGCGTTGAGCTCGTCGATGATCTTCCGGGCCTCGGCCTCGGTGCGCGCGTCCACCGCCGTCGCCCTGGAGTCCTCGGCGTCCTTGCGCAGGGCGAGCGTCCCCGGCAGCGGGAAGGAGAGGTTCTCCTCCTGCATCTTCCGCTTGATCCACCACATCTCGTCGTCCTGCTTGCCCCCGCCGGGGATGGGCTTGCCGGCACCGGGCAGGTCGTCGAACTCGCCGCGTTCGGTGGCCTCGCGGATCTGCCGGTCGATCCACGTCTCGAAGCTGACGCCGAGGGGTTTGCGCTCTGTCACAGGGCACCTCCGTATCGCGGCCGGTGTTCTTTTCCGAGGATAACCAGGCAGATGTTCCGCCCCGGATCCGAGGCCAAGATGGAGTCCAAGATCCGGGAAGCGGATTTTCCCGATGTTGACCATGTGCGAAGAGCCATCGGAAAGAGAGTGTTAGGTTGGCGTTGACCGTACTTTGTCGGCGCCCACGGAGAGCCAATGGTTTCCGAGCCGTCCGGTCGTCCCGACCGTTCATGGCCTAAAGGGACATTTCTTGCACGACTGGCGGAGGCGGATCGCCGTTCGCTACTCAGCCTGGGCAGACCCAGGGTCTGCCCGCCCGGGGAGGTTCTGCTCGCCCAGGGGGCTCCCGGTGACCACGTGGTCCTCCTGATCGACGCGCTGGTGACGGTCACCGCCACGGTCGAGAACGGGATCGTGGCCCTTCTCGGCATCAGGATCGGCGGTGACCTTGTCGGGGAGATGGCCGTCCTGGACGGGGCGAGCCGTTCGGCGACGGTGACGACGTGCGCGCGTTCGATGGTCATCCGCATCGGTAAGCGCCCCTTTCTGGGCTATCTCGCCGAACACCCCTCCGCCGGGTTGGTGCTCAACTCGATGCTGAGCGACCGGCTGCGCTGGGCGAACAGGCGCAGGCTCGACTTCACCGGTTACGGCGTCGGCGTGTGCCTGGCCCGGGTGCTCGTCGATCTCGCCCGCCTGCACGGCCGCGAGAGCGCCGAGGGGGTGGACATCGGTGTACGGCTGTCGCAGTCCGAGCTCGGCGCGCTCATCGGAGCCAAGGAGATCTCCGTCCACAAGGCGCTGCGGGGCCTGGCGGACCGGGGCCTCGTCAGGGTCGGCCACCGCAGGGTCGTCATTCTCGACCGTCACTCCCTCATGACGTACGCGGAGCTGAGTGAGGTGAACTGATGATCGTTTCCGGGTGACACCGGATATTTCTCCGAAACCATATTTATAGGGCTTCCTTTCGCGCTTCCGGCGTCATCGTTGGCCGTGCTCCCGAAAAGGGACACGCCGATCTGACAAAGGGGAAGCGGATGACGGAAGCCGTCATGCCTGAATATCGGGCGATGATTTCCGGCGACATCGAGGACTACGGCTCACGCAACGCCGGTGAACAGGCCGTCCTGCAGACGACCCTGGCGGATCTCCTCGACACCGCCGCCAGGGAGGCCAGGCTCGAACGCCCGCGCTGGTCGCGACAGGTGTCCGGCGACGGAGAGTTCTCGGTGCTGACCGAGCCCGCCTCCGTGCTCGACCTGGCCGACCCCTTCGTGCGTGAGCTCGACGTCGCCCTCGCCGTGCACAACCGCAGGCAGTACGGCGACAACTGGACCCGGGTACGGCTGCGCGTCGCCCTGCACGTGGGGCCCGTGCTCCCCGCCGGACCGATGGGCGTGCCGGGGCCGCACGCCGTACAGGTGAACCGGCTGGTCAACGCGCCCGCGGCCTGTGCGGCCCTGCGGGTGTGCCCGGCCGCCGACCTCGTCCTGATCGTCTCCGACCGGGTCTTCGACGACTACCTGTCCCAGGGGTACGGTCACCCCCGCCCTGTGCGGTTCCGTCCCGTGACGGTCCAGGTCAAGAGGCAGCGTTTCCTGGCCTATCTCTACCTGCCGAACGTCGACGTCCACGAGCTGCGGGAACTGGACGCCTTCGACCCACCCGCCGACGACGACCCGGTCCCCGCGCGGGATGCGGAAGGCCCGCGCCCGACGAAGCCCTTCGGCGCCGCGCGTGACGTCATCATGGGCGACCAGCACCGCGTCAAGAACGGCAACATCTACCAGTCCCAGGGCGACATGCGCTTCGACGCGGGACACGGTGGACGATGAGCGCCGAGCCCACGCCCCAGGAGCCGGGCGACAGGCCGCCGGAGGAGCCCGCGAAGCCCGAGCCCGCCAAGGCCGGCAAGGAACCCCCGGCGGAGAAGGCACGCGCTGAGACCTCCAGAGAGATCGAGGACGAGGACGGCGAGCTCGACCTTCCCCTGCGCGAGCGCATGGCCGCCGAGGACGAGGAACGGCACCTGCGCGAGGCCAACCTGCGTGACCTATACGGCGAGGCTCCGCGCGCCGGGCGCGACGCGATCGCCGGGAGCGCCTACCGGGTCAGGTCGGGAAACATCTACCACGCCGACCGGATCTTCTTCGGCGGCAAGGGGGAGGAGGGGCGCGGGGGCGTCGTCCACCTCGCGCCGAGCCAGCGGGAACTCCTCAACCGGGTACACGTCAGGACCGTCTCGTGCGGGCGTCTCGCCGAACTGTTGCGTGACGAGCCGGTCGTCGCGCTGCGGGGCGGGCGGGGCAGCGGTCGCAGGGACACCGGCTGGATGGCGTTGCTCGGGTTCCGCCGTACGGAGGGGACGCCCGTCGGATGGGTGCGCGACTCCGTCAACCCGCTGGACCTGACGGGGGAGGAACTCGACGAGAAGGGCGGCTACGTCCTCGACGTCACGGGCAGGGCGTGGACACGCGCGTCGGCGGACGGTCTCTTCCAGCACCTCGCCGCCGTCGCCGCCGTGCGGAACGCCAGGATCGTGGTCCTCGTCGACCAGGGGTTCCCCGGCGTCGTGTCGGCCGTGGACCACGACGCCCCACCCCCCGGCCAGGTCTTCGAACGGTGGCTGTCCTGGGAGCTGGACGGCGCCGCCCCGGTGGACGTCACCGCTCACGACGGCGTCCAGGAGCACCTGAAGGAGGGCTGCGCCCTCGCCGACGCCGTACAGCTCGCCAAGGACGTCGCGGAGGCCCTGCGCGGGGGCGGCGGGCTCGACAACGCGCTCGCGGGGCAACCGCGCAGGCTGCGCGCCCAGGTCTGCGCCCTGCTCTCCCCCGAGCACGACGTACGGCGGCGTTGCTTCCTGCTCGGAGTGGCCGTGCTGAACGAACTGCCCTCGGTGACGATCACGCGGGCGGCACTCCGGCTCACCGAGATCCTCGCCGACCCCGACCACGTGCTCGTCGATCCCGAGTCGTGGGACGCGCTGTCGGAGTGGGTGAGCTACGCCCAGGCGTCCCAGGTGCCGGACGAGCACGGCCAGGGCAGCCGGATCCGGCTGAGCCGTTCCTCCATGGCCTCCGTCGTGCTCGAAGTCGCCTGGCAGGAACACCCGACGATCAGGGAGGCCCTGCTCGCCTGGCTGGGACGGCTGTGCGAACATCCCGACCAGGCGGTCCGCATCAAGGCCGCCCACGCCATCGGCAGGCTCGCCACCTACGACTTCGACGTCATCGACGGTGAGTTCCTGCGCCGCTGGAGCGTCTCCGGCAGGACCCGCGACCACTGGCTCGCGGCCTGGGCCATCGAGGCGGCACTGCTGTCCCCGCACGTCGTGCCCCGGCTGCTCGACCGGCTGCGCGAGTGGGCCGCGGGAAGCGCGGCGAAGCAGGCCATCGTCGCCAGGGCGTACGGCCTCGGCGTCGGCGTCGAACAGATCGACCGGGCGCTGCCCGCCCTCAGGCAGATCGCGCTGCGCTCCTCGCGCTCCACGACCCAGGACGCCGTCTCGCGGACACTCATGGAGATCTACGGCCCCGGGACAGCGTCCAAGATCCTCTCCGAACTGGCGGAGTGGGCCGTCGGCGGCCATCCAGGGCTGCGCCGTACGGCCGCGCTCGCCCTGACCCGGCTGGCCTCAGGAGTGGAGAACGACACCTGCAGGCTGCTGCTCACGGAGTTCACCGGAGAGGAACACGGCTGGGCGCGGGAACACCTCGTCACCCTGTGGGGAAACGCCCTCAGATGCGGGCTGTTCGCCCGGAGGCCGACGGGCGTCACGGGTAGTCCGATCCGCGCCGCCTGGGATGTCTTCGCCGAGTGGGTCGCCAACTGGGGCACGACGCCCGGAGTGCGGCCGGTCGTCGAGGCCGTCTTCGAGGCGGCCGGACACCACCACCTGCGCGGGCCGCTCCGCTTCCACCTGCGCCACTGGTACCTGCGGCGGATCGTCGACATCCCCCTCTACCACCGCCTGGACCACCACATGAAAAGGACGGAAGGCTCATGAGATTCGTGTACCGGCTCCTCGGAAGGCTCCCCCGCCGCGCGGCCGCCGGCATCGCCCACCCCTGGAAGGACGGGGAGGACGGTCCGATCGGCTCGGTGCGCCGGTTCTTCCAGCCCCCGCCCGCGCCGCACTCCATCTACGACGAGCAGGGCCTGCACGAACGGGACGCCCCGCTGGAGCTCACCGTCCCCGCCCGTGGGGACGCCTTCTCCTTCCAGGTCGTCGTCACGGTCGCCTGGTGTGTGACCTCGGGTGACGGCCGCACCACGACGGGGCTCAAGGCCGACATCGCCGCCGAACGGCCGAAGATCCACGAGCGCGCGGAGGAGGTCATCCGGCGCGTCGCCCGACGGTTCGAACCGTACCTGCCCGGTGAGGCGGAGGAGGCGGTCAACGAGGCCCTCACGGTCGAGTTCGCCCGCCCGCCGCACCAGTGCGACGACGTGACGATCACCGCGACCGTCAAGGCCAAGGTCGGCCTCACCGAGGAGGTTCGTGAACTGCGCAAACAGCTCGGCCGGGTGCTCCTGGAGATCCAGGCGAAGGCGGAGATCGATGCGATGATCATGGCCAACATGACACAGGCCCGCGACGCCTGGCGGGGCTTCCTCACGGAGGGCATGGAGGACTGGACCGCGCGCTTCGCCGTACGGCTCGCCGAGAGCCCGAGGGAGGTCGCCGGGGTCATGACGACGATGGTCGAGGAGCGCAGGCAGGACGCGCAGAGCTTCCTGGACGTCGTCAAACAGGTCGTCGCCGCCCAGCAGAGCGTGGACGTGTTCGACCTCGTCGCGGCCAGCGACGGCGTGCTGCGGATCGCCCTGGAACGGCTCGGCGTGCCCGTCCCGCCCCCCGCCTCCGACCTGCCCTGGCTGGAGGAGCGATGAAGGCGCGTCACCTGCTCGCGGTCACGGCGATGACGGCCGTCACGGGATGCTCGGTCGGCGGCCTGCTCGGCCAGACGGCCCAGGCGCCGGGCGGGGGAACGTCAGGCCAGGCGTGCCGGTGGCTCGGCGAACAGGCCGCCGACGCCGCCCAGGCCCGGCTGGACCTCGTTCTCCTCGTGGACCGCAGCGCCTCGGCCCGTGACGGGCAGGGCAGGGCGTGGGACTGGTACCGGGCCGTCTTCGGCGGCGAGGGCACGGCCGTCGGCGACGCCGTCACGTTCCCGAACACACGCCTCCCCACCCCGGCGAGGATCAGGATCGGCGCGTTCGACGGAGAGGGGTCGGTCGAATGGGTCGTCGGCGACCTCCTGCTGCCCCACCTCACCGCCACGGCGGACGGCTACCGCTCCTCCTACGCGCTCAACGTGGGCGACTGCCTCAGGGACGCCGTCGGCCGCGCCGCGGCGTCCCCGCCCCGCGAACCGGGCAGCGCCGTCCTCGGGGCGCTCGACGTCGACCGCGCCCCGGCGACCGCGCCGGACGCCGAACACCGGCTCGTGGTGGCCACCGACGGCCTGTCGACACAGGGGTGCGCCTCCCTGGAACGGACCGCCATGCGGGACCTCACCATCGTCGGCAGGATCGTCCGGGCCTGCCAGGGGCAGCGGGCCGTGCCGGACCTGCGGGGATGGCGGGTGGAGATGCCATGGCTCGGCCACCCGGGAGCGGACAGGCCGCAGCCACGGCAGAGCCACAGGAAGTGGCTGACCAGCCTGTGGAGCGGGCTGTGCGCCGCGACGGGCGCCCACCCGTGCCGGATCGCCGACGGTCGCCCCACGGACCCCGCCCAGGGGACCCCGGGCGTTCCCGTGAGCGTCGCCGACCCGGTCATCGCCTTCTCCTCCACGGAACGGGCCCCCGACCCTTTCGTGAAGAAGGTCCTCCCGGAGGACCTGCTCTTCCCGACCGGGTCCGCGGTGCTCCACGCGAGTGGGCGGGAACTGCTCACACGGTTCGCCGACGAACTGGCCGGGCAGGCGCCCGAGTCGGTCAGGGTGGCGGGATACGCCGACGACCGGGGCGGCACCACCTACAACGAGGACCTCTCCCGGCGCAGGGCGCGGGCCGTCGGCGACGTCCTGCGACAGGCGGGACTGCGCGGCGTCCGCACTGAGGGGCGGGGAGAGGTCGCGGGGAACTGCCCCTCTCCGAGCGCGGGGGACACCAAGGCGTGCAACCGGCGCGTCGAGATCGTCTACAGGGTGCGTGGCTGACATGGACGACGCTTACACGAACGGCGCTCACTCCCATTCCGGGGACGAGACGGTCATCCAGGGCCGTGTCGTGTCGGAGAAGACGGCGCCTCCCCCGCTGGACACCCGTGAGGTACATCTGTGCCACCACGGCTGCGACTGCTGGCAGCGCAACTTCGACCGCTACCTCGCCGTCACCCCCGAGCGGGAGCCCGACCAGCTCGACAGCGTGGAGATGCACGCGCTGCTGACCGCCAAGGGCCGTGCCGTACGGCATCTGCACCGGCACCTCGACCCCATGGCGCTGGGGCGGCGCAGGCTCATCAAGACCCACGGGGAGGCCACGGTCGCCCTGGGCGAGCTGAGGGCGTTCGCCGACGAGGGCGCGCTGACGAGGGCCGTAAGGGAACGGGAACGGCTCGACGACGTCATGGCGGACAGGAAGGTCCGGCCCCCGATGTGGCTTCGGGTGGTCGCGTGGCCGGCGATCGTCGCGGCCGGAGCCTTCGACACCTGGTACTTCCAGGGGGTCTTCCAGCGGCTCGTCGGCAACCGGGCGGTCTCCCTCCTGGAGCAGGTGATCACCCTGCTTCCCGGTGTCGTGCTGACACTCGGCATGGTCATCGCGGGGACCACCCTCGGCAAGGCCGTCTACCAGGCCAGACGTGCCCACGAGGAACGTCGGGAGAGCAGGGGCGGGGCGGCACGGTTGTTCGCGAACCTCGGTCTGTGGGTGTTGCGCCTGGTCCTGCCCGCGCTGCTGCTCGTGGTCGCCACCCTGTGGGCGCTGTTCCGGGTGGTGGACGTGAACGCGGGAGGCAGGTTGCCCCTCCCGGCGGACTTCGTGGCAGTCCTGGTCGTGACGCTGTCGCTCTGCGCGATCGCGGTGAAGGTCGCCGCCCATGACCCCTACGTCACCCGGGAGTCCGAGGTACGGCGCCGCCTGGCGCGGGCCCGCAGGTCGGAGCGGACTCTGGTACGGCGCGCGGGCGGGAGGCTGCGCCTGCACGTCACGGCCTGGAGCGACCTGCGGGCCATGCGCGACGACCTCGTGGCCGGGGTCATCGAACGGTACGGCGAGGCCTACCGGTTCATCACCTACGCCCGGGGGTTCCACGGCAAGGCCGGGGAACTGCCCCCGGTGTTCGTCCCCGGTTCCAGGAGGGCCGACCGGGGTTCCGGCGGGACCGAGGGGGAGCCACCGTTGCCGGAGTGGATCGGGGACGAGCTCTCCGGGGTGGCCGGCCCCGTCCCGGAGTACGGCGCGTTGCGGGAGGTGCAGGAGGTCCTGCGCAGGTACGAGCCGGGGGAACTGGAGCGGGAGTTCGCCGAGGTACGCGGCCGGCTGACGGCCCAGTGGAGCGGGACACCGGCGGGCCGTACGGCATCGGCGGACCGGACGGATTCGACCGGCCGGACGGATTCGACCGGCCGGATGGGGGAGGGGGAACGTGAGGACTAGGCGTTCGCGGCGGACGGGAGCGGAGGCCAGGCCGCGGACCGGGCCGGTGGCTTGGGCGGTTCGGTCGGCTCGGGCCCGGAGTGAGGCACCGGACGCGCGGATGCGGGCGACGGCGATCCTGGCCGAGACCCGCGAGGAGGTGAACAGGGCCGACACCAAGGCGTCGATTCTGCTGGGGGCCATCGGTATCGCGGTCAGCGGTGTGGTCGGCGACATGGTGAACGGCGTCGTGAACGGGTCGTGGGGGGCCTCCTGGCCGTGGTTGCGCTGGACCGCGGCGGGGGCGGCCTTCCTGTCGGTCACGATGCTGTTGATGGCCCTGTATCCGAGGCGGATCGGGTTGCGCCGCCCGTTCGTCAACGCCTACTTCGGGGACGTGGTCGCGCACTCCGGCCCCGAGGCTCTGCGCGCCTCGCTCGAAGGGCCGTCCCCCGACGAGTTGGGACGGCTCACCGACCAGATCCACACGATCAGCCATATCGTCTCCACGAAGTACCGGTTGATCCAGCTCGCCCTGTGGTGCCTGGCCGTCTCGGTGCTGAGCGGCGTCCTGACCGTCGTCACGGCCACACTTTGAACCCCACACCCCGGGCCGGTAATGGTTAGGATCAGAGGGATATGCCCTGTGCTGGGGGAGACCCGAGGGGGGACGGTGACCGAGCACACGCCTCAGGAACACCGTCCACGTGGCTCTTTCGTGGCCGCCGCGGCGGCGCTGTCCCGGCTGGGGCGGCTGCGTGACCTGCCGGTCATCCTCACACTGGCGTGGGTCGGCTGGCTGGCCATCCCGTGGCCGTCCAGTGGCCTGACCCAGGCCAGGGGCCTGACCACCGGCGTCCAGGACATGGACGCCCCCGCCGCCCCCGCCGTACGGCCCGCAGCCGCGGGGACGGCGTGGACCCTCGCCGCCGCGCCCGCCGCGCCTCCGCCGACGCTGGTCAAACCACCGTCACCGGTCCCGCCCTGCACCGAGGAACCCTGCGCCGGGGAGGCCGAGGAGCCGGGGGCCGGGAAGCCCGGGGCCGAGGGAGACCTGGCCCGGCTGATCGCCGGGGAGCGGGCACGCATCGCCGGAGAGGTGCACGACGCGGCGGGGCACGGCCTGGCGACCATCGCCATGCAGGCCGGGCTCGCCCTGCTGATGTTCGACGAACACCCCGACCAGGTCCGCGAGTCGCTTGAGGCCATCCGCGCGACCAGCACACGGGCGCTCGGCCAGCTCCGCTCCGCACTCGACCTCGTCGAGTCGGGGCCCTCCGGTCACGACCTGTCGGAGTTGTTCGCCGGGGTGCGGGCCGCGGGGCTCGCCGTCACGGTCGAGCCCGCCAGGCCGTACGTCCCGCCGCAGCTTGAGGACGTGGTCTACCGGGTGGTGCGTGAGTCGCTGACCAACGTGCTGCGCCACGCCGGTCCCACCCAGGCCGCCGTCAGGATCGCGCACGACCGGGACGGCCTGCGCGTCGAGGTCCTCGACCGGGGTTCCGGTACGGCGGGCGCACCGGCCGGTACGGCGGGCACGCCCGTCGAGGGACGCGGGCTGACCGGGATGCGGGCCAGGGTGGTCCGGGCCGGTGGCTCGTTCGAGGCCGGCCCCCGGGAGGACGGCGGCTTCCACGTCACGGCCCACTTCCCGCCGGGGACGGCTTCCACCAAGACCGACTTCCCGGTGAAGGCGAACACCTCCAGAGCCGACTTCCCGTCCGGAGCCGATCTTCTGTCCGCGACCGGTCTTTCGTCCGAAGCCGGTCTTCCATCTGGAGTCGGCCTTTCGCCCGAGGGCGATCTCCCGTCCGCGACCGGCCTCCCGCCCAGGGTCGTATGAACGAGCGCGCGGGCACGGCGCCGATCCGGGTGGCGCTCGCCGACGACCAGGCCGTCGTACGGATGGGGCTGCGGGCGCTCATCGAGCGCGAACCCGACCTGGAGTTCGCCGGGGAGGCCGCCGACGGCGCCGGGGCGCTGCGGCTGCTCGGTGAGACGCGTCCCGACGTGCTCCTGCTGGACATCCGGATGCCGGGCATGGACGGCCTCGAAACGCTGCGGGCCATCGCCGCCGACCCCGGGCTGGCCGCGACCAGGGTGGTCGTCGTCACGACCTTCGAGGTCGACACCTACGTCTTCGCCGCGCTCCAGGCGGGTGCCAGCGGGTTCGTCCTCAAGGACAGCGCGCCCGAGGAGCTGACCCGCGCCATCAGGGTCGTCGCCTCGGGGGAGGCCCTGCTGTCCCCCTCGGTCACCAGGAAGGTCATCGGCCTGTTCGGCAGGCACGACGCCGCCCCGGTCGAGGGGATCGACACCCTCACCCCGAGGGAACGCGAGATGGTCGCCTGGGTCGCCACCGGCCGGTCGAACGACGAGATCGCCGTCGAACTGGTCATCAGCCCGGAGACCGTCCGCACCCACGTCAGCCGCGCCATGGTCAAGCTGCGCGCCAGGGACCGCGCGCAGCTCGTCGTCTTCGCGGTCAGGTCCGGACTGGCGTCCCCCTGAGGTCCTTGAGGAAGCCCCGGTAGGCGCGCTGTTCGAGCTGCGCCTCGATCTGTTTGACCGTCTCAAGGCCGACACCGACCATGATGAGCAGGGTCGTCCCGCCGAACGGGAAGTTCTGCTGGGTCCCCGGGTCGCGCAGCAGTACGAACGCGACGATCGGGATCAGCGACAGCACGGCCAGGTAGGCGGCGCCGGGCGCGGTCAGCCGCGACAGCACGAACGCCAGATAGTCCGCGGTCGGCCGTCCGGGACGGATGCCGGGCACGAACCCGGAGTAACGCTTCATGTTGTCGGCCACCTCGACCGGGTCGAAGGTGACCGAGACGTAGAAGTAGGTGAAGGCCACGGTCAGCAGCAGGTAGGCCGTCACGTAGACGGGGTGGTCGCCGGAGGTGAGATAGCGCTCGATCCAGGCCGCGACGGGCCCCGTGCCGCCGGTGAACTGCGCCACCAGCTGTGGCAGGAACAGCAGCGACGAGGTGAAGATGACGGGGGTGATCCCGGCCTGGTTGACCTTGAGCGGCAGGTAGGTCGAGGTCCCGCCGTACATCCTGCGGCCGACCGCCCGCTTGGCGTACTGGACCGGGACGCGCCGCTGCGCCTGCTCGACGAACACCACGGCGGCGACCAGGACGATCCCGGCGGCCAGCATCGTGACCAGCGCGAACGGGTTGAGCACGAAGATGTTCGACAGGTAGGACGGGAAGACGGCGACCACCTGCGTGAAGATCAGGATGGACATGCCGTTCCCGATCCCCCGTTCGGTGACCAGCTCGCCCAGCCACATGATCATGGACGCCCCCGCGACCAGCGTGACCACGATCACCATCGTCGTCAGCATCCCCTGGTCCCGCAGGAGCTGCCGCCCGCAGGTGGGGAAGATCCGGCCCGTACGGGCCAGTGAGACGACGGTCGAGGCGTCCAGTACGGCGAGCGCGATCGTCAGGTACCGGGTGTACTGGGTGATCTTCGTCTGCCCCTGCTGCCCCTCCTTCTTGAGCGCCTGCAGCCGGGGAACCGTCACCGTGAGCAGCTGGATCACGATCGCGGCGACGATCGACGGCATGATTCCCAGCGCGAAGACCGACAGCTTCAGCATCGCCCCGCCGCTGAACAGCTGCACCGCGTCCAGGATCCCGCCCCGGGCACCGCTCAGGCAGGAGCGCACCGCGTCCACGTCCACCCCCGGCGCCGGGAGGATCTGCCCGAACCGGAACAGCGCGATGATCGCCAGCGTGAACAGGATCTTCTTCCTGAGTTCCGGCACACGGAAGGCTCGGATGAGGAGGGTCGGCATGCGCCGAGTCTTCCTCCGGGGCCGTCGGCCGGGCATCCGCCCACCGGAGGCTTCGCCGTACGCGAATCCGCGTATGCCGGACCGAGAGAGGTCTGAGTGCGGAAATCAGCGGTGGAGACGATCGGGGGAGGCCATCGCAAACAGTGGCCGGTCCATCGGCTGTGCCGGGAGAACACCCGCCGCGCCCGCGAGACCTGACGGTCACAGCCGCACGAGGAACCCGTCCACGACGAGCGTGCGGGCCAACTCGATCTGCTTCGCCTCGGACAGCTCCGGCAGATCGCGCACCTCGAACGGCTCGGTGCTCCTCGACAGGAACAGCATCGCGGCCCGATGGTCCGCGTCGGCGCTCACCAGCGACTGCGCGAACTGTAGCGCGACGCCGTCCGCCATCATCAGTACACGTGAGTAGAGCGGCTGATACCTGACCACACGGGTCCGTCCGTCGATCCGGGGAGCCTCGACGGCGTTGGGGACCAACTGCCCGACGGGCCGGCATCGGCCACGCCGAACCAGGGCGTCCCCCAGAGCCCCGAAACCTTCGGCCATGACGGCCGGGTCCTCGATGGCCCTGGCCACGTCGCGCAGGAGGTCGTCGAGGCTCGCACGGACGCCCACGTCGTCAACGTGCCGCGGTGGCAACTGGGCGAGGACGCGGTCGTCCCGGTAACTCAGCGCCTCAAGTGCCTCGGTGACGAGCTTCAGCACGGTCGGTGCGTGGATCCCGACGGTCAGGTGGATGGACGGCTCGGCGTTGGCCGTGGCGGCGTGGACGCGGCCGCGCGGGAGGTACAGCGCGTCCCCCGCGTTCAGCCGCAGGACGGCCGGTGCCGGGAGGTCGGACACGACGACCTTCTCCCGGCGTCGCATCTTGTGCGGCGGCACGTCGGCGTCGTCGTGGACGTGCCAGGTTTTGGATCCCTGGACCTGGAGGACCAGCACGTCGTGGTCGTCGTAATGAGGGAGGAAGCCTCGCGATCCGGGCGGCGTGATGTAGGCGTTGACCTGTGTCTCGAAGTTCAGCTCGACCTCAAGACTGTGGGCCAGTGAGGCGACGGTGGGCACGTGACGCTCGACGCCGTTGATGACGATCGTGTGGCCGTCTGCGAAGTCGTTGCGGATCCGGACGAGGTCAATGGTGCCGTCGGCGAACCTGTAGGAGTCGGGGCTCCTGCGGTCGTTCTCCCGCACGACCGTCACAGTCGACGGTTCCGGCCGGACGATCTCCAGGACGTCCTCGACGGCTGCCGGGCCGAACAGGCTGCCGAAGTAGTCTTCGCGGTCGCGTTCGACGTGGTAGTGCGTGATGCCCCACACCTTCTGCAGGAAGGTCTCCACCGTGAGCGGCTGGAGCAACCGGGCCAGCGTGAATTCGACGGTCATGCGTTCCCAAACTTCGCCGTGATCAGTTCACCGGGATAGCCGTTGCGCACCAGCTCGTCGCACACGTACTGGTACATCACCTTGTAGGCGTCGCAGTACACCGACGGATTGTCGAACCCGTTCCGCTTCGAGAAGCGGTTCTCCAGGTCGCCACCGCGGCAGACATGACGCCACCGGCACCCGGCACATCCTTCGGGCAAGGTGTTGAAGGTCTCCTCGACCTCCAGGAAGACCGGTTCGGCGAGAAATTCGCGCAGGCTGGTTTCTGCGGTGGAGTACACCGGCGTCCCGGTGTACCAGCCCAGTGCCGGGATGAACGTGTCGTCGATCGCGACGGTGCCGTCGCTGCGCGCGATGACGACCTGGTTCTCCTTGCGCGGCCGACAGAACGCCTGGCCGGGGGTCACGCCCGGCCGGAAGTGGTCGAGCAACTGGTCGACGAAGCGGATGTGCACGTCCGTGTTGTCTTCGCTGAACCATTCGTGGAAGAGATCCGAGAGGCACGAACCGTACTGCTTCGCCGCACCCGAGGAGACGAACTCGACGTCATCGGCGTTCCTGTCGGGAAGCAGGAAGGTCATGTTCCGCACGCCCAGTGCCCGCAGGTAGCGGTAGACCTCGCGGTAGTCGTTCCCGCTGTGCATGACGCTGACGGTCGACGGCAGCGGACTCCCGGGCCCATGGGCCTCGACGAGTCGCCGGATCGCGTCCTCCGTCCGGCTGAAGCTCGAACGACCATGCCGGTCAAGGCGGAAGCGGTCGTTGACCGTCCGCGGCCCGTCGATGCTGACACCCACGGCGACGCCGTGCTCGGCGAAGGCCGCGATCCACTGGTCATCGAGCAGCGTGCCGTTCGTCTGGATGCTCAGCAGGACGGTCGCGACCGGTTCGATGACCTCCCGGAGGAGCCGGCACGCCTCAGCGAACCTTCTGACCCCGATGAGGGTCGGTTCGCCGCCGTGGAAGGCGATCTTCGCGCACGGAATGCGCAGCTCCTCACAGCCTTGGGCGATCCAGTGGGCCAGCGCCTCCGTGACGTCGGCGGAGGCGAGTGAAGGCCTGTCGAACGCCGTCTCCTCGCCCATGTTGAAGTAGTAGCAGTACGTGCAGTTGATGTTGCACCGTTCGGCCACCTTGTAGACGACCTGGAGCGCCTCAATGGAGCCCGGCTCCGCCGGGCTCCATGCCGGCCGGACCACCCTGTCCACCACCGCGCGGACCTACTTCTGCAGCGGGGCCTGGTCGTAATTCCCGCCGCCGCCCTGGGTGTAGTTGCCTCCGCCACGCTGCGAGTAATTACCGCCGTGCTGGTTGTAGTCGAGGGAGCCCGCGATTACCTCACCCGGTGCGATGATTCCGTTCAGGATGCTTTCTCCGAGGATTTTACGGCCCTCGACGGAAATCGTCGACCGACCCTCCGATACTTTTTCTTCATTCGCATCCGGCATGACGCGATCTCCTTTCGTGTCAATCAGTGACCGGATCGGCCGTTCTCACGTTTCTTGCGATCAGGGGGCACACCGCACAGGCGCTTGGCCCGGCCTGCGTGAACCAGCGGCATGCTCTCCGGATCGAACAGGCCGGCAGGGATTCGGTGGCGGTCCCGAGTTCCAGGGCGTCGTCGATCACGGAGCACCGCTCGCCGGTCCAGTTCCTGCAGCCGTCCTCGACGCAGGGCTGGGCGAATCGGAAACGCTCCTCGGGAACCCGCCCTTTGGTGGCGTCGGCCACGAATTCGTCATCGATCCTGAGAGCCGGACGTATGTATCCGAGTCGACCGGTGGCGTCGAAGACCCCCAGCAGGATCGCGTCCCTCTCGCACCGGGCGCTCGGGCAGAGGGTCTCCGCCGCCTTCTCCCCGTGGACGCCCACCACGTCAGCTCCCGAAGTCCGGCTTCCTGAGCCCGGTGGCCGCGATCTGCTCGCCGGAGATCTCGACCGCCCAGATTCCCCGTGTCCTCCCGCCGTCGCCCCCTGCCCGCGCGGCCAGGATGGGGTTGTTGATCCATGCCCTGTCGCTGAGGTCGACGCTCGCGAGTTCGATGGCCACCGCTTTCTGCACGGCTTGGTCGATCCTGCCGATCACGCTCTCGTCGAGCTCGAAATCGAGCACCACACGAAATTCGTGTCGCGCCACGGCCGCCTCCTCCACAGTGTTCCCAGGCTTTTATCCCGCTGTGACACCGGCCGTAATCATGGGAAAACCAAGACAATACCCTCTTTGCGCGATGGATGGCGTCGTCGGGTGTCTTTTTTATCCGGCTTTTCGAACCGGTCGAGGAAACTGGTTTCAGTGAGGCTTCTCATCCCGCTTCACGGGGTTGGGGTGTGCGGATCGTCCTGACAAGTCGACCTGCGCGAAGGACGCTCCGGGCGTTCAGCGGACCACGTTTCTGCGACCATGTTCGCGTCCGCACCGAAGTGTGGAAGGAACCGGTTCAGCCGAGGTCCCTGGCGCGCAGGCCGGCCTCGAAGCGGGAGTCGGCGCCGAGTGCCTTCATCAGGGCGGCCACCCGGCGACGGTAGGTGCGCAGCGACAGGCCCAGCTCACGCGCCGCGCTCTCGTCCTTGCGCCCGCTGCCGAGCATGGACAGCACCCGCAGGCTCTCCTGGTCGAGTACGGGCGGCGCCGAACGGCGGAACTCGGCCAGGTCGGCGGCGGCGTTCCACGCGGTGAGGAACAGCGCGTTGACGTTCGCGACCACGTCGGGGGAGCGGACCACGGTGTAGGAACGCTCGCCGGGACCGGGCGGCCCGGCGAGGACCGCGAGGAGCCCGTCGACGATGATCGTCTCGTACGGCAGGCCCGTCGTGGAGATCCGTACCAGGGCGCCCCTGCGGGCGGCCTCGTCGAGATGGCGCCGTCCCTCCTCGTCGGCGAGGAGCCGGGCGTCGAAGAGCTTGCGGACGGTCAGGGGACGGTCCTTCACGATCCGGGCGCGCATGCCGGGCATGCTCCAGGTCTCCAGGTCACCGGCCGCGCAGGAGAACTCCCGCCGCGCGCCGAGCAGCAGGTGCCCCACCCGCGCGGTCAGCTCCCGCTCTCCGCGCAGGGTCACGTTCCGATCCTGGTCCACGCCCCAAGTCTGCGGTGCCGCGCCGTACGGGACAAACCCATACAGGTCAGGGCGGGTGGCAGCTTGCTGCCATCGCCTCGCGTGGGGCGGGGCGGAGACGGCAGGGTCGAGACATGACGAAACACGTGACGCTCGGTGGTGACAGGCGGATCTCACGCCTCGGGTTCGGGGCGATGCGGCTGCCCGCACGCGGCTGGGACGGCCCCAGAGGCGACAGGGAGAGCGCGCTCGCGGTGCTGCGCCGGGCGGTCGAACTCGGCGTGGACCACATCGACACCGCCGCGTTCTACTCCTACGAGGACCTCTCGTCCAACGAGCTGATCAGGGCGGCGCTGCGTCCCTACCCCGAGGACCTGGTGATCGCCACCAAGGTCGGTCCCCGGCGTGGCCCCGGCGGGTGGCTGCCCGAGGCCGGTCCCGGCGACCTGCGCGCCGCCGTCGAGGAGAACCTCGCCGGGCTGGGGCGGGACCACCTCGACCTGGTGTATCTGCGGGTCGGCCTGATGGGGACGTCGGAGGAGCCGATCGGGGAGCGCTTCGCCGTACTGGCCGCGCTGCGGGAGGAGGGGCTCATCCGACACCTCGGCCTCAGCAACGTGACGGCGAAGCAGTTCGCGGAGGCACGGGACATCGCGCCGGTCGTCGCGGTGCAGAACCACTTCCACCTGACCCGGCAGGACGACCTTGACCTGCTCGCCGAGTGCGAGCGGGAGGGGGTCGCGTACGTGCCGTTCTTCCCGCTCGGCGGGTTCGGGCTGCCGGACGACGGGCGGATCAGGCGGATCGCCGACCGGCACGGGGCCACGGTCGCGCAGGTCATGCTGGCCTGGCTGCTCGCCCGTTCCCCGGTCACGCTGGCCATCCCGGGGACCTCCTCGCTCGCGCACCTCGCCGAGAACACGGCCGCCGCCGACCTCGTGCTGGACGAGCGGGAGGTCACGGAGCTGAACACCCTCGGCCTTCAGCAAGATTGACATTTTGCTGTGAGATTCGCCGGGGAAGCCTTCTGGTCGTTCCCGTGGACGCGTAGGGTCGCGGCCATGACGGCACGGAGATCCATGTGATCGTGACGGAGCTGAACGTCTATCCGCTCAAGAGCTGCGCGGGCACCGCGCTGCGGGAGGCGGAGATCACGCCCAGGGGGATACGGCACGACCGCGAGCTGATGCTCGTCTCGCCGGACGGCACGCACCTGTCCCAGCGGGAGGTGCCGGGGATGGCGCTGCTGCGGCCGGTCTACGACGGCGACAAGCTCAGGGTCGAGCCCCCCGACCCGTCCGCGACGGTCCCGCTCACCCACGAGGTACGGCGTGACCTGCCCGCGCGGGACATCACCCTCTTCAACGCCCCGCACCGGGGCGTGGACCAGGGGGAGGAGGCGGCCGACTGGTTCTCCACGGTGCTCGGCGTCCCCTGCCGCCTGGTGTGTTTCCCCGACGACCACGTCCGCAGGATCAACCCGAAGCACGCCGTCGGGGAACTCCGCTACGCCGACGCCCTCCCGCTGCTGGTCGCCTCGGCCGAGTCGCTGGCCGAGCTGAACACGCGGCTGGCGGAGCCGGTGCCGATGAACCGCTTCCGCCCGAACATCGTCGTCTCCGGCTGGCACGAGCCGTTCGAGGAGGACGGGGTACGGCGGCTGCGGATCGGCGAGATCGAGGTCGAACTGGTCAAACCCTGCGGGCGCTGCGTGATCGTCAACGTGGACCAGGCGACGGGGGCCAGGGGCCGGGAGCCGCTGCGCACACTCGCCGGATACCGGACCGTCAGGACGGACAAGCCACGCGTCGTCTTCGGCAAGTCCGGCCTGCCCCACACCCCGGGCACGATCCGCGTCGGCGACCCGGTCGTCCTCCTGGAGTGACAATCTGTCATTGGATTGTCACTTTATCCTGACCGGCCGGCGATGGCCGTTCGAGTCTGGTCGTTCCTGTGGGGCTTGGTGCCGGTCCGGCCGACGCCCCCGCCCCGGTGAGGGGCGTCGGCCGGCGGCCGGTCACAGGTAGGCGCCGTCGAAGGGGACGCCGTCCCACAGGGCGCGCTCGTGCCCCCTGGGGTCGTCGGCCACCCTGGGGGAGAGGTCCCAGATCATCGTGGCGCGCCGCGGCACCCGGTAGGCGGGCCAGGCGGGACGCGGGACCGTACGGCGCGCGTCCGGGTCGCCCGTGCGGGCGAAGGAGGCCCAGGCGTCGATCATCTGGGCCGACAGGGTCGTCAGCCGCGCCCGGTCGGTCCGCAGGGCCTCGGGGCCACCCTGGACGCCGACGAAGCGCAGCGTGCCGAACATGAACGGCAGCTCGATCGTGTGCACCGCCCCGACGCCCTTCGGCGGCGCCCAGTCGAACTGGTACACGTAGGTGGACCGCCAGCGGCTCTGCGCCTCGGCGAGCCTCAGGGCGGGCACCCGCATGCCCTGGTCGGTGAACATCGCCAGGGCCGCGGCCTGCTTCGTCCTGTCCCTGCGGTAGACCTCGGTCATCCGGGCGCGCCGGGCGGCCAGCTCCTTCGGGAAGAACGCGTCGTACTGCTCGGCGAGGGTTCCCAGCCCTTCCTTGGAGTACTGGCCGAAGAAGTTCATCTCGTCCCGGTCGGTGCCGATCAGCAGGTCGATCCCCCGGGCGTTGCCCGCCTTCACCCGTTTGGTCACCGTGTCGCGGACCAGCGTCCCGTCGACGTACGGGCCGAAGTAGAGCGCGTGCCCGGCCGCGCCGGGAAAGGCGGCCACGGCCTTCTCCTGGACCCTGAGAAGCTCGGCCACGGGCATCGTCCGCAGCGCGGCGAGGTCGCGCACCGGCAGGGTCGAGGCCAGCTTCCGCTCGAACGCCGCGGTGTGCACCAGGGCCCCGCTGCCGCTCTGCAGTACGGCCCTGCGGAACAGCCGCTCGGGGTGGTCGGTGGCGAGCATCGCGCTGATCGAGAACGCGCCCGCGGACTCCCCGACCACGGTGACGTTGGCCGGGTCGCCGCCGAAGTCGGCCACGTGGTCGCGCACCCAGCCCAGCGCCGCGATCTGGTCGCGCAGCCCGTTGTTGCCCGAGCCCCGGTAGGCCGGGTCGAGGCCGCCGAGTTCGGCCCAGCCGAGCAGCCCGAGCCGGTAGTTGAGCGAGACGACCACCGCGTCCCCCTTGGTGGCCAGGTTCGTCCCGTCGTAGCGGGGCTCGTTACCGGTGCCGTACGCGGCGGCGCCGCCGTGGATGAAGACGATCACCGGTCGTTTCGAGCGGTCCGGCTTCGGCGTCCACACGTTCAGGTGGAGGCAGTCCTCGTCGGTGTAGACCTTCCTGTCGTCGGGATAGTCCTCCGACATCTGGTCGCGGCCCTGGGGGCAGACCCTGGTGCCGTCGACGGCCTTGAGCGTGCCCCGCCACGGGGACACCGGGCGCGGTGGCCTGAACCGGAGCCTCCCGACGGGTGGTTGCGCGTACGGGATGCCGCGGAAGGCGCACAGGCCGTCCGTGGCCGTCCCCGAGACGACGCCGAGCGAGGTCCGGGTCACGCAGGCCGTACCCCCGGCTGCGCCGGCGGTGGAAGCGCCGGACGCGGTGGACGCGGTGGCGGGTACGGCCAGCGTCAGGGCCGCCCCCGCGACGGCCAGGGCGGCGGGCAGGGAGATGGGCAGGCGGAGCGAACGGAACATCGAGACCTCCTCGGGCTGTGCGGATCGAGGAGAGCCTCGCGGCTGAGGGCACCGTCGCGGATCGGCCTGCCGAGCGAACCCGGAATCACCCGCGAGAACCAGGAACCAGAGAGCGGGGAACCGCTCCGGGGCGAAAGGCTGACAGAGCCGGGAACCGCGCAGGGACCAAAAGTGCCTGCCGGGCGGGGGCCGGGGCACCACACGGGGACAAGAGGACCCACGGGAGCCGTACGGAAAGCAGGGGGCAGGGGCTACGCGGCACCGGAGCTATGGAGCCGGGCATCACACGGGAACCGTACGAAACAGGGGACCGAGATCACGCGGCGCCGGAGCTCATGGGGCCGGGCATCGCACGGAGCCGGGAGCCGTACGGAGACAGGAGACCGGGCTACGCGGAGCCGGGGACGGTCAGGCCTGACTCGTAGGCGAACACGACGGCCTGGGCCCGGTCCCGCAGGCCGAGTTTGGTCAGCAGGTTGCTCACGTGCGTCTTGACCGTGTGCTCGCTGACCACCAGTTCGGCGGCGATCTCGGTGTTGGACAGCCCCCGGGCGATCAGCCGCAACGTGTCGGTCTCCCGGTCGGTCAGTTCGCCGAGCCGTCTGCGCAGCTCCGGCCTGGCGGTGCCGCGCCGTACGACGTCCTCGATCAGCCTGCGGGTCACGGCCGGGGCGAGCAGCGCCTCCCCCGAGGCGACGAGCAGGACCGCGCGCACGAGTTCCTCCCGCCGCGCGTCCTTGAGCAGGAAGCCCCCGGCCCCGGCGCGCAGCGCGTCGTAGACGTACTCGTCGACGTCGTACATCGTCAGGACCAGCACCTTCGCCGAGGTGCGGCGGCAGATCTCCGCCGTGGCCGCGACGCCGTCCATCCGGGGCATGCGGATGTCCATGAGGACCAGGTCGGGCTGGAGCTCGACGGCCCTGGCGACGGCCTCGGCCCCGTCGGCGGCCTCCCCGACGACCGTGATGTCGGGGTGGGCGTTGAGGATCAGCGAGAAACCGGCGCGGAACAGGTCCTGGTCGTCGGCGACGAGCACACGCATGGGAGCCCCTGTCAGAGAGAGCCGAGGGGGAGGACGGCGGTGACGGTGAACCCCCGGGGATCGACGGTGAGGCCGCCCCCGCAGGAGGCCGCGCGTTCGCGCATCCCGACGACACCGTGTCCCTCGCGGAACTCGGCCGTGCCGCCGCCCCCGTCGGTGACCTCGATCGTCAGCGCCCGTCCCGACCAGGTCAGGCGCAGCCGCGCTGTGCGTACGGCCGCGTGCCGCAGGACGTTCGTCAGGCACTCCTGGACGATCCGGTAGGCGGCGATGTCCACCGCCGCCGGGACCGGCGACCGGGTCCCGTGCTCCTCGACGACCACGTCGAGACCGGCCCCACGGGTGCGTTCGACCAGGTCGGCCAGGGTTTCGAGGCCGGGCTGCGGTTCGCGGACCGGGCCGTCCCGCAGTGTCCCGAGGATCAGGCGGAGCTGGCCGACGGCGTCCCGCCCGGCCGTCGCGATCGCCTCGAACACCATCTCCGCCCGCGCCGGGTCGTCCCGCACGACCAGGGGCCCCGCCTCGGCCTGCACGACCATGAGTCCGACCGAGTGGGTCACGATGTCGTGCATGTCGCGGGCGATGCGGGTACGTTCCTCGGCGACCGCCGCCGCCCGTTCCTCACGCAGCCGCCGCGCGCGTTCCTCGACCATCCCGCGCTGCGCGCGTCCGGCCCTGGCGCCGACCCCCAGCGCGTAGGCGGCGACGTAGGCCGTCACCACGTAGCGGAAGGTGTCGAAGTCCTCGTGCGGCAGGATCAGGGAGGTCAGCACCCCGACGGCCAGCAGCCCGACGCCGATCATCCGCAGCGTCGGCGGGGCGAGGGCCGCGATGGTGTAGGTGCACACCAGCGGGCCGTACGGCATGAGCAGGAACGGCGGATGCGTGAGCGCGTCCTGCATCAGCACCAGCGCCGTCATCGCCAGACCCGCGACCAGGCTCGCCGCGATCAACAGCGTCCGCCGCCACAGGACCGGCGCCGAGGACAGCAGGGCCAGGACCACGACCCACCACGGCTGGAGGCGAGGCAGCAGGACCGGTACCACCGTCGCGGCCGTGACGACGGCGGCGATCGCGACGTCGGCCCGGGGCACGCGCAGGAGGTTCGGCGCGCGTAGGGAGTCCACTGGTGTCACCGTCCGGGTCGAAAGCCCCATTGAGGAGCCCTGTAAGGCTATGCGCCGTTGGACTCCCGCCCCGTTCGACGGCCAGGCCGCCGACCATTGAGGAGTCCTGTAAGGCTATGCGCCCCCCACCGGGACACGCCTCCCTCGCCCGACCGAGGCCGCCCTCCCTCCCGGGAGGGAGGGCGGCCTCGGGAACTCCGGGGAGTCTCCCGGACGAGCCTCCGGGGTGAGCTTCCCGGAGAGAACCCTCTGGGCCGACTCCCATGGGGACCTCCCGGGGCAGGCGGCGAGGCCCGCGTCCAGAGGCCGACGCCAGGGGATCCGTGCCCTGAGGTCCATGTCGTGAGGCCCATGCCCGGAGGGCGCACGCCCGGGGACTCACGGCCCGAGGTCGGTGAGGAACTCGCGCAGGGCCCTGCGGTAGGGCTCGATCGTGGTGATGTCGGCGTACTCCTCGGGGCCGTGCTGCCCGTCCCCGCCGATGCCGAAGATGACGGCGTCGATGCCCCGGCGGTAGTAGAAGCGGCCGTCGGCGGCGCCGTGCTTACGCAGCAGGGCGCCGTCGTAGCCCTGGTTGCGCGCCGCCCGCCGCAGCCCGAGCACCTCGGGCCGTTCGGGGTCGGCGTGGTGCGGCGGGGCGACGTGGGTGACGACGGGCACGACGCCCGGCGCGCAGAAGGCCGCCAGGTGCGCGGTGACCTCCTCCTCGGTCCTGCCGTCCAGGTCGGGGTCACCGGCGGGGAAGCGGATGTCCAGCCACGCCTCCGCCTGGTCGGGCACCTGGTTGCGGGCCGTGTTGGAGGTCTCGATCCTGGCGACGTTCACCGTGGTCCGCCAGGCCTCCTCGGTCGCCACGGGGTAGCGCTCAAGCAGGGCCCCCAGGCTGTGGTTCAGCTTGAGCAGCGCGTTGTCGCCGAGCCACTGGTAGGCGCTGTGCGCGCCGAGTCCGTTCGCCCGCAGGTTCGCGGACACCATGCCCTTGGAGTCGGTCACGACCCGCAGCCCGCTCTGTTCGCCGATGACGACGAAGTCGGCGGTCACGCCCTGGTCGATCTGGTGGGCCGTGCCGTCCAGGCCGCCGACCTCCTCGTCGGTGACGAGCTGCAGCCCGATCGGGTACGGCAGCGCCCCGGCGAGTTCGCGGAAGACGAGTGTCTCGACCAGCGCGGACACCTTCATGTCGTGGGCGCCCCTGCCGTACAGGCGGGTGCCTTCGAGGCGGGGCCTGAACTGGTGCGGTGGCGCGGGCACCACGTCGAGGTGGGCGTTGAGGACGACCCGGAACCGGGGCCTGCGGGGACCGGGGTAGACGAGCGCGCTCGGCTTGCCGTTCGAGACGAACCGTTCGACCGTGAACGAGTCGTCGGCGAGGAGGCCGAGCACGAGTTCGAGCGCCTCACGCAGGTCGCCGGGGCGGTCGGCGGTCGACGGCACGGCGAGCAGCCGCCGTGCCGTCACGAGGAGGGAGTCCAGATCCACCGCCTCATCGTCCCCCGCCCCGGCGCTTCCGTCACCCGTCACGGGCGGAGGAAGCACATGATGACGAACCTGGTCACGTGCGAAAGGAACCACACGCGAACGAACCATGCGCGAACAGGCCACGAGCCGACGAATCCACCACGAGCGGACGAATCACACGATTGACTCCGTCACGGTGGACGAACCGCACGATGGCGAACCCGGTCGCGTGCGGACGGGCCACGGGCGGGTGAATCCGTCACGCGTGGGCGAGGACGAGGGTGAAGTCCCCCGTCGGGTCGGTGTAGGTCCGGCTCGGGGTGAATCCGGCCGCGACCAGTTCCCGGCGCAGGCCCTCCTGACGGAACTTGGCGCTGATCTCGGTACGGGTCTCCTCTCCCGCCTCGAAGGAGACCGACAGGTCGAGGGCGGCGATCCGCACGGTCATGGCGCGGCTCGCGCGCAGCCGCATCTCGATCCAGTCGTTGCGCTGGTCGTACAGCGCGACGTGTTCGAAGGCGTCCGGTTCGAAGTCGGCGTCGAGCCGGTGGTTGAGCACGTGCAGGACGTTCCTGTTGAAGGCCGCCGTCACCCCGGCCGCGTCGTCGTAGGCCGCGACCAGCCGCCCGGTGTCCTTCACCAGGTCGGCCCCCAGCAGGAAGGAGTCGCCGGGGGAGAGGGTGGCGCGCAGCTCCTTGAGGAACACGGCCCTGGCCTCGGGGTCGAGGTTGCCGATGGTGCCGCCGAGGAAGGCCACCATCCGCCGTCCCCGCTTGGGCAACAGCGCCAGGTGGCGTTCGAAGTCGGCGCAGACCGCGTGCACCGCCATCCCCGGGTAGCGGGCGGCGAGGCGCCGCGCGGCGTCGCCGAGGGTGACGGCGTCCACGTCGACCGGGGTGTAGGCGCGCAGCGTCCCCGCCGAGGCCAGGGCGTCGAGCAGCAGCACGGTCTTCTCGCTGGTCCCCGAGCCCAGTTCGACCAGCGTGTCCGCCCCGCTGTCGGCGGCGATGTCGGTCGAGTGCCTGCGCAGGATGGACAGCTCCCTGCGGGTCGGGTAGTACTCGGGCAGCCGGGTGATCTGGGAGAACAGCTCACTGCCCGTCTCGTCGTAGAACCACTTGGGCGGCAGCCACTTGGGGTCGGACGTCAGCCCGGCGCGGACGTCGTGCTCAAGGGCCTGGCTGAGGTAGTCGTCACCGAGATGGTTGGTCAGGCGTACGTCGGACTGGCTGACGGGCATGATGACTCCTTGGATGTCGCAGGTCACAGCGGCTGGACGCGCACGCCGTCGATGGACGCGAGGACCAGACTCCGATCCGGTACGGCCTGCCAGCCGGACCGGTCGTCGAGCGGTTCGCTCGCCACGAGCACGCCGTCTTCGAGGTTGAGGAAGAGCGTGTCCCCCCAGGTGGTCGCGGCGAGGGAGGAGCCGTCGCAGGCGAGGAGGTTCAGCCGCCCGGCGGGGTCCTTGGCCCCGGCGGTGACGACGACCTCGGACAGGGCGTCGCCGAGGGTGAGGCCGGCGCGGCGCCGTACGAAGACGGCGGCGGCGACCCAGGCGGCGTCGCAGGTGCTCTCCGCTCCCGCGTCGCCCGCCAGCTCCCTGACGGGGCCTCGGGCGACGCGGCCGTTGTGGCTGAGCAGCCACGCCCCGTCGGCGAAGGGCGCGGTGGCGCTCTCCTCGATCGGCATGCCCTCGCTGGCCGACCGTACGGCCGCCAGCAGGCAGCTTGAGCGGGCGATCTCGGCCAGGGCGGGCAGGTTGGCGTCGGCCCACATGGGGACCGAACGGCGGTAGCGGACCGGTTCCGCGCGGCCGGCGTCGTACCAGCCGATGCCGAAGCCGTCGGCGTTGATGAGGCCGTGGCGTTGCATGCGCGGGGCGTAGGACTGCCGCAGCAGGCCGTGCTCCGGTTCACTGACCAGTGAGGCGACGGACCGGGGAGCGCCGAGCCAGGCGGCGTGGCGGCACATCTATCGGTGCTCCAGACGCTCGGCGGACACGGACCGGGCACAGCGGAAGCCCGTGAAGATCTGCCTGCGGATGGGGTGGTCCCAGTTCCTGAACGTCGTGCGGACCGCGGCCGGGTCGGCCGCCCACGAGCCGCCGCGCAGCACCCGGTAGTCGCCGCCGAAGAAGACCTCGCTGTACTCGCGGTAGGGGAAGCTGCGGAAGCCCGGGTAGGGCAGGAACTCCGAGGAGGTCCACTCCCACACGTCCCCGATCATCTGCTCGACGCCGTAGAAGCTCGCCCCGGCGGGGTAGGCGCCGAGGGGGGCGGGACGTGCCGCGCGGTGCCCGAGGTTGGCCAGTCCGGGGTCCGGGTCGTCGTCCCCCCACGGGTACTTCCTGGCCCGTTCGGCCTCCGGGTTCCAGCCGCAGGCCTTCTCCCACTCGGCCTCGGTCGGCAGCCGTTTGCCCGCCCAGCGGGCGTAGGCGTCGGCCTCGTGCCAGCTCACGTGCTGTACGGGCTCGTCCATGGGCACCGGTTCCGGCCTGCCGAACCGGGTCCGCCACCAGGTGTCGCCGTCCCTGGTCCAGAACAGCGGGGCGAAGGCGCCCGTCTCCCGCCGCCAGGCCCACCCCTGGGGGTTCCACCAGCGCGGGTCGTCGTAGCCGCCGTCCTCGACGAAGTCGGCGTAGGCGCGGTTGCCGACCGGCAGCCGGTCGATCCAGTAGGCGGGCAGGTCGACCCGGTGCGCGGAACGCTCGTTGTCGTAGGCCCACGGCAACGTGTCCGTCCCCATCGTGAACGGCCCGGCGGGCACGAACACCTCCTCGGGGCCGTAGTGCTTGCCGGACGGCAGTTCGCCGTCGCGGATCAGGCCCGCGGTCCCGGAGAGCTGCCAGGTGGCGAGCATGGTCTCGTCGTGCTGGTGCTCGTGCTGGATCACCAGGCCGAAGACGAAGGCGTCCCGGTGCAGCGGGTCGGGGCTCTCCGGGTCGAGCCGGTCAAGGACGTCGAGCACCCGCCCCCGTACCCCCTCGATGTAGCGCCGCGCCTCGGCGGGTCCCAGGATGGGCAGGCTCGGCCGGTTCTTCCTGGGGTGTTTGAACGCGTCGTACAGGTCGTCGATCTCGGGGCGCAGCGGGGTGATGCCCCCGGCCTCCCGCAGCACCCACAGCTCCTCGTAGTTGCCGACGTGCGCCAGGTCCCACACCAGCGGCGACATCAGCGGTGAGTGCTGCCTGACCAGCAGGTCGTCCTCGGCGTCGGTGTAGGCCAGCGACCGGCCGCGCACCGCGGTCAGTTCGGCGGCGATGCGCTCCTTGAAGTCGTTCATGCCTGTCCTTCCTCGGTCAACCAGGCCGACAGGCGCGGTCCCGGTTCTGCGGCCATGTCCAGCAGGTCCAGGGCGGGGGGCCGCCCGGTCGTCACGTGGCGGTCGGTGTAGGCGGCCACCTGAGCGGCCAGCGCGCCGTCCACACCGAGCCTGGGCAGCGCCTCGCAGGCGGCGCGGAAGCACTCCTCGGCCGCCTGGCGCAGCCGGGGGTCGGTGAGGCCGCAGCGGGCCGCCTCACGCCACATCCCCGCGTACGGCTCCGCCGCCGCCAGCGCCGTGTCGGCCGCCCGGTCGTCCATCACCAGGGCGTGGGTGACGGCCACGCACACCGGCCAGTTCGCCGGGTGCTGGGCGTCGAGGTAGCGGATCTCCAGCCAGCCGCGGGGCCGTACCGGAGGGAAGATCGTCGTGGCGTGGTAGGCCAGGTCGGCCAGGGTCGGCGGGGGCACGGGCGCGTCGAGCCAGTCGCGGAAGGTCGAGCCGTCGCGGATCGTGCGGTAGTGGTCGTCGTCCTCGCGCACCAGCATCAGCCGGGCGTCGAGGAGGTAGGCGGCCCAGTCGGCGACGGGGTCGCCGGTGGTCTGGACGGGGGCGGTCCTGGTGCGGTCGAGGTTCTCCCACACCTCCTGACGGCCGGACATCCACCCGCACGGCCGTCCCTCGCGCAGCGAGGAGTTGGCGAAGGCGGCCAGGAGGACGGGGCCGAGCCGGTGGGCGCGTTCCCAGCGCGCCGAGGGTCTGTCGCCCAGGTCGAGGTTGACCTGGATCGACGCGGTCGAGCACATCATCAACGCCCCGTACGGCAGGCCGAGGAACTCGGCCATCGCGTCGTAGCGGGGCAGGTGTAACTGCCGTCTGGCGGGCCGTACGGGGTCGAGACCGACCCCGGCCAGGGCCAGACCGGTCCTGTTCAGCGCCCGGCGGGTCGCGTCGACGTCGGCGCGCATCCGGGCGATCGCCTCGGGCAGCGGGCCCGCGGGTCCCGACAGTTCGAGCTGCCCGCCGGGCTCGAACGTCACCCGGCTTCCGCCGTCCATCGACGGCAGAACGTCGGCTGTCCTGTCCAGTGGAACCTGGTCGCCGGTGGCCGTACGGTCGAAGACCAGGAACTCCAGCTCGACCCCCACCTCGTCCCCGGCGGCGCCGAGGAAGCAGTCCTGCGCGAATGCCTCCACATCGGAGGCATTCCGGATCGGCGTGTCCTCGGCCACAAGACTGGCCATCGTCCCCCCTTTTCGCCTGATGTGTACGGTCTATAGACCCGTGAGGCGTGCAGGCGTTACAGGGGGACTTTCGGGGTGTGTGTAACGGTTCGACGGCCCCGGGGGACTGTCCCGTATGGAACGGGGGGCTGCGATGAGACGGGCGAGCCTGGGCTGCCGGGAGGCCGGGGGCCTCGTCACGGCCTATCTGGAGGAGGCCCTGCCCGCCGGGACGCGGCGGCGCTTCGAGGAGCACCTGGCCGGATGCGCTCTGTGCCCGGACCTTCTTGAGCGGGTCCGGGTGACGGTCGAGGTGCTGCGGGCCTTCGGCGGGGAGGACATCCCGCAGGAGGTGCTCACCCGGTTGTGCGACGTCTTCGGCCCACCCGAAAGCCCGTCGCAGGGCCCGTCGCGGGGGCGGCTCTTCCCGGTGCCGTCCTCAGGAGCTCCGCGGCTCCTCGACCCTGGAGTCCCGCCGGTCGCGGAAGGCGGCCAGTAGCCGCTCACGCGCCTGACCTGGCAGCGGCTCGGGTCGCAGGGCGCCCAGAGCGGTGACCGTCACGCGGAACTGGTGCAGGTAGTGTCCGCAACACTCGCAGGCGGCGAGGTGCTCCTCGAACACGTGCCGGGTGGACTCGTCGAGGCCGCCCTCCAGGTAGGAGGTGACGAGCTCGACCCACTCGTCGCAACTGAACCGCTTCACGACGTGAAACGCCTTACCGTCTCTGAACCGAACCGATTTCACTACGCCGACCGCCTCGCCGTCTCGAAATAATCCTCCAGGCGTCCGCGCACCGCCACGCGGGCGCGGTGCAGCAGAACCCGCTGGTTGGCCGCGGAGATCTCCAGGATCTCGCAGACCTCCTCCGAGGTGCACCCCTCGACGTCGCGAAGTGTGATGACGGCGCGCTGTCGTGGGGGAAGCTCAGCCAGGGCCGCCGCGATCAGGTCGCGCACCTCGGCGGCCAGCACCTCGCCCTCGGGGGTGGACCAGGCCGAGGGGACGTTCTTCCAGTGCCCGGGGAACGGGTCGTCGGGCCCCTGGAAGAGCGACCGGTCGGCGACCGGCTCCTCCCGATGTTCGAAGGCGCTGCTCCACGGTACCGTGCGGTTCTCGCGCAGCCCCCGTTTCCTGGCGGTGTTGACCAGGATGCGGTAGACCCAGGTCTTCACGGAGGAGCGACCCTCGAAGCCGTCGATGCCCCTGATCACCGCCAGCCAGGTGTCCTGCACGACCTCCTCCGCGGAGTCGTTGGTCGACACGTGGGAGCGGGCGAGCCAGAGCATGCCCCTCGACCAGGTGTCCAGCAGGGCCGCGAACATCGCCTCGTCCCCGGCGCGCAGCGCCGCGACGACGACGTCATCCGGGGGGAGCCTGCTGCCCGTGAAGGACTCCACGATCGCCTCCTTGCGGTCGGGCGTCTGGGACGCCGCTCTCGTGCCCGTGGACACGAGAAGGTGCCTGGACCGTCCGGCGCCCCCGAGGCGCCACCGACTGCGAGGATGAGGGTTCCCGTCCACGGCCGGTCCGACACCTCCCCGCGGGGGCCGCGGGGGAGCGCCGGAGGAACGCGCAAGAAGGCACCGAAGAGGGTGCGGTCCAGGCTGTACGGTTCCCCGGCACGCCCAGGTGTTACACCGTTATTTCGGGACGTTCCTGAAATTTCCCGTCCGTTGGTGAAACGTTCTCAGGATTCGGGGAGCCGCAGCATGCGGTCGACCAACTGGTGGAGGTGGGCCCGCAGGCGGGGCTTCGTCCTGGGGTTGTCCGGATCGGGCGGATCGGGCGGGGCCAGGGCCTCGCCGTGCAGGAAGCCGTACATGCTCCAGGCCAGCGTCCGCACCAGCAGGTCCAGGTCGGTGTCCCCCTCGATGAGCCCGTCCCTGACGGCGGCGCGCAGCGCGTCCCGGGTGAGGTTGATGATCGGGATGGCGTACCGCTGTTCCAGGTCGGGGATGTCGGCGGCGTCGCCGAGCCAGCGGTGCATCCACAGCGCCGGGATCTGCGGGTTGGACAGGCACAGCTCCAGGTAGTCGTCCACGAGGGCGTGCATGGCCTCGGCGACCCCGGCGGCGTCGCGGGCGGGCAACGACGCCAGCGCCCCCTCGACGACGCTCCGCTGGGCCCGGCTCGTCCGCTCGATGACGGCGAGGTAGAGCGCGCGTTTGTCGCCGAACGTCTCGTGCAGCCATTCGAGGTCGAAGCCCATGGCCTCTGCCAGTCCCTGCAGGGTGGTGCCGTCATACCCGAACGCGGCGAAAAGCCGGGTCGCGAACTCTATGACCGCCTCGCTCTGCTGCTCATCCGCAGAAGTCATGGTTCGATTCAAGTCGTTGTCGCAGGTGGACGTAGCTAAGCGCCGGTTTTGGGGTGGTCAAACCTGTGTGCGCAATGGTCAGGCGTCCCACCGGTCCCGGGGCGGACGACGCCGGGTGAAAAAATACTGCATCGAACGCTTATCTTCATGGGTTGCAATTTTTCTCTCAGTGAGGTTTTGTGGAGGCGAACATGCGCGTCCCACTTCGAAGGAGCACGCTGTGCACAAAGCCGATCTCGGCCCCGTGACCCTCTCCGTGGCTCGTCACGACACCTTCGATCCACCTCCTGAGCTGGCTGTCTGGCGCCAGGAGGCCCCGATCCGCCGCATGACCTACGCCGACGGCCACATCGGCTGGCTGGCGACGAGCCACTCGGCCGTCCGCGCGATCCTGGCCGACAACCGCTTCAGCAGCCGGGTCGAGGCCCAGCACCCGGCGCTGCCGCACATGGTCGAACAGCGGCAGCTTCCGATGCCCGCCGGTTTCTTCCTGCGGATGGACCCGCCGGACCACACCCGCCTGCGGCGGCTGCTGACCGGCCAGTTCACCGTGCGCAGGATGCGGCAGCTCGAACCGAGGATCGAGAAGATCGTCGCCGCGCGGCTGGACGAGATGGAGCGTCAGGGGGCGCCCGCCGACCTGGTGAGCGCGTTCGCGCTGCCCATCCCCTCGCTGGTGATCTGCGAGCTGCTCGGTGTCCCCTACACCGACCACGACCGCTTCCAGCACGACTCGGCGGTGATCGTCAGCCGGGAGGAGTCGAAGGAGAGCAAGCTGGCGGCGGTGACCGACCTGCTGACCTTCCTGCACGAACTGGTGCTCAGCAAGCGCGCGAAGCCGACCGACGACCTGCTCGGCGGCCTGGCGGAAAGCGACGAGCTGACGGACGACGAGATCACCGGGATCGCCCTGCTCCTGCTGGTCGCCGGGCACGAGACGACGGCGAACATGATCGCGCTCGGTACCTACACGCTGCTGTGCAACCCCCCGCAGCTGGCGGCGCTGCGTGCCGACCCCTCCCTGGCGGCGGGGGCCGCCGAGGAACTGCTGCGCTATCTGAGCATCATCGACTTCACGGTCAGGGGCGCCGTCGAGGACGTGGAGATCGAGGGGCAGACGATCAGGGCCGGTGAGACGGTGACGGTCTCGCTGCCCGCGGCCAACCGCGACCCCGAGCGCTTCGAGCGGCCGGACGACTTCGACGTCTTCCGGCAGTCGGGCGGACACCTGTCCTTCGGCCACGGCATCCACCAGTGCCTGGGCCAGCAGCTCGCCCGCAACGAGATGCGCATCGCCATCCCGGCCCTGCTCGAACGGCTGCCCGGCCTGCGCCTCGCCGTACCGGCCGAGGAGGTGCCGATGCGCTCCGACATGGCCATCTACGGCGTGCACCGGCTGCCGGTCGCCTGGTAGAAACCGAATGACCCCATAGATAACCCCATATGGGGTTATCTATGGGCTATAAAGGCTGTGGACAGTTCGGAGAACCGAAGGGACCGTGCGGTGGGGCGTGTGCTGCTGCTGGCGACCGGCGACACCATCGCCTACTCGACCGATCCCCGCAGCCCAGGGGTGGCCTCGGGCGCGCGGCTCCTCGAAACACTGCCGCCCGGCACGCTCACGGCCGAGGTTGTGGCCGAGGACGTCCAGGCGGAGCCGAGCTGGGACATGTCCCCCTCGACCATGCTGCTGCTCGCCCGCAAGGCACGGGAGGCCGTTCTCGACCGGGGCTTCGACGGTGTCGTGATCACTCACGGTCTCGACACCGTCGAGGAGACGGCCTTCCTCACCGACCTGCTCGCCGGGCGGGCCGCGCACCACGGCGCGATCGTCCTGACCGGCGCGACGCGACCCTTCGACGCCCTGTCGCCGGACGGCCCGCGCAACCTGGCCTCCTCCCTGGCCGCCGCGGCCGACCCGGCATTGTGCGGCGTGGGCGCCGTCGTGTGCGTCAACGACGAACTGCACGCCGCCCGCTGGGTCACCATGACCGACGCGACGGGCGTGTGCGCCATGTCCTCCGCCCCCGAACCGGTGCTCGGCCACGTGCACGGGGGACGGGCCGTGATCTCCACGGTCCCGCCGGGCAGGCCGCCGACGGTCGCGGGCGACCCGGAGACGGACGTCGCCCTGGTCAAGACCTACCCGGGCATGGACACCGCGGCGCTCACCGCCCTCGTGGACGCGGGCGTCAGGGGAGTCGTGATCGAGGGAACCGGTGCGGGGAACATACCGGTCAGTTTGCTCACCGCGATCGACGAGCTGACCGGGTGGGGCATCCCGGTGGTCGTCACCTCCCGCGCCCGCACCCGCAGGGCGCCCCTCGACGAACTGGGCCTGGGCGCCGTCCTGGCCGCCAAGGTGGGCGCGGTCGGCGCGTACGGCCTCAGCCCGGCCAAGGCGCGCGTCGCGCTGATGGTCGCCCTCGGAACGGGCGGCGTCGACGCGGTGCGCGACTGGTTCGCCAGACTTTGAGCAGGGAAACTTAGATGTGGAGTGAAATGTCCACATCCTAGGGTTCGGGTATGGAACAGACCGCTGGTTCGGGTACGGGGCAGATCACTACATCGGACGACCGGATCGACCGCCGGGCACTGGCCGCGGCGGGGGTCACCGTACTGCTGTGGGCCTCCGCCTTCGTCGCCATCCGCGACGCCGCCCAGTACTTCGGCCCCGGAGCCCTGGCCCTCGGTCGCCTGCTCGCGGGCTCGGCCGTACTCCTCGTCATCTGGCTTGCGCGCGGCGGGGGACTGCCGTCCCGGGGTGCCTGGCCCGGCATCCTGGGCTCGGGCGTGCTGTGGTTCGGCCTCTACATGGTCGCCCTGAACTGGGGCGAGCACGAGGTGGACGCCGGAACCGCGGCCATGCTCGTCAACATCGGCCCCATCCTGATCGCGCTCCTCGGCGGCTGGATGCTGCGGGAGGGCTTCCCGCGCCGTCTGCTGGCCGGGATGGCGGTCTCCTTCGCGGGGGCCGCCGTGGTCGGGGTCTCCATGTCGGGCGCGGGCCGCGCCTCGATCCTGGGCGTCCTGCTGTGCCTGCTCGCCGCCGTGACGTACGCCGCCGGGGTGGTCTGCCAGAAGCCGGCCCTCAGGCACGGCTCCGCCATTCAGGTCACCACCTTCGGCTGTCTCGTCGGCACCGTGGTCTGCCTGCCGTTCGCCGGGCAGCTGGTCGAGCAGGTCGCCGCCGCCCCACCGGCCGCCACGCTGAACGTCGTCTACCTGGGCGTCTTCCCGACGGCCCTGGCCTTCACCACCTGGGCCTACGCGCTGGCCCGCACCACCGCGGGGAAGATGGGCGCGACCACCTACATCGTCCCCGCCCTGGTGGTCCTGATGGCCTGGGCGGTGCTCGGCGAGGTGCCCGGCTGGCTGACCCTGGTCGGCGGCCTGCTGTGCCTGGCGGGCGTCGCCGTCTCCCGAGGCGGCCCGCGTGCCACCACCCCGTCCTCGGTGCGGGCGGTACGGTCCCGGTAACGTGTCAGCCCGTTGCGTGATCCACGGGGACGGGGGGCGCACCCGCCCCGGGTGACTCGGGAGGCGCGGATGCGAGACCAGACGATCGGTGACTTTCTGCGGAGCCTGGCGGCCCGGGTGCCCGCCCCCGGCGGGGGAGCCTGCGCGGCCCTGCACGCCGCGCAGGCGGCCGCTCTGCTGGGCATGGTCGCCCGCTACAGCGACGGCCCCAAGCAGGCCGGGCACGAGCGGCTGATCGGGCGGATCCTGACGGAGGCCGACACGCTGCGGGAACGCGCGCTCGAACTCGCCGAGGAGGACGCGGCGGCGTTCACCGCGGTCACCGACGCCTACCGGCTGCCGAAGGAGACCGACCAGGAGCGTACGGCCCGCTCGGCGGCGATCGCCGGAGCGCTGGCCGCCGCGGCCGGGCCACCCGCGGAGACCGTGGACGTCGCGCGCCGCCTGGTCGAGCTGGCCGGGGAACTGCTGCCCGTCGGCAACCGCAACGTCATCACCGACGTGGCCGCCGCCGCCGAGGCGGCCAGGGCCGCCGCGACCACGGCCAGGGTCAACGTCGAGATCAACCTCGGGGGCATCCGGGACGAGGCGGTCCGCGCCGAACTGGCCGGAAGGATCGCCGGGGTCGACGCCCTGGCCGCCGACGCCGACCGGGTGACCGCGACCGTCCGCGAGGAGATCAGCCGATGAGTACTGAGGGTCTGTCGGGTGCGGGGAGTTCGGCGGGTTCGGCGCGGGAACTGTCCGGGCGGGGGCTCGCCACGGCCATCCGGACCGACGCGACGGAGCGGGCGGCGGCCCTCGCCGCCCGGGGACGCCCGGCGCGCCTGGCCGTCGTCACGGCCACCGACGACGAGGCCAGCGCCTGGTACGTGCGCTCCATCGTGAACGCCGCACGCAAGGTGGGCATCGAGTGCGAGGTCGCCGATCTCGGTCCGAGGGCCGGGGCGGGCGAGATCCGCGACCGTCTTGAGGCGCTGAGCGCCGACGAGTGGGTGAGCGGGATCATCCTGCAGACCCCGCTGCCGAAGGGGACGAAACTGGAGGACCTGGCCTCGGCCATCGTCCCCGCCAAGGACGTCGACGGCGCCAACCCGCTCTCCCTCGGCCGCCTGGCCGCCGGACTGCCCGCCTTCGCACCCGCGACCGCCGAGGCGGTGGTCAGGCTCCTCGACCACCACGGCGTCCCGCTCGCGGGCCGGCACGCGGTCGTGGTCGGCCGCTCGACGGTGGTCGGCAAGCCCGCCGCCCACCTGCTGCTCGACCGCGACGCCACGGTGACCGTGTGCCACTCGCGGACCGCCGACCTGGCCGCGGTCACCTCGGCGGCCGACGTCCTGGTCGCGGCCGTCGGCCGGATCGGGCTCGTCACCCCCGACCACGTACGGCCCGGCGCGGTGGTCGTGGACGTGGGCACGAACCAGACCGAGGACGGCGGCCTCGCGGGCGACGTCGACCCCGCCGTGGCGACCAGGGCCTCGGCGCTGACACCCGTGCCGGGAGGCGTGGGACCGGTGACCACCGCCCTCCTGCTGGCCCACACGGTCCAGGCCGCGGAGACCCTGACCGAAGGCCGGTGACTCCTTCGGCCCTCACACCAAGTGACGGCCGTCGACGCGCGTGCCCCCGTTCAGGCCGGAACCGGGTGACGATCCCGGGCCCGGTGGAATGGGCCGACTCCGCGCCCGTCAGTACCGCGATTGGTTTTGTCCAGGTGGCGAATCGGGGTTCCAGACAATCCGTCGGCCGCTGACACTGGCCCCTGCCTGCCGTTATCCGCTCGGCGGGCCGACCTTTCCAGGCGACCGACAGGAGACATCCTGATGAGAAAACCAACCATCGTGGACGCGCCGACGACGGGCGCCGCGGCCGTGAACGTCGAATCCGGAATCCGGTCGGGGCGCAGGCCCTTCGGTGCCGGACCTTTCCGCGTCGCGTTCGTCACCCTCGTGGCGGGAGTACTCGCGCTCACGGTCACGCAGGGCACCGCACTGGCCGGAGACAACCTGGCTGATTGCCTTTCCGGGCAGGTCTGCCTCTATGAGGGCAGCCTGGCGGACAACGACATGGTCGACTCGTCCTACGGCACGCTGAGCCACTACGGATTGAAAGCGAACACGTCCTACTACGTCGTCAACAACGGAAACGCGAAGCGCGGACTCGACCACTACTACTTCGAACACGCGGGGAAGACCAAGTGCCTGCACTTCAACGTGGGGACGACCCTCAACCAGGGGTCGTGGGTGTATTTGCGCTCATCCCTCTACCAAATCCTGTCCGACCAGCGGTGGGGCGGCGAATGCCCCTAGATCTGCCGGTCTCCTCGCAGGGCGGAAGCGACCGGACGCAGGGCGGTCCGGCGTGGCGGTCGTGACCGTCTGTGTTCCCTGAGCGGTGGTGCGGGCGGGGTTCACCAGGGCGGTGGACTCCGCCCGCACCGTCAGGATCCTCATGGCGCGTGAACGGTGCGTGAGACGAGACGCCCGGCGCGCGGCGCGGCCGAACCGCTGACCACCCGATGTCCCGCCGGAGCCGCTCGCGTTCTTCGCCGGGATGAGCCCGTACGGCCGGCGGGTCATGAGGTCGTACGGGTTCGCAGGAGGTCGAGGATCTCGGCCTGGCCGGTGCCCGTGCGTGACTCCGAGCGCGGGGCGCCGGTGGCGTCGCGCACCTCGACCACGAGCAACGCGTCCCCTCCCTCGGCCCCCTCCCGGCGGACGGTGATCCGCGCCCCGGGAGGGGCGTGTTCCGTGGCCCGCGCGAGGGCCTCGGCCTCGACGTCGTGCCCGGCGCGCAGTTCGGCGAGTTCGACCGGGCGCCGCCCCTGACCGTCGGGCAGCTCCGGATCGGCGCCGCCGTCGAGCAGCGCCCTGACGACGGCCGCCGCGCCGTACGTCACGGCACGGCAGAGGGCGGTGCCGCCCGCGGAGTCGCGGACGGCGGAATCGGCGCCCCGGGCGAGCAGGGCCTCGACGACGGCCAGGTGCCCACCGGCCACGGCCCAGTGCAGGGCCGTCATCGCGTTCTCCTCGGCGTGCTCCCGCTGGTCGGGGTCGGCGCCGCCGTCGAGCAGCGCGGTCACCGTCTCGGCGTGTCCCCAGGACGCGGCGGCGCACAGCGGGAGCCCCTCGTGCTCGCCCCCGCTCTCAAGGCCGGGGTCGGCTCCGGCCGCCAGGAGCCGCCGCGTGATGCCCGCGTCCCCGTGTACGGCGGCGCGGTAGAGGGCCGTGGAGCCGTACGGATCGGGTGTGTCCGGGGCCAGGCCGTCGTCGAGTAGCCGCCCGACCGTCTCGGCGTCCCCGGTCGCCGCGGCCGTCACCAGTCGCTCCCCTGTCATGCGGTTCATTGTGCGTGGCGAAGTGTCCGTGATCTATGGGTTTTCCCGGTGATGATCTCCATTTCTGACTGTGGCGATAATTCATGGTTAACCCATAGAGATAGTAGATTTATTGAGCCCCGCCCAGAGGTCGCCGATCATCGGTTCACGTCATCGGGAGGATCTTCGGATGCATGTCACGGCCCGCAGTGACTACGCCATACGCGCGATGCTGGTGATCGCGGCCCATGACCCGGCCTCGGTCACCGCGGAGACGCTGGCCCGGGCTCAGAAGATCCCGCCGAGCTTCCTGAGGGGCATCCTGACCGACCTGCGGCGGGCCAACCTCGTCTTCGCCCAGCGGGGCAACGAGGGTGGGTTCACGCTGGCCAGGAGGGCGGAGGCCGTCTTCGTCGGCGACATCCTGCGGGCGGTCGGCGGCGGCTTCACCTCGGTGCGGGGCTTCTCGACGGCCGACGTCGTCTACTTCGGCGAGGCGGTGCCGCTGCGCGCCGTCTGGCTGGACGTCGAGGCCTCCATCGGCGCCGTCGTGGACAGCGTCAGCCTCGCCACCCTCCTGGAGTCCCAGGGGGCCGAGGTCCCGCGGCGGCAGACGGCCTGAGGGACGGGTGCCGGGCGCGCCGTCACCGCGCTTTCCGTGCCGGGTTCCCTGACGGACCGGGGCATGCCGGCAGCGCCGGAACCCGGCCCCGGACGTCGGCCGGGCCCTCTGAAGGTCCGGCCGGACCACGGCGGGTGGCCGGGTCTCCGGAGGGCGGTCGGGTCCCGGGCGCCGGCGGCCGGATCCCCTGGGGACGGCCGGGCCCTCCGTGTCTCAGACGGGGATGGAGACCCCGAGGCCGCCCCGGGTCTGCGCGCCGTAGCGCTCCTTCTCCCTGGCGAGGTCGAGGGGCCTGATGTGGCTGCGGCCCTGCATCGTCTCCTCGGTGATCAGGTCGGCGGGCACGAGCCAGGACACCTCGAACTCGATCCCGTCGGGGTCCTTGGCGTACAGGGCCTTGGTGGTCGAGTGGTCGGAGGCGCCCACGAGGGAGCTCATCTCGGTGAGCTTGACCGCGATGCGCTCAAGCTCCTGGAGGGTGTCGACCTCCCAGGCGAGGTGGTAGAGCCCGACGGTCGTCCGCCCGGCGCCGGAGGGGCCCGCCTGGGCGCCGATCTCGAACAGGCCGAGGTCGTGGTCGTTGCTCGATCCGGGGGCCTGCAGGAACGCCGAGCCCTGGCCGCCCATGACGACCCGGAAGTCGAGGGCCTCCCGGTAGAAGGCGACGCTGCGCTCGACGTCGCGAACGAACAGGACGGCGTGGTTGAGCCGCTGGACCGGCATGTTTCCTCCCCGAAAAACTTTAACTCTCAAGTACACTATCCCCGTATGCTTGAAAGTTCAAGTAAAGTGGGCCTCGTGACCAGATGGCTTGACGACGAAGAGCAACGCGCGTGGCGCGCTTTCATGGGGGCCTCACAGTTCATCCACGAGGAACTGGACCGCCAGCTGCAACGCGACTCAAGTATGCCGCACACCTACTACATCATCCTGGTGAAGTTGTCCGAGGCGAAGGATCGCAGGATGCGGATGAGCGATCTGGCCACCGAGCTCAACTCCTCGCAGAGCAGGCTCTCACACGCGGTGTCCCGTCTTGAGGAGAGGGGCTGGGTACGGCGCGTGCCCTGCGCCGCCGACCGCCGTGTCAGCTGGGCCGAGCTCACCGACGAGGGGTTCGCCGCGCTCACCGCCGCCGCCCCCGGCCACGTCGAGGCCGTACGGCGCGTGCTGTTCGACCGGGTCGACTCCGAGCAGGTCAAGCGGCTCATGGAGATCTGCTCCGCGGTGCTCGACGACCGGGGGTGAACCCCCTCGCCGGTCCGGCGACACGCCCGCCGTGCCGTACGGCCCGGCCCGGTCGAGGCGCTGGAAGGGGCGGGGAACAGAAGGAGAATCCAGCCGGGTCCGTCCCCGTCCCGGGGCCGTCCGTCGTACCGTTTCCCCCGACCGATCGGCTCAACAGGGGGATGCGGAGATGGCGGAGAGTTCTCTGAGGCGGGCGAACGGTGAGCACGAGGCGAACCGCGCGCTCTTCGGAACCGTCCACGAGGTGGCGGTCCGGTACGCGGGGGCCGACGTCTCCCAGGTGATCGCCGTCCTGCGCGGCAGGCTCGCCGGGGTGCCGGGGATGGACGACCACGGCATCCGCAGGATCGCGGAGGAGATCAGCGTCGGCCGGGACCCGTCCGGGCTGTAGACCAGGGTGGGCCGTCCCGCCTCCGCCCACAGGCGGCACGGGGCGGCCTTTCCGTCCACAGGCCTGTGGATGACTTTCCCCAGCTGGCACGGGGTTTCCACAGGGTGTGCGGGGCGGTTGTCCACAGCCTGTGCACAACGAGCCGGGATCAGGGGCGGCTCAGGGTCGGATCAGGGGCGGCGCCGGATGTGTCAGGGGCCCCTTCCGGGACAGTCTTGGGGCATGCTCGCGTTGAGAAGGCTCTACCCGCTGGTCGCCTGCGCCGGAATCGCGGTGGCCGTCGGGTCCATGGTCGTGGGACAGGTCGTCGCGACCACCCACTCCGACCCGTTCGCCCTGACGATCGGCGAGTACGCCGCGGTCGAGGGCAACGGGACGACCGAGCTGGCCATGATCTCACTGGCGGTCGCCTCCCTCGCGCTGGTCGCGGGACTGCGGGCGGCCAGGGCCCCGCTGGGGACGGCGGTCGAACGCCTGCTCGCGGTGTGGAGCGGTGCCCTGACCGTCATGGCGTTCGTGCCCGCGGGCGTTCCCGGCTCGGCGGGAGCCCTGGACGACTGGATGCGGGACCAGGTGCACGGCTACGCCTCGGCGGTGGCGTTCGTCGCGTTGCCCGTCGCGGGCGCGCTGATGGTCACGCGCCTCGGGGAGGACGAGCGGTGGAAGGCGGTGGCCAGGCCGGTCGAGTGGCTGGCGCTGGCCTGCGGTTTCGGGCTGGTCGCGGTCACCTACGTGGCGCTCCCCGGCGACCGCGTCTTCATCGGGCTGGCCGAGTGGGTGCTGCTCACCGCCGAGATCGCCCTGGTCGCGGTGCTCGCCGTACGGCTGGCGCACCTGAGCCGGGCCGGGAGGACCGCCCGCGCGTCCCAGGCCGCGCTCGGCTGACTTGTCACTTTGCTTTACTAATTCATGACATGTCACAAATAGGATACGAATACACAGGCTTGTCAGTGCTATCCTCGTCGGCGATCTAGAGGTCGTCCGGAGCCCCCCACTTCGGCGCTCCGGGACCGAACCGATGAGGTGACATGGCATCGAGCAGACCCATCAGGTTCAAGATCTCGGCACTCCTGGCGATCCCGATCATCTCGCTGCTCGCCCTGTGGGGATTCGCGGCCACCGTGACGGTCGGCGACTCGATGAGCCTGCTCACGGTCTCCACCCTGTACGACACGGTCGGCAAACCCGGTGACGAGCTGAACAACGCCCTGCAGCACGAACACCTGCTCTCGGCCGAGTACCTCGCCTCCCGCACGGACTCGGCCAGGTCGGCCCTGGCCGTACAGCGGAACATCACCAACCAGGCACGCCAGCGCTTCCGCGAGCGGACGAACACCGAGTCGGCCAAGTCCGCGATGACCCCCGACATGCGCATCCGGTTCAACGAGGTGATGACCCGGATCAACGCCCTCGACGGGACCCGCGTCAAGGTGGACGGCGGCAGGATCGGCCTCGTCGGCCTCTCCAGGGACTTCTCCCTGGTGCCCGACGCGCTGAACCGGCTGTCGAGCATCATGAGCCTCAACAACGACCTGCCGCTCTTCCAGCAGTCACGAAGCCTCGGCATGGTCAGCTACGCCAAGGACCTGATGAGCCGCGAGCGGGCGCTGGCCGCCGGGGTGCTGGGCCTGGGCCGCCCGATGTCGCCGAGTGAGCTGCAGCTGTTCAACCAGCTCGCCACCAACCGGGTCTTCCTTCTCGAACAGGCCCTGCCCGACCTGGAGCCGAGGCTGCGCCTGCCGTTCGCCGGGATGATGACCTCGACGATCTACACCAGGTACACCGGCTTCGAGGAGACCATCCAGGAGGGGGAGCTCATCCCCGCCACCGAGTGGCGCTCGGCGGGTGACGACCTGGAGGCCGTCTACGAGCGGGCGCTGACCGCCGTCACCCTCTCCCTGGCCGACCGGGCGGCCCCGTCCGCCGCGACGACGTTCACCAGGGCGGGAATCGCGGGCGCGCTCGGCCTCGTCGCCGTCGTCGCCTCGCTGCTGGTCTCCTACCGGGTCGGCAGCGGGCTCACCCGTGAGCTCGCCGGGGTGCGCAGGGCCGCCATGGAGGTGGCCGAGGTGCGCCTGCCCCGCGTCATGGAGAAGCTCCGCAGGGGCGAGCCGGTGGACGTCGGTGTCGAGGCGCCGCCGCTCGAACCGCTGGGCAGCACGGCGGAGGTCCACGACGTGGCCGCCGCCTTCGACAGCGTCCAGCAGCGCGCCATGCAGTCGGCCGTCGACCAGGCCAAGCTGCGCGAGGGCGTCGCCCAGTCCTTCCGCAACCTCGCCAGGCGCAGCCAGTCCCTGCTGCAGCGTCAGCTCAAACTGCTCGACGGGATGCAGAAGCAGGCCGAGGACCCCGCCGCCCTGGAGAACCTCTTCCTGCTCGACCACCTGACCACCCGCATGCGTCGCCACGCCGAGGGCCTGGTCATCCTGTCCGGCGGGGCCTCCGGCCGTAAGTGGCGCTCCTCCGTCCTGATGGAGGACGTGCTGCGCGGCGCCGCCGCCCAGGTCGAGGACTACGCCCGGGTGCGGGTCTACCCCATGTCGGGCACCACCCTGATCGGCAGCGCGGTCGCGGACATGATGCACCTGTTCGCCGAGATCATCGAGAACGCCACCGTCTTCTCCCCTCCCGGAGGGGAGGTGTCGATCCGCGGTGAGCTGGTCGGCCGCGGGTTCGCGATCGAGATCGAGGACCGGGGCCTGGGCATGACCGCCGAGAAGCGGGCCTCCATCAACGAGCGCCTGGCCAGCCCGCCCGAGTTCGACCCGTCGGAGACCGACCGCCTCGGGTTCGCGGTCGTCGGCCTGCTCGCCGCCCGCTACGGGGTCAACGTGACGCTGCGGCCCTCGCCGTACGGCGGGACCGGGGTGGTCATCCTGCTTCCCGAGCACCTCCTGGGAGACCCGGAGCCCGTCGAGCCGGTCGTGCCGCTCAGGGCCGAGCACATGCCGCCGGTCGCCGCGCTGCCCCCGGTGTCCGCGGAGCCCCGGTTCACCGAACCGGTGCTGCCGGTCCCCGCGGACCTGTGGAAGTCGTCGGTACGGCGCGGCACCGGGCTGCCCCGCAGGGTCCGCCAGGCGAACCTCTCACCGGGCCTGCGCCAGGACGACCAGCGCCAGGAGAACGACCAGACCTCAGGCGCCACCGAGCGCTCGCCCGAGGAGGCTCGGGCGCTGCTGAACTCCTTCCAGTCGGGATGGCGGCGCGGACGCGCCGAGAGCGAGGACGGCGGTGCCGAATGATGAGCTGGGGTAGTGAACCGAGGATCGCACCGAGTGTGATCGTCACAGGGGAAGGGGTTTGAGCACGTGCCGGGTGAGCTTTATTGGCTTCTGGATGACTTCGTCACGAGTGTGGCGGACGTCTCCCACGCGCTGATCCTGTCGAACGACGGGTTGATGATGGCCTCCTCCCGAGGTCTGAGCAAGGAGGACGCCGACCACCTGTCGGCCGTCGCCTCCGGCTTCCAGAGCCTCGCCAAGGGGACAAGCATGCAGTTCGGCGGCGGCGCCGTACGGCAGACCATGGTGGAGATGGACTCGGCGTTCCTCTTCGTCACCTCGGCGGGCCAGGGCAGCTGTCTCGCCGTCATGACCAGTGGCGCCGCGGACGTGGGCCTCATCGCCTACGAGATGGCCCGCCTCGTGACCCGTGTCGGCCAGCATCTGGCCACCGCACCCCGGGTGGCGGGCCAATGAGCGACGACGTCGAGTGGGTCGACGAGGAGGCCGGGCCCGTCGTCCGTCCCTACGCGCTGACCGGCGGCCGGACCGCGACCTCGACGTCCTCGTCCGCGTTCGACCTGCTGTCCATGGTGGTCGCCAACGGTTCGGTGATCTCCGCGGGCTCACACCTGGGCTCGGAGCACCGGCGGTTGCTCGGCCTGATGAAGCGCACCAGGCCCATCGTCGAGGTCGCCTCTGAGTCGGGCCTGCCGATCGGCGTGATCAAGGTCCTCCTCGGCGACCTGCTCGACCAGGGGTTGATCCTCGTGCGCTCCCCGCTTCCCGCCAACACCTCTCCCGCGGAGGGGCTGCTGCGAGAGGTGATCAGCGGCCTGCGGGCCTTGTAACGTCCTTCCCGTACGGCCCGGCGGGGGTGGGGTGGCCGGCCGTACGATCCAGGACGACTTCGGAGGCCCCGTGCACCGTCGGAGGGCACGGGGAAAGCTCCTCCCGGCTTCTCAGGTCTTTTCGGGCTACGCCCTGAACGCGCAGACCAGGAAGAACAGTACGGCGATCACGCCGAACAGGGCGGTCAGCCCTATCCCGTCGATACAGATGGTCAGCACCAGGACGACCACGGCGAGGGCCGCGTTCAGGAGATAACGTGCCCTGAGTGCCAAGCTTCCTCCGGTCACAGTCCGCTTCCTCGAAGAGACGACTCTTGGAGAACGCGACGGCCTCAGCCCCGGGTTCCCGCCTCCTCGGGTGACCTGACGCCCTTCGCGAAACCGCCACGGTGGGCGCGGTAGGCCAGGTAACCGGCGACCAGCAGGTCGTACAGCACGCAGGCCGTCGGAAGGTCGGTCAGCGGCGGCTCAAGATGACGGGGCACCACGACGTCCCACACCGGGTGCAGCACCCAGGCGGCCACCAGGAACCACGGCGACCGGAACACCCCCAGCAGGGCCAGCGCCGCCACCACCCCGGACGCCGCGTACTCCACCCCGCCGCCGGCCAGGTAGGTCGGCGCGAGAATCCCCACGGTGACGGCGCTCCAGGCCGCCAGTTCCGTCCTGCCGGGCAACCGGCACAGCGCCAGGACGAGCACCACCCCCAACGGCGCCGCCGCCACCACGAGCAACCCGGCCCGCGCCACGGCCCCGATGGCGTACGACATCGCCACCATGACCACCACGACGTAGAACGCCCACCCGGCCGTCACCCACACCCGTCCGCCCATGCTCGGCCCTCCTGTCTTTACCTCAGGAGTCGTCGGCGACCGGGCCGGAGTTCCGGGAAGGCCTCACGCGTTTGGCCGGGTGCGCCGTACGCGGGCCGTACGGCCCTGAAAGGCCGGGCAGAATGATTCGCGGAGGAGGCTGAATCCGTGACGGCAGACGACCTGTATCAATTGCTCCGCTCGTACGATCCCAGTGACGTTTCGATGCAGCAGTTCCACGCCGTCTGGGTGGAGTCCATCCCTGTCGAGGAAGCGGTCGTCATTTTGAACGGCGATCCGGCCTCCGGGACGCGGGACGGTTTTCTCGGGTGGGGGACGGGTTCCGACGGAGGAGGCGAAGAGGCGGCAGGTCTGCTGGCAGGGCAGGTCGGTGACTGGATTCTGGTCATCGGTGACCACCGTTCCACGGAGGATGAAGCGCTGCTCGCGCTGTCACGATGTGGCAGGCGCGCTCTGGCCATCCGCTGGGATCTTCATGGTGAGAGCACCTTGGAATACGCCGAAGATGGGAAGCTGATCACGGTCATTGACATCTTCGACACCGGCGAACGGTCCGGCACCGATCCGAACGCCCTCGACCCGTACCTCTACGGTCTCCGTTTCAACATCGACGACGACATTCCAGGAGAACCCGCCGTCGAGCCCGGTGAAAGCCTCACATCCGCCCTGACCGCGATCGGCCGAATGGTCGGCCACCGCATCGACAGAGAATGGCTGGAGGCCACACACACCACGTATGTCGTGCCGGCCGACGACCCTGATTGACGGCCCCCCTGGAGGGTTCCCCGACTCACCGGACGTCGGCCCCGCCGTACTGGTGACCATCCTGGCGATGGCCCTGAACGCCTTCCTCCTGTACACCCTGGCTTGGAGAGAACCCACCACCCCCTTCTTCGACCCCGGCTGGTGACCGTCCACAAGGTGGGGAGTTGTGGACCCTTCAGGGTGATGAGTGACACCGGAGTACTGCAAGAACGCGGGCCGGTCGCCGCGTTGCGAACCCTTCAGGGTGATGAGCGACTCCACCACCGTGAACGCCGCTGGAACCGCCAGGTGTGGCGAACCCTTCCGGGCGATGAGCGACCCGAGGGTAAAGTCCCAGGTCGGGCCGGACGCTGTGGAAGTGGGGTGCGCGATTTCTGCAGCAGTCCGGCGGTAGTGCAGCGGTGCAGGTCAGAGCGTTGATCATTTTTGAGATCCGACTTGGTTCGAGAATAGTCTCCTCCTCGTACCGATGGCGGCCATAGTGTGATCCGCGCCTCGCGGGGGTGTACCTGATGACCCCACTGTGCCATGTGACACGAAGAAAGATCACCTTTTCGCGGTACGTCTGGGCAGCCGGGTTAACGGTCGAGGAGACGAGGCGTCGCGGGCTGTGGGGAAGGCCGCGAGCGATGTCCTCTGGAGGGCTTTCCTTGTTTCCTCGACAGTTGCGTATTGCTCCCGGGAAGCACCTGTGTGAATCGGGTTTCCTGGGCCAGGATCGAGACCATGCGGCTCCTTATCCTCGGCGGAACGAAGTTCCTGGGGCGTGTGCTCGTGGAGCAGGCCCTGCGGCGTGGTCATGAGGTGACCACGTTCAACCGTGGCCGTTCCGGTGATGACGTGCCCGGCGCCACCATGATTCGCGGAGACCGGACCAACCCTCAGGACCTGATGGCGCTCGCTGACGCGGGTCCGTGGGACGCGGTGATCGACCCCAGCGGCATGACCCCGGCCATGGTGGAGGACACCACCCGCGCTCTGGCCGATGTCGTCGGCTGGTACGTGTTCGTCTCCACCGTGAACGTCTACAAGGGCTGGCCCACCACTCCGCTGACGGACGCCTCGCCGCTGCGGGAGTACGCTCCCGAAGGCCCGGAGGGGGAGAGCGGGCTTGACTCCTACGGGCGGGAGAAGGCCGGTTGCGAGCAGGCCGTCATTGCTGCTTTCGGTGAGCACGCCACGATCTTGCGACCGGGTGTGATTCTCGGCCCGCACGAGTATGTGGGCCGTCTGCCATGGTGGCTGTCGCGTATCCGTGTCGGGGGCCGGGTGCTGGCCCCGGGCACGGCCACGTGGAAGATCCAGCCGATTGACGTACGAGACGTCGCCGCCTTCGCGTTGGAGTGCGCTGAACGGCATCTGCCTGGCCCGTACAACGTGGCCGCGCCGATCGGGCACACAACGTTCGGGGAGTTCCTCGCCGCGTGCCGGAAGGTGACCGGCAGCAGCGCCGAACTGGTGTGGGTGGACGACTCGTTCCTCCGCAAGCACGACGTACGCGAGTGGACGGAGCTGCCGATCTGGCGCGACTACGACGGCACCTGGCAGGTGGACGCCTCCCGTGCGCATGCCGCCGGTCTGACGTGCCGTTCGATCGAGGAGACCGTGACCGATACCTGGCGGTGGCTCCAGACCGGGGTCACGGTCTCTTCCGCTCGCTCTGCGGAGCTGGGCATCTCCGTGGAACGGGAAACGGCGATCCTCACCGCCTGGGACAACCGGACAGTGGTCAAGAACCAGGAACAGGCGGCAGGTGCTTAGCGGTCGAAGCCTCACCGAACGCGGTGACCGTCTCGACCAGTTCCTGAGCCGCCCGCGTGCGGAGTTGGTTGAGCGGTGCCCGTAGGGAGCGCAGCCGGTAGCGTACGGAGAAGGTGCGCAGATCCGGAGACAGGCCCAGCATGGGCTGGACCGTTTCGTGGGCCCCGTTCACATCGCCGAGCAGTACCCGAGCGGCGGCCATGTCCAGCAGGATGGTCGCTTTCAGGATCGGAGAGCGTTTGTCGGCTGGAGTGGCGAGCTCCAGGTTCAGCGCTCGTTCGGCGTGCTCCAGCACCAGATTCACAAAGCGGCGTAGCGTCGCTGGCTCCAGGCTGTCGTGGCGGCGTTGCAGCAGTTCCAAGAACGCGGTTGAGGCGCAACGCTCCTCTCGCGCTGGTCCCCAGTCGAACAGACCGCCGATGACAGCCAGGTCGTCATGGGCGTCTGAGTCGGTTGTCCGTGCCTCCTGCGCGTCGCGGACGGCCCGGAGCGTTTCGTCGGGATTGCCTAGGTGTGACCACGCGCGGGCGGTGATGCTGTGCAGTCGCGCGGCTGCCAGGCCGGTGGGTTTGTGCTCCCGGCCGCGTTTGACTGCGGTGATCGCCTCTTGGGGAGAATCGCCCCAATAGGCCGCCGTCGCCTGCACACCGCGTGCCCATACGGCCAGACCGGTGTTGCCGATGCTGTTGGCGTGTGCCCACGCGGCACGCGCGTGATCACGAGCAAATCCATGCTCGCCCAAGTCCATGCAGGTTTCGGCCAGCAGCAGGCACAGCAGCCCGTTCAGGTAGGTCAGTTCGGTGATCTGCCCAGGTTGCCGGGTCTGTCCAAGCTTCTTCTCTACCTGGTCGCGTAGGTCTTTGATTTCGGGAAACGTCACGATCGGCGGTCGGGTGTGGAACGTGCGTGCTGCACGGACCACATCGTCTTGCAGTGTTTCAAGGGTTGAGGGCCCGATCGCGGCGTCCGCTGCTCGGGCGGAATGTCGGGAATCTTCGGCAGCAGCCATCATCAACTCACGCAGAGAAGGAGCAGGCTTTGAGCCTGCACCAGAGGCGGGAAGGTCGGGCGTCGTCCATACGACGCTGCGGGTGGGTGAGAGGTCGATTACCTCGCCCGGTGATGCGGGGTCTGCCACCAGGGTGGGAACCATCGTGAACAGTTCCTGCGCCGACCGGTCGAACATTTCCTCCAGGACGCGGCAGGCATCCGGCAGCGGTAGCCCTTTGACGTTGCCTGCCAGCCAGCGCCGGTATTGGCGTTCGTCGAGGGTCAGGCCGCGTAGACCAAGGCCGGCGGCGCATCGGCTGTAGGCGGTGAGGAACGCGCGCGGAAGTAACAGGCCACGCGCGCGCACGAGCTGCTTCAGGAGCGTTTCTTCGGCATGGTGCACGGGGTTGTTCCTCCTCGTGCGGGTGCGGTCGCTGGCAGCGTAAAACGCTGTCTCGTGGTGCGGAGGGACTTCGCAGCAGATGTCACCCTTGGGCACTGACATGTCATGGCGGTGTCCGTGGTGACGTCCGTTCCGGACATCAAACATCAACAGAAGTCACCCTTCGCGACATGTTCATTACAAGTCGTTACTGGCGATGATCGGCCACGTCCCACCGCCGACCACCAGAGGTACCCCCTGGTGACCGGCATCGACGCCGAAGATCGCGCAACGGACCGGGCCGGAAGCGACCCCGAGGCCGTTCACTTCATCCCGTGGAGGAGCCGAATCGTGTTTCCCATCGGTACGCCCATGGCCGACGCTCTGCGTCGGAAGGTCAGTGAGGGTTTCTACGACCCCAAGGCGCCGCAGTTGCGTCGGCTTCAGGGGTTGCTCACCCGGTCGCGGGTGGAGGTGGTGTTCCGGTGTGACGACGGGGCTCCGTTGCTGGAGGTGCCCTCGATGGAGTTCGCGATCTGGACCGATCTTCGGGAGCGGGACTTCTTCTGGAAGCACCGGAACGAGCGGGCCCACCAGGTCCCGGTAGCGCAGGTGGAGGAGGCGGCCCGTCAGATCGTCGAGCATCTGGCTCGTCTCCCGGCCCCTGGGTTGAAGGGTGCCGCGTCGGCTGAGGGGGCGTCCTCGTGATCGGGTCGTCTCGGCCGGGTGGGCGGCATCGTGACGGGCGGCCGTACAGCCTGGTGTATCGGCGGGTGTGGGACGGCCCGGCCCGTGCGGAGGCCGAGAGCCTCAACCAGGCGTGGGCCGGATGGACGGTGCTCTACAGCCTGGGGACGCGCCGGTTCTACGGGTTGTGTTCGTGGCCTGCTCCGCAGCCGGTGATCGTCAGCGACACCACCGCCGAGGGGTTGGAGCGGCGGATGCGTGAGGCCGAGACGCTTCTGATCCTGCGGATGCCGACCGCTGAGGGGCGGCGACCGGCCGGGAGGCGACGGTTGCGGTCGGCGAGGAGGGCGGCGTGATGCCGTGGTCGGTGCCGGGAGGCGCGGATCCCAGCTGTGACAGTCTGCAGCGGGCTCATCCTGATTGGTTGGTCTTCCACAGTTCGCATTCCGGCCTGTGGAGCGCCTACCGAGGTGTTCTGCCCGGCAGGTCGTACGCCGGGGACGTGCTGTTGGTACGGGCCGGGTCCGCTGAAGAGCTGGATCGCAAGCTGGCCGCTCAGGTGTCCCCGGTGGTGCCGCCGAGCATTCAGGCCGTCGCCGTCGCCCGTGCTCTGCAGACCCGGGCCGCCCGGATCTCCCGGGCCGTTCACGCCGTCGCGCCGGGTCGGTCTACGGCGTTGCGCAGACTGTTGCGTTCCTAGAAGCCGGTACGGCGGGCGGTGGGACGTCATCCCACCCGCCGCTCCGCCGTACCTCGTGAACGTGCGGCTCAGGTGGGAGGGACCTGGGCCGCACACCCTCGCAGGACGGCTCCCACACACGCCGAGTGTGCTGGGGAAGAGGGAGCCGTCTGGCACACCGGTCTTCCTATAAGGAAGGCCGGTCCTCCTCCAGGGTGCCCGGCCGCATGCTCCCCGGCTCGGGGCCGGGCACCCGCCCCCACCGCAGCCGCTACTGACCCCCATGGAGCCCTCCATGTCCCCACTCAAGGCCGTCGCCCCCGATGGCACCTTCATCACCGAGGCCGGAACGACCGAACGGCTTCTCACGCCCGGCGAGGTCGCCCGGATCTTCGGCGTGGACCCCAAGACCGTCAACCGGTGGGCACTGACCGGCCGCATCCCCTCGGTGCGGACCCCCAGCAGGCAGCGACGCTACCGGGAGAACGACATCAGGGCTCTGCTGGACGGTTCCCAGGGCTCCTGACCGGCTGTCTCCACGAAATCACCCTCTCAATTCGGTTTGGTGATAAATCACATTTAGGAGGATAAAAAGCTATAAATCTCATGACGCGAGGTCCATACATCGTGTGCCGGTGTGGCCGTGGTGTACCGAGGATGTGATCCGGCTCGTATTGTTGCCCCGAGGAAAGTCGTCATGCGCGTCGGATTTGTCGGTCAAGTGTGTCTTTCGCAGATCATGATCGACGCGTTGTGAGGTTCCCGGCTGCGCGGCCGGATGGCTCCGTCGGGCGCCCGTTGGGCATCCGGCGGGAAAGGACGGTAGCGGTGCCCGACGCAGGACCGTTGAAGGCGACCGACCCCCGGCGCATCGGCGTCCACAACCTGCTCGGAGTGCTGGGCAGCGGCGGCCAGGGCACCGTCTACCTGGGCAGGGGCCCCTCCGGGCAGCAGGTGGCGGTGAAGGTCCTGCACGCGCGCGTGGTCGAGAACACCACCGAGATGCGGCGCTTCGAGCGCGAGGTCGCGCTGGCGCGGCAGGTGGCGGCCTTCTGCACCGCCACGGTCCTTGAGGCCGGGTTCAGCGAGGGACGGCCCTACCTGGTCAGCGAGTACGTGCCCGGCCCCTCCCTCCAGGAGCTGGTCGCCACCGACGGCCCCCGCACGGGAAGCGGCCTGGAACGGCTGGCGATCGCCACCGCGACCGCCCTCGACGCCATCCACCGGGCCGGGATCGTGCACCGCGACTTCAAGCCCACCAATGTGATCATGGGTCCCGAGGGGCCGGTCGTCATCGACTTCGGCATCGCCCGCATCCTGGAGGGCACCGACGCGACCACGGTCTCCGCGCTGGTCGGCACCCCCGCCTACCTGGCCCCGGAGCAACTGGCCAACCAGCCCGCCAGTGCGGCCTCCGACCTGTTCGCCTGGGCGGCGACCATGGTCTACGCGGCGACCGGCCGCCGGGCCTTCGCCGGTGAGCACGCTGCGGCGATCATGGGCACCATCCTCAACAGCGAACCCGACCTGGACGGGGTGCCCGAGCCGCTGCGCGCGCTGCTGGCCGCCTGCCTGGCCAAGGACCCCAGGGACCGCCCCGGGATCGGCGAGGTGCTGGCGATGCTGACCGGCCGTATTCCGGCGGAGCCGTACGAGATGGAGACCGTCACCGAGAGCCCCGCCCCCGCCCCGGACGGATCGGCGGTCTCCGGCGCGGTGACGCCGAATCCGGCGGCCGAGCGGGACATGATCTCCACCGGGGACCGGCCGGTACGGCGCTCCTTTCCGCGTGGCCGTGCCGGGTGGATCACCGCGGCGGCCGGTGTCGTGGTCGTCGTGCTCGGGGTGGTCTTCTGGCCCTTCTCAAGGGAGCCGGTGACGAGCGCGGCTCCGGCGACGGCGGCGGCGGTGGTGCCGGGCGTGGTCGGCACCCAGAGCGACGACATCTGGGCGGTCGCCGCCGCGCAGGTGGACGGGCGTCCGGTGGCGGTGACCGGCAGCGCGGACGATACGGCCCAGGTGTGGGACCTGACGACGCGCACGCCGGTCGGTGATCCGCTGCGCGGGCACACCGAGGACGTCAGCGCGGTCGCGATCGGGCAGGTGGACGGACGTCCCGTGGCGGTGACCGGCAGCGCGGACGACACGGTCAGGGTCTGGGACCTGGTGACGCGTCAGCCGGTCGGCGACCCGATGAGGGGGCACACCGAGGACGTCTACGCGGTGGCGGTCACCCAGGTGGACGGACGTCCCGTGGCCGTCACGGGCAGCGGCGACGACACGGTCAGGGTGTGGGACCTGACCACCCGCCAACCCGTCGGCGAGCCGATGAAGGGGCACACCGAGGACATCTGGGCGGTCGCCGTCGGGCAGCTGAACGGACGCCCGGTCGCGGTGACCGGTGGGGTGGACGACACGATCCGGGTGTGGGACCTGACCACGCGCCGTCCCGTCGGGGAGCCGATAACGGGACACACCGGTGACGTGTACGGCGTGGCGGTCACCCGGCTCGACGGCCGTCCCGTGGTGGTGAGCAGCAGCGAGGATGACACGGTCAGGGTGTGGGACCTGGCCACGCACCAGCCCGTGGGGCAGCCGATGGTCGGTCACACGGGCAACGTCACGTCGGTGGCGGTCGGGCAGGTGGGCGGCCGCACCGTCGCCGTCACCGGGAGCTGGGACAGGAGCGTCCGCCTGTGGGACCTGACCACGCGCAGGCCCGTCGGCGGGCCGTTCACCGGGCACACCAGCACCGTCTACGGCGTGGCGGTCACGCGGATCGGAGGACGGGCCGTCGCGGTCAGCGGCAGCAGGGACACGGCCGTGCGGGTGTGGGACCTGGGACCCGCGTCCTGAAATTCCGCGCCACTTTTTCGATGTCCGAAAATGGAATTCTCGATAGTCCGGAACAAAGTTCGCAGGAGGCGCCGTAGGTGGGATGTGTCGGGTTTTTGTGGCTTTTCCTGTGTGGCGAAGCGTGACACGATAAACGATCAAACCGGTTTCTGCTGGAGATTTTTGACGGAGGGGAGTACGGCCCCATGCCGTATGCGATCGTCGGGCACGAAGGTCCTCTCACCGGACAGCGGTTCCTGATCGGCGACGAGCCGGTGACCTTCGGCCGCCGGGGCGACAACAACGTGGTGATCACCAGCGAGCGGGCCTCGCGCTTCCACGCCGAGGTGCGCGCCCAGGGTGACGACTACGTGCTGCAGGACCGTGGAAGCCGCAACGGGACGCTGGTCAACGGCAGGAAGATCACCTCCCACGTGCTCCAGCCCGGCGACACGATCTCCATCGGGGGCGAGACGTTCCGTTTCGAGACGTTCGACGACCTGGAGACCGTCGTCGACGCCTCCATGCTCCCGACGGTCGTCAGGGCCGTGCCCGGCGTCGGGATGGGACAGGTCCTGCACGTCACGATCTCCGGCGGCGGGCCCGTCGGGCTGAGCCTCGCCCTGCTGCTCGAACACCTCATGGGACACCGGGTGTCCATCACGATGTACGACGGCCGCTGGACCCGGGACGGGGCGCGGATCGTGTGGCGGAACGCGGCCCAGGGCAACAACCGGCGCCAGCAGGTGGTGACCGTACAGAGCCGTCAGTATCTCAACCTGCCCGAGGACGTCCAGGAACGGCTGTTCACCACCGGCTCCTACAGCGAGATGTGGCCGGCGGGCCCCGACTCGATCCGCGGCTACAGCCCGCGCAACATCCGGATCGCCCACGTCGAGGACGTTCTCCTCGACATGGTGAACGAGAAGGCCGACCGCATCCGGCTGATCCCCGAGAACCTCGACCCGGTCGCACACCGCGACGGCATCGCGCAGGACCACGTGCTGGCCATCTGCGAAGGCGGGCGTTCCCGGACCCGCGAACACTTCGGTGACAGGTTCGGGCAGGCCGACAAGTCGATCTACTCGCTGGACGGTCACCACGTCCAGGACGTGGTGCTCGGCATCCGCGTGAAGTCCGACCTGCCCGACCCCATGATCGTCCTGCTGACCGTGGCCCAGAACCGCTTCCTGCTCAACTCGCTGCGCGGCGAGGGGTTCCTGAACGTTCGCCTCACCGACGCCGAGGCCAAGGAGGTCATCGGCATAGACCCCATCCGGCAGGTGTTCGAGGAGTGCATCGCCTCCAACCCCTGCCTGATGGAGCGGACGGAGAGCGGCGACTTCCACTGCTCGACGCACCAGACGCTGTTCCTGCCCGCCCTGATCAGGGGCTCGGCGCTGTGGAGGCGGGTGCAGGAGGGGCTGACCCTCTTCGGCATCACCGAGGACAACGTGAGCGCCGTCACCGGCTTCCGGCTGGACATGGTGCAGCGGCCCCGCTTCACCTCCCGGCTGTTCTTCCCGACCTCGACCACCCCGGGCACGTACGGCTTCCTCCTGGGGGACGCGGCCAACGCGATCCACTTCTGGCCGGGACGCGGGCTCAACAGCGGACTGGCCTCGGCCATCTCGCTGGCGCGCTCGCTCAACCGCAACTGGCGGGGCAGGCCGTTCCGCGACGCCGACTTCGTCCGCCACGAGGCCGCGATGTCGATGCTGCAGTACCGGCACAAGAGCCGCGCCTGGAACGCGATGGTGGCCGCCGACGAGCAGGGGGTCACCCGGGCCATCAAGGACAAGATCGCCCAGGGCCTCGAAGAGGGCGCCGCCGGGGTGGACAGGAACGCCGACATCGACGTCCTGATGGACCGGCTGCGCCAGATCCGGTCCCGCCTGGCCCCGAGAATCCCCGGCATGCCCGACGACGCGGCCCTGCTGGAGCGGCTGAGCGAGCTGCGGAGCGAGACCGTACGGTCCCTGGTGGTCAGCGGCGCCTGGGACACACTGACGGTCGGGGGTGAGGAGGTGGACATCGACATCTTCGACACCCCGGTCCCGGCGGAGCCGTCCCCCGCCGACGCGACCCTGTTCGTGAGGCCCACCACGACGGCACCGCACGACCTCTCGGGAACCACGGGCCCCCAACCGGTCCACAACGAGGCGGAGTGAGAGACACCCCCCGCGCGCGGGGGGTGGCCCCACGCATGAGGGACGAGGGCGGAGGTCGCGTCGGTGCCCTTACCTGCGAGATCGTCAACCGGTCCGGGCGCTACTCCGTACCGTCCGCAGGAAGGCGCTCCGGCAGCCCGAGTCGTGGGAACCGGTCGCCGTGGAACGTGAAGATCTCGGTGATCGCCCCGCCGGTGACGCGCAGGACGTCGATCGTCAGCGGCAGGTACGCGCCCTCCCGCTCCCGCCAGAGGTAGAAGGCGACGGCGGGCTGCCGGTTCACGGAGGTGGGGACGGCACGTAGGCGCCCCATGCCCTCGAAGCCGCTCTCGGCCCAGCCGTTCACCACCGTTTCGCGGCCGACGTACAGGCCCGGCGTGGGCGGCATCGAGTAGCGGACGTCGTCCCGCAGCAGTGCGGCGAGCCCGTCGATGTCCGTGGCCACGCTGGCGTCGGTGTACCGGCGCACCAGCTCGCGCGTCCCGGCGTCCTCCTCCTCACCACCGGTCCAGTCCTGCCGCTCGGCGGGCAGGTGCTCCCGCATTCCGGCGCGGGCCCGCTGTAGTGCGCTGTTCACGGAGTTGACGGAGTCCCCGAGGAGTGCCGCGACGTCCTTCGCCGGCCAGCCGAGCACGTCCCGAAGGATCAGCGCGGCCCGAGGGCGCGGCGCGAGGTGCTGGATCGCGACCAGGTACGCCAGTTCGATCGTCTCCCGTGCGACGGCGGCGGTCTCCGGCTCGTCCGCGTCGCCCGCGGGCAACTCGTCGAGCAGCCGGTCCGGGTAGGGCTGAAGCCACAACGCCTCGCCACCGGTCGCGGGCTCCGGGCGGCACCTGGCGAGCAGGTCCAGGCAGGCGTTGGTGGCGATCCGGTACAGCCAGGCCCGGAACGTCGACCGTCCCTCGAAGGTCTCCCGCCGCCGCCAGGCACGCAGGAACGTCTCCTGCACGGTGTCCTCGGCGTCCTCGAACGACCCGAGCATCCGGTAGCAGTGCACATGCAGCTCCCGCCGGTGCCGCTCCGCCAGTCCCGAGAACGCGGGCTCGTCGACCTCGCCCAGACCGCTCACGCCCAGCTCCTCCAGCAGCGTTCCCACACTCATCACGTCATCCTTCCGCCTCGTCGTGTCCCGTCGTAGGTATGACGGGTTCTGGCGCGACAACTCATCACCGCGGAGCACGGCGAGGAGGGCGTGGGCGGCCATGAAGACTGGAACTCGCGGCCGTACGCGCCGGGACGTCCGAGGGGAACAGAGGATGAATGAACGATGTCCATTCGGTGTCCGAAAGCGTGGTGCCGTACGGGGTGGAATGGGATGATTGTTCGCTGAAGGAGGGAAATTCCAGAAGGGGGCAATCTGGCCTGGAAGTGGGTTATTTGGTGATCTAGATATGCGGCGAATGCTCCACAAAGCGCTCAAGTCGGGACATCGTGCTATCCCTTTTTTGTGGGGTGGTTCGGTGGAAGGATCTGATTTATCGTGGCAAGTGATAATAAGGCGCAATAGGAGCGACACATGGATCCGCTTGTGCTGGCCGCGGGGACGGCGTTGGTGACGGCCATGGCCACCGACGCCTGGCAGGACGCCCGCGCCGGGGTGGTCGCGCTGTGGCGGCGCTTCCGCCCCGAACAGGCCGAGGTCGTCGAGGGTGAGCTGGTCGAGGCCCACGCCGAACTGCTGACGGCGCGACAGGCGGGGGACGTCGAGACCGAGCGGGCACTGGCCGGTGTCTGGCAGGTACGGCTGGCGCACCTGCTGAGAGAGGCCCCCGAGTCGGCCGCCGAACTGAGACGCCTCCTCGACGAGGAACTGACCCCGCTGTTGTCGGTCACGGAGCAGACCCGGATCGGTTCGATCGTCATGAAGGCGGTCGTCCGAGACCAGGGACGCCTTTATCAGGCGGGCCGGGACCAGCACATCAACGAACGCTGAACGGAATTCCCCGGCGGCCGTGACGCCGCCCTCGTCCGGCTCCACAACGTCGTATGACCAGGCCGGAAAGTCAATGGCTGACTCTTTTCAGAATGACCGCCGGGAGCCGGAACCCGAACCGGTCCCACCGGCACGGGAAACGCCCACCGGAGACAACGTCCGCCTTGAGGTGTCCGTCTCCGACCAGGGCCACGTGTACCTGGCCAACAGGGACCAGCACTTTCACTACGGCGAGAAACTGAGCGCCGAACAGCGGACCCGGCCGGGGGCGGTGATCGAGGAGTGCCCCTATCCAGGGCTGTCCGCCTTCGGCCGTGAGCAGCGAAGGTGGTTCTTCGGCAGAAAGGACCTGACCGGTGCGCTGGTCGGCCGTCTCGACCGGCGGCTGCGCACGGGCGGTCTTCAGGTGGTCATCGCCCCCTCGGGCGCGGGGAAGTCCTCGCTGCTGCACGCCGGTCTGCTACCCGCGCTCGACCAGGCGGCCCTGCCGTACGCCAACCGGTGGCCGCAGGTGACGCTCACCCCCGCCGCCACACCGGTCAGGGAGATGGCCGGCAGGCTGGAACGCCTCACTGGTGTCGACCGGGACCGCATCGCCGAACAGATCGCAGGCGGGCCGGAGCGGTACGTCTCGGCGCTGGAGAGGTGGCTGCGCGAGCGGGCCGGCGACCCGGCCGCCGCGCGGATCGTCGTGGTGGTGGACCAGTTCGAGGAACTGTTCACCGAGTGCGACGACGAGCGGGAGCGCGAGGCGTTCGTCGAACTGCTCGTACGGCTGGCCGCCACACAGGCCGGGCTCGTGGTGATCGGGGTCCGCGACGACTTCCACTCCGCCTGCGCCGCGCATCCCCTGCTGCAGCCCGCCCTGGAGGACCGTCCGCTGGTGGTCGGGCCGATGCCGGAGGCGAACCTCAGGGAGGCGATCGTCTACCCCGCCCAGGACCTGGGGGTGGATCTCGAACCGGGGCTGGCCGAGCTTCTCCTGGGCGACCTGAGGGCGACCGCGGGTGACAGGCGGACGAGCGGGTACGAGGCGGGACGGCTCCCGCTGCTGGCCCACGCGCTGCGTCTGACCTGGCAGCAGCGCAACGGCGCCACGCTGACCGTCGAGGGGTACAAGGCCACCGGCCGGATCGAGGGCGCGCTCGCGGCCACCGCGGAGCAGGTCTTCACCGGTCTGGACGACACCGCCCAACGGCTGGCCAGGCTGCTGTTCCTCCGTCTGGTCAAGCTCGGGGACGGAGCCGAGGACACCCGCAGGCGCGTCGCCCACACCGATCTGGTCGGCATGCACGCGGACCCGGGGACGACCGCGGCGGTGGTGAACGCCTTCGCCGGGGAACGGCTGCTCACCCTGGACCGCGAAGCCGTACAGATCACTCATGAGGCCCTGCTGAGCCACTGGCCCCGGCTGCGCGGCTGGCTCAACGACGACCGGGCGGGGCGGCTCATCCACCAGGACCTGGAGGACACCGCGGCCGCGTGGAGCCGTGAGAGGGGCGACTCCTCCCGGCTGTACCGGGGAACCCGGCTTGACGCCGTACGTGTGTGGGCCGAGACCAGGCCCGAGGACGAACTCACTCCCGTCGCACGCGACTTCCTCGCCGCCTCGGCCCGCCAGCGACGCCGTACGGCCCGGCTGAGGACCGGCGCCGTCGCCGCCCTGACGGTGCTCGCCCTGGTCGCCTCCGTCGCGGCCGTCTACGCCCTCCAACGGGGCAGGGAGGCGATCACCCAGCGGGACCTGGCCGTCTACCAGCGTGTCGTCGCCGAGGCCGACCGGCTCAGGGAGACCGACATCTCCCTGTCCGCCCAGCTCACCCTGGTCGCCCATCGGATGAACCCCGGGGAGGAGACCCGGACACGACTTCTCGGCACCCAGGGCGACGCCCTTTCCACAAGCCTGACGGGACACGTCGGTTACGTCGAGTCGGTGGTCTTCAGCCCCGACGGGCGGATCATGGCCAGCGGCGACGGCAGCGGCACGGTCCGGCTGTGGGACGTCTCCGCCCCCGCCCTGCCGAAGCCGCTCGGCCGTCCCCTGAGCGGCTCCATAAGCGGCGTGTCCGTGGTGGCTTTCAGCCCTGACGGACATCTTCTGGCGGCCGGTGACTCCGGCGGGAGGGTGCAGCTGTGGGACCTCTCCGACCGCGCGCACATCAAGCCGACGGGGGAGCCGCTGCTCGGGCACATATTCCAGGTGACGGCCATCAGGTTCACATCCGGCGGGAACACCATGATCACCTCGGGGGCGGACGGAGTCGTCCAGAAGTGGGACCTGACCGTTCCCTCCCCGCTGCTGGAGGGACGGGGCATGGCCGACTCCGTCTTCGACGACGGCGGATCGGTCTCCTCGACCGCCGTCAGCGTGGACGGGAAGACCCTGGCCGTCGGCACGGGCGACGCGAAGGTGCACCTGTTCGACATCTCAGACGTCAACCGTCCCAAACCGCTCAGCGATCTCCTGGAGATCCACAGAGGTGAGGTCAAGGCGATGGCGTTCAGTCCGAACGGCAGGACGCTGGCCACGATCGGAGGCGCCGGTGACGCGGGGGTGCTGCTGTGGGACGTCTCCGACCCCACCGACGGCACACTGCTCAACATTCCCTCGCGGAGCCGTACCTTCATCGGCACGTCGGTCGCATTCAGTCCTGACGGGCGGACCCTGGCCGCGACGTACACCGACTGGACCGTCCGGCTGTGGAACGTCTCCAACCCCTCCGTCATGACGCCGCTGGGTCACTTCCTCGTCGGCCACACGGGGTTCGTCACCTCGGCCGCGTTCAGCCCTGACGGGCGGACCCTGGCCAGCGGTGCCTCGGACGGGTCGGTGCGGCTGTGGAACGCGCCCAGCGCCTACCTCCCCGGGCACACGGAGACCGTCACCTCCGTGGCGTTCGGCCCAGGCGGGCGGCTGCTGGCGAGTGCCGGAGTCGACAGATCGATCATCCTGTGGGACGTCTCCGACCCGCTGCGGGCCAGGCGCGTCGGCCGTCCGCTCCTGGGGCACAGGAACTCCGTCGCCTCCCTGGCCTTCGGCCCCGACGGGCACACGCTGGTGAGCTCGGGCGCCGACGGGGACATCCGGCTGTGGGACGTGACGGACCCCGCGCGGGCCACTCCCGTGGGAACGCCGCTGAGAGCTGGGAAGAAGGTCGCGATCATCTACGCGGTGGCCTTCGACCCCACGGGAGACGTGCTCGCCGCCGCGTCGGGCGACGGAGCGGTGCGCCTGTGGGACGTCGCCGCCCGCAAGCTCCTCGCCGAGTCGCCGGGGAAGAAGGCCGCCGGGGACGACGAGGCGCGTTTCAGCTCGATCGCGTTCGGCCAGGGCGGAAGGCTCCTGGCGAGTATCAACCTGAACAACACCATCACGCTGTGGGACGTCTCCGATCCCGCCCGTCTCAGGCCGGTGGGCCGTCCGCTGGAACTGCGGGCCGACGCCACGAGCAGGAGTTCGGAGTCCTCCAACTTCTACTCGGTGACCGTCAGTCCCGACGGGCACACCCTGGCCGCCTCAAGCGCCGACGGGAAGGTGTACCGGTGGGACATCACCGACCCCGCGCGGGCCACGCTCAAGGAACGACCGTTGACGGGCCACACGGGTGTCGCCTATTCGGCGCTGTTCAGTCCCGACGGGCGCACCATGGCGAGTTCCGGCTTCGACGGTGTGCTTCGGCTGTGGGACATGACCGACCCCGCAGGAGGGAAACCTCTCGGGCAGCCGCTGCTCAGACACACCACCGCGTTCCTTCCCGTCGCCTTCGACCGGACCGGCGGGTTGCTGGCGGGCGGCAGTGACGACGGGGCCGTCTGGCTGTGGACGCTGGACGAGGAACAGGCCGCCCGGCGGATCTGCGCCTATACCAGGGGCGCCCTCGACCCCGAGAAGTGGCGCCGTTTCGTGGGGGAGGGCATCCCCTACGACCCGCCCTGCCCCTGATCCCGACATATCCGGTATCTGGCCGGTATAGGCTGCCGAGCCGTGAGTGGATCTATGGCGTTTGTGAAGGATGTCGAGGTCGCGGCGCGGGTGAGCCGTATCGGTGGGCTGCCGTTGGCGCCGGAGGGCTTCGACTGGCCGCGCTGCGCCGTGTGCGATGGGCCGTTGCGGTTCCTGCTGCAGCTCATCACGGACGACCTCGGCGACCACGCCGAGGCCCTGCGGCCCGGGGCACTCCTGTCGTTCTTCATGTGCGACAACGATCCCGGCCAGTGCGAGGCCTGGAACCCCGAGGCGGGCGGCAACCGCGCCTACCTGTTCGCCGAGGACGCCACGGTGCCCCTGCCGTCCCCCGGGGAGGCGTTCGTTCTCCCGCAGTGCTTCGAGATCGGCATCTGCGAGGTCGAGCCGGAGACGGCGGACGAGGTCGCGGAGTTCAAGGTGGTCGGCTGGCTGGGTGGCGAGGCGGAGTGGTGGGAGACGGACATGACGCCCACGTGTTCCACCTGCGGCACCCCCATGGGCTTCGTCGCGCAGATGAGGGAGGGCTACAGCAGGAACTGGCTGATGAACTTCGGCGGCGGCGAGGCGTTCGTCTTCGCCTGCCCTCCCTGCGACGCGGCGTCCGTGGTCCTGCAGGGCTGAAACCCCGGTCCGTACGGCGTGGCCGACAAGAGCGGGCCGTACGACCAAGGGGTTCAGGGCCTGGCGAGCCGTAGTCCGGCGGTGAGGGATCCGGCCAGCAGTACGGCACCGGAGGCCACCCCGCTGACGATCGGCACCCAGGGCAGGGAACCCGCCCAGGCCATGAGGAATCCGGCGATCCCGAGCAGGGTCAGGGCCACGCCCGGCACCGCGATGGTCCCGTCCTTCCACACCGGGGCCAGGGCGACGAAGTGGACGCCCACGATGATCGCCACCCACGCCACGTTGACCTCCGCGGGCGCGCCCAGGGCGGCCAGCAGCCGGAGGCCGCCGAACAGCGCGAGCACCTCGACGGCCACCACGATCAGGTAACCGCGCCCGAACATCGTCCTCACGGTCCCTCCGGAGGCGGCGGTCCCTCCGGAGGCGGCGGTCCCTCCCGAGACGGCGGTCCCTCCCGAGACGGCGGCGGCAGGTCGTCGCACATCGGTGAACCACAGCGCCAGCACGGCCGCGACGGCCAGGCCCGCGAGCACCCGCAGGACCGTGACCACGACGTCGCCCAGCGGACTCCGCGCGTTGACGAAGACGAAGACCGCACCGAAGACGGCGCCGACCAGTAATCCGCTCATACGTTGCATGCGTTTCATCCAAGCCCGCCGGACGCCGGCCGGACACGGGTGCCAGACCTACCCTGACGTAGTGCCGCCCCTACCTGGCGGCCCCGCGCTGGTAGGCCAGCACCGCCAGCACCCGCCGGTTGACGTCGTCGCCCGAGGGCAGGTCGAGTTTGGCGAACACACCGGCCACGTGTTTGCCGACCGCCGCCTCACTGATCGACAGGGCCCGCGCCACGGCCGCGTTGGAGCGTCCCTCCGCGATCAGCGCCAGCACCTCCCGCTCCCGAGGGCTCAGCCGCGCCGTCGGCTCGGTGACCTCCCTGGCCCTGTCCCAGGTCTGTTCGAACAGGTCGATCAGGACGCTGATCAGGCTCTGCTGCCGGATCAGCAGCGCGCCCGGCGAGCGGAGCACGGGGGTGATCCTGACGAAGGCCGCCTCCCGGTCGAAGACGAGCAGCTGCTGGATCGGCTCGTCCACGACCCGGTGCAGGTCACCTGCGGCGTGCAGTTCCCTGAGCCGGGCGAGCTTGCGTTCGTCGTCCAGCACGCTCGCGTGGACGACCGTCCGCATCCGCATCCCGCGTGCCAGGGCGTCCAGCACCTGGCGGCGGCTGCGCTGCTCCTCGCGCCCCTGCTCAGGAGAGCCCAGCGGCTGCATGGCGCGTAGTTCGCGCGAGGTGGCGACCAGCCGGGTGATCTCCTGCCTGACCCGCTCCCCGTCCTCCAGCCGCGCGACGTCCACGGGGACACCGCGCAGCTCGCCGACGACCTCTTCGAGCCGCCGGGCCAGTTGGTCAAGAGACGCTTCCATCAGGAGAAGTTTCCCATGACCCACCAGACCCGACGACTCTCACCAAAACGGACGGCGGGGTCAGGGCTGGCTGGCGGTGAGAACCCGCAGGGAGTGCTCCACGAGGGTCACCAGGACGGTCTTGGCCGAGCTGCGGCGCCGTACGTCGCAGAGCAGGACCGGGACGTCCGGGTCCAGGTCGAGGGCGACGCGCACCTCCTCCGCCTCGTACTGCTCGGCCCCGTCGAAGCAGTTGACCGCCACGATGAACGGCGTGCCACGCTGCTCGAAATAGTCGATCGACGGGAAGCAGTCGGTCAGCCTGCGGGTGTCGGCGAGCACGACGGCGCCGAGCGCGCCGTAGGACAGCTCGTCCCACATGAACCAGAACCGTTCCTGACCCGGGGTGCCGAACAGGTAGACGACCAGCCCCTCCCGGATCGTGATGCGTCCGAAGTCCATGGCCACGGTGGTCGTGGTCTTGTTCTCCACGCCTTCGACGTCGTCGATGCCGATACCGCGGTCGGAGAGCACCTCCTCCGTGCGCAGTGGGCGGATCTCACTGATCGAGCCGACGAGCGTGGTCTTGCCGACACCGAATCCGCCCGCGATGAGGATCTTGAGCGCTACAGGTTCGTCAGAGGGCCCGAAGTCCATTGATCACTTCCTTGAGAATGCGCTCGCTCGCCGACGCGCGCCCGATCGAAATGAGCTTGTGGTCCTTGAGGTCACCGAGGAGCACCCGGACGACGCCGAGCGGCAGGTCCAGGTCGGAGGCGATGTCGGCGACCGAGGTGGCCTCGACGGTGACCAGGGAGAGAATGCGTTCGTGCTCGGGTCCCGGGACGAACCCGCCGGACGGGGCCGAACCGGTCGCCTTGACCATCGCGACCAGGTCCAGCGTGTCACCGGACGATCTGGTACGGCCTCCGATCAGCGCGAACGGCCGGACGACCGGTCCCGCCTCCTCGTCCATCCACCGGGTCATCCGCCCGCTCCGCCCTCGGCCCCGGGGTGGGAGAACCCGGGGGACGAGAACCAGGACGACGGAAGCCCGGTCATGTGAGGCCCTGTCTCGGCCGGGCGGAGATGTGCTGGCCGACCCGCTTGACCAGCATCGCCATCTCGTAGGCGATGTGGCCGACGTCGGCGTCCGCGGCGCTCAGCACGGCCAGGCAGGTGCCCTGCCCGGCGGCCGTGACGAACAGGAACGCCGACTCCATCTCCACGATGGTCTGGCGCACCTCACCACCGTTGAAGTGACGGCCCGCTCCGCGCGCCAGGCTCTGGAACCCGGAGGCGATGGCGGACAGGTGTTCGGCCTCCTCCCGGTTGAGCCCCTTGGAGAAGCCGACGGCGAGCCCGTCGGTCGACAGGATCACCGCCTGACGTACCGCGCCCACCCGGTTGGTCAGGTCGTCGAGGAGCCAGTTGAGCTCGCCAGTACTGGACGCTTTTCCAGTCATTAGTCCTCCTTGTCGCCTGTCCTGTGGTGTGCGAGATCGGGTTTCTCTTCCTCCCGGCCGCGTCGCGCGCCCGCCTGGAAGGCGGAGAACAACGCCCGCGCCTCGTCCGGTGAGCGCTCCGGTGCCTCGGCGGGGCCGGGCTCGGGGCCCTCTGGAGGCTCCTGGCGGAGCTGCGGGGCCAGGTTGGCCTGCCGTACCCGGCGGGGCAGGGCCCGTGGCCGTGGCGCCCCCTGCGCGGGTTCCCCGCCGCCCGCGCCGTTGGGGCCTCCCGGGGCCGGGCCGCCCGCGACGGGGCCGTCCGCGACCACGGACAGGGAGGGTTCGGGAACGGGCGGGGCACCCGTCGTCCTGCTCCTGCGGGGCAGGGCGCCCGGAATGGACGACTCGAACAGGCCGCCGGAGGGACGCGCGGGAGGTTCGGCGGGCCGTTCCTCCACCCGCTCCGCGGTGAGGGCGAGCTGCGCGGGCAGTTCGGCCAGCACGGTGCGCGGGATGAGCACGATGGCGGTGGTCCCGCCGAAGGGGGAGCCGCGCAGGATGACGCGGATGTCGTGTCTGGCGGCGAGCCGCCCGACCACGAACAGGCCGAGACGCTCGCTGTCGGCCAGGTCGAACTCCGGCGGGGTGGCCAGCCGTTCGTTGAGGACCGCGTACTCCTCGGCGCTCAGGCCCAGGCCGCGGTCCTCGACCTCGATGACGAAGCCGTTGGCGACCAGGTCTCCGCGCACGGTCACCATGGTCTGCTCGGGGGAGTAGATCGTGGCGTTCTCGATCAGCTCGGCGATCAGGTGGGTGATGTCGGCGACCGCGGCGCCGTCGAGCGCGGCGGCGGGCATCGGCGCGACGTTGACCCTGGTGTAGTCCTCGACCTCGGCGATGGCCGCCCTGACGATGTCCACGGCCGCCACGGGGTTGCGCCAGGCGCGTCCCGGGGCCGCCCCGGACAGGATGATCAGGCCTTCCGCGTGCCGCCGCATGCGGGTGGTCAGGTGGTCGAGCCGGAAGAGGTCCTCAAGGCTGTCGGGGTCGGTCGCCCTGCGCTGCATGCCGTCGAGCAGGGTGAGCTGGCGCTGCAGCAGGTTCTGCTTGCGCCGGGCGAGGTTCAGGAAGACCTGGCCGACGCCGCGGCGCAGGTTGGCCTGGCCGACGGCCGCCTCGACGGCGGTGCGCCGTACCGAGTCGAAGGCGTGGGCGACGTCGCCGACCTCGGTGGAGTCGCCCACCTTGATCGGTGGGATCTCGGCGGGGACGTCCACCTCCTCGCCGCGCCGCAGCCGTTCGACGACGCTCGGGAGCCGTACGTCGGCCAGGTCGAGGGCGGTCGAACGGAGGGTGGCGAGCTCACCGGCGAGCCTGCGGCCGAAGCGGACGGACAGGATGATCGAGGCGATCACCGCGACGAGTCCCAGGCCGCCGGCGACCACGATCCTGACGATGATCCCGGTGGCGATGGACCTGGACCGCTGGGACAGGGTGTTGGAGGAGGAGACGCCGAGCTGGTCGAGCCAGTTGGCCACGCTGTTGGTGGTCTGCTTCCAGCGCTGCGCCTCGATGGGCAGCCGGTCCCCCTGGGTCCCCGCGATGGCCCTCTCCAGGGCGGTGAACCGCTCGAAGGCCGTCGAGTCGAAGGTCTCCCGGTACGGCCTGCCCAGCTCGGCGTCCAGCGCGGACAGGCCCCGCGCGTGCAGGTAGCGCCGGGTGGCGACGTACTCGCCGAAGGCCTCGCGCTCTCTCGGGGTGAGGCGGTAGTCGATCAGCGCGCCGCTGATCAGCGCGTTCTCCCTGGCGATCATCTCGCGGGCGTTGCCCATGGACTGCATGGCCGCGGCCTGCCGGTAGATGCCCAGGTCGGGGACCGCGACGAGCTGGTCGTACAGGAGGAAGACCGAGTCGAGGACCCGGTTGTAGTTCGTCAGGACGTCCAGGCGCGCGTCACGGCCGCTGTCGATGCCGGCGCGGATGGTCGCCAGCCTGCCGATCTGGCTGAGCACCCCGTTCAGCGCGGTGCGGAGTTCCGGGCTGCCGGAACCGGTGGACGCGGCGGCGGCGCGGAACTTCTCGGCCGCCCGGTCGGTGCGGGCGCGCTGGTCGGCGATCCCGCTGGTGAGGACGCGGGAGCTGATCGCGACCGAGGACTGCGTCCGTTCCGCCTGAAGCTGGAGCCCAAGCTCGGTGGAGGTGAGGCCGACCGTTTGGTAGAGGTTGTTCGACCGTAACAGCGCGGCGCCATCGCCAACCGTCAGATTAAGGGCGAAACCCCACAGGGCACTCAGTGACAACAGGGGCAGGAGCAGCAGCAAGAAGATCTTGAACCGAATTGACCGGTTTCCAGAGCCCATGCCCACTCGTCCCAACTTCTGAGTGTGTGGAGGCCCGCGTCGCCTTGGGGATGGATATGCCTCCGGAAGATCGCACAGGAGACTAGCACCGATAGGGTTTCCGCGCAGTGGAGGATCTGATGATTAATGTGATTACCGGGGCGAGTGCCGGAATCGGTGAGGCCGCTGCCGTCGAACTCGCCAGGCGCGGGCGTCAGGTCGTTCTGGTCGGCCGGAACCAGGAAAGGCTGGCCGGGGTCGCCGCCAGGGTCAAGGAGGCCTCGGGGTCCGTCCCGGACACGCTGACCTGTGACTACACCTCCCTCGACGACGTCAGGCGACTGGCCGGTGAGCTTCGGTCCCGCTACGAGCGGATCGACGTCCTGGTCAACAACGCGGGCGTGATGTCCACAGAGCGGACCCGCACCGGGGACGGCCACGAGACGATGATCCAGGTCAACCACCTCGCGCCGTTCCTGCTGACGACCCTGCTGCTCGACCGGGTCGGGGAGCGGGTGATCACCACCTCGTCCATGGCGGCCAGGTCGGGCAACCTCGACCCGGCCGACCTGAGCCGTGAGCGGCGCCGCTGGAGCGGCTGGCTGCAGTACGGCGACTCCAAGCAGGCCAACGCGCTGTTCACCGTCGAACTGGCCCGCCGCCTGTCCGGCACCGGGGTGAGCGCGACCTGTTTCCACCCCGGCGTGATCAAGACCGGGTTCGCCTCGGGAACGTTCCTGATGTGGATGACCCACCACATCCCGGGCGTGGGCCGTACGGTCGAGCAGGGTGCGAGCACCCTGGTCCACCTCGCCACCCACCCCGACGGGACCACGCACCCGGGGCGTTACTTCGCCAACGGCGCCCCCGCCAGGGCTCCCAGGGGCATGACCGACCCCGGCCTGGCCCGCGACCTCTGGGAGGCCAGCGAAAGGGCCGTCTCCTGACCGTCCCCGGGATGTCATCCCGGGTTCGCCCGCCGTTGGGACACGGGCGGCTACGGTGCGTGGCCTGTGAGCGTCACGAGCCCCCGCCAGGTCGCCGCCGTCCCCACGGCGGGCAGGGACCCCTTCTTCGACAACGCCAAGTTCCTGGCGATCACCCTGGTCGTCTCCGGGCACCTGGTGGAGGACCTGCGGGACGTGGCGGTGGCGCACGCGGCCTACTTCTTCGTCTACGTGTTCCACATGCCGCTGTTCATCGTGCTCAGCGGCTACCTGTCGCGGAACTTCACCTTCTCCTCCGGCAAGGCGCGCAAGCTGATCAGCACGCTCGCCGTGCCGTATGTGATCTTCGAGCTGCTCTACTCACTGCCCCGCCTGATCCTGTACGGCAAGCTGGACATCAGCCTGCTCGACCCGTACTACCTGACCTGGTTCCTGATGTCGCTGTTCCTGTGGCGGCTGTCCACCCCCGTCTGGCAGCAGCTCAGGTGGCCGCTGGTGGTCGCGGTCGGCCTGTCGCTGCTGTCCGGGACGAGCAGGCTGCCCGACGAGCTTTCGATGAACCGCACGCTGGGACTGCTGCCCTTCTACGTGCTCGGCCTCATGCTGCGCCCGGAGCACTTCGAGATGCTCAGACGGCCGAAGGTCAGGATCGCCGGGGCGCTCACACTGGTGGCCGGGGCGGCTCTCGCGCTGGCCGTGCACACCTCGGTGAAGACCGAGTGGATCCGCTGGCGGCACGCCAACGACGCGATCGGGGTGGACGACCTCACCGGCAGCCTGATCCGGCTCGGCATGCTGGCGGCCGGGGCGCTGCTGGTCGCGGCCTTCCTCGCGATCACCCCCTCGCGCCGGACGTGGTACTCGGGCCTCGGCGCGGCGACCATGTACGCCTACCTGCTGCACGGCCTGGTGGTGAAGGTCGCCGAGCGCTTCTACGGCGACTGGGCGCGGACGGTGCCCGGCGTCGTGGCCGTGGCGCTCCTCGGCGTCGTGCTGGCGGCCCTGCTGTGCACGCCCCCGGTCAGGGCCCTGACCCGCTGGGCGGTCGAACCCAGGATGAGCTGGGCCTTCACCCGGCTGCGCCGCCCGTCCCCCTGAACACCCAGCCCCGGGAGCCTTCAGGCCCGCGAGCCTTCAGCCCCATGGGCCTGCAGGTCAGCGGGCCTTCAGGTCCGCAGGTCGAGGACGGCCCGGTAGGCGGCGGTGATCGCCGCGTCGGCGTAGGCGGCGGGCACCGAGTCGGAGTTGGCGATCGCGATCCGGCCCCACCTGCGGCGGGCGGTCTCGGCGGGGAAGGGCCCGTCGGGGTAGAAGTCCAGGTTCCACGGGGTCGCGTACTCCGGCGCGTAGCCGTGTCCCCACCGGTTGACCGTGATCGCCTGGATGTCGCGGACCGGGTCGAACCCGCCGGGCCCGAGCAGCCTGACCAGCTGCTCACGGATGCTGAACTCCAGATAGGAGTACGGCGTGCCGAGCAGTTCGCGTCGCCCCGCGGCAGAGCCGTCCGCCGGCGACATGCCCGGCACCGCGGGAGCCCGTACCAGGTGGGCCAGGACCGGCTCTGCGGGGTCCTCGGGGGGCCGGTAGCCGCCGACGGCGACCCGGGGGGCCAGCTCCGCGACGGACCAGTAGGCCCCGGTGAAACGGACCCGGCCGACGCCGATCGCCCGCCAGGCCCGCCAGTCGCGCAGCTGGACCGTGGCGTAGAGCATCGGCACCTTGACGGCCGCGCGCAGCGCCCGTTCCTGCTCGGGAGGCAGCCCGGTGACGAGGTGGGGGATCATCATGTTCCAGCAGGCCATGATCACCCCGGCGGCCCGTACGGTCCTGACCCGGTCGCCGTCGAAGTAGCCGACCGTCGCCGTGGCCGCGGTCTCCGGGTCGCCGTCGTTGGCCACCGAGACCACCGGGCTGGACAGGCGGACCCGGACCCGGTTGCCCGGCCGGTCGAGCCGGTCGTAGTCGAACCGCGCGGTCGTGACGTCCTCGGGGTCGACGGAGGTGGCGAACCCGGGGACCATCCTGCCGACCATCATCCTGACCAGGGCCTGGTTGCCCTCGGGGAAGAGCAGCACCTCCCTGGGCGCCTCCCACTGCCTGATCACGCTCGGCGAGTTGTAGACCGAGGGCTTCGACCGGTCGAGCCCGAGCCCCTGGAAACCGGGGTAACCGCACCCCCAGGCGTCGACGGCGCCGAAGGCGTCGGAGCCGTACCCCCACTCGTCGCTCGGCATCGTCCGCACGAAACGCAGCACGTCCGGGTGGACCCCGCAGACCTCCCCGAGGAAACCGGAGTAGGTCAGGCTCGCCAGGAACCGGTGCTTGGCCCGCTCCGTCAGGCCGGGCAGCCAGTCGGGCGGGTCCAGGTGGAGCGTGAGCAGGTCCCTTCTGGCCCGTTCGGCGAGGGGCAGCTCGGCGATCCACCGGCGGGTGTCCGTGCCGGTCGGCACGAGCCGGTCGACGCCGAAGGACTCCCGGTCGCAGAAGACCCCCTCCCGCGTCCCGAGGCCCGGGTACGGCACGGCGGCGAGCCGTGCGGGCCGTACCCCGAGCCGGTCGAGCAGCAGTCTGCCCTCGGGGGTCCAGGCGGAGGGCGCCTCGATCGCCTGGGAGCCGCCGTAGCCGACCAGCGGCCCCCGGCGGCCCGTGGGGTGGAACTCGTTGCGGCGGGCGTGCCCGCCGACGTCGTCGTGGTTGTCCAGGATCAGGATCCGCGCGTCCGGGTCGTGTTCGAGCCAGCGGTGGGCCGCGCTGATCCCGCTGATCCCGGCGCCGACCACCACCAGGTCGTAGCGTTCGCCGGTCGGTTCGGCGGGGCCCGCGTGGGCCCAGAACCGGCCGTCGCGCAGGGCGTGCGGCACCCCGACGTCCTGCGGGGTGTCGCCCCGCAGTCCCGTCAGAGCGGCCGGGTGGCCTCCCCGCGGTGCCGTCCCCATCGGCTCGGCCGACACCGGCCGGCCGGTGAAGGTCTCCAGCGCCGCGACCCCGGCGGTCGTCGCGACGCCGTCGAAGAAGTCGCGGCGGGAAATGGGGCGGTTCATCCCCAGTTCCCCGGCCCTGTGTGGAGTGATCTCCCCGGGATCCGTCATGGAGGGATCATCATGAATCGGGCCGCCCGACTTGGTCGTCCAAGGGCGGCGACGAGGACTTTTTACCCGGGGCGTTGAAAGGCTTTTCGTGGTTTCCGGCGGGCGGGCTCTACGACCCACCCGCCGGAAATGTCATTTATTTCGTGCTTTTGACCCGTGCCCACAGGGCGGGAGTCCTGGGCGGCTGCCAACCGGGCAGGGAGACGTGCCCGAGCACGCACCGGTAGACGACCCCGTTGTGGGTGACGCGGTCACCGGCCTTGTACTGGGTGTACGGCTTCCACGCGGGCAGCGGGGGCGGGGTGACGGTCAGGGTGAAGGTCGCCGAACGCGTCTCCACGCCGGTCGCGCTGACCGTGATCGGATAGGTCCCCGGCACGGTCGTCGCCGAGGTGGCGAACGTGATCGTGCTCGGGCTGCCGAGCTCGACGGTCGTCGGGCTCGCCGCGAAGTTCACCCCGGCCGGGAGGCCGCTGGCGGAGATGGTCAGCGCCTGGGGGGCCACCCAGACGGGCGTGGTCTCCAGGGTGGAGGCGGTCGTCTGCCCGGGTTCGACGGTCGCCGCGTCCGGGGTGAGGTGCACGGCGAAGTCGCCGCCGGGCACCTCAAGCCGCAGCGTGGTCGTACGGCGGGAGGCCCCCGTGGCCCGGACGGTGGCGAAGTAGACGCCGGGCGGCGTCGCCTCGGACGGATGGACGGTCACCCGGGCGGTCTGCCCGGTGGTGATCGTGGACGGGTTGAAGGTGAAGGAGAAGGAGTCGGGCAGGCCGAAGGCGGTGAGCGCGACCTGCTGCGGGTCACCGGCCGTGGTCGTGGTGCCGAGCGTCAACGTGGCCGTCTGGCCCGGTTTGACGGTGACCGTGTGGCGGTCGAGCGAGACGGAGAAGTCGTTCGCCGGGGAGGCCGGGGAGACGGTCAGCCGGTAGGACGTCGTCTCGGAGAGTGTGGGGGTGGCCGCCGAGGTGGCGCGGACGACGATGGTGTGCGTGCCGACCGGGGTCGACGCCGAGGTGGTCACCCTCATCAAGGTCGAGGCGCCGCTCGGCATGCGGGGGGTGGTGAAGGTGACGTCCGTGCCGGCGGGGACGCCCTCGGCGGTCAGGTCGAGGTCCTGGCTCGGGCCGCTCAGCTTCCTGGTCCGCACCGCGACGGTCGTCGAGGTGCCCTGGTCGATCACGCCGTCGGGCTCGCCGGTCCGCACCGTGAAGGTCCGCGAATCGGCCGGGCAGCCGGGCTCGTCGGGGAAGGCCGCGACCCCGACCGCGTCCCAGGCGTCCTTGACCCGCTGGAGGTGGAGGCAGCCGAACAGGGCCAGCGCCGACTGCACGGTCGCCGCGCGGACCTTGGCGTGGGTCCAGGGCACGGTCTTGAGGTTCAGCGCGCCCATGTAGATCTCACCCGCGTCGCGCAGGCCGATCCCGGTCACGCCGTCGCCCGCGCAGACCGGGCTCTGCTCCGGCCTGCCCTGGACGCGGTCGCCCTCGGCCAGCAGGTAGAACCAGTGGTTCTGGATACCGGCCACCTTGTGCGGCTCCTGGGTGAGCACCTCCTCGGAGTAACAGCCGGGGTCGCCGAAGACGGCCGGGTCGTACATGTTGCGCAGCGGGCCGGGGCCGCTGAAGTCCACCTTCTCCCCGATCAGGTAGTCGGGCGCGTCCACCCCCGGCGGCTGGTTGGCGTAGTGCTCGGTGAGGGTGCCGATGATGTCGCCGGTCGACTCGTTGAGGGCGTTGGTCTCACTGCCGCTGCCGTTGCCGCCGCTGGTGTTCTCGAAGATGGCGTGGCCGTACTCGTGGCCGACCACGTCCATGGAGGACATCTGCTTGCTGCCGCTCTCGTTGTGGCCGAGCCACACGCCGTCACCGGCCCAGACGGCGTTGGGGAAGTTGAAGCCGACCCTGATCGGGAACGTCCGGCCGGTGCCGGTGATGCCGTCCCGGCCGAGCCAGTCCCGCACCATGTCCCAGGTGCGCTGCGCGGCGAACATGCCGTCGACGCAGGCGGTCTCCAGGCCGGAGGCCGAGCCGTCGCCCCACTCGTCGTCGGCGCCGGTGTAGACGGTGCCGTTGGTGGACGCGCAGCTCAGGTTGGCCCGGGTGGGGTCGGTCATGCTGTAGGAACCTGCCGAGCCCGAGGTGTCGATGTAGACGGGGTCGCCGTTGTGGAACGGGTGGCCGACGCCGCGCCGTACGTCGTCCCAGCGGTCGGCGATCGAGCCGTCGGCGGCGTCGACGTAGACGTGCAGGACGGAGGGGCCGTCCTTCGAGCTCCCGGTGACGACGCTCTCCCAGGTCAGCCGGGGCTTGGTGCCCGCGGCGTGCACCACGAGGCGCGGGTCGCTCTGCTTGGTCACGGTGCCGAGCAGGTCCCGCGCGATGGCGCGTGCCCGCTCGGCGGTGACGACGGGCTTGGTCGCGACGTCGTCGAGTTTGGCCCGCTGGCCGGTGGTGACCGCGGTGACCCTGCCACCCTCGCGGTCGGTCGCGACGATCACGTCACCGCCGTAGACGGGCAGGCCCCGGTGCAGGCGCGGATAGGTCAGGTACTGCAGGCCGCGTGAGCCGAAGACGACCGTCGGGCTCCCGAAGGTGTCGCCGTCACCGGTGCGCAGCTCGCGGGAGCGCGCGGTGAGGGCCCTGTCCGCGGTGCCGAGGGCGCGGGAGCGGGCGCGGGCGTCCGGGGGAGCGTAGGCGGAACCCTGGGCTCCGGTGGCCTGGGGGCCGGAGGGGCTGACGGGAGGGGTGGGGGAAGGCGAGGCGGTCGCGGGCGCGGCGCCGTACAACGCGCTCGCGCCCAGTGTCGCCGCGAGCAACGCCGCGACGCGTGTTCTGCCGTTCGGTTTCACTGCGTGTGACTCCTCAAGACGTCCCTGGGGAGGGGGACCAGGAGCCGGGCCGGCCAGGCTCAACTCGAAACGCAACTCAACGTGACACCGGATTGTGTGGGGCGAGTAGCCAATGCTTTTCCATGTCGCGGTGTTATGGACCGGACTTCTGCCAAACGAGGTACGCCCTGCTCAGTCGTATATATGGGGATGCGTCGAGATTGTTTGGGCTTGTCGCAACCGATGGTGAACGTTTTCGAGGCGCCGGTCGTTGGAGGGGGAGACGGGCTGCGGAGCGGTCATTGACCCCGCAGGACGCGGGGCGTGCTACGAAGGGTGGTGAAACAGGACATGTCGGAGTAGCGTCCGCAGACGCGGATTCGCTCGGTGGATGACGGATCTGCTCCGCGACGGGACGGGGAGCCGCGCGTGGTCGGTAAGCAGGGCAGGGTGACCGGCAAGATCGGTCCCGGTCTGGTCGGCGAGGTGCTGATCGCCGTCCGCGGCGGCGTCGAGGCCTTCTACGCCCATCCCGCCGTCCCCGACGAGGAGATCTCTCCCGGATCGATCGTCGTCGTCGTGGAGTACTACCCGCCTCGCACGGTCTATGTCGCTCGCGCGCTCGTCTGACCTCTCTCCCTTTTCTCTTGCTCTCTCCCCCCTCGTGGAGGCCACATTGCCAACCGAGTCCCTCATCATCGGTGGCGGCGTCCTTGTCGCCCTCTTTGTCGTCATCCTGCTGTTCAAGGCCGTCTGGCGGGTGGCCGAGCCCAACGAAGCACTGATCATCTCCGGCCTCGGCGCCCGGGGAAAGAACGAGGGCGACAGCCTCGGCTTCAAGATCGTCACCGGTAAGGGCACCGCCGTGCTCCCCGGCTTCCAGACCGCGCGCCGCCTGCGCCTCGACAGCCGCGCGGCCAACCTCCAGGTCTCCTGCGTCACGCTGCAGGGCATCCCGGTGGTCGTCAAGGGCGTGGTGATCTACAAGGTCGGCGACGACCTGCACTCCATCGCCAACGCCGCGCGCCGCTTCCTCGACCAGCAGGACTCGATGAACGGGGCCATCCACGAGCTGTTCACCGGTCACCTGCGCTCGATCATCGGCAACCTGACCGTCGAGGACCTCATCCTCAACCGTGAGCGGCTGACCGGCGAGACGCGCGCCTCCGCCGCCGATGAGATGATCAAGCTCGGCCTGATCGTCGACTCCCTGCAGATCCAGGAGATCGACGACGAGACCGGTTACATCACCAACCTCGGCAAGCCGCACGCCGCCAAGATCGCCGCCACCGCCCGTATCGCCGAGGCCCAGCGCGACCAGGAGGCCACCGAGGCCGAGCAGATCGCCGCCGCGAACAAGGCCGCCGCCTGGCGCGACGCCCAGATCAAGCAGGCCGCCTACCAGGCCGAGATCGACGAGGCCCAGGCCAAGTCCCGCCAGGCGGGCCCGCTGTCGGAGGCCTCCGCCCGCCAGGAGGTCGTGGTCCAGGAGACCCGCGCCGCCGAGCTTGAGGCGCAGCTCTCCGAGCAGCGTCTGCAGTCCCAGGTCCGCAAGCCCGCCGACGCCAAGGCGTACGAGACCGTCACGCTCTCCCAGGCCGAGAGGGACGCCCGCATCGCCCGCGCCGAGGCCGAGGCCCGCGAGACCGAGCTGCGCGCCGCCGCGCAGGCCTCCCAGGTCAAGCAGGCCGCCGCCGCCGAGGCCGAGTCCGTACGGCTGCGCGGTCTGGCCTCCGCCGAGGCGACCAAGGCGACCGGTCTGGCCTCCGCCGACGCCGCCAAGGCCAAGGGCCTCGCCGAGGCCGAAGCCGCCAAGGCCAAGGGTCTGGCCGAGGCCGAGGCCATCCGTGCCCGCTCCCAGGCGCTCGCCGAGAACCAGGAGGCGGTCATCGCCCAGCAGCTCGCCGAGAACTGGCCGCAGATCGTCGAGGCGGGCGCGAAGGCCTTCGGCAACGTGGACCACATGGTCGTGCTGAACGGCGCCCAGGGCATCGAGGAGATGCTCGCCAAGGCCCTCACCCTCGGTGGGACCGGCCTCGGCCTGGCCCGCTCCCTCCTCAACATGAACAGCGCCCCCGCTGCCGCTCCCGTCCCCATCCCCGAGGCCAACGGCAAGGCCGTCGAGCCCACCTCCTGACCCGCGCCCTCGGAGGGGCCGCCCGCCAAGCCGTACGGCACGCGGGCGGCCCCAGGCCCCAGGCCCCAGGCCCCAGGCCCCCAGGCACCCGGCCTCTCAGGCACCGGGCACCCGGCCTCTCAGGGCACCGGGGTTCGCAGGGCGTCGAGGACGAGGCCGGGGGAGTCGGCGAACAGCCGGATCACCCTGGCCCGCTCCCTGCGGCCGAGAGGCCGGACCACGGTGACCGGTTCGGACAGTTCGACGACCACGTTCGTCTGGGAGGAGACCGCCACCCCCAGCCGCCCGTCGGCCACGGTGACGGTGCCCCGCTCGTCGTAGGCGCGCGCCAGCCGTACCGAGGAGATCAGCTCGCGGGGGACGCGCAGGTCGAAGTGGACGCCGTAGCGCACCCGCAGCTCCCCCTCGGTCACCACGTGCGGCCGGGTCGCGCAGGCGGCCCACAGCGCCAGCACCAGCACGACCGCGTACGCGTCGAGCACCAGCACCACCGTCCGCACCCCGGACGGCACGCCGAGCGCCCCCAGCAGCAACTCGACCGCCACCGTCTCGACGACCGCCGCGAACAGCAGCACCAGCAACATCGAGGACTGCTCCCGGACGTACGGCACCGCGGTCGCCCCCGGTGGCACCCCGTGACGGCGGCGCGTCACCCACAGCAGGAGACCGGCCACACCGCGCGCCTCGAACCCGATGAGCCTGCGCACCGGGGCCGGCACCAGCTCCCGCACGGCCGTACCCAGCGCCGCGCGCCGACCGGCCCCGTCCCGGCGCGCCGCGCGGAACAGCCGCAGCAGGGTCACCGCCTCCAGCAGCAGCACCGCCACGACGGCCACCTCGACGACCACGAGCACCGGCCCCGGTGGCCGCACTCCCGCCGCGGTCAGAACCACGAGCAGCAACTCGGCGGGAAGTACGGCAAGCAGCGCGGCCCGCGCGGCCCTGAACATCAGCCCTCACCCCGCACCATGACACGGGCGCATCCGAACGTCATCTCTCACCTCTCAGCGTGGTCAGCACCAGCCGGAACACCTCGATCTGCGCGGGCGACATCTCCGTGTCCAGCGCCCCGGCCATCTCCTCGACCGCGTACGGCCCGGCGAAGGCCCCCGCCAGCTCTCCGGGCAGGTGCGCGGCCAGGTCGGCGGCGAGCACGGCCACCCGGGGGTCGCCGGGGTCGGCGTCGGCCAGCTCGTCCAGCCGCCGGTAGAGAAGCCGCCCCCGGGCCAGCGCCTCCGGCTCGGTCAACGGCCGGATCATGCCGAGCATCCTGTCCCTGGCCTCGGGATCGGTGACGCCGTCGAGCAGGGTCAGCAGCTCCCGGTCGAGTTCGGCGATGCGCGACCCCTCGGCGGGAAGCTCGCGCAGCACCGCCGCCAGGCCGGGGGAGACCGTGGAGTCCGGCCCCAGGTCCTCCTCGGCGAGCAGCGCGGCCAGCCGTTCACGTCTGGCGCCGATCGCCTCCTGCTGCCTGGCGAGGTCGGCGTCCAGCTCCATGAGCGCCTCACGCAGGTCCCCGCCCCGGTCGCCGGGGCCGAGCACGTCACGGATCTCGTCGAGCGAGAGCCCGAGCTCCGTCAGCCGCCGCACCCGGGCCAGGACGACCGCGTCGCGCAGGCCGTACTCCCGGTAGCCGTTGGCCAGCCGTACCGGCTCGGGCAGGAGGCCGAGGTGGTGGTAGTGGCGCACGGTCCGGGTCGAGACCCCGGCCAGCGCGGCGAGTTCACCGATCCGCATGCCCTCATTAGAAACGTTGACGTTACGTCAACGTCAACACGCCTCGGCGGGTGCCGTACGGACGACCGGGAGCCACCCGGAGAGCAGCGGGGAAGACCGCTCTGACCAGGCTGTTCATCATTATGTCGATCTTCGTCCCCGGGGGAAGGCACCACGCCAGACGGGCCGGAGTTCTTGGGAGAGCGCATGGCGGTCGACACGGATGAGGGAAGAGGTGATCATGGGACGGTTGATCCGGAGGCTTCCCTTCCGTCCTGAATCGGGGAAGCCGAGTCGAGGAGGACGTGTGACCGACATCGCCGACGACATCGCCGACTGGCTGTATCCCACCATCGAGAGTGAGATGAACGGCGCCCAGGTCCTCGCGGCGGACGGTGACCTGCTCAGGACCCTCGGGGAGAAGACCCTCGGCCCCGGGGGCGGGGAGAAGTTCATCGACCACATCTCCGGCAGCTCCCAGGTGAAGCTCAACATCATCCAGCGCTACCGGGCGACCCGTGAGGTCGTCGTCGCCTTCCGGCGGCGGGTCGCCTCGGGTGAGTCCCTGAGCACCGAGGACACGCTGGCGCTCACCCGCGCCACGATCAGGGACGAGACCCTGTCCGAGGTCCTGTCGTATCTCGCGGCCGGCTACTACCTGCGCCCCGGGTTCAGGGAGGAGTGGCGTCCGGCCTCCCAACCCTGAACCCGGGCCGGTTCAGATCATCACGTGGGCCTCGGGGTGGCCGACGAAGGAGAACTGGGCGTTACGGGTCAGTTTGATGTCGTCGGCCTGCCAGGTGTGCATGGCCGCGTCGCCGCTGCGCCAGTACACGAAGTTGAACCGGTCGGCCGAGTAGATCTTGACCCGGTCCTCCTTGAGCCGCCGCACCAGCCGGGTGTCCTCGCCCCGGGTCACGTCCTCGAACCCGTAGTGCTTGAACATCTCGGCCTTGCCGAGGAAGGTGCCGCCCTGCACCAGCCAGCTGTAGCGGTGTTCGAGCCCCGGCAGCCGCAGCATCGTGGTGTTGCTGCCCTCGAAGTAGGCGTAGTGCGCGCCCTTGCCGACGAGTTCGGCGTCGGAGTAGTCGAAGGCCCGCACGAGGTCCGACAGGTAGTGCTCGCCGTACAGGTTGTCGTCGTCCATCTTGGCGATGAGCGAGCCCTCCGCGGCGGAGATGCCCAGGTTCATGCAGGCGCCGAGGGAGAGCGACGGGTCGGCGGGCAGCACGACCACGTCGGAGATCCCGGCGACCCGTGCCTTGTCGGCCACCACGACGGGGTCGATGTCGAGGCCGTGCAGCACCATGACGAGCTGGACGGGCCGGTGGATCTGCTTGGCGACCGAGGAGATGGCGTGTTCGATCTGCGCGGCCCTGTTGGTCGGCAGCACGACCGAGACCGACCGCGACCGCGTCTCGACGGGCTTGCCGAGCACCCGCAGGATCTGGTCGACCCGGTGGGTGAACAGGTGCTTGTCGAAGACCTCCCGCATCGCCATGTGGCCCTGCCTGGCCCGCAGCTCGGGGCTGTTGATCAGGTGGAGCACCTGGTTGTAGGACTCGACGGGCTCACGCGCGATCGGGATCAGCGACCCGAAGGTCTCCTCGATGGCCCGCGACCACCCGGAGACGACGGAGGTCGCGCAGGCCGACAGCTCGAAGACACGGCGGGCGCACATGGTCGGCGAGTCGAGCACCGAGTTGACGTTGAGGAAGACCTTGTACATCTTGTACGCGGCCAGCATCTGGTCGTACGGCAGTTCGCCCACGATGTGCGGGACGTACTCGGCGGGCCAGGCGTACTTCTCGTCCACGGTGCCGTTGCGGGCGAAGATGTGCAGGCCCAGTTCGCGGACCGGGGCGAGCACGGTCTCCATCTGCTCACGCCGCTCGGGGTGCTTGTCGCGGAAGTACATCCCGGCGAACACCACGTCGTGCAGCCTGCCCTGGCGCTCCTGGATGGGGTTGTGCACCCGGGGCTGGGCGGCGAACTGCAGCACGTCCACCCGGTCGTGCCCGAGGACCTCCCGGTAACGGGGCACCATGTCCCCGTCACAGGTGAAGACGTAGTCGAACAGCTTGGCCGTGTCGATGAAGAACTCGAAGTTCGGCGGGTCCTCCTTGTTCCAGAAGACCGTGGGGATGCCCTCCGCCCTGCACCAGTCGATCAGGGCGCGCAACTCGGGCTTGGGCGCGTTGGAACCGGTCATCTGGTAGCGCCAGCGGCCCTGGTTGCCGTGCCAGGCCGACTCGGCGAACAGGATCTCCGGCCTGCGCTCGGCGAAGATCTCCGGCCAGTCGCGCAGCCCGAACTCGATCTGGTCCCACTCGTACTTGAAGGCCATCCTGGAGAAGTCGTCCAGGATCACCGCGACCTTCATGTCGGGCCGGTTGATCGGCCCGGCGGGCCACTTCACCTGGGGCACGTTCACCACGGGCCCCTGCTGGTCGAGCTCCTCGACCACCTCGGACACGGGCCTGGGCGCCTTGGGGCCCTTGCGGGTGGACATGGCCGCCTTCAGCTTGCCGGGCAGCCGGACGACCCCCGACCCCTTGGCCCCGGTCAGCGCCTCGGCCACCCGGTACGGCCGCTGCACCTTCGTGGACTCCAGCTTCCACTGGGCGTAGTCGGCGCGCGCCTCGGCGATGGCCAGCCGCCGTTCCAGGTCGCGGACGCGCTCCTCGAAGCGCTCGACGACCTTGCGCTCCTCGGGAAGCCAGTTGATCGGCCCAAGACGCTGGAACTTCGGCTCTTCGGGGGTCTGCTCAGACTGCTCAGGGGAACTCATGGGAATCGCCTTTACACCGAGGTCGTGCCAGCGTACGGCGTGCGCCGTACCGAAAGGGCGGTTTACAGGGAATTGGGCGGTATGACCTGGCCTGCGGGGGAGAGGTTGCCTCCCTTGAGCCAGGCGGCGATCACCCGGGCGATCCTCGGACCGGCCTTGCCGTCCCAGAGCGGGGGAAGGTCCCCGGACGGCGTCGTGGCGCCCTCGGCCAGCGCGCGGTCCGCGGCGACGGCCAGCTGCGCCGGGGTGACCAGGCGGTTCGTGCCGTGGGTGATGGTGATCGGCCGCTCGGTGTTCGGCCGGACCGTCAGGCACGGCACGCCCAGCATGGTCGTCTCCTCCTGCACCCCGCCCGAGTCGGTGACGACCAGCGAGGCGCCGCGGACCAGCGACAGGAAGTCGACGTAGCCGAGCGGATCGACGATGAGCAGGTTCCCACCGGTCACCAGCCCCGCGTCGGCCAGCCGCTGCCTGCCCCTGGGGTGGATCGGCACCACGATCGGCAGGCGCGCGCTCACCTCAAGGACGGCGTCGACGAGCTCCTTGGCCGAGGCCGGGTCGTCCACGTTCGCGGGCCGGTGCAGGGTGGCCACGCCGTACCGGCCGGTCAGGCCGAGGCGGGAGCGGATCGGGGCCGGGTCGAGGTGGTCCAGCGCGGAGAACAGGCTGTCGATCATCGGGTTGCCCACCAGGTGGACCCGCGCCGGGTCGACGCCCTCGTTGGACAGGTGGGACAGCGCGTCCGGCGAGGTGGCGAACAGGATGTCGGACAGCGCGTCGGTGACGACCCGGTTGACCTCCTCGGGCATCTCCCGGTCGAAGGAGCGCAGGCCCGCCTCGACGTGCGCGGTCGGCACGTGCAGCTTGGAGCACACGAGGATCGCCGCGAGCGTGGAGTTCACGTCGCCGTAGACGACGACCAGCGTGGGACGGTGCTCAAGCACGACGTCCTCAAGGCCGGTCAGCAGGGCCGCGGTCTGCCGCGCGTGGGAGCCGGAGCCCACCCCGAGGTTGGCGATCGGCTCGGGCAGACCCAGGTCGGCGAAGAACACGTCCGACATCAGCGCGTCGTAGTGCTGACCGGTGTGGACGATGCCCTGCCGCACCCCCAGCTCCGCGAGCCCGCGCACCACCGGGGCCGCCTTCACGAAGTTGGGCCGCGCGCCGAGCACGTGCAGGACGAGGGGATTGTCGGGGTCCGGGGTCGTCCCCGTGGGGGCGTAGTCCCTCATTGACCTCGCCTTTCATGCGGGAGTGGGGCAAACGATGCCTATGGTACGGTCACGGCGTGGTATCCGATGCCAGCACGCCAGACTCCTCAAAGGTTTCCGCGAAGTCGGCCCGTGCCGGGCTGAGCGGCCTGTTGAAGGGGTTCGCCAAGCACCCCGTGATCGTCTCCCGGGTCGTGGCGGCCAAGGTCAAGTCCGATCCGGTGCGTGTGGCCCAGGCCGCCGCCGAGACGCTCCCGCCGAGCCTGCGCCCCGTCGTGGGCCGCTTCGCGTGGCCGGCGGCGCGACAGGCCAGGCTGGTCGTCCGCAAGCTCGGCATGCGCATGGTCAAGGGGCCGTGGGCCGAGGCCAAGGAGCACTTCGACTCGGGCCGGATGAGCGAGGCCGTCGCCGTGCTCCAGGGGCACACCAGGTATCCCTTCATCAAGCGCAGGGCCACCTACTACGCCGGTGAGCTGGGCGCCATCCAGCCCAACCCGATCCCGCCCAAGGACAAGGTCATCGTGGGGGAGCGGGTCGAGGGGCGGGTGCTGCACTGCGTCACCAACGCGCTGCCGTTCACCCAGGCCGGCTACACCGTGCGCACCCACCGCATCGTCACCGCGCAGAAGGCCGCGGGTCTCGACCCGCACGTGGTGACGAGCTGGGGCTGGCCGATGATGCAGGGCCACGCCGACGCGACGCCGTACGAGGAGATCGACGGCATCCCCTACCACCGGCTGATCCCCGACGGCGGTGAGGTGCCCTTCGAGAGCCAGGGCCGCATGATCAGGGGCGCCGGTGAGGTGACCGAGCTGGTCAGGACCCTCAGGCCGCAGATCCTGCACGCCGCGACCGACCACCGCAACGGCTCGGTCGCGCTGGCCGTACGGGAGCGGACCGGCACGCCGATGGTCTACGAGGTCCGCGGCTTCCTTGAGGAGACCTGGGCCTCGCGCGACCCCAAGCGGATCGGCAGCCAGCGGCACGTGCTCCAGCGCGACCGCGAGGCGTTCATCATGCGCTCGGCCGACGCCGTGGTGACGCTGGCGGAGACCATGGCCACCGAGATCGTCGAGCGCGGCGTGCCGAGGGAGAGGATCTTCCTGGCGCCGAACGCGGTCGACGACTCGCTGCTGTCCGCCGAGTACGACGGCGCCGCGTTCCGTTCCGCGTACGGCATCGCCCCCGGCGAGGTCATCATGGGCTCGGTCTCCAGCATCGTGGCCTACGAGGGTTTCGCGACGATGCTGAGCGCCGCGGCGCTGCTGCGCGACCGGGGGACCCCCGTCAAGGTCCTGCTCGTCGGCGACGGCGCCGAACGGCCCGCGCTGCTCGAACAGGTCGAGGAACTCGGCCTCGGCGACGTGGCGATCCTGCCCGGCCGGGTCGGTCCCGACGAGGCGCTGCAGGCCCAGGCGGCCATCGACATCTTCGTCTGCCCCCGCGAGGACCTGCGGGTCTGCCGACTTGTTACACCATTGAAACCTGTCGAGGCGATGGCGCTCGGCAAGCCGGTCGTGCTGAGCGATCTCCCCGCTCTCTCGGAGCTCGTCGGCTCCGACGGCGCCGGGCTTCTCGTCGCCCCGGGCGACCCCGAGGCCCTCGCCGACGCGCTCGCCGCGCTGCGTGACGACCCCGAGCGGCGGGCCGAGATGGGGCAGGCGGGCCGGGCCGAGGTGGCCGCCAAGCGCACGTGGAGCCGCGTCGCGGAGACGTACCGTGACCTTTACCGATCACTTACCGCTTCATGACCTTCGGACGACTCCTGGAAAACAACCGGTTTGTGATGCGTTCAATGGCATTAGACGTGGCTCGTTCGGACTTGAGATAGCCTTTGCGACCATGAAGTGTTGTTTCCGGCATCCCAAGGTCACCCGGTGAGCGAGCGCAACGAGCCCGCCGGCGACACTGGCGCCCCCGTGGGCGGGGCCGGCGAAGGAGGCCGAGTGAGCACCTACGACCTGGCCGTCATCGGTCTCGGATATGTCGGCATGCCCCTGGCGAAGGAGGCCGCGGGGGCCGGACTGCGCGTCGTCGGCTTCGAGGTCGACCCCCTGAAGGTGGAGGCCCTCAACGCGGGCCGCTCCTACATCGACGACCTCACGGACGCCGACCTGGAGCACATGCTGGCCGGTGGGTTCACCGCCACCCTGGACGAGTCGGTCCTGGCCGAGAGCGCGACCGTGGTCATCTGCGTGCCGACCCCGCTCGACGAGGACCACCGCCCCGACCTGTCGGCCGTCGAGGGCGCGACCGCGACCGTCGCCCGTAACCTCTCCAGGGGCACCCTGGTCGTCCTTGAGTCGACCACCTGGCCCGGCACCACCGACGAGGTCGCCCGCCCCATCCTTGAGGCCTCCGGCCTCACCGCGGGCACCGACTTCCACCTCGCCTTCTCACCCGAGCGCATCGACCCGGGCAACGCCAAGTACGGCATGCGCAACACCCCCAAGGTGGTCGGCGGTTACACGCTCGCCTGCCGGGAGCGCGCGGTCGGGTTCTACTCCCGCTTCGTCGAGCAGGTCGTGCCGGTCAGCGGCACCCGCGAGGCCGAGATGGCCAAGCTGCTGGAGAACACCTACCGGCACGTCAACATCGCCCTCGTCAACGAGATGGCGATCTTCTGCGACGAACTGGGCGTGGACCTGTGGGAGGCCATCGAGGCCGCCTCGACCAAGCCGTTCGGCTTCCAGAAGTTCCTGCCCGGACCGGGCGTCGGCGGCCACTGCATCCCGGTCGACCCGTCCTACCTCTCCTACACGGTGCGCAAGCTGGGATACCCCTTCCGGTTCGTCGAGCTGGCCCAGGAGATCAACGAGCGGATGCCGGCCTACGTGGTCGCCCGCGTCCAGCGGCTGCTCAACCGGCACAGGAAGGCCGTCAACGGCTCCAAGGTGCTTCTGCTCGGCGTCACCTACAAGCCCGACATCGCCGACGAGCGCGAGACCCCGGCCCTCCCGGTCGCGCGGGCGCTCGTCGAGCTCGGCGCCGACCTGGTCTTCGCCGATCCCTACGTCAAACAGTGGCGGGTCGACGGCGTCGAGGTCCCCCGCGAGGAGGACCTGGCGAAGGCCGTCACGGAGGCGGATGTGACGGTGCTGCTCCAGCAGCACGCCGCCTTCGACCTATCGATCGTCGAGGACCACGGCAGGCTCGTGCTCGACACCCGAGGCGTTCTCGCCGAGGGTGAACGCGTCGAGCGGCTCTAGTAACGAAGGGCTGCGCGCAGTGCACGTGCTCGTCATGACGGTGGTGCATCACCCCGAGGACGCCCGGATTCTGCACCGGCAGATCCGCGCGCTGGTGGACGCCGGTCATGAGGTCACGTATGCCGCGCCGTACACCGCGCGGGGCGTCATGGCCCGGTCGTGGGTGAACGGCGTCGACCTCCCCAGGGCAGCCGAGCGTAAGCGGCTCACCGCCGTACGCGCCGCCCGCAAGGTCTTCAAGCGCATGCGTGGCCAGGTGGATCTCGCGATCGTGCACGACCCCGAGCTGCTGCTCGCGGTCGTCGGCGTGCGCAACCGGCCCCCGGTGGTCTGGGACGTCCACGAGGACACCCCGGCGACCCTGTCGCTGAAGCCCTGGCTGCCCGCGTTCCTGCGCCCGCCGGTGCGTTTCCTGGCCCGCCTGCTTGAGGGTACGGCCGAGCGCCACCTGCACCTGCTGCTGGCCGAGAGCGCCTACGCGGGCCGCTTCCACAGGACGCACCTGGTGGTGCCGAACGAGACGTGGGTCCCCGACCAGGTGACGGCGCCGGGCGGCGACCGGATCGTCTACCTCGGCTGGTTGTCGGAGGCGCGCGGGGTGCGCGAGGCCATCGAGGTGGCCAGGCTGCTGCGGCCGCACCGGGTCGCGGTCGAGCTGATCGGCTACGCCGACCCGCAGTCGCGCCCGATGCTGAACGAGGCGGTCGCCGAGGGCCTGCTCGAATGGCGTGACTTCATGCCGAACGACGAGGCGCTCAAGCGGCTCGACGGCGCGCTGGCCGGGCTCTCGCTGCTGCGTGACGAGCCCAACTACCGGCACTCCATGCCCACGAAGATCGTGGAGTACATGGCGCACGGCATCCCGGTGATCACCACTCCCTCGCCACGGGCGGTCGAGCTGGTCGAACGCTACAACAGCGGTGTCGTCGTGCCGTGGCAGGACCCCAAGGCAGTGGCCCAGGCCGTCGTCTTCCTGCGGGACGACGTCAAGGAGCGGCATGGCCAGGGCGCGCGGGGGTACGCGGCGGCCCGTGCGAACCATCACTGGCCGAACTCGGCACGTCGTTTCGTCTCCCAGCTTGAGGCGTGGGCGGGGGTCAAGAGCTGATCTCCGGCACGGGGAAGCCGTTTATGTCCGCCTGATCGTGAGAACGGTAGTGTCCTGAAAGTGCGCTGGCTGACCGCTTTCCTGGGCCTGGCGATCCTCGCAACCGCCGTCGTGGCGGTCGTGATGGTCCTGCCCCGTGGCGAGAGCGCCTCCACGGCCCGGAGCACACCGTCCACCTCTTCGCAGAGTCCGCCGGACCCGTCGGCCTCCCCCTCGGGCACGCCGTACACCGATCCGTGCGGGACGTTCGACACGGCCGTGCGGTCGCCGTACGCGCTGACCGGCTACTGGCTGATCCCCACGACCGACCACTGCACCTGGCGCAGGCAGTTCACGGCCATCCACGAGGTGGGCGGCGACACCGTGATCCGGATCGGCTGGGGCCTGCAGGCCCGCAGGACCTCCGAGGACGGCCGTGTCCTGGAGAAGGAGGGGAACAAGGCCGACCCCCGCTACGCCTCCTGCGTCGAGGACGGCGTGCCGTGCGTCGAGGCGGCCGAGCGGGACCTCAAGGCGGCCAACCCGGGCAACCGGGTGAGCTGGACGTTCGTCTACCGGACCGACGAGGCGTTCGGCGACGGGCTGTTCCGCTGCCCGGCCTACGAGCGCCGGATCGTCGCCGGGGACACGGTCTTCTACCGGCTGCTCGCGCCCGACGACGGCACCGACGACCCCAGCTGCGACAACATCAGGAACAGGGGACGCGGCTACCACCTGATCCTGGTGGCCGCCGCGAAGAAGGACAGCCTCACCGAGCTGCTCGACCTCGGCGACCGGTTCGGGGTGAAGGTCTTCCCGGCGCTGCCGCTGGCCCCGCGCGACCCGGCGCAGAGCACCCGCGCCTCGGAGCGCGGCACCGACACCCTGACCACGCTCACCCGGCGCATCCTGCAGGACTACGGCGACCGCTTCGCGAACCGGACCTCGCTCGGCGGGTTCTACCAGCCGTTCGAGCTGCAACTGCGGGACATGAAGGCCGAGCATCCGACGCTGGCGGTCTACGCCTCCCAGCACCAGATCGTCGAACAGGAGATGCCGGGCAAACCCATCCTGGTCAGTCCCTACCTGGACGCGCGCAAGCGGCTGCCGTTCAGCGCGACGCCCCAGGAGGTGGCCAAGGGCTTCGAGGCGCTGGCCAGGACCGGCGTCGGCATCATCGCGCCGCAGGACAGCCGGGGCACGGGCAAGGTGGGGCTGTTCTGGCCCGACCAGCGGGGCCAGCGGGTGGACGAGCGGCTGAGGTCCGTCGTGGGGGAGACGACCAACGGCGACGCCTACCACGGCTCGACCCGCGACTACTACCGGGAGATGGCGGCGGCCAGGACCAGGATGGTCGAGCAGGGCTACGACGTGCAGCTCTGGGCCAACGTCGAGGCGTTCGAGCCGTCGTCGGACGAGCCGTGCGCCGCCAGGACGGGCACCAGGGGGCGCACCGACAAGAAACGGCTCGACACCGCGGTGACCCAGGTCGGCCGGTACGTCTCGAAGATCGTCTCCTACATGTGGAGTGACTTCTTCACCTGCGGTTCGCCGTCCCTGTCCGAGGAGGTCGCCAGGGACGCGGGCAGGCCGATCCCGGTCGACGCCGTCCACCGTCCGCGTGACATCCAGGACGGCGTCGAGATCCGCGGCTACGACATCCCGGTCGGCTCGACGGTGACGATCACCTGGCCCGGTCAGGAGACCCCCGAGGTCACCAAGGTCACCGGGGTCGATCTCGAAGCGCTCCCGGCCGACCTGCCGGAACGCGTCAGGACGGCGTGGTTCCCGTTCAACTGGAACGGCGTGCCGCAGGGGACGTGGGTGCGGATCAAGGTGACCGCGCCCGACGGGCGCGCGGCGGCCGAGTCCTTACACGTTCGCGTGGGCTCCTGAGCGGTGTAACGTGCCTGACATGGTTCCGCGCATCCCCGTCAGCGTGGACCTTGTCGTTCTCACAGTGCGGTGCCAGGAGCTGAGCGCGCTCGTCTGGCGGCGGGACAAGCAGCCCTACGAGGGGCGCTGGGCCCTGTCCGGCGGCTTCATCCACCTCGACGAGGACCTCCCCGCCGCCGCGGAGCGTGTGCTCGCCGAGCGGGCGGGCCTGCCCGGGGCGCCGGTCCACCTGGAGCAGCTGCAGACCTACGGCTATCCCGACCGTGACCCGCGCCAGCGCGTCCTGAGCGTGGCCTACCTCGGCCTGGCCCCCGACCTGCCCGCCTCGACCGAGGCCCACATGAGCTGGCAGCCGGTCTCCTCGCTCAGGGAGATGGCCTTCGACCACCGGCGCATCATGGTCGACGGGATCGAAAGGGCCAGGGGCAAGCTCGAATACACCCCGCTGGGCGCCGCCTTCTGCCCGCCCGAGTTCACGGTCGCCGATCTTCGCCGGGTTTACGAGATCGTCTGGGGTCGCGCGCTCGATCCGCGTAACTTTCACCGGAAGGTCACCAAGGCGGAGGGCTTCCTGGTGCCGACGGGCCGTACGACCACCCGTGACGGGGGCCGTCCGGCCAAGCTGTACCGCAGGGGACCTGCGGTTTTCCTGCATCCCCCGATGCTGCGCTCCCTGAAGGAGTAGGTCCGGAGACAGTCCCCACGGGGAAGGCTTCCGACGCATCGAATCTCAAGGGATGAAAACCATTCCCTCGTTATAGACATGAAAATGGTTATCGCTTACGCTATTTCCACACTGAGAGGTTAAGAACGCAAAATCTTGAAATTTCAGGATGTCGTCGCGGTTGTTCCGCGACGATTGTCCTGGTGGTCTCGGCGACCGTGAACCCGGCACCGGACGGCGACGGCTCACCCGGCGAACGGCCATGCCTCCTCACCGTCAGGTGGTGGGGGCGGAGGCCGGGCCGGGGCGGGAACCGTCCGGACGCGTGACGCCCTTCCCAGGCACGGAACAGGCTTTTCTCAAGACAGGAGAGTGCTGATGGCGCGGCGGACACTTGCGCCCGGCGTGGAGATCTTCTCGGTGACGACCGGGACGGTACGGCAGGCGGCGGGCACGACGGGACGTTCCGAGACCGAGCCCCGCGGGCGACTGCGGGCCGGGGCGGGCAACGGTCACGCGGAACGCCGCGTGGGCCGGGCCGTACCCGAGGAGTCCGCGAAGGTGACGGTGCTGCGGACCGCCGCGGGCGAGTTCCTCCCCGTCCAGCAGGAGATCGGCGGAGACCTCGACCAGCTCGACCCGGGAACGCTGCGGACCTTCGAGGACCGTGGGCTGCTGGTCGAGCGTGAACCCCGCTCCTGGCCGGGTCCCGTCGCCGTGGTCGGCGGCGGAGCCATCGCGCTCGCGCTGTCCGAACTGCTCGCGCGGATCGGCGCCGAGGTCCACCGGGTGCCGACCCCGGACGCCGCCCTCGGCTGCGCCGCCGTCAGCTGGTGCCAGGACGACCACCCGCCCGCCGAGTGGGCCAAGGCCGACGTCCTGCTCACCGAACGCTCGATCGCCTGGCAGCGCTGCTCGGTCGAGGGCGCGACCGCGGTGCTCGAACCCATCTCCTCGGGCCCCGAGGACCTCACCCACTCCGACGTCAGGGCCAGGCGGCTGGCCGCCTCCGCCACTCCCGGGCACCTGCAGGCCTACTGGAGCAGTGAGCGCCGCAGAGGGCCCTCCCCGGTCGGCCCCGCCGAGGCCTGGTTCGTCGCGGCGCTGCTCGCCGCCGACCTGGAGGACTGGGCCGCCCGCCGTACGGTGTCACGGGGGTTGAGGCTGGTCGACCTGATCAGCCTGACCGTGACGGAACAGCCGATCCTCCCGCTGTCGGTGGTCTCCTCAGGGGACGCCTGACCGCGAAACGCCCATGGACAGGCGCCGGGTCCCCGGGGGGGTGGAACCGGCGTCTACCGGCCGGCGACCGGACATCCCACGTCCGGTCGCCGGCCGGACATCTTTCACCCGTTCGGCTCGGAGACCTGCTCGGAGGCCTCCGCTCCGGCATTCCAGGAGGATGCCCCATCCGCCTGCTCCTCATAAAGTAAGGTCATGCCTCGTTTCCGTGCGATTCTGGACACCGTGCCCCCCTACCGGGCGGGCAAGGCCGTGGTGTCAGCCGACGGCCGGTCCTTCAAGCTGTCCTCGAACGAATCCCCCTACGGTCCGCTTCCCTCCGTGGTCGAGGCGATCTCCAAGGCGGCCGCCCAGGCTCATCTGTACCCCGACCCCGGGGTGGGCGCGCTGACCAACGCGCTGGCGGAGCGCTACGACGTGCCCGCGGAGCACGTCGCGGTCGGCGCGGGCTCGGTGACGCTGCTGCAGCAGCTCTTCGAGACCGTGGGCGAGCCGGGGGCCGAGGTGATCTACGCCTGGCGGTCGTTCGAGGCCTACCCGCTGATGGCCGACCTGTCGGGTTCCACCTCGGTGCGGGTCCCGCTGGCCGACGAGACGCACCACCTCGACGCCATGGCCGAGGCGATCACCCCGCAGACCCGCATGATCTTCGTCTGCAACCCGAACAACCCCACCGGCACGGTCGTGCGCTCGGCCGAGCTGGCGGCCTTCCTCGACCGGGTCCCCGAGGACGTGCTGGTCATCCTCGACGAGGCATACCGCGAGTACGTCAGGGACACCGACGTCACCGACGGTCTCACGATCTACCGCGACCGGCCCAACGTGGCCGTGCTGCGCACCTTCTCCAAGGCGTACGGCCTGGCCGGGCTGCGGGTCGGCTACCTGATCGGCAACGAACCCGTCGCCGCGGCCGTCCGCAAGACCGTGGTGCCCTTCGCGGTCAACCACCTCGCCCAGGTGGCCGCGGTCGCCTCGCTTGAGGCCGAGGCCGAGCTGCTCGAACGGGTCGATACCGTGGTCAAGGAGCGCGACCGGGTCCGTGACACGCTGATCTCCCAGGGGTGGACGGTGCCGGTCACCGAGGCCAACTTCGTCTGGCTGCGCCTGGACGGGCGCACCCTTGAGTTCGCCGGGGCCTGCGCGGCCGAGGGCGTCGCCGTGCGTCCCTTCGAGGGTGAGGGCGCCCGCGTCTCCATCGGCTCCCCCGAGGCCAACGACACCTTCCTGGCCGTCGCGGAGGCCTTCCTGAAGGGCTGACGCACCCGGGGCCCTGGGGGGAAGTCCCCTGGAGTGTCCCAGGGCTCCCACGGGGCTCTCAGGCCCCTGTGGTCCCTTTTGTAGGAACCCGTCCCTACGCGGGGGCGGGTTCCTTCTCTGTCACGACCGGCGCCTTCCTGCGTTCGGTCGAGACCACCAGCGCCACGCCGACGACGATCACCAGGCCCGCGACGACCATCGAGCCGGTGACCACCTCGCTCAGGATGAGTCCGCCAAGGACGACCGCGACGACGGGGTTGACGTAGGCGTAGGTCGAGACGAGGGAGATGGGGGCGTTGCCCAGCAGCCACGCGTAGGCGGTGAAGCCGACCAGCGAGCCCATCACGATGAGGTAGGCGAGCCCGATCCAGGAGCGCCCGGAGACGGCCGCGAGGTTCAGGTGCTCGCCCGACACCGTGCCGACCAGCGTCAGTCCGACGCCGCCCACGAGCATCTCGACCGTGCTGGCCGCGAAGGGGTCGGCGGGCATCGGGATGCGCGAGGACAGGAACGAGCCCACCGACCACGAGATCGAGGCCAGCAGGATGATCGTGATCGCCGTGCCGTTCGACGCGCCGCTCGCCCCGGTCAGGGAGAGCACCGCGACACCGGCGAACCCGACGAGCACCCCGGCCAGGGTCAGCGCCCGGGGCCTGTCCCGCGCGACGACGCGCAGGATCACCAGCCACAGCGGCACGGAGGCGACCAGCAGCGCGGCCAGGCCGCTGGAGATGTGCTGTTCGGCCAGTGCGACCAGGCCGTTGCCCGCGGTCAGCAGCAGCACGCCGACCAGCGCGGCGCCGCCGAACTGCTTGGCCGTCATCCTGAAGGGGCCCGGTCCCTTCAGCAGCAGAATGACCAGGCTGAGAATCACCGCGGCGGAGGTGAAGCGCATCGCTCCGCTGAGCAGCGGGGGAAGCGTCTCGATGACCACCCGGATGGCGAGATAGGTGGAACCCCAGACCACGTAGACGATCGCCAGCGCGCCCCAGACGAGGAGAGACGTGCGTCTGTCAGCAGCGTCATAAGCCATAGCTCCTGACAATATCCCCTTATATGGAGAAACCTCTCGCGGATTTCAGTCCTTGAGACGACCCTCCCGAACCTCGGAAACAGCAAGCGCCGTCACCCCCGGATGTCCTCGCGGACCCGGAGGGTGACGGCGCGGCGGCCCCGGGGCATGGGCCGTGCTGCAGTACGGCGCAGGCCCCGGAGCCACGGACACACGAAGGTCGCGGCCCAGGCCGCGACAGGGGCCCCGGCGGAGGCTGCGACCTCAACGGTCTCAGTGGCCTCGGCGGAGCCCGGACAGCCCTTCTCCGCCCCGGAAGCCCCAGGGGTCTCCGAAGTCCTGGCAGGGACTCCGGTGGGGACTTCGTGGGAGGCGTCGAAGGGAGCCTCGACAGCCGCGGCAGCGAACTCGGCGGCCTCGGCGGTCTCGGCGGACCTCAGCGGGTTCCCAGCTTCTCCACGATCAGCCGGTAGAGCTGGCGTGGACGACCGGGCTGCGGAGTGCGGTTCGGCGGAAGCGGCCACGCGAGCCCCTCGTCGACCAGCGTGCGCAGCAACCGCCGTGCCGTACGCGGGGTGACGCCGAGCATCTTGCCCGCGCCCTCCGCGTCCACCACGGTGTCCCCGCCCTCCAGCTTGGCGGCCAGCCGTGCCAGCACCTCCACGCCCTTGGGCTTCAGCGGCCCGCCGCCCTGCGGAGGCATCCTGGGCGCCGGGATGAGCGCCCTGCCCTCCCGGTCGACGGCGAAGCCCTGGGCCTGCTTGCCCGCCTGCGTGCGCGCCAGGGCGGCCCTGGCGTGCGACTCGGCGTCATGCGTCGTACGGCCCATGCCGACCCCGACCTCGACCGCCAGCCCCAGCTCGTCACGCACCCGGGCCGCGAAGGGCAGCACCCGGAAGCCCTCGGTCGCCGTGGCGACCGAGCCGCGTGTCGCGGTGACCATGTAGCTGTGGTCGTCGACCGCGGTCACCGAGGCGTTGATGCGGTTCGCCTCCTGCACCAGCAGCCTGTGCAGCGACAGCCTCAGCTCGTCACGCCAGTAGCGCGGCGCGGCCCTGCGGACCGGCTCGCGGAGCGTGGGAACCTCGACCAGCACCACCGTGAGCTGAGACTCCTCCAGCCTGTGGTGCGCCCCGAGCAGCGCCGCGGTGTGCAGCGCCGTACGGACCGCGGCGGAGGTGGGGCGGATCCTGACCACCGGAACCCCGGCCGTCTGCAGCCGGTCGGCGACGGCGGGCAGGCAGGTGAGCGCCCCGCTGGTGTTCCCCTGGCGCGCCAGGCGCTCGTGGAAGGACGCGATCGTGCCGGTGGCTCCCGGCTCGTCGCGGCTGTGCACGTCCCCGGCGGGCAGCCCGAGGTCGGCGTAGGCCTCCTCGATGTCGGCCCGTCCGAGCACGTCGATGCTGACCCTCCTGGGGTCGATCCGCTCGTCCAACGCTGCCCTGGCCAACGCGGCGATCAGTGCCGCGCCGCCGAGCTGGACATACGTCGCGGGCATCGTCAGCACCCCCGATCGTCTGGCCAGGTCGTAGGGAACCGGGCTGGCGAACAGACAGGCGTCGACTCCCGCCCCGAGGCGGGTCACCTTGTCGGCCGCCTCCTGTTCGTCCCGGTACGCAGCGGCCACCAGGCGGCACGGCAGAGGTGCCGCCGCATGTCCCATAAGCATCACTCTTTCTACGAGGTCATGGGGGCCCACCACACCGATAGTGAGGTCCGGTGTCATGGCACCCGGGCGTGACACTCGTGGAGTTTCTTCGGCCCGCTCGACCAATGTTCGTCCCATCCTGCCGTCCCTGTTGATTCGGCTCTCTTTTGGAACGATCGCTTGCGAGGGCCGTAATGTCACGCCCGTTTAGAGGTCAATTCTTGGAGGAACCCACGGTCTAAACCCTGACTGACAGTGTTTACACAGGTCAGAGCGCTTTTTGGGAGACTGAAACCGGTTGATTATCAGGCAGAAATCTCTCGGTGGACATCCGCGCCCAGCGCCTGCATACGCTCGGCCAGATAAGAGTGGCCCCGGTCGATGAGATATCCTGACCCGATCACGGTCTCTCCCTGGGCCGCCAGACCGGCCAGGACCAGGGCGATGCCGGAGCGCAGGTCATGGGCGGTGACGTCGGTTCCGGTGAGCGGAGTGGCGCCCCGGACGACGGCGCTGTTCTCCTTCACTTCGATGTCGGCGCCCATTTTGTTCAGTTCTGCGGCCAATGCGAACCGACCGTCGAAAATCCGTTCGTGGATGTAGCTCGCGCCGTCCGCGAGACAGGCGACCGTCATGATCGGCGACTGCAGATCGGTGGCGAAGCCGGGGTAGGTGTCGGTGATCACGTTGATCGGGCGCAGCGGGCGGTCCCTGCGCACGTGCAGCACGGCGCCGTGGTCGGCGAACTCCACCCCCATCTGCTCCAGCTTGTAACGGACGACACCGAGGTGGTCCAGGTCGGCGCCGACCAGGTTGACCTCGCCGCCGGTGATCGCGGCGGCCATGGCGAACACGCCGGCGTCGAGCCGGTCGGGCATCACGGTGTGCTCGACGGCCTGCAGCTCGTCGACGCCCTCGACGGTGATGAAGCCGGTCCCGCCGCCGCTGATCCGCGCGCCCATCCTGGTCAGCATCTCGATCACGTCGAGGACCTCGGGCTCAAGGGCCGCGTTCTCGATCACGGTCGTGCCGCGCCCGAGGACGCCCGCCATGATCAGGTTCTCGGTGCCGGTGTGCGAGGGGGTGTCGAGGTACAGCGTGGCGCCGGTGAAGCCCGCCGTCTTGACGTGGATGACGGCGTCGCCCTCGTCCACTACCGCGCCGAGCCGCTTGTAGCCCAGGTAGTGGAAGTCGAGGTTGCGACTGCCCAGGTTGCAGCCGCCGACCCCTTCGATGACGGCCTCGCCGAGGCGGTGCAGCAGCGCCGGGACGAACAGCACCGAGCCGCGGAACCGGCGGGCGATCTCGGCGGGCAGCACGGGGCTGCTCAGCGTCGAGGCGTCGATCACCAGCGTGCGTTCGGCCTCGTGGAGCTCGACCTTGGCGCCGACGGCCTCGGCCAGCTCGACCGCGCGGCGGACGTCCTCGATGATGGGGACGTTGCGCAGCACGGTACGGCCTCTGGGCGCCAGGAGGGCCGCGCCGATCATGGGAAGCACGGCGTTCTTGGCGCCCTGGATGAAGGCGGTTCCACGGAGGGGATTGCCACCGCGCACGCGGTAACGGACCATGCTTCATGCTCCTTGGGGGTGGGGGACGATATTCGTACGACATGGGGGGCGGTGGCCGGAAGGCGTCGGCCAACACTAGCCGTTGGATGCCCCTGAACCTGCTATTTCGTGGGGAAACCGGACCCGGTCAGCGGACTGACCAGAAGCTTCCGCGCGAAAGTCTCGACGGTTCCCACATGACAATTTCCACTCGGCCGTGAAAGCTCCCGCGGTTCGTGTGCCCCGCCGGGCGGGCCGTGCGACGCCTGCGTCACCGGCCAGAGTTTATTCACGCGGTACGGGTGCCCCTGCCCGAGGGGGTCAGCGGGGAGGCGGCCGTCAGCAGGGTGTCGGCCCGCTGGTCCACGAAGCGGGTCACGACCTGCTGGCCGTACCCGAAGACCATGGCCCAGACCAGGATCGCAGGCTGGGAGCCGAGCCCGGACATGCCCGGGACGAACCCGGAGTTCAGGATCAGCAGCCCGAGCACGGCCGTCGCCACCCCGGCGGGCGCCTTGAGCAGGGTCTGGGCGACCGCCAGCGAGTAACGCGTGGACAGGTCGGCGCGGGTGGACAGCGAGGCCGCGCTGGACAGCGCCGCGCCCAGCACGCCGACCAGGGCGACGAGCGGGACGTCGCCGTGACCGGGCCGGTGGCCGCCGGTCGGGCAGATCTGGGCGGGCATCAGGCCCTGGGCCTGGACCACCGACTGGTTGCCGCACATCGGCACCGCGTCCGGCCAGATGGCGCCGACCGCCACCAGGCCGAACACGATCACCGACAGCATGAGGACCCCGCCGAGCAGCAGGTTGCGGAAGCTGCGGACCCGGCCGCTCTCCATCGCCTGCGCGGTGTAGGCCGCCCGCAGCACCGACTGCATCAGCGGCCGGTCACCCTCGCCCAGGTCTCCGGCGGCGATCCTGGCCTGCAGCTGGACCAGCCTGGGGTCGTCTCCGGGCAGGTAGGCCCTGCCGATCGCGAGGACCTCGGTCGCCCGGCCGCACAGCTCGGGCGTCGGCAGCACGCCGTACAGCATCACGGTCGCGCTGTTGACGTTCGACCAGGCGCCCTCGACGGCGTGACCGGTCAGCCAGCGGCGCAGGCCGTGCCTGCTCCTGGCGTAGGACTCGGCGCGGGCCAGGTGCGTGCCGATGCCCTCGCCCGCCGAGGCGGACGAGCCCGTGCGCTCGCACGCGGTCAGCGCGCGCTCGGCGTCGGCCCTGATCTCCTCGCTGCGGGTCGCCACGTACACGCGCCAGATGCCGGGCCAGCGCAGGACGCCGGTGTCGCCGATCCGTTCCGGGGAGACTGCGTCGAGCGACATCGTTCCTCCGTTGGGCGCGGGCCGTGGGGGATCGGGCCGGGAGTGTTCCCGGCCCTCGGGGTGTGCCGATTCGACGGTACGTCCCTGTGCCCCGGGACGCCGGGCCTTCGCGGAGCCGGGGCTCAGAGGCCCTGGACCGCGATGTCCGTACGGTGGTGCGAGCCGCGCATCCGGATGCGGCCGACCGCCTGGTAGGCGGCCTCGCGGGCGGCGGCGACGTCGGCTCCGGTGCCGACCACGCTGAGCACCCGCCCGCCCGCCGACAGGACACGGTCGCCGTCGGCGGCGGTCCCGGCGTGCAGCACGTAGGCGTCGTCCGCCACCTCGGAGAGCCCCTCGATGACATCGCCCTTGACCGGGTCCGCGGGGTAGTTCTCCGCCGCGACGACCACGGTCACCGCCGCGCCCTCGTGCCAGGAGAGCGGACCGAACCGGTCGAGCGTGCCGTTCGCGCAGGCCAGCAGCAGGCCGGCGAGCGGCGTCGCGAGCCGGTCGAGCACGACCTGGGTCTCGGGGTCGCCGAACCGCGCGTTGAACTCGATCACCTTCGGGCCGTCCTTGGTGAGCGCGAGCCCGACGAAGAGCACTCCCGTGTACGGCGTGCCGCGTTCGGCCAGCTCGGCCACGGTCGGCAGGACGGTCTCGGCCATCACCCGGTCGGTCAGGTCGGCGGGCGCCCAGGTCAGCGGCGTGTAGGCGCCCATGCCGCCGGTGTTGGGGCCCTTGTCGCCGTCGTAGGCGCGCTTGTGGTCCTGGGCGGGCAGCAGCGGCACGGCCGTCGAGCCGTCGCAGAGCGCGAACAGCGAGACCTCGGGGCCGTCGAGGAACTCCTCGATGACGACCCGTCCGCACGCCGCCGCGTGCCCGAGCGCCTCCTCGCGGTCGTCGGTGACCACGACGCCCTTGCCCGCCGCGAGCCCGTCGTCCTTGACCACGTATGGCGCGCCGAACGCGTCGAGCGCCGCGGCGGCCTCCTCGGGCGTCTCACAGGTGTGGGAGCGCGCGGTCGGCACGCCCGCCGAGGCCATGACGTCCTTGGCGAAGGCCTTGGAACCCTCGATCCTGGCCGCCTCGGCCGAGGGGCCGAAGCACGGGATGCCCGCCTTCCTGACCGCGTCGGCGACCCCGGCGACCAGCGGCGCCTCGGGGCCGATCACGACCAGGTCGGCCCGCAGGTCCTCCGCGAGCCCGGCGACGGCCCCGGGGTCGGTCGGGGTGACCGGGTGGAGGGTCGCGATCCGCGCGATCCCCGGGTTTCCCGGAGCACAGTGGACCTCGGTGACCTGGGGGTCCGTCGCCAGAGACCGGCACAGGGCATGCTCGCGCCCGCCGGATCCAATCACAAGAATGCGCACTCGGGAGAGCTTATCCGCCGGGCATGGGACGACTGTCCACAGGCTGTGGACAAGGTGTTCGACCGCGTACCGCCCGGGGTTGACGAACTTCCGCGTGTCGATCTTCTCTGTGACATATCCTGATGAAAGAGCTGATCTAGCTGTAAACGGGACATGAATTTCGTTGGGTTCCGCATGATCGCCCCTTGTGACCGAGGGTATCCTGGGAGTCCGCCCCCAAGCATGTGCTAAGTTTGGGCGGCTTTGGCGTGTCTGATGCTGATTGGAGGTGGTTGGGGATGACCTCTGGCGATCCCAGCAGTACGTGCTCGCGCACACGTGCTGTGCGCACTCTCGACCACTCCACACCGGTGTCCGACCGGCTGCGCACGCATTCTCTTTGAGTTGAGGTGACACAACGTCGCGTGCGATCAGTGCCGGTTCGGGCGGGAAGGCCTGACATGCGCTCTTCGCTTCTGTTCCCCCGCATCAAGCACGTACGTGCCGTTCGTACCCCGCGTCCCAGCCTCTCGGCTGCCGACCGTGCGAACTCCCCCTGTGTCCCGCCGAGCGACTCGCTCGTCGAGTACGCCGCCTACGTCAACGGCAAGAAGATCGACGCCCTGGGCATCGTCGACGCCCTCGAACTCGTCCGCGAGCACAACGCCGCGCAGGAGAAGGGCAACGCCTTCGTCTGGGTCGGCCTGCACGAACCCGACGCCCCCGAGGTCGAGTGGCTGGCAGAGGTCTTCGCCCTGCACCCCCTCGCCGTCGAGGACGCCGTCAAGGCTCATCAGCGTCCGAAGGTCGAGCGGTACGGCGACTCGCTGTTCGTCGTCCTGAAGACCGTCGCCTACCTCGACCACGACGAACTCACCGCGACCAGCGAGATCATCGGCACCGGCGAGATCATGGCCTTCGTCGGCCCCGACTTCGTGGTCACCGTACGGCACGGCACGCACTGCCCGCTGACCGAGGTGCGCCAGCGCCTTGAGGACAAGCCCAAGCTCCTCAGCAGGGGCCCGACCGGGGTGCTGCACGCCATCGCCGACCACGTCGTCGACAAGTACCTCACCGTGGCCGACCTCATGCAGACCGAGCTCGAAGACGTCGAAGCCATGGTCTTCGCCGAGGTCAGCGCCCGCGACATCGGCCGGATCTACAACCTCAAGCGCGAGATGATCGAGATGAAGCGGTCGGTGACCCCGCTGCAGTCACCGCTCGCCACGCTCGCCCAGCGCCGGATGATCCCCTCGGAGATGCGCGAGTACTTCCGTGACGTCGTCGACCACCTCGCCCGCGTCTGCGAGCAGGTCGAGTCGTCCAACGAACTGTGCAACTCGGTCCTGCAGGCCGCGCTGGCCCGCTCGAACGCCCTCGCCAACGAGGACATGCGCAAGATCTCCTCGTGGGTGGCCATCATGGCCGTCCCCACGATGATCGCCGGGATCTACGGCATGAACTTCAAGCACATGCCCGAGCTTGAGTCCGTCTTCGGCTACCCGCTCGTGATCTGCGTCATGGTGATCGTCTGCACGCTGCTCTACCGGGGGTTCCGCCGCAACGGCTGGCTGTGACGTCAGCCGACCGGCGCGCGCATCGGGGAGAGCGGGGTGGCCAACGGCAGGCCCCGCTCGGCCCACAGCACGCGCATCCGGTCGGGATAGTCGGTGACGACCCCGGCGACCCCCAGGTCGAGCAGCACCGCGGCCCTGGCCGGGTCGTTGACGGTCCAGGCGACCACCGGAAGCCCGGCCCTGGCCGCGTCGGACATCAACTCCTCGTCGAGCAGCACGTGGTCGGGCGAGAGCACCGTTCCCCCCGCCGCCAGCGCGGCGGCCGGAAGGTCGCCGCCGAAGTCGTCGAGATCGAGCCCGCCGAACCACGCCGGGTCCATCGTCGCCCGCTCGACCAGCGCGTAACAGGGCATCGCCGGGACCAGGGAGCGGGCGACGCCGAGAATCCGCCAGTCGAAGCTGAGGATCGCCGCCCCGCCGAGCCTGCCGTGCAGGTCCAGCTCGGCGACCACCAACTCGGTCAGCTCACGCGGGTCGGCGCTCAGGTCGGGCCGCGTCGGATCGGACTTCAGCTCGACGTGCAACCGCACCCGGTCGGCCCCGTAGGCGTTCACCAGGGCCAGCACGGCGCTCAGCGTCGGCATACGGGTGTCGGGAACCGGCACCTGGGTGGCGACGAACCGGTCACCCGAGACGAGCGGCAGCCGTACACCGCATTCGAGGGTGCGTAACTGTGCCAGCGTCAGAGTCCCGACGGGCCTGCCCACGTAGGGGAACAGCGGGTCGCCGGGGAAGGCGGGGTAGCGGTCGGCGCTGGTGACCGCGGAGACCGTCAGGTCATGGGTCAGCACCAGGCGCCGGTCGGCCGTCAGCGCGACGTCGAACTCAAGCGCGTCGACACCCAGCTCCAGGGCGTGGGCGAGGCCGGGCAACGTGTTCTCTGGCCGGAGGCCGCGGGCTCCCCGGTGGCCATGGATCTCGGCATGCACACAGGGGACCCTACCGACCCCGGACCCCGATTCCACAGCGCGGCTCGCCCCCTGTTTCCATCGCGCGTCAACCTTGTCACCGCATGTGGTTCGCAAAATCCTCACCAGCGGACAACCAAGACGGTGCAGCGGATCGGGCCCGGTGCGCGTTCCTAGGTCATGAACGGTGAGACAGTCGCTCAGGCGACCGCGCCACCCGGTGCCCGGGCGGTACTGGCGGACCTGTACCGCGAGCACCGGCTCGCCCTGGTCCGCCTGGCCGTACTGCTCGTGGGGGACAGGGAGAGCGCGGAGGACGTCGTGCAGGACGTCTTCTCCAGGCTGCACACCGCCACGCTGAACGGCGGGCGCCCCGGGACGCTCACGCTGCCGTACGTCCGCGTCTGCGTGCTGAACGCCTCGCGCTCCCTGCTGCGCAGACGCGGGGTCGCCGCCAGGCTGAGGCTCACGCGAAGGGACTGGCCGATCGGCCCCGATTCGGCCTCCGGCTCCGGCTCCGACTCCGCGGAGACGAGCGTGCTGCTGGGCGAGACGCGCCAGGAGATGCTGGCCGCGCTCGGCAGGCTGCCCAGGAGGCAGCGTGAGGTCCTCGTCCTGCGTTACTACCTCGACCTGTCCGACGCCGAGATCGCCCAGGTGACGCGGCTCGGGCAGAGCACCGTACGGTCCACCGTCTCACGGGCTCTGGGACGGCTTGAGCGCGAACTGGGAGGAAAGGCATGACCGGCATCGAGGATCGGCTCAGGGACGCGCTGGCCGCCAGGGCCGAGGCCGTGACGGACGACGGACGGCCCCGCGTTCTCCCCGAACCGCACAGGCCGCTCGCGCGGCCCGGGTGGTGGGCGCCGGTCGCGGTCGCGGCGGCCATGGTGCTCGTGGTCGGCGTCGTCGTCGTGGGAACGCGAACGCGGCTGGTCACGGCCCCGCGACCCGTGTCCTCCTCCGGCGCCCTTCCCCCGCCGATCAGGCAGGTGTGGCCGGACGCGGTGCACGAGGTCCCGGCGACAGGGCCCGGCGGCCGGACGTTCACTCCGGAGACGTTCGTCACCGACTGGATCGTGGTCGGGCAGAGTCTGCGGAAGGACCGGTTCGACGGGCTCTGGGCGTACGACGTCGTCCGGCGGAGGTTCAGCCTGATCGCGTCGTTGAAGGAGCCGATCGACGGGTCGCCGGCCTTCGGGGACGGCCATCTGGCGTGGTCGACCACCCGGGGCCGGACGACCGAGGTGTGGACGGTGTCGATCGCCGGCGGCACGCCACGGCGGCTCGCCAGGTTCCCCGCCGCGATCGACGACGACGACAATTACGAGGGGATGAGCCTGGCCGTGGCAGACGACGCGGTCGTGTGGTCCCCGCCGGGGGGCGGTGTCTACCGGGTTCCGCTGAAGGGCGGGAAGGTGTCCCTCATCGAGGGGACGAAGGGCCAGTGGCTGGTCGAGTGGCCGTGGGCCGGGTGGCCCAGGCGGGGCACCATGACGGACCAGTCGGTTCCCCGTCCCATGGAGCACCTGCGGAACACGCTCACGGGTGAGACGAGGGACGCGGTCCCTCCGGCGGGACACACCTCGTGGTACGAGTGCGGCCTCACATGGTGTTACGGCGGCTCCAACGCCTGGCGACGTGACGGGACGGGCCTGCACGCGATGCCGGGGTCGACGGGCGGGGCGTCCTTCCTGGGCCGTGTCGTTCTGCTTGACCAGACGGACCACGCGGGCAACGGGGGACGCGGTCTCTACGACGCGGCCACGCGCCGCTCCGGCCTGCTGTTCCCCGTTCGGGCTTCCCTGAACCCGAAGGATCATCCTCCCGGCCTGTTCGTGGAGAAGAACCTGTTCTGGTTTAAGAAGGACAAGAAAACCCTGGTTCTGGTGAACCCCAATGTCATAATTCGATGAGGCTTTATTGGTTTCGGTCGGCTGGTAAACGGGTTCGGGTCCTCGACCTCGCGGGAGAGCCGTGGTGAAGGGGAAAAGTCCCGCGCCGCCTCCTGGAGCCGTCCGCCCGTGTCCTCGCCCTGGCGGCTCAGGAGGCGGGGGAGACCGCGTCCCCCGGGGCCCGGTTCGTTCGGAACAGGTCGGCCGCCGTGAAAACCCTGGTGACGACGGGAGTTGACAACCGGTCCTTACAGGCTTGTTTCGGAAACGGTGTGTGCGAACTCGTGGGAAGGCCCGTACGGCGGTCGGACCGAACGGGTCGTCGGGCTTTCCCGTCGCGGGGCCGCCCGAATGGGAGCCTGTTATGTCGGAACTGACATCCCCTGCTCGGAACAATCGCGGAGGAACAGGAAAACGGTGGTCGCATTCTTTTGACACCGGATGTGGGAATTCACAATGCCACGGGGGCTGAATTCCTCTCGGCGCCGGTAGGGGCGATTTCCCGATGACGCCCTTCCGGGGCCGTACGGCGCGCTGTGGGGTTGCCCGGAGGGGCCGGGGTCCGAGATCTGGCTCGTCGTGGGGTGGGCGGGGCCGTACGGCCTTGGGGAGGCTCGGCTGAGGACCTGGATCCTCCCAAGGTCGTACGGCTCGCCGGGGCTTCGCCGGGTCAGCTGAGGAAGGCCGGGCGGAGCATGGCGAAGACCTGGTCCGTCAGGGTCAGGCGGTCGGCTGAGCCGCCGGTGCGCAGCCATTCACGCGCCACCGTGTCGAGGGCCGCCCCGGCGGCGACCGAGGCGAGGTCGGCCTCCAGCGGGGACAGGCCGCGCCCCGTCAGCGCCTCGACGATCAGGGCGCGGGCCTCGTCACGCTTCTGCAGGAGCCTGGCCCGTAGCGGGGGAGTGGACTCGATGAGCCGCAGCACCTCGATCTGCGTGTTGATGTGCGCCTCCCAGGCGCGCAGCACCGTGTGCAGGCACTCCCACGCCCCTTCCCCCGGTGGCCGGGCGGAGATCTCCTGGGCGACCCGCTCGGCCGTCGCCTCAAGCTCTCCGAGAAGCGCGTCCTCCTTCGTCGGGAAGTAGCGGAAGAAGCTCCGCTTGGACATCCCGGCCGCCCTGGCGATGTCGTCGACCGTGGTCTCGTCGAAGCCGCGCTCGGTGAACAGCTCAAGCGCCCGTGCGGCCAGCTCGGCGCGCACCGCCCGCCTGGTGCGATCTCGTAACCCCTCCATGACCCAAAATCATACACTCATTGCCAAGCTTGGCACTTGGTGACATATTCAGGGCGACGCTCTTTGGATCGGAGGCTCTCATGCGTGGAAAGACCGTCCTGATCACCGGCAGCACCGGAGGAATCGGCAAGGAGACCGCACGCGGGCTGGCCGCCCTGGGCGCCCGGGTGATCCTCGTCGGCCGTGACCCCGTACGCGCCCGGCGGGCGGCCGACGAACTGGGCGCGGGCGGCGGCCAGGTCGAGGCCCTCGCGGCGGACATGACCCGCCTGGGTGAGATGGCGGCCCTCGCCGCCCGGGTGGCCGAACGCTGCGACCGGCTGGACGTGCTGGTCAACAACGTCGGCGCCAACCCGCCACGCCGTACGCTCACCGAAGACGGGGTGGAGACCACCTTCGCCGCCCACGTGCTGGCGCCGTTCACACTCACCCGTCTGTTGCTGCCGCTGCTCGTCGGCCGGGTCGTCAACATCACCGGGGGCATCCCCGGCGGCCCGATCGACCTGGACAACCTCCAGGCGGAACGGCGCTATCTGGGGTGGACCTTCGCCCAGTACAACCACACCAAGACCATGCAGATGGCGATGAGCCTGCGCTTCGCCGAGGAGGTGGCCGGAACCGGCGTCACGGTCAACGTGGCCTACCCCGGGCACGGCCACACGCCGATGAACCAGTCGCTGAAGGCGGCCGGATTCCCCTATCTCTACCGCCCGATCGTCCCGCTGCTGGGCCTGGTCGCCCCCCGGTTCTTCGCGGACCTCGGCAAACCCGCCCGCTCCAGCATCCACCTGGCCTCAAGCGCCGAGGTCGAGGGAGTGAGCGGAGCCTACTTCAGCATGAAGTGCCGCCGTACGGCCTGGCCGGAGAGCGCCCTGAACCGCCGCAACCAGGACACGATCTGGGCGCTGTGCGAGAACCTGACCCGCGAGGTCATCGGACGCCTCTGATGTAGGAGGCTAGGGGGATGACACAGTCACGTATCACTGGTCTTCGAGCTCTTCGGGTCTCCTGGGCCTTCCAGGTCGGCGGTGGCTCCCGTGGCTGACCCGAAGCGTCCCGTTCCCGTGATCCGCGAGGCTCGTGAGGAGGACTGGCCGCGGATCTGGCCCATCGTCCACGACGTCGTCACCGCGCAGGAGACCTTCACCTACGACCCCGCCATGAGCGAGGACGACGCCAGGAAGCTCTGGCTCCTGCCGGCCCCGGCCAGGGTGGTCGTCGCGGTCGACGGTGACCTGGTGCTCGGCACCGCCAACATGTACGCCAACCGGCCCGGCCCCGGCGACCACATCGCCTCCGGCAGCCTGATGGTCGCGGGGGAGGCACGGGGCCTGGGCGTCGGACGCGCCCTCGTCACGGACATGATCACCTGGGCGAGGCGGGAGGGGTTCGCGGCGATCCAGTTCAACGCCGTCGCGGACAGCAACAGGAGCGCGATCCACCTCTACGAGAGCCTGGGCTTCACCACCCTGGGCACGGCCCCCGGCGCCTTCCGCCACCCCACGGAAGGCCACGTCGGCCTCCGGATCATGTGGCTCCCCCTGTGACGGGTACGGCCTTGCTCACCGGATCACATGGGCATGTCGTGGAGAGGGCGCCGTGTGACACAGTGGCCTCCAGACAGGTTCCTGAGGACCGGGCCGCTGCCGGGAGGAGGGAAGAACCGTCATACGACCCAGCCACATCCACAAAATGATCAACGCCCTGACTTGCACTTCTGCACTACCGCCGGACTGCCGCAGAATCAGCCGATCCCACCTTCGACCTAACCTGCCTGACCTGGGACTTTACCTCGGGTCCCTCATCGCCCTGGAGGGTTACCAGTGACCTCTTCGGTGTGAACGAAGCGCTCTCCCGGTCCCCTCATCACCCTGGAGGGTTCGCAACACTGCGGAACGGCGAACCGCTCTCCGCGGCCGATGGGTCCCTCATCACCCTGAAGGGTTCGCAACTACGGAAGGCGCGGGATACCGGTGGCCATGTCGCCCGGTCGCTCATCACCCTGAAGGGTTCGCACCACTACAGGAGAAGCGTTGAGGAGAGCCTTGATGTCGGTTTCGCGGTAGCGGCGTTGGTTGCTGGGGGTTCTGACCGAGGGGATCTTCCCGGTGAGGGCCCACCGGTTGACGGTCTTGGGGTCGACGCCGAAGATACGGGCGACCTCGCCGGGGGTGAGGAGTCGTTCGGTGGTGTCCGGTCCGGTGGAGAAGGTGCCGTCGGGGGCGACGGCCTTGAGCGGGGACATGGGGGCTCCTTCAGTAGCGGAGGGTGTGCAGGATCTGGTCGTGCCGGGCGAGCGCGCGGACGAGCCGGTGCAGGGTCGTACGGCCGAGCACGTCGCGGGCCCCGGCTTTGCGCTGGTCGAGGCGCAGGGGTTCGTAGCGGACGGCCCACCACCTGGGGAGTCCGGGCAGGTTCCGTTCCTCGTACCGCCAGGCGGGGTGGGTGCTGATGAGCAGGTCGATCAGGCGCCGTTCGTCGTCGGTCATGGTCGTCCCTGGTTAGGGAGTGGAAGTGGGGGTGGGTGCCCGGCCCCGAGCCGGGGAGCATGCGGCCGGGCACCCTGGAGGAGGACCGGCCCCACACACTCGGGGCCGGTGCGCCAGACGACTCCCCTTCCCCAGCACGCCAGCGTGCATGGGAACCGTCTTGAGGAGGTGTGCGGCTCAGGTCCCTCCTACCTGAGCCGCACGTCATGGAGTACGGCGAGCGACGGGTGGGATGACGTCCTCCGCCCGCCGTACCGGCTTCACGAGCGCAGCAGTCTGCGCAACGCCGTAGCCCGACCCGACACAACGGCCTGACCAGCACATACGGCCTGAACAACCCGGGAGGCCCGAGCGGCCCGAGTCTGCAGGGCACGGGCGACGGCGACGGCCTGAATGCTCGGCGGCACCATCGGGGGCGTCCGGGCGCTCAGCTTGCGGTCCAGTTCTTCGGCGGATGCAGCACACACCAGCAGCACGTCCCCGGGGTACGGCCTGCTGGGCAGGACGCTCCGGTAGGCGCTCCACAGGCCGGACCGCGAGCTGTGGAAGACGAGCCAGTCCGGGTGAGCCGTCTGTACGGAGTCACAGGTTCGATCCGAAAACTTAGAAACTTGACGAGGCCCTGCGGGAAGTAGCATCACGCCGCCCTCCCGCCCGGCGAACGCCGTCCACCGACCCTCGCCACCTCGGAGGTAAGGCGTCCCCGTCGAGCCAGTGAAGGTGGCGCGAGCCGAATCGCCCGGATCATCTCCGCCTCCCGCATCCGCTCCTCCAACCCCTCGGAAGTGGAGTCCTCGACGATCACCGGACGCGGACCGTCCCAGGAGGCCATCGCGTAGAAGGAACGTCGCCCCAGGCTGTAAAGAACCGTCCAGTCCGCCCACGACTGGTCGATCCGCTCGGCCTCAGCCCGCGCAGGCCCGTCCCACACCCGCCGATACACCGGCGCGTACGGCAGGCCGTCCCGATGCCGCCCGGTCACGAAGGCACCCCCTCAACAGCCGCGACGGCCTCCCGGGCCTTCTCCTCCTGCGCGGCCACGGCCTCCCGGACCTCCTCGAAGGTGTCGGCGTCCACGGTCGGCTCCACACCGGCCCGCAACGCCGTACTCGGGAACGCCCGATTGCGGATCGCCCAGAACCGTCCGGCATCACTGATGATCAACCGCCAGCCAGGGATCGTCTGGCAGGCCGGAGTCTCCATGAATCGAACCTCCTCTTCTGCTCAAGGGCCTGTCGGGTGGTAGCGGTTTCCGGGTAGAGGCCCTGTTTCGGGAAGTGCTCAGTGCGGTGTTCGATACGCGGTTGGCGTGGCCGTAGGTGTCTTCCGGTTGGTGGCCACGCTGGTAGGGCGGGTGCGATCATCCGTTTCGATCACCGAACGTTTGCGGTCAGCGCCCTTGGCCTGGGGTGCTGTTGTGCTTTTCCGAGATCAAGGACTTGCGTGGTCGGAGAGTTCCTTCTCGGCCAGTAGACGTAGTCGGCGCAGGAAGGCGGTGATGCCGGTCGCGGCGTCGGTGAGCGTCCAGGCCTGGCATATTGGTGGGCAACCGCTTCGGATGGTTTTCTCCGCCAGGTGGACGTGGTCGCCGTGGTCGCGGATGACGGCGAGTTCCGCGCCTGGCCACTGTGCGCTGGCCAGGCGCTCGGAGTGAGCGAGGAGGGCGCCTGTCACCGAGTCCCAGAAGGCGCTTTCGGCGCTCTCCGTTGTGGGGTATCGGTCCCCTTTCGACAGGCGGTCGCTGACGATGACCACGATGGGCTCCGGTTCCTCGATGAGGTGCCAGTGCTCGTCACGCCATCGGAATGTCAGGCGTGCGAGATGTGCCGGATCGTGTGGAGTTGTCACCCAGCCCCCGTTCTCGTATACGTTAACTGATTGGCGTATACGAGAATGGAGACCGGTATCGTGCCTGTCAAGCCGTTCGACAAAGATCCTTCCAAGAAAGGGAGAACCGGTGCGGGGTCATGCCTACGAACACGTCGCGGCCGAGCTGCGCGAGGCGATCCTGCGAGGTGACCTTCCCGCAGGAACACGACTGCCCAGACACGCCGACCTCGCCCAGCGCTACGGCGTCTCCGAGATCGTCATCCGCAAAGCCATCGACGACCTGAAAGGCCAAGGACTCGTCGAAACACGCGGCCGAGGCGGCACCACCGTCCGCGAACGCCCACCGGTCCGCCGGATCTCCATGGACCGCTACCTCGCCGACGCCGGACCGCAGACCGTACCCCAGACCTCCTTCACCCGGGACGCGGGCATCGGATGGTCGGAATACCGCCTCGACAAGGCCTACCAGTGGATCACCGCAGACCCACGCCTGGCCGCCCTGTTCGGCGTCGAACCCGGCACCAGGGTCCTGGAACGCCGCTTCGTCTTCTACGCCAACGGCCTGCCCTCCCAGACCTCACGCTCCTGCCTGCTGGCCGCCGACGTCGAGGGCACCGCCGTCGCCGACCCGAAGAACGAACCCTGGCCCGGCGGCAACATCGCCCAGCTCAGAACCCTCAACATCGAGGTCGACGAGATCACCGAGGAGACCACCGCCCGCATGCCCGACGCCCAGGAGGGCGCGACCCTCGGCATCGGCAGCGGAATCCCCGTCTTCTCCATCGTTCGCCGCACCCTCGCCCAGGGCCGAGTGGTCGAGGTTGCCGACCCCATCGTCATCCCATCCGACCGCGCCATCCGCGTGGACCGCATCGTCCTGCCACCCCAACCCGAACAACACCGGCCCAGCTGAAACGCTCACTTTTGAGGGTGCTCGCCGTACCTCAGTTGCTACCGGATCTGGTCTGACGCCTTCAACGAGGGGATCGGTATGACCGAGCCGTGCACCGATGTCTCGTCTCGGCCTCTGGCGCCCGCGAGCGAATCCCGCTCCTGCGATGCCTGACCTGGGACTTTATCTTCGGCTCACTTATCACCCTGAAGGGTTCGCAACGCGGCCTCCAGTGGGTCGTCTCGACTCCGGCATCCTGGTCGCTCGTCACTCCCGGTCGGTCCCGGTGCTCTCCAGGACCGTGGGAAGCAGGGCGCGGAGGGCGGTGCGGACGGCTTCCAGGTCTACCGCTTCCGGGGTTATCCGCCACTGGGCGTGGATGCCGATGACGGTTCCCACCAGGACGACCGTGAACGCCTCCGGGGTGGTTCCCGGGGGAACGGCGTGTTCCGGGATCCAGGCTCGTACGGCCTCCCTGAGGGCCACGTGGAGCCGGGCGTAGTGGTCGCGGATCGGTGAGTCGGCCTCGACGGCCTCGGCGAGCAGGGTGATGAACAGGCGTGCGACGGGCATGCGGATGAAGGCCATCACCTGCTCCAGCGGGTCGCCGCGCACCTCCCCTGTGGCCGAGCCTTCTGAAGCCGGGCCGGAAGCCGAGCCTCCTGAGGCCGGGCCGGAAGTCGAGGCCGGGCCGAAGGCGGTCAGCATGGCGTCGAGGCGGTCGTCGATCACCGCCTCAAGCAGGCCCAGCTTGTTGCCGAAGTGCCAGGGGATGGAGCCACGGCTGATACCGGCCCGGTCGGCGATGTCGATGAAGCTCGTCTGCCGGTAGCCCTTCTCGGCGAAGAGTTCGGACGCGGCCATCACCAGCAGCCGGCGGCTCTCCTGCGTCATCTCGGTACGTCGCGTGGCCATGTGACCCATCAAACCAGGTATGCCCGATGACCTACCAAGTGCTGATCGATATATTCTGTGTCACCCAACATAGAAAGAGGCATCCATGCGTTGGGTCACCTACGAAACGGACGACGGCGACCGCGTCGGAGTGGTCGACGACGACCGGATCCACCCGATCGGGCCGGGTGTCAGCCTGATCGACCTCATCGGCCAGGGTTCGGAGAAGCTGCGCGCGGCAGGAGAGGCGGCACTGACCTCGGAGGCGCACACGGTCCCGCTGGCCGGGGTCAGGCTGCGCGCGCCGATCCCGCGTCCGCCCTCGATGCGCGACTGCCTGTGCTTCCTGGACCACATGCGCAACTGCCAACAGGCCATGGGGCAGCCACGCACGCTCAAGGACGCCTGGTACCAGATCCCGGCCTTCTACTTCGCCGCTCCCTCGACGGTCGTCGGGCCGTACGACGACGTGGCGATCTCCCCGGGCAGTTCCTGGTTCGACTTCGAGCTGGAGATCGCGGCGGTCATCGGCCCCGGCGGCCGGGACCTCACCCCGGAGCAGGCCGAGGAGCGCATCGTCGGCTACACCGTCTACAACGACTGGTCGGCGCGGGACCTGCAGACGCACGAGGCCGCGCTGGCGATCGGCCAGGCCAAGGGCAAGGACGGCGCGACCACCCTCGGCCCGTTCCTGGTCACCCCGGACGAGCTTGAGCCCTACCTTCGCGACGGCAGGCTCACGCTGCGGGTCGAGGCGACCGTCAACGGCCGGGTCATCGGCTCGGGCCGTACGGACTCCATGGACTGGAGCTTCGGCGAGGTCGTCTCCTACGCCTCACGCGGTGTCGACCTGGTGCCCGGTGACGTGTTCGGTTCGGGTACGGTGCCCGGCTGCTGCCTCGTCGAGCACCTGTCCCTGGCGGACCCGGCCTCCTTCCCCGGCTGGCTGAAGGACGGCGACGTCGTCGAGCTGGCCGTCGAGGGGCTGGGCCGTACCCGGCAGACGGTTCGCGCGTCGGCCAGGCCGTACGCGCTGACGCCTCGGGAGAACCCCGACCGGCGTCCGCCGCGGCCCCGGGTGAACAGGGCGCCGTCGCGGCTGCCCTACACGCGCGGTCTGCACGAGGTCGGCGCGGACGTGTGGGCCTGGCTGCTGCCCGACGGCGGGTACGGCCTGAGCAACGCCGGGCTGGTCGCGGGCGAGGGCGCCTCGATCCTGGTGGACACCCTGTTCGACCTTCCGTTGACGGCCGAGATGCTCCACGCGATGGGTCACGTCACCGCTCGGCACCCGCTCACCCACGCCGTCCTCACCCACTCCAACGGCGACCACACCCACGGCAACCAACTGCTCGGCGAGGGTGTCGAGATCGTCGCCGCCACGGCCACCGGTGCGGAGATGCCGCACGAGATGCCCGCGGAGCTGCTGACCGCCACCCAGGTCATGGACGTCGGCCCCGCGACCTCCTACCTCCGTGAGCGGTTCGGGCCCTTCGACTTCGGCGGCATCCGTCTGCGGCTGCCCGACCGGACCTACGACGGGGAGCTCACCCTGGACGTCGGAGGGCGTGAGGTACGTCTGACGAACCTCGGTCCCGCCCACACCGGCGCCGACACGGTCGTGCACGTGCCCGACGCGGGGGTGCTCTTCGCGGGGGACCTGCTGTTCGTCGGCTGCACGCCCATCGTGTGGAGCGGGCCGGTCGGCAACTGGATCGCCGCCTGCGACAGGATGATCGCCACCGGCGCCCACACGATCGTCCCCGGCCACGGCCCGGTCACCGACCCCGACGGCGTTCTCGCGGTACGCGGCTACCTCACCCATGTGGTCGAGCAGGCCGACGCCGCCCACGCCCGGGGCGTCCCCTTCGCGGAGGCGGCCAAGACCGTCGACCTCGGGGAGTACGCCACCTGGCTGGACGCCGAGCGGATCGTGGTCAACCTGCACCGCCGCTACCGCGAACTCGACCCCGAGACCACGCCCGAGCTGAACCGGCTGACGCTGATGGCGATGATGGCCGACTGGGACGCGACACGGGGGCTCTCGTGAGGCTCCCCGGAACCGCGCACACCCGCCTGCCCTGGCGGGTCCACGAACTCACCGGGGACTTCACGGTCGAGGACGTGTGGTCGTTCCGTACCCCCGGCGCCGGGCCCGACGACTTCCCCACGATGCTCGCGGCGATGCGAACCGCCGGGGGGATCGCGAAGCTGCCCCGGCCCGCGCGGTCCCTGTTCACCCTCCGCTGGAGGATCGGCGCGCTGCTCGGCTGGGACAGGCCGTCCTCGGGCGTCGGCGCGCGGGTCGGCTCGCTGCGCGACCGCCTGCCCGACGACCTCCGCGACGCCCCCCGTGGCGCCGACAGCGCGACCATGCCGCTCAAGGCGGTCTACGAACTCGACACCGAGTCCGCCAGGGAACTGGCGAACAGGACCGTGCACACCGTGATGCACCTGGGCTGGGTTCGAGGCGCCGACGGTGACCACGAACTGAGGATGGCCGTCCTCGTCAAGCCCAACGGCCTGTTCGGACGGCTCTACATGGCCGCCATCGCGCCCTTCAGGTACCTCGTCGTCTACCCGGCGCTGACCCGGCGCTGGGAACGCGCCTGGTGTGACCACGCGGAAAGGACGCCCCGATGAACTCCAGGATGCTCCGCTGGGCGAGCGGGATCATGATCACGCTGGGCGCGGGGCACCTGTCCGTGGTGGTGCTCACCGGCTGGGCGCAGATCTCCGACTGGGTACGGCAGGGCCTGTGGGCGGCCGTCCCGTTCCTCGGCACGAGCGGCGACACGGGTGAGCTGGTGGAGACCCTGCGGGACAAGACGATCTTCTGGGCCGGTCCGGGAGGCTTCGCCGTTCCCCTGGTCCTGCTGGGCTGCCTGACGTGGCACCTCGCCGGGCGTGGGGTGACCGTACCCGCCGGAGTCGGCTGGGGCGTCGCGGCGTGGTCCGTGGTGGGCGGCGTCGTCCTCGTGCCGTCCCCGTTCTTCCTCGGGGCCGTCGCCGGAGCGCTCATCGTCCTGGCGGCGCGGAGGGGGGTGGGTGCGCCGACCTCGCACGGGAGCTGAGCCGGTCACCACGGGGGCGTCCGGCTCACGCTCCCGGCGGGGCGTCGTCCGTCGCGACGACGCCCCGTCCGGTTCACCAGGTCTTGCCGGCCTGCTCGCGGATCGTGTGGTTGATCCGGTTGAAGAAGTTGGTCAGCGCGATCTCCATGGTGATCGCGTTCAGTTGCTCGCCGGTGAAGTGGTCGGCGGCGTGGTCCCAGATCTCGTCGGTCACGCCGGGAGCGCCGTCCTGGATCCGGGTGGCGGCCTCGGCCAGTGCGAGCGCGGCCCGTTCCTCGTCGGTGAAGAAGGACGTCTCGCGCCACGCGACGACGTGGTGCAGCCGCTCGTCGGTCTCACCGGCCTTCTTCGCCGAGGCGACCGAGGCGAAGACACACGGGCTGCAGCCGTTGATCTGGCTGACGCGCAGGTGGACCAGCGACAGCAGACGGCCGTCGACGCCTCCGGAGTGAATCACCCTGTACAGCTTCGTGATCCCCTCGATCAGTTCGGGGCTTGCCGTACCTTTCAGACGTGCTTCCATGGTTCCTGCTCCCTCGTCGGTTACCTGAGCCCGTTCCGGCTCGTCATCACCCATGACGGAGCGGTTCTGCGGAAGGTAACAACATGCCCGACACCGGCCAGGCCAGGCCCGCCGATCCGATGGCCGAGGCGTTCGAGTCGCAACGCGACCGGCTGCGCGCGGTCGCCCATCGCATGCTCGGATCACACGCCGACGCCGAGGACGTGGTCCAGGAGGCGTGGCTGCGGCTGTCCCGCCAGGACGCGGCGGTCGCTGGTGACACCGCCGACACCGCCGGCATCGCCAACCTCGCCGGGTGGCTGACCACGGTGGTCGCCAGGATCAGCCTCGACGTCCTGCGGACTCGCCGGGCCCGCACCGAGGTGCTCCTGGACGACCGGCTGCCCGAGTTCGTGGTGACCCCCGATGACGGTCCCGCTCCCGAGGAGGACGCGGTGCTCGCCGACTCGGTCGGGCTCGCGCTTCTCGTCGTCCTCGAATCGCTCCGGCCGAGTGAGCGGCTGGCCTTCGTGCTGCACGACCTGTTCGCGGTGCCGTTCGACGAGATCGGCAAGATCCTCGGCAGGTCGACCGACGCCGCCAAGATGCTCGCCAGCCGGGCCCGCAGGAAGGTGCGGGCGACCGAGCGTCCGGCGGGTGCCGGTCGGGAGCGGCGCGAGGTGGTCCAGGCCTTCCTGGCGGCCGCCCGCCGTGGCGACTTCGAGGAACTGCTGCGCCTGCTCGACCCCGAGGTGAGGCTGACCGTCGACACCCCCACCGGAGAGATCGTCATCCTTGGCGCGACCAGGGTCGCGGCGGGCGCGCGGCTGTCCTCTGGCGCGGGCGCCCTCGGCCGGGCGGTCCTCGTCAACGGCCTGCCCGGCTTCGTCTCCTGGCATCAGGACGGCACCCCACTCTCCGTCCTGGCGTTCACCGTCACCGAGGGCAGGATCGCCGCCATCACGGCCCTCACCGACCCGGCCAAGCTCGCGCGGATGAACCTGCCCGACCCGGCGTGAGCCGTCGGGACCTGCTCAAAAGACGTGTGAAGTGCGAGGATCACTAGCAGAGTTACCTTTTACTGCACTTCCGGAGGATTGGTGCGTTCTCTCCCCCTGGCCTGCGCGGTGGCACTGGCCGCCGCCACGCTCGTCCCCGCCCTGCCCGTTCAGGCCGCCGCGACTCCGTCCCTCCAGATCACCCGTATCTGGTACAACTCGCCTGGGTCACCCGATTTTGGGGCGAACAGCAGCCTGAACGGCGAGTACATCCAGGTCAAGAACACGACCCGGCGAGCGGTCAGCCTCAAGGGCTGGACCATCCGCGACGAGACGCGTCGCTCCGACCACGTCTACACGTTCGGCGCCTTCACCCTCGGTGCGGGCAAGACGGTGACCCTGCGGACCGGTAAGGGGAGGAACACCGCGACCACCCGGTACTGGGGCAGGAGCGGGGGCACGCTCGCCTACATCTGGAACCAGACCAGGGACACCGGCTACCTGCGTGACCCCAGGGGGAAGCTGGTCGACTCCTGCTCCTACAACTCGTCCCGGGTCGAGTACGTCAACTGCGTCTAGGACCTGGTGAACCGCCGAGGAGCCCGCGCCGGAAGGGGCGGGCTCCTTCCGTTTGAGATGTCCTGCAACCTTTCGCTGGTTTGGTCGCGTTGGGAACCGGCGAGAGGAGATCACATTGGATCGTCACGACGGCTTCCGCGAGTTCGTGCTCGCCCGCCAGCAGGCGCTGACGAGGACCGCGTACCTGCTCACGGGTGACGCGCACCTCGCCGAGGACCTGCTGCAGAGCGTGCTGATCAAGGTCGCCAAACAGTGGCCCAAGCTGTCCGTCGACGGCAACCCCGAGGCGTACACGCGCAAGGCGCTGATGAACCAGTACATCTCGTGGCGGCGGCGGTTACAGCGGGAGTGGCCGAGCGCCTCTCCACCCGAGCGGGGCGCCTCCCACGACGAGGCGACGATCGACCGGATCATGCTGCGTCAGGCGATGACCAAGCTGACGCGTAAGCAGCGCGCCGTACTCGTGCTGCGTTTCTGGGAGGACCTCACCGAGACGCAGACGGCCGAGGCGCTGGGCTGTTCGGTCGGCAACGTCAAGAGCCAGACCCACCGCGCGCTGGCCCGCCTGCGCAGGCTCGCGCCCGAGTTGTCCGACCGGAGTTCCCTTTCCTTACTGCAGGAGGTGGCGGTATGACGAGGCTGCGCAGAGCCCTGAACGACCTCGCCGAGGAGGCGCCCTCGGCGGACCTGTCCGGCATGGTCGACCGGATCCTGACGGGGAACCGGCGCAGACGGCACACGACCGCCGTGCTGGCCGCCGTCGCCACGGTCGTCACGGTCGTGGCCACGGGCACGGTGATGGCGACCGTGACGCGGTCCCGGTCCCCGGAGGTGGCCACGTCACTGCGGGCGGGCGCGATCGCCGACCTGCCCGGGGGGAACGTGGGACCGCTCGAATACGCGTACGAGACGCCCTGCAAGGTGGACAAGCGGAAGGCCCTCGACTGCTCCTCCGCGGAGTGGCGGGTGGTCACCCGCGCGGGCACGACCTACCGGCTGCCGCAGGCGCTCGCCATGACGGCCCAGAACCACCGCGTGCCCGTCTCGATCAGCCGGGACGGGCGCATGCTCGCCTACTATAGCAGGAAGGCCCGGGCGCACGTGGTGCGCGACCTCGTGGGCGGTTCCGAGACGACGTCCCCCGTCACGGTGAAGGAGTCGCAGATCGGCGCGGGCTCCATGCTCGTGCTCTCCGACGACGGCCGTCACGTGGTGTTCGACCCGCGTGAGGGGACCAGGAAGCCGGGGCTGCTGATCGACGTGCGCACCGGCACGACGGTGCGGGTGCCCGGCCAGTACGAGGCGGTCAGCGTGCGCGGCGGCGTCGCCGAGCTCGTCCGGTACCTCAGGACCGACCTGCGGCTGATGCCCGTCACCGGCGGAGGCAGGACGGTGCACTTCGACGGCACGTTCACGGGCTTCAGCGAGATCTCTCCCGACGGCCGTACGGTCGCCGCCTTCGAAAGACGCGACGCCAAGAAGTGGGTCCAGGAGCTGCGTACGCTCACCCTGCTCGACGTCGGCACCGGGCGCAGGGTGCGCGAGGTGCCCATCAGCGGCCTCCCGGAGGGGGAACCCGTCATGGCCACCGGTCCCTGGCTGAGCGGGTCGGAACTCACGGTCGTCGTGCAGGACTCGAAGCGCACCTATGTCTACGGGGTCGACATCGGCGCCGGGAAGGCCCGTCGGCTGGCCGACCATCCGAACGCGCCGTACCTGACCCTGCCGGGGATCGCGAGTAACTGATCCACCGGGCGTGTGGGAAGGGCGTCGGACAAGGGGGCTCCGACGCCCTTCCGGCGTTCAGCTGGAGAGTTGGCCGTGACGGGCGCGCATGCCGTCCACGAGGGTCTTGAGGGCGGCGGCGGTCGGCAGCCAGGGGCCGGCCAGAGACTGGGTGGCCTGGGCGACGAGCTGGTCGGCGAGGTTGGACACCGGCGTCGCCGCGTTCGTCACGTCCGCGGCCCACAGGTAGGCCGCGTTCCCCGCGGGCAGGGGCGTCCCGGCCGCCAGGACGTGCACGGTCTGCTGCGCCTGACCCCAGCCGACCAGCCGGTGCAGGTCGGCCAGGACCTCCTCCATCACCGCGAGGTCGTAGGCGGTGATCAGGGGAAGGACCGGCGAGGTGTCGACCGGGGTGGTGGAGCGGCCGCCGGGCCCGTGGTGCAGGGTCATCGAGATCTGCTGCGACTCCAGCATGAGCTGCCGGTACAGCAACTCGGTCGGCGCCTCATCCAGCCAGATGTAGGAGTTCTGGTACTTCTGGACGAACACCATGTTCTGCCACACCCACAGCGACCGCGCCCAGCCCTTGGTGAGACGCTCCTGGGCCTCCGTCAGCGCCTGGCGCACCCTGGTCTCCTGCGGAACCGTCAGGGCCGGACCGGCGGCCGGGGCGAGTACGGCGAGCGGCGCGGGCGCGGGCAGGACGAGGTTCGTGTGGCGCCTGGCCACCTCGGCGTAGTGGTCGGCGTTGGTCTTCATGGCAGGCCAGTCGACCGTGGCGAAGCCCGCCGCGCCGAAGTAGATGTGGTCCACGATGTCCTTGCCGGCGATGTGGAAGGACTCGTGCAGCAGGGTGCGGACCCGGCCGTCGGTGCGGGCGTCCGCGAACGCCATGGGGACGGTCAGCGACTCGGGTGACGACACGGCCCCGGCACCCTGGATGGCCAGGTCACCACGGCTGTCCAGCAGGATCATCCGGTTGTCGTAGAGGCGCCTCAGCCCGTTCGCGGCGTCGGTGAACCTCTGCTTGATCTTCGGCAGCCTGGTGCCGTCCGGCAGGTTGAAGACGGCGGTGATGTGCGCGTCGGCGTTGCCCGCCGCGATCTGGGTGAAGGCGGTGGTCGCCTCGTCCACCATGGTCTTCAGCACCGCCTGACCGGCGTCGCCCGGAGGCTGGTTCTGCCGGTTTCCGGCCTGTGCGACGTACGGGGTCCTGTCGGCGAGGACCGTGATCAGCTTTTCCAGGGTGTCGTTGGCCGCCGCGTTCGCGTAGTTCAACGGGGCGGCGGTCCTGGCGTAGTTGTCCACGCCGGTACTGCCGAGCGCGACCCGCAACGCGCCCAGGTCGGCCGGCCGGACCCTGTCGTAGGCGCGCCGTACCAACCGGTGCAGCGTCGCACGGAGCGGAGGCTGGGGGAGCTGGGGGTGGGTGAACGGTTCCTGCTGGGTCACACCGCTTAACGGCAGCATGAATTCCCTTCCACATCCGCGTTTTCCCTCGCGACGGATGTCGCGTATGTCAGATATGACACCCACCACAGAAAATGCGTTTACCGCCCGGGCGAATCCCCCCGGCCGCGTCGCGCTGAGGGCGGTGAGGCGAAGGCCGACAGGAACAGGAAGCCGCCGGCCATCGCGAGCCGACGTTGCGGAAGCTCTTGCGTGCCTTTGGTGAAATATCCCGGTCTAATAGGAAATATATCTACTTTAGTCTAATTGTCGCCATTGTGATCCACTGCGAAAATCGCCGCATGCGACGCAAAACACCTAAATTGCAGGTCATGACGGTCGCCATGTTGGTCGCCGGTATGACGTGGGCAGCGACGGGCGCGGCGTCCGCGCAGATCTCCCCCACGAAACCGCCCCTCGATCCGGCGGGGACCGAGAAGGACCCGCCTTTCACGTTGGGGCAGATCATCGCCGAGTACGGGAACACCGACCTCTGCGAACCGGGAAGCGGACCCGGCGGCCCGGCCTTCAACGCCTTCGGAACCCAGCCGGTCCCGTTACCGGGGCAACGCGTCGTCAGAATCGTCATCACCGGTGACTCCTACATGTCCGGTGAGGGGACGAGTGACTACTACAACAAGAAGGGCGTCGTCCCTCCGCCGATGATTCCCGGGCCCAACGGGCCGGTTCCCGCCCCCGGATACTCCGCCGAGGACTACCAGACCGACTGGCGGCACAGGTCGCCCAACGCCGCCGTCATGGTGGCGATCGACCAGTTGCGGCGGGCCAATCCCGACGTCCACTTCGACGTACGGTTCAACGCCTCCTCCGGCGCGTCGTCGCAGCACTACTTCGTCCGGCAGCTGGACAACGAGAACCGCGACAACCCGCCGCAGCAGGAGGGCATCACCCGGGAAACGGACCTGGTCATCGCCGGATTCGGCGGCAACGACGTCCAGTTCGGGCCGCGGGTCCAGGACATGCTGAAGGGGGGCGCCGCGCAGAGCGCGATCATCAGGAACAACCTGCCCCTGCTGGACACCTCACGCGCGGACGAGACCGAATGGGCGGACTCGGCTCCCCCCACTCCTCCGCTGCAGCGCCCGCTCACCACTCCCTCGACGCTCTCGGCCCGCTACGTCCAGCTGGTACGCGCGATGCACGCCTCCGGGGGTTCGAAGACGAGGGTCATGCTCGTCAACTACCCCCAGAGCGTGAAGGCGGGGCAGCTGCCGACCGGGGTGATGGGCAGGCTCCTGAACTGGCACAACACCAACCTCGACCAGCTGGAGCCGCTGGCGGGCCAGTTGACCGCCTCGATGAGGAAGGCGATGCAGGTCCTGGTCTCCCACGGTGTCCAGGCCGACCTGCTCGACATCCAGAACGCCTTCGCCGGACACGAACTGGGCAGCCGCAGCCCGTACGTCCGCAACCTGGCCATCCAGGCGGGGCCCACGACCTTCAACAGGGTCCAGCAGACCGCGCACCCCACCAGGGCGGGCGCCGCCGTACTGGCGAACTACTACGCGCTGATGATCGCGGCCGAGGTGGGCGTCAAGGCGGTGCCCGAGGCGGGCGCGCCGGCACCGGACGCTCCGGCCCGCCCGTGCCAGTCGTCGACGGTGTGGGAGCCGCCGGACTGGACCCCGGGCGACGGCGGTTCCACCGGCGGCGGCGGTGGTGGCGGTGGCGGTGGCGGAGGCAGGGGCGGTTCCCCCTGGGCTCCGACGGGCGTCGTCATCGGCACCCCGCCCTCCTCCTGGCTCTTCCCCGGCGGCGGCAACCCGAGCAACCCGGGCAACCCCGGTAACCCGAACCCCGGTACCCCGACCGGCACCGACCACGGCACCGTCGTCGTCCTTGAGCCGGTCAAGACGGTCCGGCCGGGTGACCCCGTCCCGGACCCCAGCCTCCTGAACCCCTTCCCGACCGGGGTGCCGAACAGCGGCGGAACGACCGCCACCTGTCAGCAACTGCTGTACATCCCCTGCACCCCCACCATGGTCAAGGTGCCGATGCAGTGAAGCCCCAGGGTGCGGGCCCTCCGGCGCCGGAGGGCCCGCACCGATGGTCATGAGGCCGGATCGGCGGCGAGGCGGTTCAGCTGCAGGTCGAGGGTCGCGACGGCCGTGTCGCGGTCGGTCTCACCCAGCATGAGCGCGTCGGCGAGCGCGCCCGCCGCGCCGAGCAGGATGCGCGCCTCCGCCTCGGCGGCGACGGCCGGACCGTAGGCCTCGGCGACGAGCCGCGTGACGGCGGCCGTCGCGGCGGACAGCCCCTCCCGGTAGAGCCGGTGGAGCTGGGGGTTCGCGGCGGTCGAGGCGAGGAAGGCGTGGCCCGTCAGGATCTGTTCGGCGCCGAGGTCCACGAGGGCCAGGAGGACCTGACGCAGCGCCGTACGCGGCGGATCACCCGGCCGTACGGCTGCCGCGAAGGCGCTCTCGATGTCGTGCCGCCGCATGGTCGCGGCCAGCCGCAACAGCTCTTCCTTGGCGGGGAAGTAGTGCTGGACCAGGCCCTTGGAGATCGAGGCCTCCACCGCGACGCGCCCGACGGTCACCGCCTCCGGGCCCTCGCGCACGCACAGCCGAAGCGCCGCCCTGGCGATCTCCTCACGCCGCGCGTCGTGGTCCACGCGCTTCGGCATCGTCACCTCCGTGGAGCGTTTACAGTACGATCGTATCGTAAACGAGGGGGTTGCCATGGACACCATCGCGCCGAACGTCGGAGCGGCATTCAGGGCGGACAGGCTCGGTCACTTCCACGACGCCGCCGCCTACGCCAGATATCGGCAGGCCTACGACCGAGCGCTGGCGACCCTGCCCGCGCCGAGCGCGACGCTGGACGTGCCGACCGACTTCGGCACCGTCCGCGCCTACCGGTTCGGGCCCGCCGACGGGGTGCCGCTGTTGCTGCTGCCCGGTCGTGCGGCGGCCGCGCCCATGTGGGAGGCCAACCTGGCGGGCCTGGCGAGGAACCGCCCGGTGTACGCGGTGGACCTCATGGGAGAGCCGGGCCTGTCCGTGCAGACCCGGCCGCTGACCTCCTCCGAGGACCAGGCGGCCTGGCTCACCTCGCTGGTCGACGCCCTGCCGGAGCCGGAGCTCCACGTGCTGGGGCTGTCGATCGGCGGCTGGTCCGCGCTCAACCTCGTCGTCCGCCGACCGGCCGGGATCCGCTCGCTCGTCCTGCTCGAACCGGCCGTCACCTTCGGCGGCATCACCTGGAAGGTCGTCGTCGTCTCCCTGGGGTCGGTGCTCCCCATGCCCGGCGCGGTACGGCGACGCCTGCTGAGCTGGATCTCCGGTGGCGCCGACGCCTCGGAGGACGAGCCCGTCGCCGAGTTGATCGCCTCCGGCATGCGTGACTTCACCGCCGCCCTTCCCCGGCCCGACTACCCCACCGACGAGCAGATCGCCGGGATCGACCTGCCCACCCTGGTGGTGATCGGCGGCCGGAGCATCATCCACAATCCGGAGAAGGCCGTGGCACGGGCACGCCGCCTCCTGCGGCACGGCACCGTCGAACTCTGGCCCGAGGCGTCGCACGCCGTCAACGGCGAGTTCCCCGAGCGCGTCGAGACCACCGTCAACGCCTTCCTGGCCGAGGTCGAGCGCCGCTCGTGAACATGACGTCCGTCAACTGAGAAAGCGGATCCGGCGGCCGTCGAACTCCGGAGAATCACCCCGAAGGACGACCCACAACCACGGTGACCGCGACCGCGGCGACGCCGGTGCGGCCGACGCCCTCGCCTCCCCATCGAGGAACCGTCCGCCCCGCTGCCCGTCGGCTGCGCCACCCGGTGGTCAGCCGCCCCCTCCGTATTCGAGGATTCTCCAGGGGGCGTCGTCCGACTGCCTGCCGACCAGGAAGCTGTAGGGGTAATGGCGGTCGTCGTCAGGAGGCTCTTCGCTGCACCGGCGGATCTCGACATCGACGTGGACTCTTTGAACCTGCCGATAACCGCCGGGTCCATAGGTGTCGGAAATCGGTCTGCCGACTTTGGAGACCTTCACGTCGGCCCACGTGTTGATCGGGTCGTTCAGCCAGCCGTGGAAACGCCGGTGATAGGACGGCGTCGACAAGGCGCGGGCCGCGTCGGGGTCACGCGCCGCGACGGCGGCGAGATAGGCGCGGACCACCACGTCCGCGGCGGCGTCGTCCTTCGGCATGGTGACCGGTGGCCCCTGCGAAACGTCGCACGCGGCACAGCTTCTGCCGTTGACCAGGAGGAACAGGATGGTCAGCGCGAGAACCGCACGTCCCGGCTTCGTTCGCACAATGCTCCGATCCTGGTGAGGTGAGGCAAGGAATGGATGGCCTTCTTGCCGGAGGCCACCCATTCCTCACACCTCGTTTAGGCTGCGACGTCTGGCTAGAACAGTGCCCTTATCGCGTAGACCTTCATGTTCGGGTGGTCTTTTTTGGCCCCCGGAAGTGAAACCGCCAGCGGGCGGTCCGGATAGGGGTCCGAGTGCTGAGCGTACTGTACGCCTTTCCATGACTTCGAGGTGAGCTTGCTGACCATGGCAGCGTGGCCGAAGTCCGGCCTGCCGCCGTCGTAGTCCCAGAGCAGGATGTCGCCGACCTGAAGATCACTCCACCTGGTCACCCAGGCGGCGCGCTTCGAATAACGCATGAAGTACTGGAAGAAGTTGTTGGCTCCGGACCAGCTCCAGCTTGTCGTGGCCTTGATCGCCCAGGAGTTGTACCATGTGATTTTTTCGCTCGATTGGAACCACATCGACGGATTACGACGATCATTGTCGGAGACGCCGTTCTTCCCGTTGACGTCGATATGAGCGCCACCTCCGAAGCGAAGCGCTCTCGACATGAAGTTCGTACAGTCATTTTCGAAGAGCGGTGAATCCCGGTGGTGCTGGACCGCCCACTGCGCCGCGGCCGTCCGGTTGATCAAAGATATTCCGCCGGATGCGGCGGCGGCCTTTGACTGCTTCGCGAACGCGTCGTCGATGGGCAGCGAGGGGAATCCGTCGTCATCGATCGGCAGGTCCATGCCGTCCGCCGGTATCGATCCCGGGTCGGTGGAGACCTCGTTCATATCCGGGGTGACCGAGACGAGAGCATCCCGGTCCGAGGAGCCCCGCACCTGGATCTTGTCGCAGCTCGTCATCGAGAAGGTGTAGGTACCTGTTCGCTGCGTGTCGGAAGCCTCGGACGTGGGGTTGCTCGTGCCGATGTCGCCCAGATAGTCGAATGTCTGGCTTACCTGGGCCCGAGCGGTGGTGACCTGCCTTCCCTGATCGTGCAGGAGCATCACGTCGGTGACATCGGTAGAGGAATCGGTCTGCTTGATCCCGTGTTGGTTGAGCTTCTCGGCCACATTCGCCAGGTCAGGCTGCTGCGTGAACAGGATCGCCTTCGCAGACTTCGCGGTCTCGCTGGCTGAGGCGACGTCCTCCACCGAGCGAACCGTCCGCTCGCGGAAGCCGTTGAGCGCGTCCTCGAAGGTCTTGATGGCAGCGGCGAAGACTGTGGGATTGTCGCAGGCACTCGCCGGAGTCAGCGGGACCGTGACGTCGGTCGACGTCCACGGGCTTTCCCCATAGGGCGATTTGGCGCGGACGGCGATGGCGTAACTCGCTCCCGGAGTGAGGTTCGAGATCTCCGCATGAGTGTTGCTCATGGTGTGCGTCTGGACGACCTGCCCACCGGAGTCGGTCACTTGGAGGTCGTAGTTCTCGATGATCGCCGTGGAGCCTGAATCGGCGGGCGGGTTCCACGTGAGCACCGCGCCGTGGCTGGCGGCTGCGACATGCAGATTGCTGACCTCGCTGGGCGCGGACGGCAAGCGGTAGCGCAGGTGTACCTCCACGGGCGTCGAGCCACCGAACTCGACCGGTTGCTCGCTGGTGGAGGAGATCGCAATCCAGCTCAGCAGCGCGGCTCCGCTGACCTGCAGTCCTTCGGGCGGAATCGGCCCTGATGTCCCTGGATCCACCGTAAGGGCGGCCTGGACGTCGGCACCTCGCGTGGATGAGCTGACCTCACCGGAGACCGGAGCGAGGCTGACCTCGACAGCGCCGGAGCACGGAGCGCCCTCGCAGGAAGGTGTTCCCAAGCGCAGCGTTCCGTCGATCGGCGTTGATCCCTGCGGTAGCTCGGCGAAGCTGACCTTCAGAGTGGATACCGTGTGCGACGCGCCCGTACCGCCTGCCTTGACCGTGGTCGAGTCGGCGAACGAGCATGACTGGCCGTCGCACGCGTCCGCGCCGGTCTTGGCTGTTCTCACGATGACACTCTCGTCACCGAGCGTGATCTCGTGGATGGTCATCGGCGGCCCGGCAGGCGGGGTCGTGCCGGTGGTGGTGAAGGAGACCGGGGCGGTCTTGGAGGTGCACACCTCCGAACCGCTGGCAGCCGCCTGGGTCGTGGCCGGAGTGATCGCGGCCTGCGCCGGAGCTGAGTAAGCCGGAGTCGAGTACAGGGCGGTGATCTCGGTGGCGCTCAGCGCGCTCTGGTAGAGACGGACCTCGTCGATGGTGCCCTTGAGGTAGTTGCTGAGGGTCCCGTTGGCCTTGGTGCGGCCGAGCTGGACGCTGCCGGTCGCGTCCCAGCTGCTGGTGAACGCGGTCTCGGCATTGAGAACACCGTTCACGTAGAGGCGGATCTTGCCTGCGGCGGCGTCGTAGACGCCCACCAGGTGAGTCCACTGGCCGGCGACAGCGTCCTGCGTGGACAGGGCGCGTAGAGGTGTGGCGCCGGTGGTGTCAGCTTGGTAGGTGACCAAACGCCACTTCTTGTCGCCCGGATAGTAGGCGAGTTTGAAGGCACTGTTGACGGAGCCGTTCTGGCTGACGATGGCGTGGTCGGCGGTGATGTTGTCGATTTTGGCCCAGGCCGAGACGGTGTAGCTGGCGTTGGTGTGGATCGCTGGTCCACCGGTGACGCCATAGCTTGAGGAGGTCCCGGCGAGTTGCAGCCCGGACTGGTTCTTGCCGGTTCCCCACGTCGTCCCGGTCAGAGTGGCGGAGTGGTTGTTCCCCGAGGAATCGGCCGCCGTGCCGCCCGTGCCCTCGTCGAAGGTCCAGTAGGCCTTCAGGCTGGGATTGGCTGTCGGTGTCGGTGTCGGTGTCGGTGTCGGTGTCGGTGTCGGTGTCGGCGTCGGCTCTGGGGACGTACTGCCCTGGCCTACGCAGGCTGCCATCTGCCAGGTGTAGGTGCTCCCCGGTTGTACGGTGTCCGGCAGCAGCTGGAACGACGCCCGCTCACCCCCGTTCACGGTACGGGTGCCGAGAGGAGTCGAACCAACCGGAGCGCCCGAGGCGTCGTACAGGTAGTACTTGGCAGTCACCACGTTCCTGGACGGGCGATTGACCACGCCGGACAGGATCGGCTGGGTCGGGTCCGTCATGCTGGTTTCGATGTCGGACGGCATCATCGGCGCGTCGGAGGTGAGACGGTAGGCCAGGCTCTCGTTGCAGGAAGGCGGGGTGACGCCGCTGCGACATGCTTTGACCACGAACTTCAGGCTGGCCGGGTTGTCGAGCTGGAAGGTCTGCTCGATGGACTGACCGGACGGCTTGGCGTTGTAGCTGGTGGCCGCCACCTCGCCGTACAGATCCTTGACCTCCTTAAGGGTCAGGGCACGCTGATAAAGGCGCATGTCATCGACCGCGCCCTGCAAGTTGTGGATCGAGGCGGCTGCTTCGCCGGTTCCGATGCGGAACGGGCCATTGGTGACCGTGCCGGTCGGCTGGTAATCCGTCTCGCCTGACAGGACGCCGTCGACATAAAGCCGGATCTTGCCCACGCCGGCGTCGTACACCGCCACCAGATGGGACCAGGTATCGGCCTTGACCAGCTTCTGGGAGTCGACCCATACGCCCGTGCCGACGGTGCCGCCGGTACCGGAGACCTGGAGGCGCCACTTCTGCCAGCTGCTGCCCAGGTAGTAGATGCTGAAGCCGTACGGAGTGCCAGCCTGGCTGGCCACGTACTGAATGGAGTCACTGTCGTTCAGCTTGACCCAGGTGCTGAGGGAGAAGCTGGCGTTCTGATTGAGCACCGGACCACTGGTGGTGGCGTAGCTGTCGGGAATGCAGCAGCCGTTGCTACCGGTCATGTCGTTGAGCTGCATGCCGGAGCCGAGCTTGCCGGGGACCGGCTTGCGCCTGCTACCGGAGTAGGTGGCGGTGTATCCGTTGCCGCCGGAGTCGGCTGCCGTAGAAGTCCCCGAACCTTCGTCGAATTTCCAGTAGGCGACGTGGCCGGTCGGGAAGGCGGGTGGTGGGGTCATCGTGGAGTCGTTGACCGTGACGGTGTAGTCCAGGTTCGTCCCTTCCGGGACGCTGGACTTGAAACCGACCTTGACGCTCTGGCTGCGGGCGATGGCGTCATTGCCGTTCATCGAGTCAATGGATTCGGCCGTCACCGTGGGAATCTCGGGCGGTAGCCAGTACGACACCGTCAGTTTGGGAGGCTTGCCCCCAACCCGCTCAGCCGAGTGGTAGTAGATCCAGAACCCACCCCCTTGCGAAGGCTGGTGGTCGAAATCGGTGTAGGGCGCGACCTGGAGGCCTTCGCTCTGCGCGCCGGACGCCCAGGCGTTCGCGATCGCGGTGACGTCCCAGGTGATGGTGCGGGGAATCCAGTTGCCGTTGTCGTCGATGGACGGCGTGCTGGGGCAGATCTGGATCGAGGAGCCGAAACTGGTCGCCGTGGGCTTGTTGCTCCAGCCCACTGAATCCGGCGTCCAGGCCGAGGTGATGCGCTTGACCTCGACGCCGCCCGGGCCGAACCAGCGGCAGGCGACGTCCTTCTCCGCGTACATCTCCAGCTTCGCGTTGCCGACTGAACGGCCCGTCAAGGCAGAGGTGTCGAACTTCAGCAGCGAGTTGGTGTGGGTGAGGTGTCCGTCACCGAAGGTCCGCTCCATGCTGGTCATCAGAGTGGGGGAGGAGGTGGAGGTGTCGTACAGAGGGTCGCTCTGAATCACCTTGTCGCTGAGCAGCGGCAGAGTCGTGGTCGGGTCCACGGTCAGCGGGTAGCGGGTAGCCGGGTCGTTCAGGAACGCCTGATCGGGCTTCAGCACCAGGACCTGATGGCCGTCCTCTGTCACCACCCGCGTGTCGATCTTTCCGGTCCGGGGCGGCTTCACCTCGCGTGTGTTGGCCTCGGCTGGAGTCGGACCGGCGTCGACGACCACGGGTTCGGCGGCAGAGGCCACCTGTCTGCCCTTGGCATCGGTCAGCGTGAGCCCCTTACCCTTTTTACCCTCGTTCAAGGTCAGACCTTTGGTGCTGACCGGGATACGTAACTCGACGGGGCCGGTGGGGCGCTCGTGCAGAACCACATCGTGCCGGAACCCCATTGGAAGAGCCGTCACGACCAGGTCGGCCCCAGGTCCCGCGGCGTCGACGTAGCGGGCGATATTGCCTGTGACTTCTGGTTTGGGCAGGCTCTTGGTCCAGGACAACGCGAACCGCTGTCCCTTGCCCCGCGTCATGGCGGCGAACGGCGCGTCACCTCCCAGAGAGAAGGCGACGTCGGCCTTGGCCAGCTTGGGCTTGAGAACGCCGTCATTCTCCACCAGGTTCGTGTCGATCCATGCCCAGGAACCGTCGGCCTGTTTGAGCTGGGAGGGAGCGGCGTAAGACTGCAGGGTCAGATGGCCGTCGGGGTACGCCCACGTCCGTGAGGTCTCGGTGTAGACGGCCTCTACCGCCACCGGTTTGTTTTGCTTTTGCGCTTCTGCGATCGCCGCACGTAATGGTGCATCCGGATCTTTCGGGCGGGGGAATGTGGTGGTAGGCGGAGCGGCGGACGGTATCGGATCCGCTTGGGCCTGGGGAAGCGTGCCTACCACCAACAGCGATGCCGTCACGGTGAGTGCCGCAGCGGCCGCGAGGCGTTTGGGTTGTTTACCGCTTGGTCTTACGGCGCTGACCAACTTGTTCACTAGCACCCGCAATCTGTCGGGAATTTAAATAGTAAACAAGCTTTACATTTGGTCAATGGTTTAAATCAATATGAGATTTATCACCATAAGTTTGAAATAAAAAACTGTAACGAACCCCTGCTCCGAGGCGATGGGTCACTCTCGTCCCTGTCGCATCACTGAGGGCGACGGGGGTGGAAATGGCCACATAGTGTGAGGAAGTTCCAGCGTAGCGTACCGGTGTTCGCTACATATTTCATATGGACCGCAGCTTTTGGTTACGAACGTGAAGGTGTGATGTCGGGTCTGGTGGAGTTGTCGTCGAAGAACATCGAAGGCTGCCTGAAAGTATGTAATTCGACTGCTCGAAAACGGCATGGAGTGGCGCGATGTAATCAAATGCTCATGCCATGTGACGACAGTGGTAACGGTCCGGCGGCAGGTGTTCCCGGACGTAAGGCGATGAAGGGCCGGCGCGGTGATCGGCTCCTCGTTTGTCGGAATCGGTCGCGGTACTCGGTAGATCCTGCCGAGCGGTGGTGAAACGCTCGCGGTAGTCCGTCGGGGTGACGCCGAAGCGCTGTCTGAAGACCCGGTGGAGTGTCTCGACGGAGCCGAGGCCGACCGTGTTCGCGATGGTCCGCAGACCGCTGCCGGTGTGGAGCAGGTGCCGCGCCGCGGCCTCCACCCGGATCGTCTCGACGTAGTCGGCGGGTGTGACCCCGACCTGGCGGCGGAAGAGCCGTGAGAAGTGGCGGACGCTGAGACCGGCCCGGCGCGCGAGCGCCTCGTTGGAGAGGTCCTCGGTGAGGTGGTCCGGTATCCACGCCTGCAGGCGAGCGATCCCGGCGTCCGATGCCGAGGGGTGCGCGAGGAGTTCGCTGAACTGGCTCTGCCCGCCGGGCCGTCGCATGTACATGACGAGCCACCGGGCGACCCGGCGGGCCAGTTCGGCGTCGTGGTCCTCGGCGACCAGGGCGAGGGCGAGGTCCATGCCCGCGGTCACCCCGGCCGACGTCCAGATGTGCCCGTCCTGTACGAAGATCGAGTCGGGGGCGACGGTCACCTCGGGGTGGTCGGCGGCGAGCCGTTCCGCCGCCGCCCAGTGCGTCGTCGCCCGCCGTCCGTCGAGCAGCCCGGCCGCCGCGAGGATGTGGGCCCCGACGCAGACCGATGTGATCCTCCGTACGTCGTGGTCGGCGAGGGTGGTGAGCCACTCGACGAGCGGTTCGGCCCGCAGGACCCTGGGGCCGGTCGTGTCCAGCACCAGGCCACCGGGCACGATCAACGTCCCGATCTCGCGGCGCAGCTCCGTCCAGGAGACGTCGGCGGCGATCGAGGCGCCTCCCGCGCAGCGGACGAGGCCCGCCTCCGGTCCGGCGACCACGATCTCGTAGCCGGGTGCGCCCTCGCCGAGAAGGCGGTCGGCGGTGGAGAACACCTCAAGCGGTCCGGCGACGTCGAGCAGTTCGACACCGTCGTACACGGTGATCACGACGAGATGCGAAGTCACGGTGCCCACTCTGCCGTACGGATGCGATGGCCGGATATGACATGTGCATGTCCTTGCGGACATCGGTTTCGCCGATCGACGATGGTGATCGTCCATCCACCGGTGACGTACGGAGCACCCGATGATTCCCTCGATTCCCGACTCGCCCATCGCCCAGGCGGCGGCCGCCCTCGCCGCCGAGGCCGAGCCCGTGGATCTGCTCAACCACAGCTACCGCACCTACCTCTTCGGCCGGTACCTGGTCGCCGAACCCGGGATCGACGAGGAGGCGGCCTTCGTCGCGGCCATGCTCCACGACCTCGGCCTGGCCGAGGACTACCGGGGCGAGGCGGAGTTCGCGCGCGTCGGGGCCGACCACGCGTGCCGCTTCCTCGAAGGGCGTGGCTGGGATCCGGACCGGATCCACCTGGTCGAGGAGGCGATCCTGCGGCACGCCAACATCCACGCCGAGAAGGTGCCCGAGTACCGCGTGATCCAGGCGGGGGCCGCCCTGGACGTCGGCGGGCTCGGCTACGAGCACGTCAGGAGGGATGATCTCTCCGGCGTTCTGAGGGCCTATCCGCGCCTCGGCTTCGCCTCGCACATGCGCGACCGCTTCCTCGGCGAGATCCGACGGCACCCGGAGGGTTCCTTCGCCGAACTGGAGCGGGCCCTCGGGGCGACCGACCTGATGGGCGCCAATCCGATCGACAGGCTGGAGGAGTAGCCGCCTCAGGGGCTTTCGAGCACGGTGCCGATCAGGGCGGTGCCGCGGTCCGTGCGACCGCCGGGGCCGGGGTGGTAGCCGACCTGGTCGGCGGTCAGTTCGCCGCCGCACGACCGGCAGGTCACGGTGGCCCGGGTGTCGTCGCCACAGGTGTGGTGCCGGACGATCAGCGGCGGCCCCGCGTCGTCGGCCTCCCAGCGGTCGCCCCACGCGGTCAGCGCGAGCAGGACGGGCACCAGGTCCCGGCCCTTGTCCGTCAGGTGGTAGCCGTACCGGTCGGGCCGTTCGGCGTAGCGCTCACGCCGGAGCAGGCCGCCCTCCACCAGCCGTTCGAGGCGCTGGCTCAGCACGTTGGTCGCGGCGCCCAGGTCGCGCTGGAGGTCGTCGAACCTGTGCAGGCCGAGCGTCACGTCACGCATGATCAACAGCGCCCAGGGGTCACCCACGATCGCCGCGGAACGGGCGATCGAACATGCGATGCCGGTGAAGTCCGTTCTGGTCATATTTGAGTCCCTTGCTTAAAGCAAGTCAGCAGGATACCTTGCGCTTCATGTATCACGCTATTGTGCGGTCCGTTGTCAGGAGAACCTGGCGCAAGGTGGGCGCGGGCGACTACGAGGCGGCGGTCGCGATGGCCGCTCCCGATGTGCGCTTCCGGTTCGTCGGGGACACGGCGCTGGGCGCGGACGTGCGGGGCCGCGACGCGTTCCGGGCGTGGTTCGCCCGTTTCGAGGAGCGTCTGCCCGGGGTCCGGCTGAGGCTCGTCGACGTCGTGGCCAACGGCTGGCCGTGGAACACCAAGGTCGCGGTGTGCCTGCAGGTCGTCGGCACCCTGCGGGACGGGACGCCGTACCGCAACCTCGCCATGCAGTGGGTCACCCTCCGCTGGGGCCGCATGGTCGACGACGTCGTCGTCGAGGACACCCTCAAACTCGACGCGGCCCTGCGCGGTTCCGAGGCCTGAATTCCCGGCGCGGGGGCACGGGAAGGCAGGGAGAGGGAAACGCGACGCGGGGACGGCGCCGGGCACCGTCCCCGCGTCCGCGGGCCGTACGGGATCAGATCAGCGAGTGGACCTGCAGGGTCTCGGTACGGCCGGGGCCGACACCGATGGCCGAGATGCGGGCACCGCTCATGCTCTCCAGGGTCTTGACGTACGCCTGGGCGTTGGCGGGCAGGTCCTCGAAGGACTTGGCGCCGGAGATGTCCTCCTGCCAGCCGGGGAACTCCTCGTAGATCGGCTTGGCGTGGTGGAAGTCGGTCTGGGTCATCGGGATCTCGTCGTAGCGGACCCCGTCCACCTCGTAGGCGACGCACACCGGGATGCGCTCAAGGCCGGACAGGACGTCCAGCTTGGTGAGGAAGAAGTCGGTGACGCCGTTGATCCGGCTGGCGTAGCGGGCGATGACGGCGTCGAACCAGCCACAACGGCGGTTGCGGCCGGTGGTCACGCCGTACTCGCCGCCGGTCGTGCGCAGCCAGTCGCCCATCTCGTCGTCGAGCTCGGTCGGGAACGGGCCGGAGCCGACACGGGTCGTGTAGGCCTTGAGGATGCCGATCACGCGGGTCAGACGGGTCGGCGGGATGCCGGAACCCGAGCAGGCGCCGCCGCTGGTCGGGGAGGAGGAGGTGACGAAGGGGTAGGTGCCGTGGTCGATGTCGAGCAGGTTGCCCTGACCGCCTTCGAGCAGCACGACCTTGTTCTCGTCGAGGGCCCTGTTCAGGATCAGGGAGGTGTCGGCGATGTGCGGCTTGAGACGCTCGGCGTAGCCGAGGTACTCGTCGAGGACCTTGTTCGCGTCGATGGACCTACGGTTGTAGATCTTGGTGAGGATCTGGTTCTTCTCACCCAGGGCGATCTCGATCTTCTTCTGCAGGATGCCCGGGTCGAGCAGGTCCTGGACCCGGATGCCCATGCGGTAGATCTTGTCGCCGTACGCGGGACCGATGCCGCGGCCGGTCGTGCCGATCTTGGCCTTGCCGAGGTAGCGCTCGGAGACCTTGTCGAGGGCCTTGTGGTGCGGCATGATCAAGTGCGCGTTCGCGGAGATGAGCAGACGCTCCGAGGAGACGCCACGGGCCTGGAGGCCGTCGATCTCACTCAGCAGCACACCCGGGTCGATGACGACACCGTTGCCGATCACCGGGATGACGTTGGGGGAGAGCACTCCCGTCGGCAGCAGATGCAGCGCGTACTTCTGGTCGCCGATGACGACCGTGTGTCCCGCGTTGTTGCCACCCTGGTATCTGACGACGTAGTCGACCTGGTCACCGAGCAGATCGGTCGCCTTGCCCTTGCCCTCATCGCCCCACTGGGCACCCACGAGAACGACAGCCGGCATCGTTAGTCTCCAACCGCAAAAACCAAAGCCCCTGACGCAATCGCGACAGGGGCTCTTGCGAGGTGAGAATACCTGACCTGGTGGGAAATGGGGATTGTCCGTTTCCTGGCGGGTCAGCGTCCGTTCAGTTCCTCGGCGGCGGTGGCGCTCGAATCCCTCAGGAACTGCTGGCAACGTTCCGCCTCGTCCTTCTCGCCGATGGCCTGGGCCGCGCGGCCCAGAGCGTGCAGGCAGCGCAGGAAACCGCGGTTGGGCTCGTGTTCCCAGGGGATGGGACCGTGGCCCTTCCAGCCCGCCCTGCGGAGCTGGTCGAGACCGCGGTGATAGCCGGTCCTGGCGAAGGCGTAGGAGGTCACCGCGTGTCCGGCGGCGAACGCCTCGTCGGCGAGGGCGCCCCAGGCGGCGGGGTAGGCGGGGAAGCGCGCGGCGACGTCTGAGGCCTGGGCGCCGGACTCCAGCGCCTGCCTGGCCTCGGGCAGGTCGGGCAGCCTGGTGGGCGGCGGACCGGCGAGAAGGTTCTCGGATTCCATAGGGACAGTCCTACCCGTTGGGACGGGGTCAGGCCAAGATCGGCCGCCTGAGACGTGCCTTACTTCTGCGGGCTCAGCGGCGGTAGCCCGGATGGACTCCGGGGGTGAGGCCCTGCTGTACGGCGACGGCCTCCAGGAGGGCGGCGAGCTGCTCACGCTGGGCCTCGTCGAGGGCGGCGCAGATGTCGTTCTCGTGCGCGGTGCCCACCTCGCGCATCCCGGCCATCACGCGTGAGCCCTCCTCGGTGAGGTGCAGGGCGTAGTTGCGGCGGTCCTGGGGGTTGCGCCGCCGTTCGACGAGCCCCTTGCGCTCCAGGCCGTCGACCAGCGTGACGACCCGGCTGGGCACGACCCCGAGCTCCCCGGCCAGGGACTGCTGGCTGCGCCCGGGGCGCATGGCGATCATGCGCAGCAGACCGACGTCCGAGGGGGCGACGCCCAGGGCGCCGACCCGCTCGGCGAAGCGCGCCGCCGCGTGCGCGCCCACCTGCGAGAGCAGGAACGCGGTGCCCCTGGGCTTCGACCATGGCGCCGTCCCGCTGTCGTGCTCCTCTGTGGTCATGGAGCGATGGTAGCTGTAGTGAATAGTTCTCTGCTATGAATAGTTCAGTAAAGAGAACGGAGAAGAGCGTGTCCCACGACATGACGGGCAGGGTCGCGCTGGTGACCGGCGGCTCACGGGGGATCGGTGCCGAGACCTCCCGTGTCCTGGCGGCCAGCGGCGCGAAGGTCGCGGTGAACGGCCGCGACCGGGCGGCGATCGACGAGGTCGTCGCCGACATCACCGCACGGGGAGGTACGGCGCTTGCCGTACCCGCGGACGTCACCGACGAGGACCAGGTGTCGGCCATGCGCGAGCGGATCGAACGCGAGCTCGGGCGGGTCGAGATCCTCGCCGCCTTCGCGGGCGGCTCCGGGGCACCCGCCCCCACGGCCGATCTCGGGGCCGCCCGCTGGCGCGCGGTCATCGAGTCCGACCTGACCTCGGTCTACCTGACGGTCTCCGCGTTCCTGCCCGCCATGGTCGAGCGGGGCCGGGGCGCGATCGTCACCATGTCCTCGACGGCGGGACGCCACCCCGGCGGGGCGAACGCCGCCTACGCCGCCGCGAAGGCCGGGGTGGTGATGTTCACCAAACACCTGGCCAACGAGGTCGGCGGCCACGGCGTCCGCGTCAACTGCGTGGCCCCCTCGGCCGTGCTCAACGAACGCATGCGGCGGTTCATGTCCGACGAGCAACTCGACGGGCTGGCCGCCTCCTACCCCCTGGGCCGCATCGGGCGTCCCGAGGACGTCGCCCAGGCCGTCCTGTACCTCGTCTCGGACGCCTCGTCCTGGGTGACCGGGGTCACCCTCGACCTGACCGGCGGCCGGGTGATCGTGTGAGCGAGACGACCGTACGGCGCAACGGCCAGGGCGGCCCTCCGCTGGGCGTCCTCGGCGTCGTGTTCACCGTGCTGTTCCTGGCCGGGATCATCGTCAGCACGATCATGGCGGGTGGCGCGACCTTCCCCTCGCCCTTCGGGGACGGGGTCGTCGACTACTTCAGGGAGAACGGCAACGCCGTCGCGGTGACCGGGTTCCTGCAGTTCGCCGCCTCGGTCCCGCTGGCCGTCTACGCCGCGACCGCCTCGGCCCGGCTGCACAACCTCGGCGTCCGCGCGCCCGGCGCCGTCATCGCCCTGACGGGCGGCGCGCTCGCCTCGGTCATGCTGACCATGTCCGCGCTGTTCAGCTGGACGCTCTCGCGCCCCGAGGTGATCGCGGAGCCCGGTGTGGTCCGTGCGCTGCACTTCCTGGCCTTCGCCACCGGCGGCGTCGGGCACGTCGTCTTCCTGGGACTGCTCATCGCGGGCGTCGCCGTACCGGGCTGGCTGGCCGGGTTGCTGCCGCGCCCGTTCGCGCTGGCCGGCCTGGTGATCGCCGTGGTGGCCGAGCTGACCACCCTCGTCATCCCGCTGACCGGGCTGGCCGTACTGCTGCCCGTGGCCCGTTTCGGCGGCATGGCCTGGCTGGTGGCCGCCGGATTCCTGCTGCCCCGCACCCGGACCCGCGGCAACGGCCGCCCGACCGTCACGAAGGAGACCCCGTGAACACCGCGATACTCGAAAAGCTCATCAGGTTCCAGCACCCGGAGAAGGTCCTCGGCTATCTCGGCGGGCTCGACGACACCCGCGTCGCCGCGCTCTTCGGTCTCGACGAGGACGCCTACCTGCGGATACGCCGCGACCACGAGGACCAGGTGCGCCGGACGGCGGAGGAACTGCTCGACGACCCGGCGTTCGCCGCGAAGGTGGACAGGCTGCCCTTCGAACCCGGCCTGCGCGTCGTGGCCGTCGGCGAGAGCACGACCGACGACCTGCTGTCCTGGTTCGAGATCCTGCGCCACCTCCTCGCCCTGCGGCGTCCCGGCGACGGGATCGTCCTGGTGAACACGGCCGTCTCCGGGCAGACGAGCACCCAGGCCCTGGCCGGCTCGCCCGCGGTGGCCTTCCAGCGGCCCGACTGGGTGCTGTGCATGCTGGGTGCCAACGACGTGCGGCGCTTCGGCGGCCCCGAGGGGCCGATCCTGGTCAGCCCCGCCGAGACCGGCCGCAACCTGGGAGCGCTGCGCGACATCGTCACCGCGCGCACCGGAGCCCGCTGGGTGTGGGTCGCGCCGAGCCCGATCGACGACGCGCGGGTCGCGGCCTACCAGCCGTTCCTGCAGGGCGGCTTCTCCTGGAGCGACCGCGACCTCGACCCCGTGGGCGCCTTCCTGGCCGCCCAGCCGGAGCCCGTGGTCGGCGGCGGCCCCGCCGTCGCGAAGGAGGGCGCCCACGCCCACCTCGACGACGGGGTGCACCTGTCCCTCGCGGGCCAGCGGGCTCTGGCCGTCGCCGTGGTCGAGACCCTCGCGGACCTCACGTGAAGCTGATCGTCTTCGGCGCGACGGGCGGCACCGGCCTGCAGGTCGTGGTCCGGGCCCTCGACGCCGGTCACGACGTCACCGCCGTCGTGCGGGACCCGGCGAGGCTCGGCGCGGGCGGTGCCGTGGGTGGGGCTGTCGGTGGGGCTGTGGGTGGGGACCCCCGGCTGACCGTGGTCCGGGGCGACGTCCTGGAACCCGGGACGTGGCGGCAGGACGTCGGCGGCCACGACGCTGTCCTGTCCTGCCTGGGCAGCAGGGACCGCAAACACCCCACGACCGTCTACTCGCGGGGCACGTCCAACATCATCGACGCCATGCTCGGCACCGGGGTACGGCGGCTGCTGTGCCTGTCGTCCGCGGGCCTGGAGATCCCACCGGGAACCCCCTTGGCCCAGCGCCTGGTCACCAGGCTTGTCATCCAGCGCCTCTACCGGTACGGCTACGCCGACATGGCCGCCATGGAACGCCTCGTCAAGGCGGGCTCCGTGGACTGGACGATCATCCGCCCGCCCATGCTCACCGACAAACCGGCGACCGGGCACCCCCGCGCCGCGATCGACGGCCACCTGGAGGGACTGCGCAGCGTCTCCAGGGCGGACCTGGCCGACTACATGATCGGGCACGTCGAGGACCGGGAGACCTGGGGAAGGACGGTCGAGGTCGGTTCGTGACCCGGTGTCCGGCCCCACGACGGGGGTGGGCCGGAAACGGTTTCCCGGCGGCCCGCCGTCAACCCCGAACGAGGCGGGCCGCCGGGATCTCCGAACGGGGTGACCCGCCGGAGCCTCCGAACGAAGCGGCCGGTCAGGGCCTCCGGACGGGGCGGGCCGCCGGGATCTCCGGACGAGAGGAGCCCGGGTCCGAAGGCGGACCCGGGCTCGAAGGACTCAGGCTCAGGCTCAGGTGAGCCTGGTGCCCGCGGACTTCAGGTGCCGGCAGGCCTCGGCGATACGGTCCGCCATAGAGGTCTCGGCCGCCTTGCCGTACGAACGGGGGTCGTAGGCCTTCTTGTTGCCGACGTCGCCGTCCACCTTGAGCACGCCGTCGTAGTTCTTGAACATGTGGTCGGCGATCGGGCGGGTGAAGGCGTACTGCGTGTCGGTGTCGATGTTCATCTTGATCACGCCGTACGAGATCGCCTCGTGGATCTCTTCGAGCAGCGAACCGGAACCGCCGTGGAAGACCAGGTCGAAGGGCTTCTCCTTGCCGTACTTCGTGCCGACGGCCTCCTGGATCTCCTTCAGCACGCCGGGGCGGAGCTTGACGTGGCCCGGCTTGTAGACGCCGTGCACGTTGCCGAAGGTCGCCGCCAGCATGTAGCGGCCCCGCTCGCCCAGACCGAGGGCGTCGGCGGTGGCCAGGGCGTCCTCGGCCGTGGTGTAGAGCTTCTCGTTGATCTCTCCGACGACGCCGTCCTCCTCGCCGCCGACGACGCCGATCTCCACCTCAAGGACGATCTTCGCGCGGGCGGTCTTGTCCAGCAGCTCCTGCGCGATGTCCAGGTTCTCCTCAAGCGGTACGGCGGAGCCGTCCCACATGTGCGACTGGAACAACGGGTCCTGGCCGCGGGCGACGCGTTCGAGGGAGATGTCCAGCAGCGGCCGCACGAAGCCGGGGAGCTTGTCCTTGGGGCAGTGGTCGGTGTGCAGGGCGACCGTCACGGGGTACTTGGCCGCGACGACCCTGGCGTACTCCGCCAGCGCGGTCGCGCCGGTCACCATGTCCTTGACGGTGGTTCCGGAGAGGAATTCGGCGCCACCGGTCGAAACCTGGATGATGCCGTCGCTCTCCGCCTCGGCGAACCCTCTGAGCGCGGCGTTGAGGGTCTGGGACGAGGTCACGTTGATCGCCGGGTAGGCGAACTCACCGGCCTTGGCCCGGTTGAGCATCTCGGCGTAGACCTCTGGAGTCGCGATGGGCATCGGTGTCATCTCCCTAGAGACGGCGGTGAACTGCTGGCGCGGGGTCCGGCCGGGGCCAGGCCCTCAGCCAGTATTCCGGGTTCCTTCCCAGCCGGACAGTCCGGGCAACACTTGTGCCCGCGAAGATCTCTCGATCCGGGGGCTTTGCCCGGGTAGGCTTCACGCCGATGGACCTCCTGCATAACATCCTCGACCCGAAGTGGTGGCTCGGCCTTCTCGGCCCGTTCGCCACCATCGGCGTGCTCGGCATCATCTTCGCCGAGACCGGGCTGCTGCTCGGCTTCTTCCTGCCAGGTGACTCGCTGCTCGTCGCGGCGGGGGTGTTCAGCACGGCCGAGGCGGCCAAGGCCATACCCGGCCTGGAACCGCTCTCGTTCCCGGTGCTGCTCGTCCTGGCTCCCCTCTGCGCGATCGTGGGGGCCCAGCTCGGCCACCACCTCGGCGCCAGATACGGCCGCAAGATGTTCGACCGGCCCGACTCCCGGCTCTTCAAGCGGGAGTACGTGGAGAAGGCCGAATACTACTTCCAGCGGTTCGGCCCGGCCAGGGCGGTGGTCATCGCCAGGTTCATCCCGATCGTGCGGACGTTCCTGAACCCCGTCGCGGGCACGCTCGGCATGGACGCCAAGCGGTTCTTCCTGTGGAACTGCGTCGGCGCCGTGCTGTGGACCGACAGCCTGTTGATCTTCGGCCGCCTGGTCGGCTCCGCGGTGCCCAACGTCGACAGGTACATCCTGCCGGGCGCCCTTGTGATCATCCTGCTGTCCGTCATCCCGATCATTCGGGAGGTCCTGAAGAGCCGCAAGGAGGGCAAGGCCGTACAGACTCCGCAGGGCAGGCACCACCGGGGCGCGCCGACCGGCACCCCTGGTGAGCCCGGTCTCTGACCGTTCTTCCTCAGTCCGGCCGAAGCCCCTCCCAGGTCCGCTGCCTGCCGCTACTCTCCACACTGTGGGACGCCACAGGTCTGATCCGATGGGTATAGCGCGCCTCGGCCTCGCGGCTCTGGCGGTGCTGGCGCTCGTCGCCTTGGTCGTGATCGGCGTCAGGTCCCTGTCGGGAGCGCTCTCCGTCGCGGCCCCGAAGCCGACGCCGACCGTCACTCCGCCGTCCCCTGAGCCCTCCGCCGCCTCGCCGCGGCGGGTGCCCACGGTCGTGGTGCGGTGTGTACGGGAACGTTGCCCCACGGTCTTCCTGAAGGAGGCCGGGGGCGACGTGCTGATCAACCGGGAGATGGACGACGGCGAGCAGGTCCGTTCCTTCGAGCGGAAGCTCGAAGTGGTGCTGGCCGACTCCGCCTCGGTCAAGGTGCTGGTGAACGGGGAGGAGCGCCCCCCGGGCAGTCCGGGGAAGCGCCAGGAGTTCACCGTCTCCCGTGACTGATCAGGCCAGGCCGAGGTCCCCGAGGGTGTAGGCGGTCAGGTACGGCAGGCCGGCGGCGGCGATCGCCGAGGCCGCGCCACGGTCCACGATCGTGGCGACCGCGACGACCTCGGCGCCCGCCTCGCGCAGCGCCTCGACCGCCGTCAGCGGGGAACCACCGGTCGTCGAGGTGTCCTCGACGGCCAGCACCCGCCGCCCGGCCACGTCCGGCCCCTCGATCCTGCGCTGCATGCCGTGCGCCTTCTGCGCCTTGCGGACGACGAAGGCGTCGAGCCTGCGGCCCCGCGCCGCCGCGGCGTGCAGCATGGCCGTGGCCACCGGGTCGGCGCCCAGCGTCAGCCCGCCGACGGCCTCGTAGTCGAGGTCCTCCGTGAGGTCCAGCATGACCCGGCCGACCAGCGGCGCCGCGTGCCCGTCGAGGGTCACCCTGCGCATGTCCACGTAGAAGTCGGCCTCCTTGCCGGAGGACAGCACGACCTTTCCGTGCACGACGCCCTTGTCCTTGATCTTGGTCAGCAGGTTCTCGCGATCGCTCATGGCAACAAGGTTAGGGTGGCCGCCGAGAGCCTCGTGCGGCGGGCGAATCCACGTGCCGCGGGGGCCTCAAGAACGGGACAAACTGGTACGGTCTGCGTAAACCCTCCGGCGTATGGTCATGCGCGGGTCGAATCGTCGGGATTCACCCTCGGACGATCAGCGGCTTGATTACCCTGAGAAAGGGCCGCCTGTTCTGGTCTCTCAAGGGGTTCTTTCAGGCGTTTGTGAGCCGGAAGGGCCGGGCCACGCAAGAAAGGGCGGTTTCGCGTGGATCGCTGCGCGCTTTTCGTGGACGCTGGATATCTGCTGGCCGACGGCGCTATGGCGGTGCACAGTACCCGTCATCGGGAGGAGGTCTCGTGGGACTACCGGGGGCTGCTCTCCCTGCTCAACGAACTCTCCAGGGAACGCACCGGCCTGCCGCTGCTGCGCTGCTACTGGTACGAGGCCACCGTCGAGGGCCGTCGCACTCCCGAGCATGACGCGCTGGCCGACCTTCCCGGGCTCAAGCTCCGCCTGTCCCGCATCCGTCCCGGCCGCCGCGAGGGTGTGGACGCCCAGGTCCACCGCGACCTGATGACCCTGGCACGCAACGGCGCGGTCTGCGACGCGGTCGTGGTCAGCGGCGACGAGGACCTGGCCCAGGTCGTGTGCGACGCCCAGGACTTCGGGGTCCGGGTCACCGTCGTGCACATCACCGCGGACGGCAGCTGGGCCGTCTCGCGCTCGCTCCGCCAGGAGTGCGACGACCTGATCGAGATCAGCGCCTCCCATCTGAGGCCGTACGTCACCGTGACGTCGAGCGTCTCGGTCGGCGTCACGGTCACCCCCGCGGTGACCTCGGCGACGACCGAGACCCCCGCGCTGCCCACCGGCGGCAGGACGAGTGCGAACGGGCAGGCCCCCGTGGTCTCCCTCGGCACCGGGCCCTCGCAGACCGGCCCCATGCCCGCCGTCCCGCCCTCGCGGGCCGCCCACGCGCTGCCCACCTATCCCGGATACTCGACCGAGCCGCCTCCGCCCGCGCCCCCGGCGCCGCCTGTCCCCCAATCGCAACCGCAGCCGCAGCAGCAGGCTCCGGCCCCGCCCGCCTCGTCCGGCCAGGGCGGTTCGGCGGGCTCGCCGCAGCCGCCGTACGGCTCGGCGGGCACCGGCGGGCCCTCGGCCTACCGGCCGGGTCAGATGGGCGCCTACACCGGGCCGCACCCCGCGCCCGTCCCGCAGCAGAGCACGGGCGGCAACGGCACGACCACCCTCTCCGAGGCGGTGAAGGCCGCGCACAAGGAGGGATACGACTTCGGCGAGTCCGTCGCCAAGGACGCCCCGGCCCTGTGGCTTGAGGCCGTGCTCGCCCGCAAGCCACGGATGCCCTCCGACCTTGAGGCCCGCCTCCTGCAGGGCTCCTCCCTGCCGATCGACTTCCTGCTGCACGACGAGGTCCGTCACGCCCTGCGCCGGGGCTTCTGGGACGCCCTGGAACGCGCCCGCCGCTAGGTTCCCGGCCCCGGGGCCGCCGCGTGAAAGCCGTCGCCTGAAAACGGTGAGGCCGCCGGGGAAGGTCCCCGGCGGCCTCATGCTCCGTGTCAGGAGAGGGCGTCGAAACCGGCCCTGAGATGGTTGAGACGGTGGGAGAGGTCGGACAGGGGGCCGACGAGGTTCGGGTCGCCACCCTTGCGGGCCAGCTCGACGACCCGGGCGAGCTCCTCCTCAACGGCCGTCAGCCTCCCGGACAGCTCCGGCAGCACGGCCGTATGGACGTCGGCCTCCCCCGAGGGGATCTCGGAGGCCAGCCGGTCACGGAGCATGAAGGCCTGCTCGGCCAGACGGCGGTTCATGTTGTACAGCTCGACGAAGACCGCGACCTTGGCCCGCAACACCCAGGGGTCGAACGGCTTGGTGAGATAGTCGACCGCCCCGGCCGCGTAACTGCGGAAGGCGTAGTCGGGGGCGCTGTCCACCACCGTCAGGAAGATGATGGGGATGTTGCGGGTACGCTCACGGCGCTTGATGTGCGAGGCGGTCTCGAACCCATCCATGCCGGGCATTCGCACATCCAGCAGGATCAGTGCGAACTCCGTGTTGAGCAGGGCCTTCAACGCCTCCTCTCCCGATCTGGCCCGTACGGGCACCAGATCGAGCGAACTGAGGATCGCCTCAAGCGCGATGAGGTTCTCCTCCCGGTCGTCGACCAGGAGGATCTTGGCGCGGTCCGCCATCTACTGTGCCCCTTCGTTGGAGTCGTCCGCCGGCCTGCCCCTGGTGAGCCAGCCGCGCAGCCGTTCCAGTAGCCGGTCGACGTCCACGGGCTTGGGAACGTAATCCGAGGCACCCGAGGCTATGCTCTTCTCCCGGTCGCCGCGCATGACCTTGGCGGTCAGCGCGATGATCGGCAACTCGGCGAACTGGGGCATCCGGCGGATCGCCGACGTGGTCGCCCAACCGTCCATCTCGGGCATCATGATGTCCATCAGCACGAGGGCGACGTCCTCGTTGCGTTCGAGCTGCTCGATGCCCTCACGGCCGTTCTCCGCGAAGACGACCGTGGCGCCGTGCCGTTCGAGCACGCTGGTCAGCGCGAACACGTTGCGGATGTCGTCGTCCACGATCAGGATCTTGGTCCCGGTGAGCGGATCGTCGCCCTTCCACGTCTTGGTCTCCTGCTTCGGGAAGTGCGAGACCGGCATCTCCTCCGGCATCGGGATCTCGGGCAGCTCCTCGGGCTCCTCGGCCACCCCCACGATCGTCTGGCCGCGCGGCAGCGTCTCGGAGACGGCGGCGCCGCCGTCCCGTGAGGCCAGCGGGCCGACGTAGGAGGGCGGGAGGTACAGCGTGAAGGTGCTGCCCTGCCCGACCTCGCTGGCGACGTGGATCTCACCGCCGAGCAGGCGGGCGATCTCCCGGCAGATCGACAGACCGAGGCCGGTGCCGCCGTACTTGCGGCTGGTCGTCCCGTCGGCCTGCCGGAACGCCTCGAAGATGAACTCCAGCTTGTCGGCGGCGATGCCGATGCCGGTGTCGATCACCTCGAAGGCCAGGGTGCCCTCGGCGCCACGCAGGGTGTCGTCGACGTAGGGGACGTTCGAGGGGGCGCGGACGACGCGCAGCCGTACCTCGCCCTTGGGGGTGAACTTGATCGCGTTGGACAGCAGGTTGCGCAGCACCTGCTGCAGGCGCTGCTCGTCGGTGCGCAGCTCCTGCGGGACCGAGGGGTCGACCTCGACCGCGAACGACAGCCCCTTGTCCTGCGCCAGCGGGGCGAAGGTCGCCTCGAAGTAGTCGACGAGCTTGGGCAGCGAGATGCGCTGCGGATGGATGTCCATCCGCCCCGCCTCGACCTTCGACAGGTCGAGGATGTCGTTGATCAGCTGGAGCAGGGCGGAACCCGCGCCGTGGATGGTCTTGGCGAACTCGACCTGCTGCACGGTGAGGTTGCCCTCGGCGTTCTCGGTGAGCAGCTTGGCCAGCACCAGCAGGCTGTTCAGCGGGGTGCGCAGCTCGTGGGACATGTTGGCCAGGAACTCGGTCTTGTAGCGGGAGGACACCGCCAGCTGCTCGGCCCGTTCCTCCAACGTACGGCGCGCCTGCTCGATCTGGAAGTTCTGGATCTCGATGGCGCGGTTCTGCTTGGCCAGCAGGGCGGCCTTGTCCTCAAGCTCGGCGTTGGAGCGGCGCAGCTCCTCCTGCTGGCGCTGGAGCTCGTCGGAGCGTTCACGGAGCTCGGTGGTCAGACGCTGCGACTCGGTCAGCAGGTCCTGCGTCCGGGAGTTGGCGATGATCGTGTTCATCGTGACGCCGATTGTCTCGACGAGCTGGTTCATGAAGTCATGGTGTATCTCACTGAACTGGCTGAAGGAGGCCAGTTCGAGCACTCCCAGGACCTGCGTCTCGAACAGGACGGGCAACACGATGATCTGGGCGGGCACCGAACTGCTCAACCCGGTGTCCACGGTCAGGTATCGGGCGGGGACCTCTCCCAGGAAGATGCCCTTGCCGTCCATGGCGGCCTGCCCCACGATGCCCTCGCCGGTCGCGAAGCGCTGCCTGATCCGCGAACCGGGGCGGGCGCCGTACCCGGCGATCAGGTGCAGGTCGTGGTCACCGGACGGGTCGGCGAGGTAGAAGGCGCCGTAGTGGGCCGCGACCAGCGGGGTCAGCTCGCTCATGATCAGCCTGGCGACCTCCATCAGGTCGCGGTGGCCCTGCATCAGACGCGAGATCCTGGCCAGGTTGGACTTCAGCCAGTCCTGCTCCTGGTTGGCCTTCGTGGTGTCGCGCAGGTTGGACACCATCGTGTTGATGTTGTCCTTCAGCTCGCCGATCTCACCCCCGGCGTCCACGGTGATCGAACGGGTCAGGTCACCCCTGGCCACGGCCGTGGTGACCTCGGCGATCGCGCGGACCTGCGTGGTCAGGCGGCCCGCGAGCTCGTTGACGTTCTCGGTGAGCCGCCGCCAGATGCCCTCGACGCCCTCGACCCGGGCCTGGCCGCCGAGCTTGCCCTCCGAACCCACCTCACGGGCGACCCGGGTGACCTCGGAGGCGAAGGAGGACAACTGGTCGACCATGGTGTTGATGGTGGTCTTCAGCGCCAGGATCTCACCCTGGGCGTTCACGTCGATCTTGCGGGTGAGGTTGCCGTTGGCGACGGCGGTGGTGACCTCGGCGATGTTGCGGACCTGGTAGGTCAGGTTGTTCGCCATCGAGTTGACGTTGTCGGTGAGGTCCTTCCAGACGCCGGAGACGCCTCGGACGCGGGCCTGGCCGCCGAGCTGTCCCTCGGTGCCGACCTCGCGGGCGACGCGGGTGACCTCGTCGGCGAACATGGACAGCTGGTCCACCATCGTGTTGAGGGTGTCCTTGAGCTGGAGGATCTCACCTTGCGCGTCGGCGGTGATCTTCTTGGACAGGTTGCCCTGCGCCACCGCGGTCGAGACGGCCGCGATCTGCCGGACCTGCGTGGTGAGGTTGTTGGCCATGACGTTGACGTTGTCCGTCAGGTCCTTCCAGGTGCCCGAGATGCCGGGAACCTGCGCCTGACCGCCGAGCTGCCCCTCGGTGCCGACCTCGCGCGCCACCCGGCTCACCTCGGAGGCGAAGGAGGACAACTGGTCGACCATGGTGTTGATGGTGGTCTTCAGCGCCAGGATCTCACCCTGGGCGTCGACGTCGATCTTCCTGGTCAGGTCGCCGTTGGCGACGGCCGTGGTGACCTCGGCGATGTTACGGACCTGGTAGGTCAGGTTGTTCGCCATGAAGTTGACGTTGTCGGTGAGGTCCTTCCAGACGCCGGAGACGCCTCGGACGCGGGCCTGGCCGCCGAGCTGTCCCTCGGTGCCCACTTCGCGGGCGACGCGGGTGACCTCGTCGGCGAACATGGACAGCTGGTCCACCATCGTGTTGAGGGTGTCCTTGAGCTGGAGGATCTCGCCCTGGGCGTCGGCGGTGATCTTCTTCGACAGGTCGCCCTGCGCCACCGCCGTGGCGACGGAGGCGATCGCGCGGACCTGCGTCGTCAGGTTGCCCGCCATGAAGTTGACGTTGTCGGTGAGGTCCTTCCACACGCCGGAGACCCCGCGGACCTGCGCCTGACCGCCCAGCTCACCCTCGGTGCCGACCTCACGGGCCACCCTGGTGACCTCCTCGGCGAACGCCGAGAGCTGGTCGACCATCGTGTTGACCGTGGTCTTCAGCTCGAACATCTCGCCGACCGCGTCGACGGTGACCTTGCGGCTCAGGTCGCCCTTCGCGACCGCCGTCGTGACCAGCGCGATGTCGCGCACCTGCGCCGAGACGCGGCTGGACATCGTGTTCACGGCCTCGGTCAGGTCCTTCCAGCTGCCCGACATGCCCCGCACGTTCGCCCGGCCGCCCAGACGACCCTCGGTGCCGACCTCGCGCGCGACCCGGGTCACCTCCGAGGTGAACAGCGAGAGCTGGTCGACCATGCCGTTGATCGCCTTGCCGAGGCGGCGCACCTCGCCCCGGGAACCGCGAACCAGGTCGATCCTGCGCGACAGGTCGCCCTTGGCCACCGCGTCGATCACGTCCGCGGCCCCGCTGACCGGGCCGACCAACGCGTCGATCAGAGCGTTCACCGAATCGACGCTCTCCGTCCACGAACCGACCCCGGGGCCGGGGGAGAGACGTTCACCGAAGCGGCCCTCCCGCACCACCTCCCGGCGCACCCGGTGCAACTCGTTCGCGAGATGCTCACGGCGGTCGGCCACCTCGTTGAGCAGCAGGCGGATCTCGCTCAGGATGCCCGGCGGGGCATGCGGCACCCGGCGGCGGAAATCGCCATCGCGCCAGGTGATCAGTGTCTGGAGAATCGGCTGCAGGTCCGATTCGGTGTACCGTCGTTCTTCGACGCCAGACACGGTGTTGGCCGTGGTCATGAGACCTCCTTGACTCCCGGGGGGCGCAGCCGTGAGTCATCCCAGTCTGTCACGGTGCGCAACTCCGAGTCCCGCCTTCGATTTACCCCATGTCAGCAGCAAGTGTGGTAGGCACGGAACAGTGACGAACGCTCCCCGCGCCGTCCTGGCCGCGACATTCGCCCCAGGAGACACGGCCGTCCCGGCAGCCAGGCGGTTCACCATGGAGGTGATGACCGCCTGGGCGGCCGCGTCCCTGCTCACGCCCGCCGAGCGGCTGGTCGCGGAGTTCGCCCGCCAGGCCGGGGACGCGCCGTTCGAGGTCGTCTGGAGTCACCTCGGCGACGGCCTGCGGATCGAGGTGCGGCGGCAGGACACCTCGGAGCCGGCGTTCGAACGCCCGACCGTGCCGGTGGAGGAGTGGGGCGTCACCTTCACCGACGACCAGCGTACCCACTGGGCGGTACTGGGCCTGTCCGGCGAGGCCGAGGGGCAGGCCGCCGAGTGGAAGGCGGAGGAGCCGAGCCGCGGGCCGCTCTGGATGGGCTTCCTCGCCAACGCCAGCGACCTGCTCGCCGGGACCCTCAACCCCGACATGGTGCCCGCGATCATCTCGCAGATCGTGGTGCCCCGCCTGGCCACCTGGTGCGCCGTCTACACCTGGAGCGACAACGGCGGCCCGCAGCGCCCCGCCTACCTGTGGCACACCGACGAACGCGGCATCGACGGGCTGCGCGAGGAACTCGCCACCGTCCAGATACCGCAGGCGGGCGGCGCCATGCAGCTCGGCGACTGGCAGGTGCTCGTCGTCCCGCTGCTGGCCAGGGGCAGGGCACTCGGCGCGATGTGCCTGGGGCGCCCCGACCACTTCGCCGAGGACGTCTTCCAGTACGCCGAGGACATCGGCCGCCGCGCCGCCCTCGCCATGGACAACGCCAGGCTCTACGCCACCCAGGCCGCGGCCAACCGGGCGCTCCAGCGCAGCCTGCTGCCTCCCGACGAACCCGGCGAGATCCCGGGCCTCGACCCGGCCGTCGTCTACGAGCCCGCCGGTGAGACCAACGAGGTCGGCGGCGACTTCTACGACCTGTTCGCGGCCGGGGACGACTGCTGGCGCTTCGCGGTCGGCGACGTCTGCGGCACCGGCCCCGAGGCCGCCGCCGTCACCGGCCTCGCCCGCCACACCCTGCGCCTGCTCGCCAGAGAGGGGTACGGCGTCGCCGCCGTCCTCGACCGCCTCAACCAGGCCATCCTCGAAGAGGGCGACCGCGCCCGCTTCCTGACCCTGCTGCACGGGGAGATCAAGCCGGTGCCGACCGGGCTGGACGTCTCCATGGTCTCCGCGGGCCACCCCGAGGCGCTACGGCTGCGGCCGAGCGGCGTCGTGGACACGGTGGTGACCTCCCAGTCGCTGCTCGGTGTCTTCCCCGAGGCGACGTTCAAGGCCCAGCTCGTCCACCTCGACCCCGGCGATGTCCTGCTCGCGGTGACCGACGGGGTGACCGAACGCCGCCAGGGCGGCAGGCTGCTCGACGACGACGGGGGACTGGCCAAGCTGTTCGCCGAGTGCGTGGGACTGTCCGCGCGGGCGGTCGCCGAACGGATCCGCCGCGCCGTACAGGACTTCGCCACGGAACCCAGCGCGGACGACCTGGCGATCGTGGTTCTAAGAGCTAGGTGATCAGGGGCCTGGGGTTATGTGTTTGCGGGCGAAGTCGAGTTGGGCGGACATCTGGGTGATGCGTTCGGCGACGACCAGGGAGCCGTGGCCGGCGTCGTAGCGGTAGACCTCGTGGGGGTGGTCGCGTTCGGCCAGGCGGGAGACGTAGGTCTCGATCTGTCCTATGGGGCAGCGGGGGTCGTTCTCTCCGGCCAGGATCAGCACCGGGGCCTCGACCTGGTCGACGTAGGTGATGGGGGAGCACCTCGCGTAGCGTTCGGGCTGTTCCTCGGGGGAGCCGCCGAGCAGGGCGCGGTGGTAGGCCCGCAGCGCCTCGGTCTCCTCGCGGTAGGTCGCCAGGTGGTCGGCGATGGGTACGGTGGCGATGCCCGCCGCCCACATCCCCGGCTGGGTGCCCAGGCCGAGCAGCGTGAGGTAGCCGCCCCAGGAGGCGCCCGCCAGCACGAGGCGGGTGGGGTCGGCGATACCCCGTTCGATCATGGTGGTCCGCACCGCGGCCACGTCGGCCAGCTCGATGTGGCCGACCTCACCGACCAGGGCGTCCCGCCAGGCGGAGCCGTACCCGGTCGAGCCTCGGTAGTTGATCCGCACGACGGCGAAGCCGTGGTCGACCCAGGCGGCCACCTGAGGCACGAAGGAGTCGTCGTCCTGCGAGGTCGGGCCGCCGTGCAGCAGGAAGACCGTGGGGAAGGGGCCGGAGCCGCGTTCCGGGCGTGAGACCAGGGCGTGGATGCGCCCGCCGGGCCCCTCGACGTCCAGGTCCTCGACCGGTACGGACAGCGGCGCGGTCGGGCCGCCGTGGCTCACCACGATGTGGCCGTTGGTCGACCTGATCACCGGCGGGTGGGCGCCGCTCGACCAGGAGTACTCGACGGAGTCGTCGGGCCGGGGCGTGGCACCGTCGATCACCCCGTGCGGGGTGTCGATCGGGGACATCCTGCCGCCGGGAAGGTCGTAGTGGTGCAGGTACGTACGGCCCCGGTTGGCCCGCACGAGCAGCAGGGAACGGCCGTCGTCGTACCAGTCGGCGGTGATCTCACCGGAGTCGCGCAGCCAGATCTCCCGCTGGTCGCCGGTCTCCGGGTCCCAGACCAGGGGCTCCCTGCGGCCTCTGCGCTCGTGCAGGGCCAGCAGCCTGCGATCGCCGAGCACGGGCGCGAAGCGCAGGCCCAGCACGCCCTTGCCCTCGCCGTCGCGCAGGTCGCCGACCACCGTGCCGTTGCGTCTGAGCACCCGCAGCGCGGGGTGGCGCGAGTCGCCGTGCTCGCTGTGGCTGATCGCGATGAGGGAGCCGTCCAGGGAGATCGCGGCGACGGAGGCGGCCTCGGTGTGCTCGTAGATCACCCGGGCGGGTTCGCCGGGCCGTACGAGGCTGACGGTGAAGCCCTCGCCGGGCCTGGCCATGCCGATGGCCGCCTCACCCGTCGCGGCCAGGGCGATTCCCGAGGGGAAGCCGGGCTCCAGGTCGATGGGCTCGTCGGGGCCGCCGTAGAAGGGCTGGCGCATCCAGCCGCCCCACTCGTCACCGTCGGTGTCGGAGAACCACCAGACCCACTTCCCGGTGGGGTCGATCGTGCCGTGCGAGGTGCCTTTGGGACGCGTGGTCACCTGGCGGGTCGCGCCTGTCGTGCGGTCCCAGGCGTAGATCTCCCAGGTGCCCGAGGCGTTGCTCCGGTAGACGTTCCTGGCGGGGGCCCGCCGCGCCCACACGGGCAAGGTCACGCGGGGCGCTCGGAACCTGGATTGCCAGCGTTCCTCCGCCTTCATATATCGCTTCCCCTCGTCAAGGCGTGGCTTCAAGCGTCCAGGCGCGGGCTCGCCGGATTGCCGTCCAGTATGTCGCCTCCACCACTGGTTTGCTTCATTAATGTGTGGGAATTTCGGACTAAATGTCACTCCAGTAACACGAATCTCGGAGGCATCTGTCAAGTTAACGGCTTGATCAGAGACGGCGGTGAAAGATAGACATATAGAAAGAAGCCGTCACTTCACTGGATTCCGGTAGGTCTGCGATCCTCGCTCGCATAGCGTGAGAATCGGTGTGCCAGGCGCTCGGTCCCATGCCCACGACGGCCTCGACCGCGTCACGTCCGAGGGCCATGCCGAACTCGTGCAGGCTCCGCCCGGCCTCGACGAACCGGTCGCCCAGGCTGTCGGCGACCCGCCGCTCCTTGTCCTGGTCGACCGAGAGCAGCCCGAGCCGTTCGACCAGCGGTTCCAGGTGCCTGGAGGTCGGGGTGACCACGACCAGCGTGCCGTCGGGCGCGAGGACCCTGGCGAACTCGGGACCGTTGCGCGGCGCGAACACGTTCAGCAACACCTCGGCCGAACCGCTCCTGAGAGGCAGCGGCCGCCACACGTCGGCCACGACGGCGCCGAGCCGGGGATGGGCCCGCGCGGCCCGCCTGAGCGCGTGCTTGGAGACGTCGAGCGCGACACCGACCGCCCCCGGCAGCCGGTCGAGCGCCCCGGCCAGGTAGTGCCCCGTGCCCGCCCCCGCGTCCACGACCACCCCGGCGTCCGTACCGCAGGCGCCCGCGACGGCCTCGGCGAGGGGGGCGAAGTGCCCGGCCCCGAGGAAGGCGTCCCTGGCCGCGACCATGTCCGCGCTGTCGGCCGTCCCCGGCGCCCGCGAACCGGTCAGCAGGCTGACGTATCCCTGCCTGGCCACGTCGAAGGTGTGTCCCGTGTCACACCGTACGGCCCGCTCGTCGAGGGCCAGGTCGCCGCCGCAGACCGGGCAGACGAGAAGATGGACGACGTCGGCCAGCATCCGTCCATCATCCCGCCTCCCGGGGAGTGCCCCGCCCCGGCCCCTCGTCCTGTTCTGAAGGGGAATTCAACTCAGTGCCGTACAAGCCGGTTCCAAGTGGCGGGCCGTACAAATTCGAAGCATGAGAAGGACATTTTTCGCCGGTGCCGTCCTCGTGGCCCTCGCGGCGGGCCCGGTCACCGCGCTTCCCGCCGCGGCGGACTACCGGCTGGGGTCGGTCAGGACCTCGGCCGGCCACGGCGGCTACGCGAAGGCGACCGTCAGGATCACCTCTTTCAGCGCCGAGACGTTCAAGGTGTACGGCACGCTCTACGACCGCGACCCGCACCGTGACCACTGCGCCTACATCAGGGCCAGGTTCCACTACACGGGCGGTGGGACGGGGTGGGCGCAGCCGCGCGTGACATGCGCCCCCAGTGGCTCCTACCGGCTCGGCTCGGACGGCGAGATCACGAGGGTCGACATCAAGATCTGCCTCTACGACCGCAGGACGCGTTCACTCGGGTACTGCCGGGTCGACTCGATCAGGAACGAGGACCTGGCGTACTGAGCGGGGTCGGCGAGGCTTGACACCCCTGGCGCCCTGGTCGGGAGACCTCGGACGGGTCGGCACGGGGAGAGGAAAGGGGCGGTGAGGGAGAATGGGCGGATCATCGCACGCGGCCCGGCCTGCGGTGCGTCACACCCACATTCGCCATAGCGCCGTCAAGCCGTGGACGAACAGGAGAGCCGATGCCACATCAGCCGATGACAGTCGCCGGAGTCGAGGTGTTCCCGCTCTGCGACGCCGTGGGCCCGATGGGCGGGACGGTCCGGCGCCCGCTGACGGAGCTGTTCCCCGGGGGCGGGCACCGGGAGACCGACGAGTGGGTGCTGCACTTCCACTGCTACCTGCTGCGTGACGCGGCCGGCCGTACGGTGCTGGTGGACACGGGGGTCGGGCCGGAGGACTCGCCCGCCGCGAGCTGGGCGCCGGTTCCCGGCGTGCTCGGCGCGGAGCTCGCGCGGGTCGGCGTCACCGCAGAGGAGATCGACGCGGTGGTCGTCACCCACCTGCACAGCGACCACGCGAGTGGCGTCGTGGTCGGCGGGTCGCCCGCCTTCCCCAACGCCAGGCACCTGCTCCAGCGGGCCGAGATCGAGACGGCGGAGGAGACGGCCCTCGACCGGTTCGTCAGGCCGCTGGGCGAGCGGGTCCAGGTCGTCGAGGGCGGGGCCGAGGTGTTCCCCGGCATCAGGGTCCTGCACACCCCGGGCCACACACCCGGTCACCAGGTCGTCCGGGTGGGAGACCTGGTGCTGACCGGTGACGTGGTGCTGCACCCGGTGCAGCTGGCCGATCCGTCGATCCCCTACCTGTACGACGACGATCCCGACCTCGCCGTGGTCACCCGTACGAAGCTGCTCGAACAGGTCGAGGCCGAGCGGGGCGTGATCGCCACCGCCCACTTCGCCGAGCCGTTCACCCGGCTTGGGGGGTGACCTCGGGCTCGGCCGTCCGTACGGCCGCCAGCAGCCTCCGGGTCCTGCGCCGGTAACGCAGGACCTGGAGGGCGCTCAGCGCCCAGATCGGATACTGGACGGCCAGGGCCCAGCGGAAGGACTCCAGGGTCGTCTGCCCCGTCAGGTCGAGGACGATCCCGACCAGGGCGATCAACGACATCGAGGCCACGAACCCGCCGCCGTTGACGATGCCGGTCGCCGCGCCGATCCTGGCGGCCGGGTTGAAGGTCCTGGCGTAGTCGAAGCCGATCATCGACCCCGGCCCGTTGGAGGCCAGCACGACCACGAGCACCACCAGCAGCCACAGCGGGGCCCGTCCCGGCCAGGCCAGTACGGCGGTCCACGCCGCGGCCGTGCTGCCGACCACGACGAACACCATCCGTGAGCGGTGGAAGGGGAAACGGCCCGCGAGGTAGCCCATCAGCGGTCCGCAGACCATGCCGCACAGCGTCAGCGTGGACAGCAGCACACCCGCCGTCGCGGGGGACAGGCCCTGCCCCTGGACCAGGAACGGATACCCCCACAGCAGCAGGAACGCGGCGGCCGAGCACTGGGTCGCCGCGTGGGTCCACATGCCGAGGCGGGTCCCCGGCTCGGCCCAGGCGGCGCCCAGGCTCGGCCGCTCCGCCGTCCGCGCGGGCCGGGCGTCGCGGAGCACGACCAGCAGCAGCACCGCCGAGACCGCCCCGAGCCCGGCCGCGCCGACGAAGGTCGGGGTCCAGCCGTTGACGCGCAGGGAGTGGATCAGCGGCACCGTGGAGGCGATCGCGCCCACCTGCCCGATCAGGCCGGTGAGCTGAACCATCAGCGGGTTGCGGCGGGCGGAGAAGTGGACGTTGACCAGCCGGATCACGCTGATGAACGTCATCGCGTCGCCGCAGCCGATCAGCGCCCTGCCCGCGATGCCGCCGGTGAGCCCGTCGGCGAACGCGAAGACCAGCTCGCCGCAGCCCATCACGACCGCGCCGGTCACCAGCATGCGCTTCGAGCCGAACCGGTCGACCAGCACCCCGACGGGCACCTGCATGGCCGCGTAGACCAGCAGCTGCAGCATCGCCAGGACGGAGAGCCCGGCCGCGCCGACCCCGAGCCGCGCGGCGGCCTCGATGCTGGAGACGCCGAGGGACTGGCGGTGGAAGACCGCGATCACGTAGGCAAGGACGCCCACGGCCCAGAAGAGCCCCGCCTTGGCTCGTGGAGTCATGGGATGAATATACGTTTATGCCCTTTTTGCCGAACCATTGGGGTCCCCGGGGTGGGGCTGTGGGCGGTACGTGTGCCCCGGGTCGTCTTTGGGCGGGTAGTGGGCGGGCTTCGGTGTCGCGCTCCGGACGGGCTGTGGGCGGTGCGTGCCCCGGGCCGGCTTTGGGCGGGCGGGATCGTGGTCGGGTTTCGGTGTCGTGTCCTGGATGGGGCCGAGGTGACGCTGATGTCGTGGATGGGCGTCAGCGTCGTGGGTAGCGGATGAGCAGGCTCGCGTGGACATCCCGGTCGCCGACGGCCTCGTAGGAGTGCGGCACGTCCGACACCCAGCCGATGTGCTCGCCCGCCCCGGCCGTCAGCGTGCGGTCCGCGGCGACGACCCTGAGCGTCCCGGAGAAGACCGTGATGTGCTCGGTCACCCCCCGGTGATGGGCCGGGGAGGTCTGCGCGGCGCCCGCCGGGACCGTCATCCGGTAGAGCTCGTAGGTCACCTCCCTCTCCTCGAACACCTCAAGGAGCACGGCGGCGACGGCCGTACCCCTGATGGTGGTGCCCGGGGCGGCGGGGGCGGTGCCGAGGGCCACGGCCAGCGGCACGCCGAGTTCGGCGGTCACCGACCAGAGCGTCTCCAGGGTCGGATTGCGGGTGCCGTTCTCCAGGCCGGAGAGGGTGGCCTTCCCCACGCCCGCACGACGGGCCAGTTCGGAGAGCGACATGCCGCGTTCCTCGCGCAATTGGCGGATTCGCAGGCCGATGTCGTGAGTGTTGCTCTCCAGAGCTGGACGAGGGGTTTGTGAGTGGCACTCCATGGGGCTATGGTGCAGCATGCCCGCTGTTCCGTTTACGGAACGATCGTCCGCGCGTCGTTCGGAACGGGTCGGGTGAGATGCGCATGCCGTCGGGCGGGGTCGCGTGCCGCCGGGCGGAGAACGGAGAACGATGTCACGCCTTCTGCAACCGGCCCTCGCCGGGATCGTCACCGCGCTCGTCGGCTTCGCCAGCTCCTTCGCCGTGGTCCTGGCCGGGCTGCGGGCGGTCGGCGCGGACCAGGACCAGGCGGCGTCGGGACTGCTCGCCCTGTGCCTGGCCAACGGGGTGGTCGCGATCTGTCTCGGGCTGTGGCGGCGGATGCCGATCACCATCGCCTGGTCCACCCCCGGCGCCGCGCTGCTGGTCGCAACCGGCGCCGTCGAGGGCGGCTTCCCCGCGGCCGTCGGCGCCTTCGTCGTCTGCGGCCTGCTGATCGTCGCCGCCGGGCTCTTCCCCGCGCTCGGCCGCCTGGTCGCGGCCATCCCGGCCCCTATGGCGAGCGCCATGCTCGCCGGGGTCCTGCTCGACCTGTGCGTGGCCCCGGTCAGGGCGCTCGGCGAGGTGCCGCTGATGGCCGCCCCCGTGGTGCTCACCTGGGCGCTGCTGAGCCGCTTCGCCGCCCGGTGGGCCGTCCCCTGCGCCCTGCTGGTCGCGGTCGTGGCCATCGCGCTGACCAGCTCCGGCCTCGGCGCCGTGGGCATCCGCCCGGTCGTGGAGCTCACCGTCCCCACCTGGAGCCCCCAGGCCATGATCAGCGTCGCCCTGCCGCTGTTCCTGGTCACCATGGCCTCCCAGAACGTGCCGGGCATGGCGGTCCTCGCCCAGTACGGCTACCGCCCCCCGCTGCGCGGCATCCTGCTCGGCACCGGTCTGGCCAGCACGGTCGGCGCCCCCCTCGGCGGTCACGCGGTGAACCTGGCCGCCATCACCGCCGCCCTGGCCGCGAGCCCCGACGCCGACCCCGACCCGGGACGCCGCTGGATCGCCTCCGTCACGGCCGGTGTCTCGATGATCGTCCTTGGCGTCGGCTCCGGACTGGCCACCGCGCTGGTCCTGCTCTCCCCGCCGGTGCTCATCGAGGCCGTGGCGGGCCTGGCCCTCGTCGGCGCGCTCGTCTCCGCGCTCGCCGCGGCCCTGGCCGACCCGGACGGCAGGCAGGCGGCCGTGATCACCTTCGTGGTCACGGCCTCCGGGATGACCCTGTTCGGGATCGGCGCCGCCTTCTGGGGTCTGGTCGCCGGAGGCCTGATGACCCTCCTGTACGGCGGACGGAAGGCTCCGGTGGCTCCGGCGGAGCAGGAGAAGGCCGAGCCCGCCCTACGCTGACCCGCCTTCCCGTCCGGCGGCCGGGCGCGGAGCCGTACCGGGCGGGAAGGCGCGGTCCCACCTCGTGGTCCCTACTTCGACGGGCGGGTGTGGCGGCCCGCGACGAGCTGGTCGGCCGAGTGCTGACGGGGAACCTCGACACGGGGGTGCGGGGCCGTCGTCTCGGGGTCGGCCGTCTCGGGGGTCTCCGCGAGCTTGCGTTCGAGCTCCTGCTTCTCCCGCTCCAGGCGGTTCATGCGGTCACGCGCCTCAAGACGGGAGGCGCGCAGCCTGCTTCGCCGTACGGCGGAGCGGCGGGTCCCGGCGATCAGCAGGGCCAGGCCGAGCAGGAAGACCGCGCCGGTCGCGGCTCCGGCGAAGAAGAATTCCAGCTGGGAGAGCTGGAGGGTGCGGTCGAAGACCGTGAACGTCGCGGTCGCCGTCGCGGTGGCGGCCTCGTCCCAGGAGACCGCGACCACAGTCGCGCCCGCGAGGACGATCAGGAGGACTCCAAGAACCAACATGTGACCTCATCTCGGGCTGCTTGTGCTGTGCTGGTCACCCAAACTGCCCCGGGACGGCCCGATTATGCGGGTCCGGCCGCAGGAGGGGGGATCGCCCGAGGTGGGCGGCCCGACATGGTCCGGTGCGCGTCGGGCCGTGTGTGGAGGCGTCCGCGGCTGACATGGTCAGGCGCGCGTTCGGCCGGGTGGGGGATTCGCAGGGGATTATCCGTGGACGGGCCGTGGTTGCCAGGGAGCATGACGCAGATCGACGTCGTGGTCATCGGAGCGGGGCAGGCCGGGCTGTCCAGCGCCTACTTCCTGAAGAGGGCCGGTCTCGACTTCGTCGTGCTCGACCGCTCACCGGCTCCCGGCGGCGCCTGGCAGTTCCGCTGGCCCTCGCTGACCCTCGGCGCCACGCACCGGGTGCACGACCTGCCCGGCCTGCCGCTGGGCGACCCCGACCCCGGCCGTCCCTCGGCGGAGGTCGTCTCCGAGTACTTCGCCCGCTACGAGCGGACCTTCGACCTGCCGGTGCTGCGCCCGGTCGAGGCGCGCTCCGTCGAGGAGGGGCCCGAGGGCAGGCTGCTGGTGCGGACCTCGGCCGGCGACTGGTCGGCCCGTGCCCTGGTCAACGCCACCGGCACCTGGGAACGCCCCTTCTGGCCGCGCTACCCGGGGCAGGAGACCTTCGCCGGACGGCAACTGCACACCGCCGACTACGTGAGCGCCGAGGAGTTCGTGGGCAGGCACGTCGTGGTGGTCGGCGGGGGCGCCTCCGGGGTGCAACTCCTCATGGAGATCGCCCGCGTCACCACGACCACCTGGGTCACCCGCCGCCCGCCGGTCTTCCGCGAGGGACCGTTCGACGAGGAGGCGGGACGTGCGGCCGTCGCCAGGGTGGACGCCCGGGTCCGGGCGGGCCTGCCGCCGGGCAGTGTGGTCGGCGCGACCGGTTACCCGCTGACCCCCCAGGTGCGGGCCGCGATGGCGGCCGGGACGCTGAACCGGCTGCCGATGTTCGACAGGATCGTCCCCGAAGGGGTGGTCTGGGATGACACCGGTGATCTTGTCAGGGCCGACGTGATCCTTTGGGCCACCGGGTTCCGGCCCGTCGTCAACCACCTGGCCCCGCTGCGTCTGCGCGAGCCCGGCGGTGGCATCCGGGTCGAGGACACCGTCGCGGTCCTCGACCCCCGCGTCCACCTGGTCGGATACGGTCCCTCTGCGAGCACCATCGGGGCCAACCGCGCGGGCCGTACCGCCGTCAGGCACATCAGGAGGCTTCTCGAAGCCGTTTCCGAGGCCGCCTGACCGGGTTAGTGTGAAACGCCATGGACCGCACCCGCCTGTACCGCAACGGGGCTCTGAAGGCCGAGGGTTTCCCCATCGGCGAGGTCTCCGAGCATGTCGGGGACCCCTCCGCCGTGGTGTGGTTCGACCTGTGCTCGCCGACGCCCGCCGACCTGGAGACGATCAGCGAGGAGCTCGGACTCCACCACCTGGCCGTCGAGGACGCCCTGCAGAGCCACCAGCGCCCCAAGCTGGACAGCTACGACAGCCACCTGTTCATCACCGTCTACGGTGCCAAGCTGCACAGCGGGAGTCTCGACCTCGTCGAGATATCCGTCTTCGTCACCAAGAACGCCCTGGTGACGGTGCGGGAGAACCCCGGCTTCGACATCGACGAGGTGGTCAGGCGCTGGGACGCCAACCCCGAGATGGCCAGGTACGGCGTGCCGTACCTGCTGCACGGCCTGCTCGACTACGTCGTGGACGGCTACTTCGACGTGCTGCAGGCCATGGACGACCGGGTCGAGGCGCTTGAGGACGACCTGTTCGCCGACGTGCCGGGGGACCGGGTGCACATCCAGCGGCTGACGTTCGAGATGCGCAAGAAACTGGTGCGTTTCCGGCGGCTGGCCGTACCGGTGCGGGAGGTCGTCGGCAGTCTCCTGCGGCGCAGCGTGGAGATGGTCGACCCGGCGCTGACGCCGTACTACCAGGACGTCTACGACCACACCCTGCGGGCGGCGGAGTGGACGGACTCCCTGCGCGAGCTGGTCGGCAATGTCAGGGAGGCCCACATCAACCAGCAGGGCTTCCGGCTCAACGACATCATGAAGCGCATCACCAGCTGGGCCGCGATCATCGCGGTGCCCACGATGATCACCGGCTTCTACGGCCAGAACGTCCCCTACCCGGGCTTCGGCCACACGGCGGGCTTCTGGATCTCCACCCTGGCCATCGTGATCACCTCGGCCGCCCTCTACACCGCCTTCAAACGCAAGGGCTGGCTGTAGCGTCAGGGCTGGTAGGGCGGCATGACGCCCCAGCCCCAGCGCGGCACCGGCTCCTCGCCCGGCTGGGAGACGCCCGGCTGGGAGAAGTGGACGGCCAGCCGGGTGCCCCATTCGATGTAGCCCGCGAACGCCGCCCTGAACTCCGGGTCGGAGGGCAGGCCGACCTCGTCGGCCGCGTCCATGAGCAGGCTGACCCACCTACGGCGCTGCGGTTCCGTGATGCCCCTGCCGAGGTGGTGGGAGATCATGTGCGAGTGGCCGCCGCGTTCTCCGGTGTAGCGGGCGGGGCCGCCGAAGACCTCGCCGAGCCACATCGCCACGTACGCGGGGTGGCGGGGATCCATGTGCGCGAAGAGCGGCCCGATCAGGTCGTCGTCCATGACCCGCCCGTAGAACGTCTCGGTCAGCCGTTCGAGCGCCTGCGCGCCCCCGGCCCATTCGAACAACGTGGGCTCGGTCTTCTCGATCACCTTCTCGTAGTGCCGCATCTCCTCGATGTTCGACACATACGGCTTGATCTCCGCGAAGAACTCCTGGAAGTGCTCACTGCCGCGGAAGCCCTGGAGATGGTCGTGGGCCGACGTCCAGGTGATGCGCAGGACGTAGCACTCGGGCTCCTCGACGCAGCGGGACAGCTCGTAGTCGAGGCACTGCGGCGCCCGCCCGAGCGGCACGACGGCACGCCGGTAGGCGGCCTCGAACTCCTCCCCGTCGGGAACCCGGTAGCGGATGTACTCAACAACCATCACACAACTCCCTTGTAACTATGTAATCGACATTACATCACCGTTTCATGCCACCTTCGTCGGCCTGGCGGGGGCGTCCGGTCCCGGGGGCGGTGCGTCTTCAGGGCGTCCGGTGCTCCCGCCTCCCGATGGGCCCTCAGGGGCGCAGGCCGTGGAAGACGACGTCGAGTGCTCTGGTTCGTAGGGTCTCGTCCCAGTTCTGGTGTTGGGCGGCCAGGCAGGCGGCGGTCAGGAGGGCCAGGATCTCCGGCATCTCCACCTCCCTGCGCACCTCGCCCGCCTGCTGGGCGCGGACCAGCAGGGTCTCGACGGCGCCGCGGATGTCGTGGGCTCCCGCGGTCGCGGCCTTGACGTCTATCCCGGCCTCGGTCAGGGCGTCGGCGAAGATCTTCTTCGGGGTGGCGTCCTCCACGACGCGGGCGAAGAAGGCGAAGAACGCGGCGCCGGGTTCGGCCGCCTCCGCCAACGCCCGCGCCTCCTCGGCGAGCCTGCGTTGACGGTCGACGACGATCGCCTGGTAGAGGGCCTCCTTGGTGGGGAACTGCCGGTAGATCGTGCCCACGCCGACCCCGGCCCGCGCGGCGATCGCCCGCATGGGGGCGGAGAGGCCGTCGCGGGTCAGGACCTCCTCCGCCGCGCTCAGCACGCGCGCCAGATTGCGCTGTGCGTCCGTGCGCATCCTCGCCCTCCGTTCTTCACGATCGTTGACAACCGGAACAAGCGTTCCGTATCGTTTCGCGCATTCCAAGCGGAACGCTGGTTCCGATTCTATCGGGGGTATTTCCATGGATCACGTACGGCTCGGCGGCTCCGGCCTGAAGGTCTCTCGCGCCTGCCTGGGCACCATGAACTTCGGCACCGGTCCCGGCGTGGGCGGCTGCGAGGAGGCGGAGGCGATCCGCGTCATCGACGCCTTCCTCGACGCGGGGAACAACTTCATCGACACCGCCGACATCTACCACGCGGGCGAGGCGGAACGGATCGTCGGCAAGGCGCTGCGCGGACGCCGGGACTCGGTGGTCGTCGCGACCAAGGCCTTCGGTCCCCAGGGGCCGGGCCCCAACGACCGGGGACTGTCCAGGGCGCACCTGACCAGGGCGCTTGAGGCGAGCCTGCGACGTCTCGGCACCGATTACATCGACCTCTACCAGTGCCACCAGTGGGACCCCGAGACCCCCGTTGAGGAGACGATGGCGACCCTCGACGGGTTCGTCCGTTCGGGAAAGGTCCGCTATCTGGGCTGTTCCAACTTCACCGCGCCGCAGATCGTGGAGGCGCAGTGGGCCGCCGAACGCGTCGGGGGCACGAGAATGGTCAGCCTCCAGCCGCAGTACTCCCTGCTGGCCAGGCTGATCGAGGCGGAGATCCTGCCCGCGTGCGAACGCCACGGTCTGGGCGTCGTCACCTACGCCCCGCTCGGCGGCGGTGTCCTGGCGGGCCGCTACCGCAGGGGTGTCGCCCCCGGCCCGGACAGCAGGATGAGTTCCCTGCTGGCGATGTCCAGCCCCGCGGCCGACCGCTGGGCGGGGGAGATGCTCAGCGAGCGCAGTCACGGCATCGCGGACGAGGTGGCCGGGGTCGCCGCCGAACTGGGCGTCACGCCGGTCGAGGTGGCCATCGCCTGGGTCGCCGCCAGGCCGGGCGTCACCTCGGTCGTCATCGGCCCGCGCGACCTGGGGCAGTACGAACGGAACGCGGCCGGATTCGCCCTCGGCCTTCCCGCCGAACTGGCCGCCCGGCTTGAGGAGGTCTCCCGGCCCGCGCGCCGTCCCGTGACCGGGGCGTCCTTCTGATCGAACTTCGGAAAAGCTGATATTTCCGGGTATGGCATGCCGTACCCGGCAGATAACCCGCTTTCCGGCTGTTCTATTCTGCGAAGGCCATTCTGACCAGCAGGCGAAGGAAATCCCGTGACCTTTTCGGCTCTGAACCTCGACGAGCTGACCGCTCAGCGTGACCGCGCCCGGCGCGACTACGACGCGCTCGTCCAGCGCGGTCTCTCGCTTGACCTCACCCGGGGCAAGCCTTCGGCCGGCCAGCTGGACCTGGCCTCCGCCATGCTGACGCTGCCCAGCGGCCACACCGCCGCCGACGGGACCGACTGCCGTAACTACGGTGGCGGGCAGGGTCTGGCCGAGCTTCGGGCGATCTTCAGCGGCCTGCTCCAGGTGCCCGCCGCCCAGCTCGTCGCGGCGAACAACTCCAGCCTGTCCCTGATGCACGACACCCTCGTCCACGCGCTGCTCAGCGGTGTGCCCGGTGGCGAACGCCGCTGGGTGGACGAGCCGAGGGTCGCCTTCCTGTGCCCGGTGCCGGGGTACGACCGTCACTTCGCGCTGGCCCAGCGCTTCGGCATCGAGCTGATTCCGGTGCCGATGAACGACCAGGGCCCCGACATGGACGTCGTCGAGGACCTCGTGCGGCAGGACGCCCAGATCAAGGGCATCTGGTGCGTGCCCAAGTACAGCAACCCCAACGGCGTCTCCTACGCCGACGAGACCGTACGGCGCCTGGCCGCCATGTCGACGGCCGCCTCCGATTTCCGGATTTATTGGGACAACGCCTACGCCGTACACCACCTGACGGACACCCAGGTCGAGATCGCCGACATCCTGGCGCTGTGCGCGGAGCACGGAAACCCCGACCGCGCCTTCGTCTTCGGCTCCACCTCGAAGATCACCTTCGCCGGGGGCGGCGTCGCGTTCTTCGGCTCCTCCCCGGCGAACGTGTCCTGGCTGCTCGGCCACACCGGCAAGCGCACCATCGGTCCCGACAAGATCAACCACCTGCGGCACGTGGAGTTCCTCAAGGACGAGGCGGGCGTTCTCGACCACATGCGCCGCCACCGGGAGCTGATCCGGCCGAAGTTCGACACGGTCGACCTGATCCTCGGCAAGGAGCTCGGCGGAACCGGCCTGGCCACCTGGTCCAAGCCCCTCGGCGGCTACTTCATCAGCCTCGACGTGCTGCCGGGGTGCGCCCGCCAGGTGGTCAGCCGCGCCGCGGAGGCGGGCATCGCGCTGACCCCGGCCGGTGCGACCCACCCCTACGGCGACGACCCCGCCGACAGCACCATCCGCATCGCGCCCACCTACCCCGAGCTGCCCGAGGTCGAGCTGGCGATCAGCGGCCTGGCCGTCTGCGTCCGCCTGGTCGGCACGGAGAAGCTGCTTGAGCAGGCCCGGTAACGGCTTGGGCGAGCCTGACTGGTCGCGGCTGTTCCACGCCTACGGCGTCGCCGTCGACGTTCCCGCCCACCTCGACGCGCTGGCCGGCGACGACGAGCGGGCGCGGGTCAAGGCCGTCGACCACCTGTGGGCGGCGGTGATCCACCAGGGAACGCCCTGGTCGGCAACCCCGCCCGCGGCGCTGGTCGTCGCCGGGCTGCTGTCCGATCCCCGTACGGCCCGGCGCCGGGTGGCCTCGGCGCCGCTGCGGGCCGTACTGCTGGACTTCCTCGGGGAGGTCGGCGAGGCCGCCCAGCCCGAGGTGCCGCAGGAGGAGATCAGGGCCGCGGCCGACCCCCGGGGACGGGAGGCGGAGATCGCCGCGACCCTGGAGACGCTGCTCAGCGAGGACTCCGAAGACTCCGAGGAGAGCGAGGACGTCTGGGACGAGGAGGCCATTGAGGTGATCATGGCCCAGGTCGTCCTCGATCTCAGGGCCGCGGTGCCGTACCTGACCGAGGCGGTGGCCGCGTGCCTGGCCGAGGAGGAGCCCGCGGTGCGCGACGCCGCCTCGAAGGCGCTGGCCGTCCTCAGGCGCGTGCCGACGGACGGTTCCTCAGACACGTAGGGGCCGGCTCGCGGGTACGCCGGTCAGGCGCGCGGCCGGCTCACGGGTTCGCCGGTCAGGCGCGCAGGGCCGGTTTCGCGGGCGCGGCGGTCAGGCGCGCAGGGCGCTGACCAGGGTTCGGAGCTCGGAGACGCGCAGCGCCCACGCGGCCAGGCCGTACAGCAGGGCCCCGCACGCGCCCGCCGCGAGCACCACGGCGAGCGAACCCGCCCACCCCGGTCCGGTGACCTGCCCGGTCAGGCGCGCCACGACGGCCGCGGCCCCGCCCGCGACGAGCGCGGCGGGGAGCATCCGGCCGTGCGCGCGCAGCAGACGGTGACCGTCGACCCTGCCGAGTCTGCCCCGCAGTACGGCCGCCGCCACGAGGAACCCGGCGCAGTTGGCCAGCGCGTACCCGACCGCGACCCCGACGACCATCCGTGGGCCGGGCACCAGCCACGCCGAGACCACCGCGCCGCCGATCGTGGTCGCCGTGACGAGCAGCCCGATCATGGCCGGGGTACGGGTGTCCTGCATGGCGTAGAAACCGCGCAACAGAACCTGATAGCCGCAGAACGGCACCAGGGCCAGGCCGTAGGCGGCCAGGACCGACCCGGTGAGCGCGGCGGCCGAAGGGGTGGCGTTGCCATGGGCGAACAGGGCCGTGGCCAGGTACGGGCCGAGCACGACCAGGAAGGCGGCCACTGGCAGGAGCACCACGCCGGACAGCCGCAGACACCGGGACAGTTCGGTCGTCACCAGCGACAGGTCCCGCCGCGCCGCGGCCCGACTCAGCCCCGGCAGCACTCCGGTGACGATGGACACGGTGACGACCGCGTAGGGCAGCTGGAACAGCGTGTAGGCGTTGGCGTAGGCGCCGAGGGCTCCCTCCCCCGAGGCCAGGGCGAGCCGGTTGACCACGACGATCGCCACCTGCGCGGCGGCCACGGACAGGAGCGTCCAGCCCGCCATGGCCGCGATCCGCCGGACACCGACCCCTCGCGGGTCGGCGCGCAGCCGTATCCGGAACCCGGTGCCGCGCGTGGCCAGGCAGAGCACGAGCGCCTGTACGGCGACGCCCGCCGTGGTGCCCACGTCGAGCAGCCAGGTCTGGGCGGCGGTCAGCCTCTCAAGGCTGCCGGTGCCGCCGATCGCCAGGTAGGCGGCGGTGGTCGCGACGACCACGAGGTTGTTGGCCACCGGCGCCCACATCGGTACGGCCTGGCGGCCTCGGGCGCTCAGGACGGCGGCCAGGGTCGTCCCCACGCCGTAGAACAGGACCTGCGGCAGGAAGAAACGGGTGAGCACGATCGCCACCCGCCGCTGGTCCGCGCCGAGGTCACCGGCGCACAGGTCCACGATCTGCGGGGCGAACAGGGTGGTGACCACCACGGTGACGCCCAGGCCGTAGACCACCAGCGACAGCAGCCGTTGCGCGTAGAGCTCGTCGGGATACCGGACGAGCAGCGGGACCAGGACGCTGGTCAACGCCCCGCCGAGCACCAGGTCGTAGATCGAGTTGGGCAGCGTGTTGGCGACGGTGTAGGTGTCGAACAGGCCCTTCCCGAGCCCGAGCGCGGCGACCAGTGCCAGTGTGCGCAGGAAACCGGTGACCCTGGAGACGAACGTCCCCACGGCCATGGCCCGCCCCGCACGCGCGAGTCCTTCGTCCATGAACGCCATATTTCATGAACAGGACATGGAAGGTGAGACGTTTGACGGGAATCGGATCAGGAATTTCGGTCAAATATGCTTATATTGGACAGAAAGTCCTACGGTGTGTGAGTGCCGGCGTGGATGGCTCCGGCTCTATTCCGCTCAAGCTGCTTGACCTCTGTTGATGTGCCGTACACGCTCAGGGTGGCGATTTGCGACCTTGGGGGTGCAATCTCATGCAAGGTTCCGGCGCAGCCAAGCCGATCACGGTTACCTTCTTCTGCAAGGACCCTGACTCCAAGGATGAGGAAGACTGCCCCAGCCTCTACCGCACCAACCGGGGAAGCTGGATGGTTCAGGGTCTCCGTCATGGTGAGGACGTCGCGGTCCAGCTACGCGCCTTGAAGGATGACGAGAGTTTCGTCGAAATCTCCGAGGCGCTGGTGGAGCGGTTCGTGAGGATGTATGTCAAGGAGCACTATGGAGTCGATCTCAGTCCAACGTCGGGCTGAACTGGCGCGGGCGAGTCGAGACACCCGCAAGCTTGAGCTACACGACTATTACGGTGCTGACAAGGAGGATCTGAAGCTCTTCCTGGCGGGTGATCTGGACGCTGTGGACGCCTCCTACCGGCAATGGGCCGCCAAAGTCGCCGAGAAGGAACGCGATGGCAGACATCTGCGCCGAGTGAGACTGGTCTCCGAACCACTCTCGGACTACCAGCGCATGTCCCTCCGCTACTCCGGCAGCGCGGTCGACGCGGGTGAGGATCTGCGCTGGCTGCCCCGGCGGCTCGCTTCCACGGTGCTGCTTCCCGGCAACGACATGTTCGTCCTGGACGGCAGGCTCGCCATGTTCAACGTTCTGGACGGGAACGGGGAGCGGGCCGACATCCAGTTCACTGACGATCCCGCTGTCGTCGCTCGCTGCCTGGAGATCTTCGAGGCGGCTTACTCCGCAGCGATTCCACATCATGAGTACCGCCCGGTCTGACCCACGTGCAAGACCAGTCGGCTGAGGCGCGGAAAGCCTTCGGCATCAGACTCCGGGATCTGCGCCGAGACGCTGGACTGAACGGCAAGAAGCTGGCCGACCTCACGGGCATGCACCCCACCAAGGTCAGTCGTATCGAGCATGCCCGGCAGAATCCCTCTGAACAAGACATTCGTGACTGGTGCACAGCCTGTGGCGTCGAGGGCCTCGTTCCCGAGCTGATCGCTGTCCACCGTGACGTGCGACGCATGTGGCAGGAGTATCGGACGACCTTCCGCACGCACAGCCAGCAGGCAGTTCAGGCTCGCGGTACCCCGTTGTACGAGCGGACCAAGCTCTTGCGGGTGTACGAAGCCATCGTCGTGCCCGGCATCCTGCAAACTGTGGGCTACTCGCGTGGCATCCAGACCATCAGTGCCATGCTCCATGACCTGCCGATGGAGGGCGTGGAAGGAGCAGTTCAGGCCCGCCTGGGGAAACAGCGCTTTCTCACCGGGGGCACGGCTCATATGTACAGCTTCGTTATCGAAGCCGCCGTTCTCACCTATGCCTACGGCGACATGGATGCGATGAACGAGCAGTTCGACTTCCTGTCACGGGTTACCCGCTTGCCCAACGTTGCGTTTGGCATTATTCCACCCGGATTCCGCAAGATTTGGGGTGGAGAATGCTTCTATATGTTCGACTCCGGACTTGTGCGCAGCGAGATGTGGTCTGGGCGTTTCCAGACCACTCGTGCCGAAGACCTCGCCTACTTCATGAAGGTTTTCACCCTGCTGCAGAGGCAGGCCGTTTATGGGGACGAAGCACGGGCCCTTATCGAACAGGCGCGTGACTTTCTGCAATCACATGAAATCTCCTAGCCTCCGCTCCGGGCCGTTGGCACATTGAGGTCGTGACCTTCACTCGGCACCACGAGCGGTGCCTGAGAGAGGCCGCTGACACGTGCGTCGACGTCTGAGCGGGCTTGGTCCCGTGGAAGCCCGGAAACGAAGGGAACCCGATGAGACCTCTGGTGGGTAAGCACGACGACGACAAGAAGTCCGGCGACAAGCCGTTGCCCAAGCAGCCGAAGCCGTCTCAGGATGGTCAGCAGCCGGGTGGGCAGGGAGACGGCAAGCACGCGGGCGGCGGTAAGAAGTGACCGATCTCATCGACCGGATAGCCGGGCCCTTCGAGGCGCTGGGCCCTCGGTGGCTGGAGGCCCTGAAGGCGAACCCGAGAGAGCTGTTCATCCCAGGCCAGGCATGGGTGTCGCCGGGTGACGGGCCCGGCTATGTGATCGACCGGGACGCGGACACCTCAGCCTGGGAGAAGGTCGTCTACAGCGACATCTCGATCGTCACCCAGATCGACGACGGGGCCACACCCCTGGTCGAGGGGTATGAGGAGGGAAGCCTCTACAGCTCCTCCAACTCCATGCCCACGATCGTGGCCACCGAGCTTGGGCTTCTCGGCCTCCACGCCGACGACCACGTGCTGGAGATCGGCACCGGCACCGGCTGGACGGCGGCGCTCGTCTCCAGTTTCGTCGGCGGTGGCCAGGTCACCAGCGTCGAGATCGACGCCGACGTCCACCGGCAGGCGCGAGCCAACCTGGCGCGGGCCGGTCGCGACGCCGTCCGGTTGGTCCATGGGGACGGAGCCCTGGGGTATCCAGGCGGTCAGCCGTACGACGCGGTGCATGTCACCGTCGGCGCGACCGAGGCGTCACCCGCGTGGATCAGGCAGACGCGGCCGGGCGGCACCGTCGTGTTTCCGTGGATGCCGATGTGGCGGTATGGCGCGTTCGTCGTCCTGCGTGCCCTCGGCGACGGTACGGCGGTTGGTCGTGTCGAATCGGGCTGTTCGTTCATGATGATGCGCGGTCAGCGTCCGGAGGAGCTTCGGGGGCTCGGCGATGACGTGCGCAGGCGTCCGGCCCGGATCGACCCGCGGAGGATCACCGGGGAGTGGGCCGCCTCCGTCTTCCTGAACGCGATGCTGCCCGGCGTCGTCTGTACCACTGAGCACGACGGTGGGTTCGTCCTGTGGGCGCACTCCGACACCTCGGCCGCCTACGTGGCCTGGAGCGAAGGGGAGAACGACTGGATCGTGCGGTACAGCGGCGACCGTGACGTGTACGGCGAAGCCGAGGAGGCGTTCCTGCGCTGGATCTCCTGGGGTTGCCCGGCCGGCGACCGGTATGGCTACACCGCCACGCCTGAAGGTGACGTCATCTGGGTGGACCATCCAGGACGCGTCGTCAATCCGTGACGGTCAGAAGGGGCGGCCGCCGCCTGCGCCGAAGTTGGTTTCGTGGCTCCACAGGTGGGTGCAGCCGGGGCACTGCAGGTGCAGCAGGCTTCCCGTGGTGCGGATGAGATAGCGCCAGTGGTCCGAGCAGTTGCGGCCGTCGGAGCAGGGGGCGCAGTCCCTGTCGTCGCGGCATCCCGGGCAGGGGACCCAGGCCCTGCGTCCCAGGTCGGCGTGCGGATCAATCGGCAGCATGCCCCGCCCCCCGGTACGGCAGGACCCCGGCGGCGACGAGCATGTCGTAGATCTCCTGCTGTCGCTCGTCGAGGCCCGAGTAGAGCAGGTCGTAGGCCTCCTCCTCGCCCCGCATCACCGCGATCGGGTCCCAGTCGTCTCCCAGGGCCTCCATGACCGCGGCCCGCCGCCGGGCCTCCTCAAGCGTGAGGTCGATCTCGACGACGACGTGTGCGTTGCTGTTGTCCTGACTCATGAGACTTTCCTGTGGGTCGCTCTGGGCTTTCCTTGGCGGGGTTTCGCGGGGGCCGGGCCCGTGGGCTTCCCCGCTGCTTCGTGGGGCTCGCGGAGCTCATGGGCTTCCCGCATGCCTTCACGGGGTTTCCGTGACGGAGACGTGGCGGATCTTTGTGATCAGTCGGACATCCGGCGACGCGCCACGAGGCCTCTTTATACCTTTTTATACCTTATGTCGTTTTTCTTGCCTAGTTCGTGACGTGTCTCACGGGATGTCGTGCCATGGTTGACCTGAACATATGTTGAGGTCTTAGTGTTCGGGGAGGCCACACCTGGAGGGCGGCCACGCCCCGTCTCCACGCGGACGCGGTCACGCGGCGGTTTTGTCGGTGACGGATGAGAGCCTTTCGGTGTCGTCAACCTGTTCGAAGAGCGGTCGGAAGGCCACCACCCCCCCGGAGAAGAGCGATGGACATAGAAGTCACCGCGTGGACGTCGATGTACCACGCGATGCACGCCCAGAACGAGCGCAGGCCCTTCTCCCGGGCGACCCTGCGGCGCATCGGCGCCTTCGCCAGGCCGCACCGCCGGTTCCTGACGTGGTTCCTGCTGCTCAGCGTCACGACGGCGGTTCTCGCGGTCGCGACTCCCGTGCTCGCGGGCCGGGTCGTCAACGCGATCGTCGAGGGCGCCGACTTCGGCCTCGTCGTGCTCCTGGCCTCCCTGATCGCCGTCATCGCGGTCGTCGAGGCCGGGCTCGGGCTGGTCACCCGCTGGTTGTCGGCGAGCATCGGCGAGGGGCTCATCCTCGACCTGCGCACCACCGTGTTCGACCACGTGCAGCGCATGCCGATCGCCTTCTTCACCCGCACCCGCACCGGCGCCCTGGTCAGCAGGCTGAACAACGACGTCATCGGGGCGCAGCGGGCCTTCAGCGACACCCTCTCCGGCGTGGTCGGAAACATCGTGACGCTCGTGCTCACGCTCATCGTGATGGTCGGGACCTCCTGGCAGATCACCCTGCTGGCCCTGCTCCTGCTGCCGCTCTTCGTGCTGCCGGCCCGCCGGATGGGCACCCGTCTGGCCAGGCTCGAACGCGAGTCGGCCGACCACAACGCCGCGATGATCACCCAGATGACCGAGCGCTTCTCCGCGCCGGGCGCCACGCTGGTGAAGCTCTTCGGCAGGCCCAGGCGCGAGTCGGCGGAGTTCGAGGGGCGGGCCAGGCGGGTGCGCGACATCGGCGTGCGCACGGCCATGTCCCAGTCGGTGTTCGTCACCGCGCTGGTGCTGGTCTCCGCGCTCGCCCTGGCCGTCGTCTACGGCCTCGGCGGGTTCTACGCGCTGCGCGGGCAGCTCGAACCGGGCGCGGTCGTGGCGATGGCGCTGCTGCTCACCCGGCTCTACGCCCCGCTGACCGCCCTGGCCAGCGCGCGGGTCGAGGTGATGACCGCGCTGGTGAGCTTCGAGCGGGTCTTCGAGGTGCTCGACCTCAAGCCCCTCATCACCGACGCCCCGGACGCCAGGCCGGTGCCCGAGGGGCCGGTCTCCATCGAGTTCGACGGGGTCGGCTTCGCCTATCCCTCGGCCGACAAGGTGTCGCTCGCCTCACTTGAGGAGGTCTCGACCCTCGACACCCGTGGTGGCGTCGAGGTGCTGCACGGGGTGTCCTTCCGCGCCGAGCCCGGGCAGATGGTCGCGCTGGTGGGCTCCTCGGGGGCGGGCAAGTCGACGATCGCGCAGCTGGCGGCCCGTCTCTACGACGTCGACAGCGGCGCGGTGCGGCTGTCCGGTGTCGACGTCCGTGACCTGAGCGCCGAGTCGGTGCGTGAGACGCTCGGCATGGTGACGCAGGACGGGCACCTGTTCCACGAGTCCGTCCGCGCCAACCTCCTGCTGGCCCGCCCTGAGGCCACGGATGAGGAGATCTGGGAGGTGCTGCGGCGCGCCCGGCTGGCCGACCTCGTCTCGGCGCTGCCCGACGGGCTGGACACGGTCGTGGGTGAGCGCGGATACCGCCTGTCCGGTGGTGAGCGTCAGCGTCTGACGATCGCCAGGCTGCTGCTGGCACGCCCCCGGGTCGTCATCCTCGACGAGGCGACCGCCCACCTGGACTCCACCTCGGAGGCCGCCGTCCAGGAGGCCCTGGGCGAGGCGCTCGCCGGGCGGACCTCGGTGGTGATCGCCCACCGGCTCTCCACCGTCCGCGCCGCGGACCTCATCCTCGTGGTCGAGAACGGCCGCATCGTGGAGCGCGGCACCCACGCCTCCCTCCTCGCCGCCGGCGGCCGCTACGAGGAGCTCCACCGCACCCAGTTCAACCAGTCAGAGGAGAAGGAGCCCGTCCACTGAGCCAGTCTCCACGGTCTGAACTCGTCCCTACGGTCTGAGCCCTCTTTCTCAAGGGCTCGGGGCGTGGGGACGCAGCCGATGAGACCGCGGACCGGGGAAACGGTGGGGCGCGCGGGGGGAGCGAACGGGCGCCGGAGGGGCCGCGACCGGTGCCCCCGGCGACCAGCGGGAAGGTCAGCTCAGGAGGTTGGGGAGGCGGTCGTTGACGATGCCGTACAGGAGGTCCAGGCTCTCCTCGACCGGGAGGTTCGTGTCGAAGCGGACCAATCCCTCCTCGTCGGCGACGATCTGGTAGTTCATGTAGAGCTGCTGGTCGTGGTCGGCCTCGATGTAGGAGTCACGCCAGTCGGTACGGCGTCCGACCCGGCCCTGCGAGACCTGGAAACCCGGGTCGCACAGCAGCGTCAGGTCCGGCCTGGGCACGTGCTTGCAGATCTCGAAGAACCACTCCTCGTTGGCGAAGCCGCGTGCCCGCATCTGTGCCAGCGCCGTGAAGACGTACCTGTCGGTGATGACCGTGCGCCCCTCGCGGAGTGCGGGCAGCACCACCTCGTGGAGGTTCTGCAGCCGGTCGCTGGTCAGCAGGCAGATCAGGGCGCGGTAGTCGACCTGGTGCCGCTCCTCCGGGTGGTAGATGTAGCGGGTGAACAGCGGGGACTCCCGGGCATACCTGGACGGCTGCATGGTCACGACCGGTTCCACACCACCCGAGGCCAGCCGCTTGGAGAGCCCCTCGATAAGGCTGGTCTTCCCACTGCCGTCCATGCCGCAGAAGGCGATGAACGTGCCGGGGAGGTCGTGGTCGTAAAGGGGAAGGGCCATGTCCGGGCTCCTCTCAGAGTCCTCTCTTGGGCAGATGACGGTACAGCTGATGGGGCGGCCACGGGGCAAGCCGGTTCCTCTCGGGGCCGGACGGTGCTCCGGCCCCGGGCCGGGTCAGATGGCGGTGTAGCCGCCGTCCACCAGCAACTCGGTGCCGGTGACGAACCGGGCGTCGTCACCGGCGAGGAAGTGGATGGCACCGGCGATCTCCTCGGGGCGTCCCTCGAAGCGTAGCGGCGCCCCGAAGGAGTGACGCTCCCGCCGGGGACCGTCGGCGGAGGTGTAGACGGTCTCGGCGAGTCTCCGGGTGTTCTCGCCGAGCCGGGTGGCCGTCCGTCCCGGGCTCACGATGTTCGCCCGCACGCCGTACGGGGCGTTCTCCACGGCGAAGGCGCGTACCAGCTGCACCAGGCCCGCCTTGGACGCCTCGTAGGCGGCGCACCCGCCACCGGCGCCGATCACGTGGGCCGAGACCGAGCCGACCGCGACGACCGAGCCGCCGGAGGAGAGCCGCAGCAGTGGCGCCGCCCGCTTCAGGCACAGGAAGGGGCCGGTGAGGTTGACGCCCAGGATGTAGGACCAGTCGTGTTCCGACATGTCGGAGACGAACCCGTCGCTGGTGACGCCCGCCGCCAGGACCAGGGTGTCCAATCCCCCGGCGTCCGCCATCCGGGCGAAGAGGTCCTCGACCTGCTCGGCCACGGAGACGTCCACCGCGTACGGCCGGACCCGGTCGGCGCCGTGTTCGGCGGCCAGCCGTTCGGCGGCCTGGGTGAGGGCGGTCTCGTCGCGGTCGACCAGGGTGACCTGGTCGCCGCGCGTGAGGAAGATCTCGGCGGCGGCGTGACCGATGCCGCTGGCGGCGCCGGTCACGCACACGCGACGGGGAGCCGTCACCGCCTGCCTCCCAAGGCGCCGGGGAGTTCGCCGCCCGAGGCGCGGGGGAGTTCGCCGCCCAAGGCACCGGGAAGTGCACCGCCCAAGACGCCGGGAAGTGCGCCACCCCAGGAGCCCGGAGCCTCGCGGGGCGTCTGACGTTCCCGGGAGGTCGTCACTCCCACTCCACGGTCGCCGGGGGCTTGCTGGTGATGTCGTACACCACGCGGCTGATGCCCGGCACCTCGTTGACGATGCGGTTGCTCACCGTCGCCAGGAAGTCGTGGGAGAAACGCGACCAGTCGGCCGTCATCCAGTCTTCGGTGTCCACGGCGCGCAGGGCCAGGACGTCCTCGTAGGTCCGGGCGTCGCCGAGCACGCCGACGGTCCGCTCGGAGGTGAGGACGGCCAGCGCCTGCGCGGTGTGCCGGTAGAGACCGGCCGCGCGCAGCTCCGAGATGAAGATGTGGTCGGCCCGGCGCAGCCGTTCCAGCCGCTCCCGGGTCACCGCGCCGGTCATCCGTACGGCGAGGCCGGGGCCGGGGAAGGGGTGGCGGTCGACGATCTCCTCGGGCAGGCCGAGGCTGCGGCCCACCTGGCGCACCTCGTCCTTGAACAGGAACGACAGCGGGTCCAGGAGTTCCAGGCGCATGGTGTCGGGCAGCCCGCCCACGTTGTGGTGCGTCTTGATCTTCGCCGCGGCCGAGGAGTGGCGCTTGGAGTCTCCGGCGCTCTCGATGACGTCCGGGTAGGTGGTGCCCTGGGCGAAGAAGTCGGCGTCGCCGAGGGTGGGGGCGACCTCCTCGAAGACCTCCATGAAGCTGCGGCCGATCCGGCGGCGCTTCTCCTCGGGGTCGACCACGCCGTCGAGGGCGCTGAGGAACTTCTCACTGGCGTCCACCTTGACGACGCGCATGTTCAGGTGGCGGGAGAACACGTCCATGCACTGCTCGGCCTCGCCGAGGCGCAGCAGCCCGTTGTCGACGAACACGCAGGTCAGCTGGGAGCCGACGGCCCGGGAGACCAGGGCGGCGGCGACGCCGGAGTCGACTCCGCCCGACAGCGCGCAGATGACGCGCCGGTCGCCGATCCGGGTGCGCAGCCAGTCGACGGTGTTCTCGATGAACGACGTGGCCGACCAGTCGCCCGCGCAGCCGCACAGGTCGAGGGCGAAGTTGCGCAGCAGGTCGCGGCCGAAGGCGGTGTGCGCGACCTCGGGGTGGAACTGCACGCCCCAGAACAGGGCGCCGTCGCCGATGACGGCGATCAGGCCGTCGCCGCTGCGCGCGAACACCTCGAAGCCGGGCGGCACCTCGACGATGTGGTCGGTGTGGCTCATCCACGCGACGGAGTTCGACTCGACGCCGGTGAGCAGGGGGGAGTCGCCTTCGAGGAGCACCTCGGCGCGGCCGAACTCCCGGCTGGGGGCGGAGGCCACCCTGCCGCCGAGGGAGTGGGCGAGCAGCTGGGCTCCGTAGCAGATGCCGAGGACGGGAATCCCCAGGTCGAGCAGTCCTTCGGGCAGTCCGGCGGCGCCGTCGTCGTAGACGCTGTGCGGGCCGCCGGACAGCACGATCCCGCGCGGTTTGCGCGCGGCGATCTCCGAGACGTCGGCGGTCGCGGGCATCAGTTCGCAGTACACGCCCAGTTCACGGATTCGGCGGGCTATCAGGAGGCTGTACTGCGAGCCGTAGTCGAGCACGACCAGCTCAGCCTGCTCGACGGAGGGGCGGTTGAAGGTGGGGCTCACGTCGGAGCGTGACATGCGAATCCATTCGGGCGGTCTCGGTGGTCCCACGCGGGTTCCACAAGTACTCAGATCATACGTATTAAGTATGAGGACGAGGCCTGGAAACAAGCCCCGCGTGAGGCCCTTCACATTTATGCAGGTCAAGGCCTCGTGACTGCTTGGAGAGCCAGCGGATCCGGCCCTCGTGAACGGTAAACCTTCTTAACTATAGGTCCTTGACACTACCAAAGTCATACGTATGATGAGGCTCACTTGTAAGCCCGTTTGTGGGCTAATGGGTGCTTTGGCCGCCTGAAAAAGCGTGTCTCCCGCCCATAACTCTGCAGCTGGGAGTGAGCACAGATGTCCACCAAATCTGAACTCCAGCGGTCCATCGACGGCGGGGCCATCCCTCCCTTCGTCTACTGCTATCCGGTGCGTTCCTCCTACCGCCCACTGGATCCGGGGCGGGCCGTCGAGGCCATCTGGGAAGAGGACCTGAGCCATTCGCCGACGCGCGAACTCAACCTCTACCTGCACGTTCCCTTCTGCAGGTACAAATGCGGGTTCTGCAACCTGTACACCGTCATCTCCGAGGACGCGGACGTGTACGACGCCTACACCGAGGCGCTGTGCGCGGACATCCGCAGGCACGCCTCGGTGATCCGGGACCGGCGATTACGGACGGTCTACATCGGCGGGGGAACGCCGAGCCTGCTGCACCGCCGCAACTTCGACCAGATCTTCGACACGCTGACCGAGGTCTACCCCAACTGGCGCAGCACCACCGAGGAGGTCGCGGTCGAGGCGACGCCCGACTCCATCGTCGACCGGCCCGACACCCTGCGCCACCTGATCGCACGCGGCCTGACCAGGGTCAACATGGGCATCCAGTCCCTGCGGCCGCAGGAGATCCGTGAGGCGGGACGCGGCCAGGCCAACGAGCGCACGGTCCGCAAGGCGATCGAGATCGTCAAGACGACGGACCTCGCCAACCTCAGCACCGACCTGATCATGGGATTCGCCGGACAGGACGACCAGTCCTGGCGCGAGTCGGTCGACGAACTGGTCTCCCTGGCCCCCGAGACGATCAGCACCTACTTCCTGACGATCCGCCCGGACGCCTGGTTCTCCAAGACCGGCAGGTACCGGTACATGCGCAACGGCGCCCTGTACGACCGCTACGACTACGCGCAGGAGAAACTGCTGTCGGCGGGATACGTCCAGGAGTCCAACGTCCGGTACAAGAAGCCGGGACGCGGGGGCTACGTCCAGAAGGTCCTGCAGTTCCACGGCGTCCCCGTGCTCGGCCTGGGCGCCGGGGCGCGGACCTACACCAACACGGTCGACTACATCGTCGGCGGCAGCGCCAACCCCACGCTCGCCGAGGTCGGCGACTACATCAAGGGCGCCAACACCGGCAGCCTCGCCCCCCGGGCCGGGTTCGTCTACGACGACGTCGAGCGGATCCGCAAGCGGCTGGCCCTGGACCTGTTCGACCTGAACCTGCACGACCTCGACAGGTACGGCTACCGCGAGCACGCCCACCTGTTCGAGCCCGTCCTGCTCGCCGCCGAGGAACTCGGCCTGCTGACCCGCCTGCCCGGGGACCGGGTGCAGCTCACCAGGACCGGCTTCAAGTACCGCGACATCATCTCCTGGATGTTCTACTCCCCGGAGGTCGTGCGCCTCGACGAGGAGTTCTACCGGGAGCTGCACAACCAGAACTCCCGGGCCACCCGCCTGCTCGGCAACCCCTCGTTCATCTCCGGCCTGTCGGCCGCGGTCTGAGAGGGGACGAGATGCCGGTACTCGCCGTTCTCGGAGCCCACTGGGGAGACGAGGGCAAGGGAAAGATCGCAGCGGCCCTCAGCCGGGACGCCCACGTGTGCGCCCGCTTCCAGGGCGGGCCGAACGCCGCCCACTCGGTGCTCGCGCCGGGCCGTACCGAGCCGTGGGTGCTGCGGATGGTGCCCAGCGGGATCCTGAGCGGAGCCGTCGGCGTCGTCGGCGGCGGCTGCGTCATCGAGCCCAGGATGCTGCTGAACGAGGTGGCGACGCTGCGCGCCGCCTTCCCCGACGTGACGGACCGCCTGCGCGTCTCCCTGCGGGCCCACGTCATCACCGCCGACCACCGGGAGGCCGACAGCGCCGGAAGCGGCGTGGGCAGCACCCGGATGGGCGTCGGCCAGGCCTACCGCGACAAGGCGGCGCGCACGGGACTGCGGGTCAGGGACCTGCTGACCGGCGGGGACCGGCTGCCCGCCGACCTGCGGCCGGTCGCCGAGGAGTTCGCCGACCTGATCGGTCACTGCTGTGTCGACGAGGTCGCCTACCTGCGCGACCGGCTCGACCACGGCGCGCGGGTGGTCGCCGAGGGCGCCCAGGGCAGCAGGCTGGACCTCGACCACGGCGACTACCCCTACGTGACCTCAAGCAACACCACGGTCGGGGCGGTCCTCACCGGCCTGGGGGTCGGCCCCAGGGACATCGCGAGCGTCCTGCTGGTGACCCCCGCCTACGTCACCAAGGTCGGCGGCGGTGAACTGCCCTCGCGGCTGTACGGCGAGCTCAACGCCGAACTGCAGGAACGCGGCGAGGAACTCGACCGCGCGACCGACCTGATGCGGGACACCGGCTGGCTCGACATCGGCTGGTTGCGCAGCGCCTGCCGCCTCAACCAGGCGGACGGGATCGTGATGACCAAGTTCGACGTGCTCGCGGGCTTCCCGGCGATCGGGCTCTACGACCAGGACAGGGCCCCCGCGGTACGGATGCTCCCCGGCTGGAGCGCCGAGGACGTCGCCGCCGCGTCCGGGGGCGCCGAGGCGCCCCCCATCGCGGCCTACCTCGCGGAGGTCGAGCGGCACTGCGCCACCCCGGTGGTCGCGGCGGGCCGCGGGGCGGGGCTGGACGACTGGTGGTGGCGCGGCGCCGAGGAAGACCTGTGGAGGTCGCCCGACCAGGCCCTGGTCGTGAACTGATGATCGAGGTCGACGTGGGCGACGCCGTACTCGGCAACCTGCGGATCGGGATCAGCCCACTGTGGGAGACGGTCGCGAGCCTGTCGCTGCTCAGCAGGCGGGACGCCTGCCCGTGGCCGTACACCGTGTGGGCCAGGAACGCCAGGCAGGCGCTCGCCAGGGGACGCGGGGGTGAGGCCCTGGCGTGGTTCGCCGGGGTCGGGCTCCCGCTGCCCGCCTTCCTCACCCCGGCCCCGCCGCCGGGGGCGGCCGGGATCGACGAGGAACTCGCCGCGCTGCGCGCCGTACCCGAGGAGACGGTCAGGGAGGAACTGGCCCGCCGCCACCCGTCGGGGACGCCGGAGCCGTTCGCCCGGTTCGCCAGGGAGCCCCGGGAGGCGCTCGACTGGTACGCGGACCTGCTCCAGGACTACTGGGCGGCCACGGTCGCGCCGTACTGGTCGGCCATGCGGCCCGTCCTGGACCAGGAGGTGCTGCTCCAGGCCAGGGTGCTGGCCACCGCGGGCGGCGGGGCCGTACTCGGCAGGCTCGGCGGGCGGCTGCGCTGGGACCGGCCGACGCTGAGCCTCAACGACTCCTCGGCGTCCCGGCGCGACATCCGGGGCGCGAGCAGGCTGGTGCTGGTCCCGCTGCTCTTCGCCCGCGGTACGCCGTTGTGCGCCACCGGTTCGCAGGAGGAGGTGGCGATCGCCTACCAGGCGCGCGGCTCGGCCGTACTGGCCGGGGGACGGGCGTCGGGGGCGGTCAGGCAGGACGCGGAGCCGGAACGCGGTGACCGGCTGGCGATCCTGGTGGGACGCGGCAGGGCCGCCATCGTCAGGGCGCTGGCGGTTCCCACCACCACCTCGGTGCTGGCGACGACCCTCGGCCTGGCGGCGAGCACGGTCTCGGAACACCTGACGGCTCTGGTCGCCGCCGGTGTGGTGCAACGGCATCGAATCGGTGTACGTGTGATGTATGAGCTGAACCGGTCAGGTCGGGCGCTGCTGGAGTATCTCGACAACGAGACCGTGCACCCGGCCGCCTGACGCCTGTTCCAGGAAGGACCACCGCATGCCACCGACGACGACGCCGTTGATGACGCCGTCCCTCACCGCCGACGAGAAGACCACGCTGCACGCCTTCCTGCGCTACCTGCGGGAGTCCGTGATCGCCAAGTCGGCGGGCGTCGACGACGAACAGGCCGCCAGGGAACTCGTTCCCTCGGGCAAGAGCCTGCTCGCGCTGCTCAAACACCTGACGGTCATGGAGCTCGGCTGGGTGAGCTGGGCGTACGCGGGCGTCGACCTCCCCTCCGAACTGTGCGACCAGGAGGTAAGGCCAGGGGAGACGGCCGAGGAGGTGATCGCGGCCTACCGTGCCGCCGCCGCCCGTTCGGACGCCGTCATCGACGGCTGCGCGTCCCTGGACGCACCCGGCGTGCGGACGCTGCGCCCGACCGCCCCGGCCACGCCGACCATGCGCTGGGTGCTGGCCCACCTCATCGAGGACACCGCCCGGCACACCGGCCACGCCGACGTGCTGCGGGAGCAGATCGACGGGCTCGCCGGGAACTGGAAGGGCAACACCCGGTGGTGAGCGGGCTCCACGAGGTGGAGACCGTCTTCACCGAAGGGCACGTCGAGATGCTCGACTGGTCGGGCGGCCCGGTGCTGGCCGACCAGGACGAGAAGGGCGTGCTGCTCACCGGCCCCGACGGTACGGTGCACCGGATCGACGACGAGGCCGACGTCACGATCTTCGCCGGGGACGAGGCCGCCTTCCTGTCCGTCCACCGGGACGGCACGACCCTGCGGGTCGTCCAGCGGCCCCTGCGCGGTGACCCGGTCACCTGGGAGGCCCCCCTGACGGGTGCCGCCGCGCGGGGGTGGGCGCCGTTCGACGCCCTGCCGGGACGGCCGGTCGGCGGGACCCGGGGCGTCGCGCTGGTCGTGGAGACGGACACGGGCGCCCAGGCGATCCTTGAGGCCTTCCCCGGCGGGACCGGGCGGATCCACCCGAACCGGTGGCCCGGCGAGTCGCCGGTCCACGTGGACGGCGGCCTGAACCTGGCCGTGACCCAGCTCCACGACGCCCCCGACCGGCCGGTGCTCCACGTGTGGCCCCTGGATCCGGACCTTGACGACCCCGTGGAGAGACGGGTCGAGGGACGCTGGCTCGACGTCCGCGACGGCCTGGCGCTCGTCGAACGCGACGGCAGGCCGGTGATGTGGCGGCCGGGCACGGACGTCGTCACCGACGAACTCCGGATCGAGGGAGACCTGGTCGACGCGCGTTTCCTGGGACCGGGCACGGACACGATCGCCGTGGTCGTCACCTCCGAGGGCGCCGACAGCCTGGTCGTCGTCGACCGGGCGAGCGGCGCCCGGCGGGCCGTACCGCTGCCGCCGGGCCGGATCCGGGTCTGCTCCGCCCACGCCGGGGGTGTCGGGCTGCGCCTGACCTCCGTCGTGAACGGCGGCGTGTGGGCCTGGCTGGCACCGGACGGGACAACGCGCACCGCGCCGGGAGGCGTCCCACCACTCGGCGGCGGCGCCGTCTCCAGCCACCGCTGGCAGGGCGCCACCCCCATCCACGTCCACCTGCCGGGAGGCAGGCCGACCGGCGTGGTGATCTCCCTGCACGGCGGGCCGGAGATCGTCGAACGGGACGAGCTCCGCTTCGACGGGCTCTACCGGAGACTCCTGGAACGCGGGATCGCCGTCCTCGCGGTGAACTACGCCGGATCGTCCGGCTACGGGGCGGCCCACACCAGACGCGCGTGGCGCGCCTGGGAGGAGACCCTGCGGGAGGACCTGACGGCCTGCCTGACGTTCGCGGAGCGCAAGGGCGTGCCCCGCGACCGGACGATCCTGCTCGGCGCCAGCTTCGGCGGCGGCCTCGCGCTGCTCGGCAACGCCATCCTGCCCGGTACGGCCGGCGTGGTCGCCTGCTCGCCCCTGGTCGACCTGGTGCGCCACGTGCGCAGGATGGTCGAGGAGGACCCCCGCTGCCGGGCCTGGTTCACCCGCAGGTTCGGGGACCTGACCGCCGAGGGAGCCGTCGCCCCCCTGGACCCGGTACGGCTCGCCTGCCCGGGGAGCGGTCCCGTCTTCCTCATCCAGGGCGACCGGGACCCGATCTCCAGCCTCGGGGACGTCCGGGACCTCGCACGGCTGGCGGCCGAACGCGGCCTGCCCTGGGAACTCGTCGTCGAGCCCGGCGTCGGCCACCGCCCCGCCACCCTCAGGCAGGCGCTGAACCGCCACCGCAACCTCATGGAGGCCCTGGAGAAGTTGGCCGGTCAGTGGGGGCATTCGGCTGGAACCGAATTCCTTGTCGGGCCCGCGGACGCCACCTAGGGTCACGATGGCGATCAGCCGTCCGTCCAGGAACCCCTGAACCCGGGAGAACCCATGAAGCCGTACGTCAGACCGCAGCCCATGTCCGAGGAGCCCCAGGAGGAGGGCTCGGCCGAGTCCTCCAAGCCCCTGAAGCCCTACGTCAAGTCGCAGGCCAAGCAGGTCGCCTACAACACGGTGCTGCGCGTGGTCGCCTGAGCAAGGACTCCCCCCAACCCCTGAGGTGCACATGTGCGGTCTGGCCGGTCTGGCCCGTATCGACGGCGGCCACACGGACGCCACGACGGACGCGCTCCTGGAACGGATGGCGCGGATCATCGCCCATCGAGGCCCCGACGACCGGGAACTGCTGCGGCAGGGACCGGTCGGCCTCGCCTTCACCAGGCTCTCCCTGGTCGATCCGGAGAGCGGCGGCCAGCCCCTCTCGACGGAGGACGGCGACCTCGTCCTGATCGCCAACGGCGAGGTCTACAACCACCGTGAGCTGGCCGCGAGGCTTCCCGCGGGCACCCGGCTCAAGGGGGGCTCCGACTGCGAGGTCCTCCTGCACCTGTACCGCGAGCGGGGCGACGCCTTCCTCGACGAGGTACGCGGCATGTTCGCCATCGTGCTGTGGGACCGTCGCCGGGGACGGCTCGTCCTGGCTCGCGACCGGTTCGGCATCAAACCGCTCTACTACCACCGTGACGGCCGGCGCGTGGTGTTCGCCTCGGAGATCAAGGCGCTGTTCGCCGACCCGGCCACGCCACGCTCCCTGGACTGGGAGCAGGCCCTCACCCACCCCATGCTCAGCGCCGCGCCGTACCCCCACCGGGCGGAGGTCCCCTCCACCTGGTTCACCGGGATCGAGTGCGTCCCCGCGGGCCGGATCGTGCAGATCGACCTGGCCGACGGGACGACCCGCGAGCACACGTACTGGTCCCTGCCGACGGCCGACGCGGACGCCTCGGAGGAGGAGTTCGTCCGCCGCTACGGCGAACTGCTGGCCGAGTCCGTGGCCGAGTGCGCGACCGCCGACGCCGAACTCGGGGTCTTCCTCAGCGGCGGCGTCGACTCGGCGGCCGTCACCGCCCTGGCCACGCCGTACGCGGGACGGCTGCACACCTTCACCGTGCTGTCGGCGAGCACCCTGCGCAACGGCGACGCCGAGCACGCCTCCTGGCTCGCCGGGAAGCTCGGCCTGCCCAACCACCAGGTGTGCTTCGAGGCCGACCGGATCCCCTCCCCGGACGAGTGGAAACGGCTGCTGTGGCTGATGGAGCACCCGCAGTGCGGGCCCGAGCAGTACTACAAGCACGAACTGCACCGCTACGCCAAACAGGCCAGGCCGGAGCTGCGGGGCATGCTCCTGGGGGCCGCCAGCGACGAGTTCAACGGCGGCTACTCGGTGGACTACAGCGGGGGAGGCGGCTGGGACGCCTTCGTCGCGACCCTCGACTCCATGGCGTGCTCCGGCGCCCTGCGGACCCGCCCCGGCCTGGCGCCCTGGTGGACGCGGACCGACGTGCCGCTGCTGTCCAGAGAGCTGCTCGCCGTACGTGAGGACCCCTACCGGGCCTACCTGGCCGCCGAGTACAGCAAGATCCAGCAGTACAACTGCTGGCACGAGGACCGTACGGCCGCGGGCAGCGGCATCGAGGCGCGGGTGCCGTTCCTCGACCACCGCCTGGTCGAACTGGTCCTGTCCATCCCGCCGAGCCACAGGAAACGGCTGCTGTGGGACAAGACGATCCTGCGGGAGAGCATGCGGGGCGTGCTGCCGGACCGGATCGCCGCCCGGGAGAAGGTCCCCTTCTTCTACGGCGAGGGGCAGCGCCACACCCACCGGGTCTTCCTGCGGATGCTGCGCGGGGACGGGGCGGCGCTCGTCGAGGAGGCCCTGGCCGCGCCGGGCGCCTCCGGCGCGCTGGACGGCCCCGCCGTACGGGGACTGCTGGGGTCGCTGACGGAACGGGACGACCTGGCCCAGGTGGAGATCCTGCTCAGGCTGGTGAACCTGGGGCTGCTGTCCCAGATGGTCAGCGATCTTCCCCCGCCCGTCGTGGACATGTCCGCCGGCCCGGTCCCCGTCGCCTTGGGCGGTGAGAACGAGGCGCGGACGGAGGAGATCCTCGGCTGCGCGCCCTCCGTCGAGCCGGGGTCGGTGCCCGCGCAGGAGGACGGCTTCCTCCTGCTCGCGGACACCACGGCCGAGGGGACCTGGTACGTCGCCGTGGACGGCGCCGTCCGGTACGTGCTGGAGAAGGACGACGACTGGCTGGACCTGCTGCGCTCCGTCGACGGCGCCCGCTCGGTCGCCGAGATCGCCGAACTGACCGGGCGGCCGGGGGACCAGGTGGCACGGCAGGTCGCCGAGGCCGTCGAACACGGGATGTTGCACCTGATCGAGGAGGGGACGGGCCATGCGGGTTGACCCGAGCGGACACCTGGCGGAACTGGCCGCGCGCGGGCTGCTGCCCGAGGACCACCAGGCCGTCTACCTGGCCGGATCCCTGGTCCGGGGCTGGGGCAACTCGGGCAGCGACCTCGACGTCTACGTCGTGTCCACCGCCCAGAGAACCGCCCCGAGCACGGCTCTCGCCCCGGTCGCGCTGACCCCCGACCACGTCCCCGTCGAGGTCGTCCACGTGGACGGCGTCAGGTGGGACATCGAGTACTGGACCGACTCCCAGGTCGACCAGATGTTCGCCAAGGTGTCCTGGGAGGAGTTCGACACCAACCACAGCGTGGCCGACCTGCTCACCTCCCACGAGATGGACTTCCTCGAACGACTCGGCAGCGCCGTGTCCGTCACGGGGGAGTCGTGGCTGGCCGGGCGCAGGACACAGCTGGAGTCCTCGGCGATCCGCTCGATCCTGGTCAGCCGCGCGCTCAACCTGTCGGACCTCTTCGTCGAGGACGCCGTCGGCCAGCTCAAGGCGGGAGACGTGGAGAGCGCCGTGCTCTCGGCCAAGCTCGCCTTCGGCTACGCGGTCAACGCCCTGCACGTCTCGTGCGGGGAGTTCGGCCACAGCGCCAAGTGGCGGGCACGCCGGTTCCGCCAGGTCGAGCAGACCATCATGCCCTTCGAGGAGTACTGGACGATCGAGACCATGCGGGGGTACGACCCGGCGAACCCGGCCACGTGGGTCGAGGACGTCGTACTGGCGTGCCGCCGGATCTCCATGGAGGTCGTGATCTGATGGAACAGCTGTCCCCCGAGGCCGTACCGGTGCCCAGGCTCGACGTCCGGGTGCGCAACGTCGGCGGCACGATCACCGTCGCCTGGGGCGAGAGCGTCTTCGAGCTCTCCGAGACGGCGGGCTTCCTGTGGAGGCGCGTGGACGGCCGCAGGTCGCTGCGCGAGCTGGCCCTGCTGCTGGCCGGGGAGTACGCGGTCGACGCCGAGACCGCGCTGCTGGACACGGCGGAGACCATGACGGCGCTTGCCGACGGCGGGCTCGTGCGGTTGAGATGAGAGACACGCCGGAGGACTACGGCAGCCGTTTCGAGCGCTGGGACGAACGGGCGGCCGTCAGGGTCAAGCCGCAGCCCGTCATGGACCCCCCGGCGCCGGACGCGCTGTACTTCCCCCCGGAACTCGTCCCCGTGCTGCGCCATCCGCTGGTCGCCGAGCGGGGGGAGCGGGCGGTCCACGACGCCCTCGCCCAGCACCTCTACCACTACCTGCACTTCACGGTCGAGCTGGAACAGCTCGCGATCATCCCCGTCGCGGCCAGGATCGCCAGGGGGCGCTCCGGGCTGGACCTCCCGGAGCGGATGCGCGCCGACGCCTACAAGATCGTGACGGACGAGGCCTGGCACGCCCAGCTCTCCTACGACCTGATCAGGCAGGTCGAGGCACGCTCAGGGGTCGAGTGGGCCGACGCGGGCACCCCGGCCTTCCTGCGGCGCCTCGACGCCGTCCGCAGGCGCCTCGACCCCCGGGTCCGGGGGCTGGAACGGCTGCTGTTCGCGGTCGTCAGCGAGACGCTCATCTCGACCGTCCTGACCGACATCCCCAGGGACCGGCGGCTGCCGGGGGCCGTACGCGACCTGGTGCGCGACCACGCCGAGGACGAGGGCAGGCACCACGCCTACTTCCGTGACCTGCTCCAGCGGCTCTGGCCCGCGCTGAGCGCCGGGGAGCGCGCCTGCGTCGGCCCTCTGCTGCCCGCGATCGTCGCGGCGTTCGTCGAGCCGGACCGTGAGGCGGCGGCCGTCGTCGCCCGGTCGGCGGGGCTGTCGCGCGAGGAGGCCAGGACCGTCGCGGCCGAGTCGCTCTCGGTGGAATGGACGGCCCGGGACACCGCGTCGAGGGCGCGGACCGTCGTACGGTACTTCGAGGAGGCGGGAGCGCTCGACGACGGCGCGACCATGGAGGCGTTCGTCTCGGCCGGGCTCCTGAACAACGTCCGGGACGGGTGAGAGCGCGCCTCTTTTTCCCCTTCGATCCGATGGGGAATGCCTGGATGGAATACTTGTCCTGGCATCGGATCACAGAGCATCGAGTGGCAGCGGTGTACGGGGTCACGGGTCACGGGGAAGAACGCGATCTGTCTGTGCGCCATGACGAACACATAGGGTGATTAGACATGCTTAGGCCGGTGAAAGCGCGCATCACCAGCAGGGATGTGGCTCAGGCAGCCGGGGTCTCACAGTCGACGGTCTCCCTCGTCCTCACCGGGAAGTGGCCGGGCCGGGTCTCGAAGGAGACCGCGGCCAGGATCAGGCGCATCACCGCGGAGATGGACTACCAGCCGGATCTGACGGCGCGGAGCCTGCGACTTGAGCGAACCGGCACGGTGCTGCTGATCGTTCCCGCGATCACCAACACCTTCTTCGCCAACCTGCACGTGGGGGCGACCCAGGTCGCCAACCAGCACGAGACGACCGTCCTGGTCTATCCCATGGGCACCGACAGGCACGAGCGGCTGCTGCCGATACCGCAGCAGGCCATTGACGGGATGCTGGTCTACGGCGACGTGGGGACGGAGGCCATCCGCCCGCAGGGCGTCGTGCCGATGGTGCCGCTGGACTGCGACCCCCGGCTGTACCCCGACGCGGTCAACGTGGACATCGCCGTGGGCAGCCGCGAGGCCGCGCGCCACCTGCTGGACCTCGGTCACCACAGGATCGGCTACCTGCACGTGGACCGGCGCGGCGCCTGGATGCTGACGACCAGGCTGCGCTCCCTGCGCGCGGTGGTCAGGCACCGCCCGGGGGCGAGCCTCACGGTGGTCGGCACGACCTTCGACCCCGTGGACGCCCAGCGGGCGGCCCTGGAACTACTGCGTTCTGACCCGGCCCCCACGGCGGTGGTCTGCGAGGACGACAACCTGGCCGTCGTGGTGTTCGCCGCCGCGCGGAGCCTCGGTCTCGACGTCCCGAACGACCTGTCGGTGATCGGCTACAACAACCTTCCGATCAGCGACGTCCTCCACCCGGCGCTGACGACGGTGAACATCCCGGTCACCGAGCTGGGGGCGGCCGGTGCCCAGGCGCTGCACGACCGGCTCGCCGCCAGGCAGCCGAGCCCCGCCGTGCTGCGGAGCTCCCTGGTCGTACGGCAGTCCACCGCCCCGCCCCGTCAGGCCTGACGTTCGCGAGCCCCCGTGAGACCGGGATCACGGTAGATGATCCCGAACGAGGTGAGGAGGAAGGCGACCGGCAGGAGCGCCTGGATCGTCCCGGTGAGGAGCACGGTGGTCGCGCTGCCGAGAGACTGCGCCGCCACCCCTCCGGCCAGCGCCCCCAGGGGAATGGCCCCGTGCGAGATCAACCGGTAGCTCGCCGTCACCCGCCCCATCAGCTCGGGACGGACGATCGCCTGCCGGGCGCTGATGGCGTGGACGTTGTACACGGCCAGCGCGAACGTGCTGACGAACATGCAGGCCACCAGTACGGCGACGCGCGGCGCCGTGGCGTCGAGGAGCGTGGCCGAGGCCGCGGCCATCACCCCGATCCCGCTCATGACCTGGGCCGCGAAGATGGTCGGCCCCGCGGGGAACCTGTTGTGGACGTAGGCGGCGAAGGTGGAACCGGCGATGCCGCCCACGGCACCCGCGGCCACGACCACCCCGAGCAGCGCGGGCGTCAGGGCGAGGTGCTGGACCACGTAGATGAGGATCGTCACGTCGAACGCCTGGATGCACATGTTGCCGAGGCCGCTGGCCACCCCGAAGGCGAGAACCCGCCGATCCTTGACGAAGTACCGGAACCCCTCGGTGATCGCCGTCCCCCAGCGGAGCCGCTGCGGCCCCTTCCGCCCGGAGAACCTGAGCTTCAGCGTGGACAGCAGGGAGGCCGACAGCAGGTAGGACACCGCGTCGACCAGGAGGGCGTACGGCGCGCCGAGCAGCTGGACGATCAGCCCCGCGAGCCCGGGACCGGCCACGTCGATGACGGAGTAGCTCGTGCTGACCGCGGCGTTGCCGGGGACGAGCTGCTCCTCACCGACCAGCCGGGGAAGCATGGAGTGGTGCGCCACGTCGCCGAGGGCCTTGAACACGCCCATGGCCAGGCCCAGGCCGTACAGCCAGCCCAGGCTCAGCACGCCGGTCGCCGTGACGATCGGCACGGTGAGCAGGATCAGTCCGCGGGCCAGGTCGCACCCGGCGTTCACCAGCTTGGCCGGCCAGTGGTCGGCGACGACCCCGGCGAAGGGCAGGACGACGACCGCGGGGACGTACTGCAGGCCGGTCAGCAGGCCGAGCTGTACGGGGTCGGCGTGCAGGACCATCAGGGCGGTCAGGGGCAGGGCCATCAGCGTGACCTGGGAGCCGATTCCCGAGACGGTGACCGCGGTCCAGAACCTGAGGAAGTTCGCGTCGCGGAGCGGGCCTTTCCCAGCCGGGCTTTCCGCGGCCGGGCTTCCAACGGCCGGCCCTTTCCCGGCCGAGTTTTCCGCGGCCGAATCTTTCACGGCCGGGCCTTCCGCAGCGGGGTCCTTCGTAGCGGGGCCTTCCGTGGCCGGGTCCTTCATGGCAGGCCGATGACGCCGACGTCGACGAGCGAGGCGTGGTAGGCGGCGATCTCGTCCTCGCCGACCTGGAGCCCGGCCGAGGCGAGCACGCCCCCCATCAGGTGCACGGCCTCCTCCTTGGGGCGGCCGTGGGAGATGCCCCACAACAGGGCGCCCTGCCAGCTGAGCAGCACGGACTCCCCGCGTACCGACTCGATGAGGACACCGCTGCCCTTCATCGGGATCACGCTCACGTCGATACGCCGGGAGTGGTGCCCGGGTACGGCGCCGAGCACCGGCACGTACTCCAGGCCGGTCGCCGCCATCACCAGCAGGTCCTGCGCGAGGAAGCGGTTCCTGCCGACGGCGTCGTCCTCGGCCGTGTACGCGTGGTCGATCACCTCGGTGAGCGAGGCCTTCAGCAACTCGCTCGCCGAACGCCTCCAGCGGGCCCAGACCCACTTGGTGTTCACGTAGAGGTCGTCCCGCATGCACAGGTAGGCCTCGGTGGCGCGGTGCAGGTACTCCTGGGAGAGATACCTCATGGCGGGCGCGTCCCCGTTGAGAATGGCGCCGCAGATGTCCTCGTTGAGGTTGTGCGCGTCGATCGCGTGCCGCGTCATGAGGAGCCGTTTGTAGTCCGGCATGTTGTCGGCCAGGCGTTGCCGCAACGCGGCGAGTTCACCGTCGTCGACGACGACCTCGCCGAGCAGGAAACGGGTGAGAACGTCCAGCCGGTTACGGCTGAACCGCGCGGTCTGGCTGAAGTCGGTGTTCGTCACCCGGAAGACCGTGCTCTCCTGCACGTCCCGGCGCAGTTGTTCGAGATCCAGGTACTCCACGTCCGCGCGCTCGCCCTCGAATTCGAGCTGCGCCGGGGGAAGCGATTCGCAGTCGGCCCTGACGACGAACAGATCGATGTCCGACATCGGGGAACCAAGCCCTGCCGTCGGCGCGCCACCGAGGTAGATCCGGGACACGGGATGTTCCTTCGCGAGCCATTCGGCGGCGCGTCGCCCTCGCGCGAGGACGTCATTCGACATGGGGGTGGTCATAAGCTTTCCGACGCTTTCCGAGGCTCTCGCTGGACGGTTTCCAGAACTGTCACCGGGCAGCTTTTCTGAATCGTCGCCGGACAGGTCGTGGAGACCCGGCGACCGGGCGGCTGGGTGCGCGAGCACTCGGTCAGAGGGCACGCGCACCCAGTCAAGCTGGGGAAACTCAACCGTCTCCCGTTGCGGAGGACTACTCCATCCTGGTGGAGATGGTAATCATCGGAGACTCACCCATGGCCGATCACCCCCTTCCTGACCGTCGCGGCGGTGTTTCTCGCGAAACAAGGCCGTCTTTATCAGGAACCGTCTCACCGGGGCCGTGGGTTTTCCGGCCGCCGTCCTCTTCCACAGGCGACCGCCCACGGGAAGGACGTTCTGAATCCGTTGCCGCAGCGATTTCTCTTCCGGCCCTCCGGCCGATACGGTTCCCTGCCCAACCTTCGTGGCGCCGGAGATCGCCGGGCAACTCTTTCGGTCCCCGCCGAATCGCCGGACTCCCGGGGTTCCCCAGGCTTCGTGGTGCGTGGGTCCGGAAACGGCGGTACGCGACGAGTACGGCCCCGTCCCAGGGCGCCGCTGAGTCCGTTCGCCCCCGAGCGGTACCTGTTCGTCGCGACCGTCACACCGCCCGGGGGCCCCTCCACGGGGCGGAGGACCCGGGGCTCCCCGGCGGATCCGGGCCGTGACGGGCCCCTGGGTGAAGGCCCGATCATCCAGACACACCCCTCCCTTCGCTGGCCTTTTATCGTAGAATGCTCAGTTTTCTGAGGCCCTTCTCCCGGAATTGCCCGGTGCATATGATTCGAGCCGGTTGACGAAGTATCCCGCGCTCGGACCCGGCCGCCTCCGCACGAGGAAAGGGACATCGCAGAGCGGCCGGCCGTACTCCGCCTGCGCCGATGCGGCCGTGCGGCGGGTGCTGCGCGGCGTTTTTCGGAAATCCCGAACAAACGGTGGAAACAAAAGGCGTCGGTTCGGCGGAGCCCTTTCCACGTGAGTCACGCCCTTTCTTTTCGTATGCCTCGGAGGCGGAACGATGAACGAACCGATGACGGTCGGTGCCGCGGTTCCCGCTCTTGTCGCGCGCTGGGCGCGGGCGCGTCCTGACCATCCGGCGATCGTGTCCGCCGGTACCGAGCTGACCTACGGCGAGCTGGTCGAACGGGCGGGCCGGATGGCGAGCGTGCTGCGTTCCCACGGCGTCGAGCGGGGCACGCTGGTCCCCCTGGTCGTCGAACGCTCCGCGGAGCTGGTCGTCGCCGCCCTCGCGGTGCTGTTCGCCGGGGGCGCCTACGTGGGCGTCGACGTGGACGAACCGGACGCCAGGCTCGGTGCGATCGTCGCCGACTCCGGAGCCCCTCTCGTCGTCACCCGCGCGGCCACGGCCGGGCGGCTCGGCGGGGGACCGGCCAAGGTGCTGGCCGTTGAGGAACTGCTCGCCGCCGACGCGCCGGTGAGCCTGCCCCCGGAGGCGAGCCCCCTCCCGCCGGTGAGCCCGTCCCCGGAGAGAGGCCCGTCCCCGGCGGCCGGCCTGTCCCTTGGGGCGGGCCCGCTCCCGGAGGTGACGCCCGGCGACGTCTGCTACGTCACCTACACCTCCGGTTCCTCGGGCACGCCGAAGGGCGTCATGGTGGCGCACGGCGGGCTGTCCAACCTGGTCTCCTGGTACGGCCAGGCGTTCGGCGTGGGCCCCGAGGACCGGATCACCCAGTTCGCCCGCCCCTCGTTCGACGCCTGGGCGCTTGAGGTGTGGCCCTGCCTGGCGTGGGGCGCGACGTTGCGCCTGGTCGAGGGGCGGCTGCCGGACTCCCCGGCCGACTTCGCCGAGTGGCTCGCCCGGGAACGGATCACCGTGTGCTTCCTGACCACGGTGCTGGCCGTCGAGATGTTCGACCAGCCCTGGGACCTGTACGGCCACGCGCCCCGTGTCCTGCTCCTGGGCGGGGAGAGGCTGCGCCGCCACCCGCCGTTCGGCCTGCCGTTCGCCGTGTACAACCTCTACGGGCCGACGGAGACGACGGTGGTCGCCACCTGGGCCGAACTCGACCCCGCCGACGTGGTCGGAGGCCAGGACCCGCCGATCGGCAGGCCGTTGCCCGGCCTGCGGACCCATGTCCTGGACGCCGAGCGGCGCCCGGTGCCGCCGGGCACGGTCGGCGAGCTGTACGTCGCGGGGGCCGGGGTCGCGCTCGGCTACCTGCGAAGACCCGAACTGACCGAGGAACGTTTCCCCGCCGATCCGTTCACCCCGGGCGGGCGCGCGTACGCCACCGGAGACCTGGTCCGCGAGCTGCCCGGCGGCGCGCTCGTCTTCGTCGGCAGGGCCGACGACCAGGTGAAACTGCGCGGCTTCCGGATCGAACTCGGGGAGGTCGAGACGGCGCTGACCCGCCTGCCCGGGGTCCGCGAGGCGGCCGTGGTCCTGCACGAGCGGGGCGACCGGCTGGTGGGTTACGTCGTGTCCGACGGCCTCACGGAGGACCCGGGGGAGGGTCTGGCCGCTCTGCTGCCCGCCCACATGGTGCCGCAGACGATCGTCACGGTCGAACGGCTGCCCCTGACACCGCACGGGAAGCTCGACCGCGACGCCCTGGCCAGGCGCCCCCTCCCGGCCCGCGTCGCAGGTGAGACCGGCTTCCTGACCGAGGCGGAGCGGGTGCTCGCCGAGATCTGGTGCGACGTGCTCGACCTCGACGAGGTCGGGCGGCAGGACAGCTTCTTCGACCTCGGGGGCGACTCGCTCAGCGCGATGCGGCTGGCGTCACGGGCCAGGGAACGCGGCATCAGGCTCGGCGCCGAGGACGTCTTCGAGCACGAGGTGCTGCACGAACTGGCGGCGGCGGTCGACGCGACGGCGGGTGAGGACAGATGAGCCCCCTGACGAGCTTTTCGACGAGCCCCCTGCCTGAACCGCTGCCTGAACCGCTGTCGGAGTCACCGTCTGGGTCACTGCCGAGGCCGCTGCGGGTGAGCCTGCTCGAACTGCCGCTCTACACCAACACGCTGCCCCTGGCCTCGGGCTACCTGCAGGCCTACGCCCTGCGGGACCCCGCCGTCGCGGCCGGCTGCGAGTTCCTCGTGCACGCCCCCACGGCGCGGACGCCGGTCGCCGAACTGGTCACGGCGCTGCTCGCGCAGGACGCCGACGTGTACGCGATGAGCTGCTACCTGTGGAACATGCGCCGGATCAAGGAGGTGCTCGACGAACTCGTACGGCACCGCCCCGACGCCTGCTTCGTCCTGGGCGGCCCGCAGGTGATGAACCACGCCGCCGAGTACGTGCCGCCGGAGCTGGAGAACGTGCTGGTGTGCAACGCCGAGGGGGAACGGCCCTTCCACGCGCTGCTCACCGAACTGCTCACCGCCCGTGAGGCCGCGGCCGTACCGGACTTCACCCGGGTGCCGGGGATGAGCTTCTGGGTACGGGGGGAGCTGCTGACCACCGACAAGCCCGCCCGGATCACGGACCTGGACGAGATCCCCTCGCCGTTCGCCATGGGCCTGTTCGACGGCGGGGAGTACACCTTCGCGGTCGTGGAGACCAACCGGGGCTGCCCCTACAGCTGCTCCTACTGTTACTGGGGCGCCGCGACCAACGACAAGGTCCACCGCTGGGACCTGGAGCGGGTCAAGGCCGACCTCACCTGGATCAGCGAGCACGGCGTCGAGAGCGTCTTCCTCGCCGACGCCAACTGGGGGGCGCTGCCCCGCGACGTCGAGCTGACCCGGCACCTGGTCGAGGGCAAACGGCGCACCGGCTACCCGATGATGATCGCCATCCAGGCGGCGAAGAACCGTCCCGACCGGGTCACCGAGATCACCGAGATCCTCGTGGAGGGCGGCCTGCTGACCAGCCAGCCGGTCTCGCTGCAGACGCTGAGTCCGCAGACGCTTGAGATCGTGCAGCGCGCCAACATCAAGGAGTCCACCTATGTGGAGCTGCAGCTCAAGCTGCACGAGAAGCAGATCAGTTCCTACACCGAGCTGATCTGGCCGCTGCCCGGTGAGACCCTGAAGTCCTTCCAGGCGGGCATCGCCAAGGTGTGCAGAACCGGGGCCGACGCCGTCGTCGCCTACCCGCAACTGCTGCTGCGCAACACCCCCATGTACGGCACGCGGGAGGCGCTGGGCATCGAGACCGTACGGGTCGACGACCCCGTGGCCGAGGCGGACGTGGTCGTGGCCACCAAGTGGGTGACCCGCGAGGACTTCCAGGCCGGGGCCTGGTTCTACTACGCGGTCATCAGCCTCTACAACGCCCGCGCCGCCTTCCACGTCGCCAGGGAACTCGACCGGAGCGGCGTCTGCTCCTACGAGGACTTCCTCGTCCGCGCCGCCGACCACTACCGCCGCCGCACCGACACGGAGATCTGCGCGTTCTTCGCCGAGTCGGTGCGCGGGCTGGGCAACTACGACCTCAACAACATCGGCAAGGTCCTGCACATGGTGCTGCACTCCCACCGGGCGGAGATGGACACCCTGCTTGGGGACTTCCTCGGTGAACAGGGCTGGCTGGCCGATCCCAGGCTGCGCGCCGTCTTCGAACTCGACCTGGTGGCCAGGCCGTACGTGTACCGGGAGGCCGTCTCCGCACCCACGGTGCCGCTCTCGCAGGTGAGGATCGTGGACAGGGACCGCTACCGGCTCGTGGTCGACCTGCCGGAGGCCGCCGTGGGGGCACTCGCCGAAGCGGGTTTCGTCGAGGGCGTCACGGACCCCGGGAGGTACGTCGTCGACCATCGAGGCCGCAGGAAGATGCCCTATCCGCGTCACCGCAGTCTGGAGCACAACGCCGCCTACTGCCAGGCGATGATGAACCGGCTGCGCGACATCCTGCCCTCCTGGCGGGCGGCGGCCGTACGGGATCGGGTTCTCGATGCGTCGTGACCTCTTCACCCGGGAGCACGAGGAGTTCCGCGACCTCGTGCGGACCTTCGTCGCCAGGGAGGTCACCCCGAACCTGGAACGGTGGGAGGAACACGGTGCCGCGGACCGGGCCGTGTGGCTGCGCGCGGGCGAACACGGCCTGCTCGGCCTCGACGTCGACCCGGAGTACGGCGGGGCAGGCGTCGCCGACTACCGCTACCACGCGGTGCTGGGAGAGGAGTTCGCCCGCGCCGGAGCCCACGCCCCGGCGCTCTCCCTGCACAACGAGATCTGCGGCCTCTACCTGCGCACGCACACCACTCCGGAGCAGCGACTGCGCTGGCTGCCCGGCTTCTGCTCGGGTGAGCTGGTCACGGCCGTCGCCATCAGTGAACCGGACGCGGGCAGTGACCTGCGGCGCATCCGGACCAGGGCGGTGCGGGACGGCGACCGTTACGTGCTCAGCGGGCAGAAGACCTTCGTCTCGAACGGGGCCACGGCCGACCTCGTGCTGGTCGTCGCCCGCACCGGGGAACGGCCCTCCGACGCCGGTGTCTTCGTGGTCGAGCCGACCAGGGTCGGGGTGACCAGGGGCAGGACGCTCGACAAGATCGGGATGCGCGCGCTCGACACCGTCGAGCTCTTCCTCTCGGACGTGGAGATCCCGGTGGAGAACCTGCTCGGTCGTGAGGACCGCGCCTTCGCGTACCTGATCAGGACCCTTCGGCAGGAACGGGTGATGCTCGCCGTCTCGGCATTGGCCACCGCCGAACGGCTCTTCGAGGAGACCCTGACCTACTGCGGCAGACGCGAGGTCTTCGGACGGCCGATCGGACGTCACCAGTACAACCGTTTCCTGCTCGCCGAGCTGAGGACCGCGCTCACGGTCGCCCGCGCCTTCACCGACCGCTGCGTGGCCGAACACGACGCCGGACGTCTCACCTCGGAGGAGGCCGCCATGGCCAAGTGGTGGAACACCGAGCTGTGCCAACGTGTGGTCGACCGGTGTGTCCAGCTCCACGGGGGTTACGGCGTGATGCGGGAGTTCCCGGTGGCCCGTGCGTTCGTGGACACCCGGGTCCAGACCATCTACGGCGGAACCACCGAGATCATGAAGGAACTGATCGGCCAGTCCCTCCTGTGACCGGTTCGACGGCTCCAAGCGGATCGGGTGGTTTCCAGCGGGTCCGGCGGCGAACCGGAGCCGGTGCGGACCTGGGGTTTTCCAGCTCCGGCTCCGGGTGGGTGGGTCTTCAGGAGGTCACAGCTTGACGCAGCCGCTTCCGGAGACCCAGGTGCTGGTGAGCAGGTTCGCCCGGTCGCACTCGTAGGTGCCGGCGCTTGAGCCGGACGAGATGGTGATCACGCTTGCTCCTCCATCACCGGAGCCCGTGCACGGATTGCCCCAGACGTGCCAGATGGGGGTGCCTCCGGCGGGGCCCCGCTCGAAGAAGGTCCCGCTGTCGCAGGTGTAGGTTCCGGCGGCGTGCGCGGCCGGAACCATCAGCAGCGGCCCGGCGAGGGCCGCAGCGGCTGCGGTGATGGTGAGACGCTTGATCAGGGACATGGGGGGTGTCCTTTCTGAAAAAGGATGATTGTCCAACTATCCACCCATCCACCCAAGGATCACCCTCACCACACCGTCAGGCTTTTGGACCTTCTCATCTGATCACCGAGAGTGTCGACGGACCCGGAGGTTCAGCGGCGCCGCAGCGACGGGTCGAGCAGGGCGGGCGGGGTGTCGAACTTCTCGTGCGGGGCCAGATCGACACCGGGGGCGACGATCGCGTCGATCGCGTCGAGGACGTCGGCGGAGAGCACCGTGTCCGCGGCGTCGAGCTGCGAGCGCAGGTGGTCCAGCGTGCGGGGGCCGATGAGCGCGCAGGTCACGGCGGGGTGCGCGGTCACGAACCCGAGCGCGAGCTGGATCATGGTCAGTCCCGCCTCGTCGGCGACCTTGGCCAGTCGCTCGACGGCGTCGAGCCTGGCGCGGTTGGCGGGGATCGCGGTGTCGAAACGCTGTGGCATGAACGTCGAGCGGCTGGTGGTGATCTCCCGGCCCTCACGGATCGCTCCCGAAAGCCAGCCGGAGGCCAGCGGGCTCCACGCCAGCACACCGAGTCCGTACTGCTCGGCCACGGGCAGCACGTGGGTCTCGACACCGCGCTGCAGGATCGAGTAACTGGGCTGTTCGGTGACGTAACGCCCCAGATGGTTCTCGCGGGCGGCCCACTGAGCCTGCACGATGCGGTACGCGGGGAAGGTCGAGGAGCCGAAATAACGGATCTTCCCCGCGCGTCGCAGGTCGGTCAGGGCCGACAACGTCTCCTCGTCGTCGGCGCTCGGGTCCCAGCGGTGGATCTGGTAGAGGTCGACGTGATCGACGCCGAGGCGGCGCAGACTGTCGTCCAGCGCGGTGACCAGCCAGCGGCGCGAGCCTCCCCGGTGGTTGCGCTCCTCACCCATCGGCATGGCCGCCTTCGTGGCCAGCACGATGTCGTCGCGGCGCCCGGCGACGGCCTTGCCGACCATCTCCTCCGACTCGCCCGCGCTGTACATGTCGGCGGTGTCGATGACGTTGATCCCGCCGTCGAGGGCGGCGTCGACGATGGCGGTGACCTCCTCCTGGGTGGTGCGGCCGATCTGGCCGAAGTTCATCGCGCCGAGTGCGAGGGAGCTGACCTGCACACCGGTGCGGCCCAAGGTGCGGTACTGCATGGCCGTGTTCCTTCCGTCAAAGGTGGGGGAGCTTGGACACGGGGGCCCGTTCTGCCATCATGAATAAACGGGACGATGTCCCGATTAACGATATGGAACGTTGTCCCGTTTAGCAAGCTCGACGGCGGAGGGAACGGCGCGGTGAAGAACAGCGACGAGAACGCGGGGAGTACGGCCCGCCCCAAGCGGGCGGACGCCCAGCGCAACAAGGAGGCCCTGCTCGACGCGGCCGCCGCGATCTTCGTCACCTCGGGCGTCGAGGCGCCGGTACGTGACATCGCGGCCAAGGCGGGCGTCGGGACGGCCACGATCTACCGCCACTTCCCGACGCGGGCGGACCTCATCATCGCCGTCTACCGCCACCAGGTCGAGGCGTGCGCCGAGGCCGGACCGGCCCTGCTGGCCTCGGGAGCGACGCCGTACGCGGCGCTGGAGCGATGGATCGGCCTCTTCGTCGACTTCCTGGTCACCAAACACGGTCTCGCGGCCGTGCTGCAGCCGGACAACCCCGGCTTCGACACGCTGCACGCCTACTTCATCGACCGTCTCGTGCCCGTATGCGGCCGGCTGCTCGACGCCGCGGCCGACGCCGGTGAGATCCGATCGGGCATCCAGGCCTACGAGCTCATGCGCGGCATCGGGAACCTCTGTATCGGCGCGGGCGGCGATCCTCGCTACGACGCGCGCCGCCTGGTCGAACTCCTCGTGGCGGGCCTGAGGAATGCCGACGGGTCGTGAATCCCCACGGGTGAGGACCGACAGGTTCGCCCAGGGGCCGCCCCGAGGGCTCTGACGGTGGAAGCGGTGAGGAGGGCGAGCCTCATGGTTCCGGCTTCCACCGCGGCCCTTCGTCTCTCGGTCGTGACGAACGGGGGACGTCGTGAGTGGATGTCGGGCGGAGCGTTGACGGTTACGGCCTCGCGCCCTTTCGGGCGCCGGTGGTGAACCCGGCGGTCTGCGGATCGCCGGTCGTGCCGGCGGCGACCGAGGTCAGCATGCTGACCACCGCCGCCATGCCCGCCACCGAGACCACCGCGGGCCAGGCGACGTCGAACAACCCGGCCTGCCTGGCGCTCAGCGCGGCCAGGGCGCTGGAGGCCGCCGCCCTGATCATCCGCTCGACCGTGTCCGCCCAGTACGTCCCGGTCAGGAGCCGTCGTGTCGTCATTGTGATCTCCTCATCTGCGCCGGGGTCGGGGCGCTCTGGAGGGTGGATACTTCCACGACCGTAACTATTTGTAGTTTTGTGAACACTTACCGTCACAGTGAGGAAGTCATCACTCCACCCGTGCGTAAGCGGCCGTACTCGCAGTGGCGCTGGGCGCCGGAACCCTGGCAGCCGCCGCCCCCGCGTCCGTGGCGCCCGTCGGATGCCGGCCGACCTACCCCTACAGCGGCGCGGTCACGACCTACTGCTCGGGTGGCACCGGTGAGCACAGGGCCGTCTGCCTCTACCGGGACGGCCAGACCGTCCTGAAGAACTTCGGCGCGTGGGTGCCCACCACCGCCTCCTCCTCCACCTGGTGCCCGCCCGCCTCCATGATCGGCGGCAACGTCGAGACCAGGGGCTGACGGCCGCGCCAAGCATGTCGGCGACGCCCCGCCGTCCTGTGGTGACTCCACCGCGGGACGGCGGGGCGTCGCCGTGTCCCCGGCCTTCCGGCCACGGCCCGGTCGTGTGGAAGCGCCGTGGGGAACGCGTCGTGGGGAGTGCGGAGGCCGGGAAACCGTACGGTTCTGCGGAAGGGTGGGGACGCGTGGAACGGACGGTCGCCCGTCAGGTGCCGTAGGCGCGCAGGAACGTCTCGACGGCGGCGCGCACCACGGCGTGCGTCTCGGTGTCCGGAACCTGCCTGGTGCCCAGCCCGGAACGTACCTCCATCGGGCCCGTCAGCAGCGCGAGGAACTGCTCGGCGGCCATGTCCGGGTCGTCCGTGCGCAGGCGGCCGGTGAGGGCGAGTCGCGCCAGCCGGTCGGCCAGGGCGTGACGAACGCGCTGTTCCCCCTCCTGGTGGATGGCCTCCACGAGGGAGGGGAACCGGGTGACCTCGGCGTGCAGGAGCCGGCGAAGCGCCCAGGACCGCTCGTCGCAGTGGCACCGGAGCAGGTGGTGACCGACCTTTTCCAGCATCGCGTACGTGTCGGCTTCCGGGGCGCGGAGCTGGTCGAGCGCCGTCAACGCCTCGGCGAACGTGTCATGGGCCGCGGCTCGCATCGCCTCGTGGAACAACGCCTCTTTGTCGAGCAGGTGGTTGTAGATGGTCGGCTTGGCCACGCCGGCCTCGGCCGCGATCTCCCGCACGCAGGACTGGTCGTAACCCGTGCGGGCGAAGACCCGGAACGCGGCCGCGAGGATCGCCTGTCGTTTGTCGACGCGTCCGCGCCGAACGTTCGGCCTCGGCTCAGACGAGGTCGTGGCTCCGTTCACGTGAGCATCGTACCTCTCTGTACCCGACGGTTCATTTTTCTGAACCGATCAGTTGAAGTGGATCGCCTGGTTCGCTAACTTGAACCAGGTAGTTCAATTCCATGTTCGCCATCGGCCCTCAACGAGGTTGAGATGACTCAACTAGTGGACGACCGTCTGGACCCCAAGCTGCTGCGGCTGATCGGTGTGGTCCTGCTCGGCGGGATCATGGGGATCCTTGACAGCACGATGGTCACCGTCGCGGCCGAGACGCTCGGGAGAGAGTTTCACACGTCGCTGAGCTCGATCAGCTGGTCCTCGACGGCCTACCTTCTCGCGCTCACCGTCACCATTCCGGTCACCGGCTGGGCGGTCGGCCGCTTCGGCGTCAGGCGACTGTGGTTGTTCGGCCTGTCGGTGTTCCTGGTCGGCTCGCTGGCCTCCGCGGTCGCGTGGAATGTGCCGAGCCTGACCGGCTTCCGGGTCGTCCAGGGATTGGGCGCGGGCATAGTCGACCCCCTGGTGCTGGTGATCCTGGCGCGGGCGGCGGGGCCGAGCCGGGCGGGACGCGTCATGGGCATGATGGGAGTGGTGCTGTCCCTCGGCCCGGTTCTCGGTCCCGTCCTCGGCGGGGTCGTGCTCGACGCCGTGAGCTGGCGCTGGATGTTCTTCATCAACCTGCCGATCGGGATCGTCGCCCTGGCGCTCGCGACCCGGGTGATCCCGGCCGACCCGCCGACCGAGAGCCGTTCCGCCTCGCGTCTCGACGCCATGGGCCTCGTGCTGATGGCGCCCGGCCTGGCGGCGACGGTGTTCGGCCTGACACGAGCCGGTGAACAGGCCCGCTTCGACACCCTGCCCGTGCTGGTCCCACTGGTTCTCGGTGTCGTGTTCCTGGCCGGCTACGTGGCGCACGCGCTTCGGGTACGGCGTGTCGCACCGTTGATCGACGTCCGGCTGTTCGCCAGCCGCGCCTTCGCCGCGAGCGTCCTGGTCCAGGGACTCGTCGGCGTCGCCACCTACGCCGGCCTCTTCGCGCTGCCGCTCTACTACCAGATGGTCCACGACCACGGCGCCCGCGCGGCCGGGTTACTGGTGGCGCCCCTGGGTCTGGGGTCCGCCCTCGCCATGCCCCTGACCGGCCGTCTCAGTGACCGGCTGGGGGCCAGGAACCTCGTCCGGGGCGGTGCCCTCCTCGCGGGGCTGGCCGCGTTCGCCCTTACCCGCATCAACGGAGACGTCGGCGAGGTGTGGTCGGGGCTGGCCGGTTTCGCGGTCGGGTTGGGTCTGGGCGCCGTGGGCGCGCCGACGATGGGGGCGTTGTACCGGACGCTGCCGCCGGAGAAGGTCCCGCAGGGAAGCTCGGTGCTGTACAACCTCAACCAGTTCGGCGGAGCGCTCGGCGTGGCGGTCGTCGCTCTCGTCCTGGCGACCGCGGGCGTCGGCAGGACAGGCGTCGGGGAGTCGGCCGGCGGATTCCACAACGCGTACTGGTTCATGGTCGGCGTCGCCCTGGTCATCCTGGTCGCCACCCCGCTTCTGCCGGGACGCCCCCAGCCCGTGTCAAGCGGCGGCGGCCGGGCGAGCCTGCGGACCGAGGGAGTCCACGCCGACGGATAGGCGCCCGGCCGCCCCACCCCGGGGCGACCGGCCTCCCGCGCCTCCCGTGCCGACGCCGACCGGTCCATGGCCGGATCGAACCGGCGGCGTCGAGGATCTCAGGTCCGGCTTTCCTGCCGCTGATTCCGGAGAATCGGACCTGAGATCCATAACTCACGGTGGATCGGAACGGCCGATGACCTCGCATCGGTCGCGGAGATATCGCTAACCATTCCGGATGGTGCAGGCCTGATTTCTTCGTCGATCGGGCCCCGGCCGTACGCCTGCGAATTCGGTTTTCCTCTCCGCGGATCCCGGCCTGCCGGAAAGGAACCGGCCGGATGAGCTAGCCGCGGAGGGCCGCCATATCGTCATGGCATGCGATACATAGTTGCGTTCAATGAGACGGTGGTTGGATATTGGAGGCTTATCGTCGTGGTGTCCTGGGGGAAGAAAAACGATGGCAAAGACGTCGAAGGCCTGTAAGGTGACCGTCACGCTGGCCAGCAGGAACGAGTTCCGCCGCCTGGGGCTCGAACAGCTGCTGCAGCGGATACCGCTCGTGGAATCATTCACAAGTTATGAGGGGGGAGCGGAACTCGCCTCTGTCGCCGAATCCGAGACGGACATCTTTATCATCCCGGTCGAAGATCTGGACGAATCCCTGGTCGCCTTCATCGCCCGGCTCCCGGAGCACAGCAAGACGTTGCTGTTGCTCGACCGGGTTTCCGACGAACGCGTCTCGCGCATCGCCGCGGTGCCCGCGCACGGGTTCCTGTCGGAGCACGACCTGGGCGTCGAGTCCCTCGCGGACGCGCTGGAGCGCGTGTCCGCGGGCGAGGTCCCGATGCCCTACGAGCTGACCATGAAACTTCTGCGGCGGGCGGGTGAGCCCTGTCGGGTCGACCGCGACCGTGCCCCGGTCCACCTGACTCCCAGGGAGCAGGAGGTGCTGTCCCTGCTCGTCGACGGACTGAGCAACAAGCAGATAGCCAGTCGGCTGCATCTCTCACAGCACAGTGTGAAACGCCTCGTCACCAGCATTCTGGCCAAGCTCAACACCCCGAACCGCACGCTGGCCGTGGCGAGGAGTCTGCGGGAGGGGTTGGTGCACCGCACGGCGTCGCGGGAACCGGAGGAGTTCACCGCCTGAACCACTCCATAACGTGTTCCTGCGGAGAATCCGGCGTTCGCCGACCGCATTCCCGGCGCGGTTCGTCCGGCCCTTCCGAATAGGGACGTCGAACGCCGGAATCCTTTCTCGGACGGTATTCATCCCGTCACGCGTTCTGTTCTCCACGCGAGCCGCCGATCGGCCCCTCCCGGCAGGGGCGTGCCCGCCGCCGGCGTGCCGAAACGGCGAGAAAGCCCCTCGGGCCTTCGCGGGAATTCCAGGGCGTCACCCCATCGCGCGAATATGACGCCGCGTCGCGCGAGGTGACGGCGGACGGGCTGCCCGGCGCTCCGGCCGTACGGCGGGGCCCCGGCTTTTAAGCGGGCGGTGATCGTTCGGGGATGACGGGGCCGTGGGCCACGTGGTGGCCGCGTCGGCCGGACCGGGGACGTCTCGGAGTCCCCGCCCGGCCGGGCATCCGCCTGAGCGCGGCGTTGAACGAGCCTTGGTCGTTTCTTGGTCGGGCGCTGCGATCCTCGGGGGGAACCGAGATCCGGCCCTTCGGCCGCGTGGCGGAACACCGAACCACCGTGTAACCGGAACACCAGACCGCGCGCGGCGGAACACCGGACCAACAGATCCCGAGAAGGGCGCTCATATGGGTGATCAGCGTGTCCCGGCTCCCGGAGAACCGGCTGTTGACCATGTCATGGGGATGCTGGCCGGTTACTGGCAGGCGAGGATTCTCATCACGGCGGTGAACTCCGACCTCTTCGGCGCTCTGTCGGGCTCCTCCGCCACCGCGGAGGAGTTGTGCGGTCGGCTCGGATACCGCATGCCCGGAGCCGGTGGCTTCCTCCTGGCGCTGGCGGGGCTGGGGCTGCTTGAGACCACGGACGAAGGAAGGTTCCGGAACTCCGCGGTCGCCGACCGGTATCTCGTGCGGGGGCGCCCCGAGTACGTCGGCGGTTACGTGCTTTTCTGCGACCGCGAGCTGAACCCCGCCTGGGACGGGCTCGCGGAGGCGTTGCGCACCGGAGCTCCCCAGAACCGCGCCGCCCTTGAGGGAAACCCCTACGACACCCTGTACGAGGACGGGGAGGTGACGAACTTCTTCCTGGAGAGCATGGACATGTTCAACACCCCTCTCTCACGGCGGATGGGGGAGCTGGACTGGAGCGGATACGGCTCCTTCGTCGACGTCGGCGGCGCCCGAGGCAACCTCGCACACCACCTGGTGAGCGCGCACCCCCGGCTGAGAGGAACCGTCTTCGACCTGCCGCAGCTGGAGCCCGCCTTCTCCGCGTACATGCGCGAGCTCGGCGGGCAGGAGGCGGTCTCCTTCCACGGCGGTGACTTCTTCACCGACCCGTTGCCCCGGGCCGACGTGCTCATCTTCGGGCACGTGCTGCACAACTGGGGTGTGGAAGCCCGCCTCGACCTGCTGCGCAAGGCCTACGAGGCGGTCCACCCGGGGGGCGCGGTCATCGTCTACGACCCCATGGTCGGCAACGGCACGCCGCCGCTCTACGCGACCCTGGCGAGCCTCAGCATGCTGGTCTGGTCCCGCGGCGGCGGCGAGTACACAGTCGGCGAGTGTCATGCCTGGCTCAAGGAGGCGGGGTTCCGCCCGGAGACGGTCGGCCCCGAGGACACCCCCGACGACGTCCTGGTGGTCGGCCACAAGGAGCGCTGAGAGGTGCGAGGCCGAGACATGGGCCGCGCCGCTGGACAGGAGGAGCGAATGGACACACCGGTCGTGGTCGTCGGAGCGGGGCCGACCGGACTCATGCTCGCCGGTGAACTACGCCTGGCCGGGACGGACGTGACGCTCGTGGAACGGCATGCGCGACGCACGGGAGAGTCCCGTGGCGTCGGTCTCAGCCCTCGCACCATGGAGGTGTTCGACCAACGCGGCCTGCTGCGGCGTTTCGGGGACGTCGAGACCAGCAGCGAGGGCCACTTCGGCGGCATTCCAGTGGATTTCCGGGTTCTCGGGCGTGACGTACGGGCCGCGAGGACGGTGTCACAGTCGCTCACCGAGACGGTGCTGGAGGCCTGGGTCCGTGAACTCGGCGTGGACGTCCGCCGCGGCCACGAGCTCGTCTCGCTGACCGACGGCGGAGACCGTGTCGAGGTCCGGCTGCGCGGCCCCGGTGGGGACCACACACTGACGGCCTCATATCTGGTCGGCTGTGACGGTGGGCACAGTCAGGTGCGCAAGGCCGCCGGATTCGACTTCCCCGGCACCCCGGCCACGACCGAGCTGTTCCTCGCGGACATCCGGGGCGTCGACCTGGAACCGCGGATGGTCGCGCACCGGATCACCGGCGGGATGGTCATGGTGGCCAGGCTGGAGGAGGGAGTACACCGGATCATCGTGAGCGAGCGCGGGGCGCCGCCGCGACGCCGTACGGAGCCGCCCGCCTTCGCGGAGGTGGCGGACACGTGGAAACGGCTCACCGGCATCGACATCTCCCACGCCGAACCCGTGTGGGTGAGCGCCTTCGGCGACGCCAGCCGGCAGGTCACCGAGTACCGCCGAGGCAGGGTGCTGCTGGCCGGTGACTCGGCTCACGTCCATCTGCCCGCGGGCGGCCAGGGGATGAACACCGGTGTCCAGGACGCGGTGAACCTCGGCTGGAAACTCGCCGCCGTGCTGCGCGGAAGCGCCCCCGCCTCGCTGTTGGACACCTACCACGGCGAACGGCACGAGGTGGGACGCCGTCTGCTCGCCAACACCCGCGCGCAGAGCCTGCTCATCCTGGGCGACGACGAGGTGCGGTCGCTGCGCGACATCCTCACGGACCTGGTCCGGTACGAGGAGGTCGGCCGTCATTTCGCCGCGCTGGCGAGCCAGCTCGACATCCGCTACGACGTCGGAGGCGGTGACAACCCGCTTCTCGGCGCGCGCCTGCCGCGCCTGGAACTGACACGCGGAACGGAGGAGACGACGAGCACCCGGCTGCTCCGCAGCGGCCGAGGCGTGCTGATCGACCTGGAGGACGTCCCGTGGCTGCGGCGACGCGCGGCCGGATGGACGGACCGGATCGACGTCGTCCTCGCCACGCCGCGGGACATCGAGGCGGGCGGTCCGGTCGAGGGCACCTCGGCGGTGTTGCTGCGCCCTGACGGCCATGTCGCCTGGGCGGCTCCCGGCAGCCACCACGACCTGACCATGGCCCTGGAACGGTGGTTCGGCCCCGCCCGCTGACACCGCGCCGCACCTGTGCACATGACCGGACCGGACTGTTCAGACACGAGTGTGAAGGGGAAGAGATGTACAGCACCTTGATCGTCGCACGGATGGACCCAGGATCCGCGGCAAGTGTCTCGGAGATCTTCTCCGCCTTCGACAGCACAGAGGTCCCCCACCTGATGGGAACCCGGCGCAGGGAACTCTTCTCGTACCGCGGGCTGTACTTCCACCTGCAGGACTTCGAGAACGAGAACGGCGCCTCGCACATCCAGTCCTTCAGGACCGATCCGCGCTTCATCCAGATCAGCGAGGACCTGAGGCCGTTCATCGAGGCGTACGACCCCGCGACCTGGCGTTCGCCCGCCGACGCGATGGCGGGCCGCTTCTACCACTGGAGCGGCGAGTGAGCGGTGAGGAGGGGCGACGGGTCGTGATCACCGGAATCGGTGTCACCGCCCCCGGTGGTCCAGGGGTCAAACCCTTCTGGCAGTTGCTCACCGACGGGCGGACGGCCACCCGTCGCATCTCCCTCTTCGACCCCGCACCTTTCCGTTCCCAGGTCGCGGCCGAGGTGGACTTCGACGCCGAGGCGCTGGGACTCGGTCCCCAGCAGACGAGACGCATGGACCGCGCGGCCCAGTTCGCGGTGGTCACCGCACGTGAGGCGGTGACCGACAGCGGCCTGGAGGACCGCCTTCCCGCGCCGCACCGCATGGGAGTGACCATCGGCAGCGCGGTGGGCGCCACGATGAGCCTGGACCAGGAGTATCGCGTCGTGAGCGATGGCGGACGGCTGGAACTGGTCGACCACCGCTACGCCGTACCGCACCTGTACAACCACATGGTTCCCAGCTCCTTCGCCGCCGAGGTCGCGTGGACCGTGGGCGCGGAGGGGCCCGTGACGGTGGTCTCGACCGGGTGCACCTCGGGCCTGGACGCGGTCGGATACGCGGCCGAGGTGATCAGGGAGGGGGCCGCGGACGTCATGATCGCGGGCGCCACGGACGCGCCGATCTCGCCGATCACCGCGGCCTGCTTCGACGCGATCAAGGCGACGACCCCGCGTAACGACGACCCCGAGCACGCCTCCCGGCCCTTCGACGGCAGCCGCAACGGCTTCGTCCTGGGAGAGGGCTGTGCCGTCCTCGTGCTGGAGGAGTGGGAACGCGCCCGGCGGCGTGGCGCGCATGTCTACGCGGAGATCGCCGGGTACGCGACCCGCTCGAACGCCTTCCACATGACCGGGCTGCGTCCCGACGGCAGGGAGATGGCGGAGGCGATACGGGTCTCCCTCGACGAGGCCCGGCTCGTCCCCGAGGACGTCGACTACGTCAACGCGCACGGCTCGGGGACCAAGCAGAACGACCGCCACGAGACGGCGGCCTTCAAACGCAGCCTGGGCGAGGCGGCGTATCGGGTGCCGATCAGCTCCATCAAGTCGATGATCGGCCACTCACTCGGCGCGGTCGGCTCCATAGAACTCGCCGCCTGCGCCCTGGCGATGGAGCATCACGTCGTGCCGCCCACGGCCAATCTGCGCACTCCGGATCCGGAGTGCGATCTGGACTACGTCCCGCTCACCGCGCGTGAACGGCGGATCGACGCCGTACTGTCCGTGGGCAGCGGTTTCGGGGGCTTCCAGAGCGCGGTGGTGCTCGCCCGTCCGGACAGGGCCCGGCGATGAGCACCGCCACGGTCGTGACGGGGCTCGGCGTCGCGGCGCCCAACGGGCTGGGCGCGCGGGCGTACTGGTCGGCCACCCTGGCGCGCGTCAGCGGCATCGGCCCCGTCACCCGTTTCGACGCCTCGTCCTATCCGGTACGGCTGGCCGGGGAGATCAAGGGGTTCTCCGCGGCCGATCACCTGCCCAACAGGTTGCTGCCGCAGACGGACCGCATGACCCAGCTCGCGCTGGCGAGTGCCGACTGGGCCCTGGCCGATGCCGGGATCGTCCCGGGCACGTTGCCCGAGTACGACATGGGAGTGATCACGGCCAGTCACTCCGGCGGCTTCGAGTTCGGTCAGAACGAGCTGAGGGCGTTGTGGAGCAAGGGAGGCCGGTATGTGAGCGCTTACCAGTCCTTCGCCTGGTTCTACGCCGTCAACAGCGGTCAGATCTCGATCAGGAACGGCATGCGCGGACCGAGCGGCGTCGTCGTCAGCGACCAGGCCGGAGGGCTGGACGCGATGGCCCAGGCCCGCAGGCAGATTCGCCGGGGCACACCCCTGGTCGTGTCCGGCGCGGTCGACGCCTCGGTCTGTCCCTGGGGTTGGGTGGCCCAGCTGGCGAGCCGCCGGCTGAGCGGCGGTGAGGAGCCGACGCGGGCCTACCTGCCCTTCGACGACGACGCCGCCGGTCACGTTCCCGGAGAGGGCGGCGCACTGCTCGTTCTGGAGAACGCGGACCACGCCCGCTCCAGGGGCGCGCGGATCTACGGTGAGATCGCCGGCTACGCCGCCACCTTCGACCCGCCGCCCTCCAGCGGGCGTCCGCCCGGAACGAGGCGGGCGATCGAGTCGGCACTGGCCGACGCGGGGGCCACACCCGGCGAGGTCGACGTGGTCTTCGCCGACGCCGCGGCGATACCCGACCTGGACCGGATCGAGGCCGAGGCGGTCAGCGAGGTCTTCGGCCCGCGGGCCGTACCCGTGACGGCTCCCAAGACCATGACGGGACGGCTCTACTCCGGTGCCGCGCCGCTGGACGTGGCCGCCGCGTTCCTCAGCGTCCGGGACGGCGTGATACCGCCGACCGTCAACACTTCGCTCTCCGACCGCTACGACATCGACCTGGTGAGAGACGTCCCCCGGGAGGCGCCCGTGCGCACCGCGCTGGTGCTCGCCCGCGGTTACGGCGGATTCAACTCCGCGCTGGTCGTGCGCGCGTTCGGGCCGTGAGCCCGGCGAACCGACTCCGGCGAACGGCCCTCAGACCCGCACAACGTTGCGAAGAAAGGACAGCCATGCCGACCGCAAGTCCCTTCGGTGTCGACGACCTCAGGCGGATCCTGCGTGAAGGAGCGGGAGCCGACGAGGCCGTCGATCTCGACAACGACATTCTCGACAGGCAGTTCGACGAACTGGGATACGAGTCCATCGCGCTGCTGGAGACGGGCAGCCGGATAGAGCGCGAATACGGGATCAGGCTCGATGACGAGGCCCTCGGTGAGGTCCGTACCCCTCGCGCGCTGATCGACCTGGTCAACGAGCAACTCCCGACCGGCCGTACCCGATGACCGGCTCGCACCGCGGCCAGATCCGTGCGCCGCGCGTCTCCGACCCACTCCCAGGAGAGAAGCCATGACGCAAGACGCACCCAAGACCGCGATCGTGACCGGCGCCACCAGCGGCATCGGCCTGGCCGTCGCCCGCCTGCTGGCCGGTACGGGCTGCCGTGTGTTCCTGTGCGCGCGCACTGAGGAGGCCGTCCTGCGGACGGTCAAGGACCTCAGGAACGAGGGGTTCGAGGTGGACGGCAGGGCGGCCGACGTACGGTCGACGGACGACGTCCGCGACCTGGTCCGGGCCGCCGTCGACCGTTTCGGGACCGTCGACGTCCTGGTGAACAACGCGGGCCGCAGCGGGGGCGGGATCACCGCCGAGATCGACGACGGGCTGTGGCACGACGTGATCGACACCAACCTCAACAGTGTCTTCCGCGTGACGCGGGAAGTGCTCACGACCGGCGGGATGCGGGACAAGGCCAGGGGCCGCATCGTCAACATAGCCTCGACCGCCGGCAAACAGGGCGTCGTGCTGGGGGCGCCGTACTCCGCCTCGAAGCACGGCGTCGTCGGTTTCACCAAGGCCCTGGGCAACGAGCTCGCGCCGACCGGCATCACCGTGAACGCCGTGTGCCCCGGCTACGTGGAGACCCCGATGGCCCAGCGGGTCCGTCAGGGATACGCCGCCGCGTACAAGACCAGCGAGGAGGAGATCCTGGCGAAGTTCACCGCCAAGATCCCGCTGGGACGCTACTCGACCCCGGAGGAGGTCGCCGGCCTGGTCGGCTACCTGGTCTCCGACGCCGCGGCCTCGATCACCTCCCAGGCGCTCAACGTCTGCGGCGGCCTGGGCAACTTCTGATCACGGCGGCACCGCGCCCCATGGCGACCAAGGAGAGGAACATGACCGAGAGCGTGTCCCGCGAGGTCGAACACACCATCACCGTCTCCGCCCCCGCCGCGGAGGCATACCGCCTTCTCGCGGAGGTGGAGAACTGGCCCAGGCTCTTCCCGCCGTCGGTGTACGTGGACTACGTGGAGAAGAACCGCGACGAAGAGCGCATCCGAATCTGGGCCACGGCAAACGGCGAGGTCAAGAACTGGACGTCACGCCGCAGGCTTGAGCCGGACAGGCTCCGCATCACCTTCTGGCAGGAGGTCTCGGCCCCGCCCGTCGCCGAGATGAGCGGCACCTGGATCATCGAGCCGCGCGGCGACGGGGGGTGCGAGGTCCGTCTGCTGCACGCCTACCGGGCCGTCGACGACGACCCCGAGGGGCTGAGGTGGATCGACGAGGCGGTGGACCGCAACAGCAGGGCGGAGCTGCCCGCCCTGCGGGAGAACCTGGAACTCGCCGCCCGGTCCGCCGAACTCACGCTCTCGTTCGAGGACGGCGTCCGGATCAACGGCTCGGCCAAGGACGCCTACGACTTCATCAACGAGGCCCGGCTGTGGACCGAACGGCTGCCGCACGTGTCCGCCGTACGGCTGACGGAGGACACACCGGGCATCCAGACCCTGCGTATGGACACCGTCGCGAAGGACGGCTCCACGCACACCACCGAGTCGATCAGGATCTGTTTCCCTCATCGCGGGATCGCCTACAAACAGACCACGCTTCCGGCCCTGATGACGCTGCACACCGGCTACTGGGATTTCGCCGAGGACGACGACGGGACCACCGTCGTGACCTCACGGCACACGGTGATGGTCAACACCGAAAAGATCGCCGCGGTCCTGGGGCCGGACGCGGGCGTTCCCGAGGCGCGCGCGTTCCTGCGGGAGGCTCTCGGAGCCAACAGCAGGGCCACGCTCCGGCACGCCAAAGAGTTCGCCGAAGCACGGCGCTGAACGCCGGTGTGCCCAGTGGACGCGGACGTCATCGTCGTAGGCGCGGGCCCGGTCGGGCTGATGCTCGCCGGCGACCTGAGCGCGGGCGGCGCCCGGGTGGTCGTACTGGAGCGGCTGAGCGAGCCGACCCTCGAATCCCGGGCGTCGATACTCCACGCGCGGACCATGGAGGTCTTCGCCGAGCGCGGCATCCTCCACAGGCTGGGCGCCGTGCCGGACGCGGGGCGCGGCCACTTCGGCGGGATCCCGCTCGACCTGAGGGAGGCGGACCCGGAGAACCCCCACGCGGGTCAGTGGGAGTGCCTGCAGAGCCGGCTTGAGCCGGTCCTGCAGGAGTGGGCCGTGGGCCTGGGGGCCGAGGTGCGCCGTGGGCACACGGTCACCGCGCTGACCCAGTGGCGGGACCGGGTGCAGGTCGTCTCCGTCGACGCCGACGGGAGAACACACGGTCACACCGCCGGATACGTCGTGGGATGCGACGGGGAGCGGAGCACCGTACGCGAGCTGGCGGGCTTCGAGACGGCCGGGCGGGACGCCACCCGGGAGATGCTGCGAGCCGATGTGCTGGGAGTGGACATCCCCGCCCGCCGCCTCCAGCGCTTCCCGTACGGCACCGCCACGGCGTACCGCCGCGCCGACGGGACCACTCGCCTCATGGTCCACGACCGCACCCGCGTCCCGCGCCCCCACCCAAGGGAAACGGACTTCGCGGACGTCAGGGCGGCCTGGGAACGGGTGACGGGTGAGGACCTCGCGGGAGGCACCCCGGTCTGGCTGAACGGCTTCGACGACACCTGCCGACAGGTCACCCGGTACCGAAGGGAACGTGTCCTGCTGGCCGGTGACGCCGCCCACATCCAGATGCCCGTCGGTGGTCAGGCGCTGAACCTCGGCCTGCAGGACGCGGCCGACCTGGGACCGAGGCTGGCCGCGTGCGTCACCGGCCGGGCCGACGACGGCGTACTGGACGGTTACCACCGCGAGCGCCACCCGGTCGGCGCCCGGACGCTGGCCAACATCCAGGCCCAGGCCCTCCTGTTGTTCGGCGGGCCTGAGGTGGACGGCATGCGGGAGGTCTTCGGCCGGCTGCTGCGGATGGGAGTCGTCCGCCGTCATCTGGCCCGGATGATCAGCGGCCTGGACGACCGGGCGGAGTCCCGTACGGCGGAGCGTGACATCACCCACCCTTTCTCGACACACGGGAGTTCCATCATGAACAGGCTCGCCGGCAAGACGGCGCTTGTCACCGGGTCAAGCCGGGGCATCGGCCGGGCCATAGCGGTACGGCTCGCTCGCGAGGGGGCGCTGGTCGCCGTGCACTACGCCGTCAACGAACAGGCGGCGCTGGAGACCGTCACCACGATCGAGAAGGAGGGGGGCCGGGCTTTCACGGTCCGCGCGGAGCTGGGCACCCCCGGCGCCGTGCACACCCTCTTCACCGGCCTGGAACAGGGGCTGAAGGAACGCACGGGAAAGGCCACGCTCGACATCCTCGTGAACAACGCCGCGGTCACCGGCATGGACGGCTTCTCCCCTGAGGACGTCACACAGGAGCAGCTCGACCGGTACTTCGAGGTGAACGCCAAGGCCCCGTTCCTCATCGTGCAGCGTGTGCTGACCAACATGCCGTCCGGAGGCCGTGTCATCAACATCTCCTCCGGGCTCACCCGGTTCGCCAACCCCGGCCAGGTCGCCTACGCGATGACCAAGGGCGCCCTCGAACAGGTCACGCTGCACTTCGCGAAGCATCTGGGTCCGCGCGGGATCACGGTGAACACCGTGGCGCCCGGCATCACCGACAACGGCGGGCCGATCTTCGACGTTCCCGAGGCGGTGGAGCAGATGGCCGGTCTGTCGGTTTTCAACCGGGTGGGCGAGGCCGGTGACGTCGCCGACGTGGTGACCTTCCTCGCCACCGACGAGGCGCGATGGATCACCGGCGCGTTCCTCGACGTCAGCGGCGGAACCCTGCTCCGATGAGCGCCCTGCGGTCTCCCGGCCGGGAGACCGGCCCGTCGGAGTCTCCGGCATCGAGACAGGAAGCCAGACAGGAAGCCAGACAGGAAGAAGGTCGCACATGTCCAGCACGCCTCGCGTCGCACTCGTCACAGGGGCGAACAAGGGCATCGGACACGCCGTCGCCCGCCGCCTCGGAGAGCTGGGGATGCGTGTCTACCTGGGCGTCCGTGACGGCGAACGGGGCCGGACGGCCGAGCGCGACCTGCGCGCGGACGGGCTGGACGCACGGTTCGTACGCCTCGACGTCACGGACGAGGCCTCGGCTCTCCTGGCGGCCAAGCACATCGACGAGGAGTCCCACCGCCTCGACGTCCTGGTGAACAACGCGGGCGTCGGCGGTTCGGTGAGCGCCCCCAGCGAGGTCTCCCTCGACGAGGTGCGGCGGACGTACGAGACGAACGTCTTCGGTGTCATCGCCGTCACCAACGCGATGCTGCCGCTGCTGCGCCGCTCGCAAGCCGCTCGGATCGTGAACGTCAGCAGCGTCCTCGGCTCCCTCACCCACGCGGCCGCCCGGCACGACCCGACGGGGGTGTTCGCCGAGGGGGTCTTCCCGGCGTTGCTGGAGTACAACACGTCGAAGGCCGCGCTGAACGCCCTCACCGTCACCTACGCCAACGAACTGCGGGGGGAGGGGATCCTCGTCAACGCCGTCTCCCCGGGTTTCGTGGCGACCGACATCAACGGTCACCGAGGACATCTGACGCCGGAACAGGGCGCGCGCGTTCCCGTGCTCCTGGCGACCCTCGGCGACGACGGCCCCACAGCCGTGTTCCTGGGGGAGGACGGCTCGGACACCGGCCGGGAGCTGGCCTGGTGACGGCCTCGTGCTCTTCCAGGAGCCCAGGGACCACGGGCTTTCTCAGGGCTCTGGGCGGCGACGTAGGAAAGGAGTGAACGCCGATGAAGGCCGCACACCAGGCTCCTCCGGCACCTGACCCGTTGCGGGAACTGGGGAAGGTGAGGGAGCTCGCCCGCCAAGGGCCGGACGGCGAAGCCACGCGACGGCAGCACGCCAAGGGCAAACTGACCGCCCGTGAACGCATCGACCTCCTGCTCGACAAGGGGAGTTTCGTGGAGGTCGAACCGTTGCGGCGCCACCGCGCCACCGGCTTCGGGCTGGAAGCGAAACGTCCGTACACCGACGGCGTCGTGACAGGCTGGGGTACGGTCGACGGCCGCACGACCTTCGTCTACGCCCATGACTTCCGCATCTTCGGCGGAGCGCTGGGGGAGGCGCACGCGCAGAAGATCCACAAGATCATGGACATGGCCGTCGCGGCCGGGGCGCCGCTCGTCTCGCTCAATGACGGAGCGGGGGCACGCATCCAGGAGGGAGTCTCCGCGCTCGCCGGTTACGGTGGCATCTTCAGCCGCAACACCCGGGCCTCGGGTGTCATCCCGCAGATCAGCGTGATGCTGGGGCCGTGCGCCGGGGGCGCCTCGTACTCACCCGCGCTGACCGACTTCGTTTTCGCCGTCCGCGGTGTCTCCCAGATGTTCGTCACCGGGCCGGACGTGGTCCAGACGGTCACGGGGGAGGAGATCTCCCACGAAGGGCTGGGCGGGGCGGACGTCCACGGGGGCACCTCCGGCGTGGCCCATTTCGTCTACGACGACGAGGAGACCTGTCTGGACGAGGTGCGCTACCTCCTGTCCCTGCTGCCCTCGAACAACCGTGAGCTGGCGCCGGTCGGAGCCGGGGGAGACCCGGCCGACCGGGTGTGCGAGGCGCTGGTGGACCTGGTCCCGGCGGAGGGCAACCGCTCCTACGACATCCGCCAGGTGATCGAGGAGATCGTCGACGACGGTGAGCACATGGAGGTGCACGCCATCTGGGCGCCCAACCTGGTGTGCTCGCTCGCCCGGCTGGACGGCCACGTCGTGGGCGTCGTCGCCAACCAGCCGTCGGTGACGGCCGGTGTGCTGGACATCAGGGCGTCGGAGAAGGGCGCACGTTTCGTCCAGTTCTGCGATGCCTTCAACATTCCGCTCATCACCCTGGTCGACGTGCCGGGCTTCCTCCCCGGCGTGGAGCAGGAACACGGGGGCATCATCAGGCACGGCGCGAAACTGCTGTACGCGTACTGCAACGCGACTGTGCCGCGCGTCTCCGTGGTGCTGCGCAAGGCGTACGGCGGGGCGTACATCGTCATGGACTCCCGGTCGATCGGTGTGGACGTCGCGTTCGCCTGGCCGGGGAACGAGATCGCGGTCATGGGGGCGGACGCCGCCGCCAACGTGGTCTTCCGGAGAGAGATCGCGGCGGCCGACGACCCCGACGCGGTGCGCAGGCAGAAGATCGAGGAGTACAGGAGGGAGCTGGTGCATCCCTACTACGCGGCCGAACGCGGTCTCGTCGACGACGTCATCGATCCACGGGAGACGCGTTCGGCGCTGGCCCGCTCGCTCGCCATGCTCCGCGCCAAGGACCGTGACCTGCCCCGCCGTAAACACGGCAACCCGCCACAGTGAGGAGTCAACCGATGAGCGAACCTCATGACCGGACCCTGCTGCGGGTGAGGAGGGGGCGCCCGACCGCGGAGGAACTGACCGCGATCACGGCCGTGCTGCTCGCCTGCGCGCGCCGTAAACGTGATCTTCCACGCGACGGCCTCCCCCCGGGAGCCGAGGCGAACGCCCGCTGGCGCAGGCCGGAACGGACGGCCGTCTTCGAAGACCCACGATCCTGGCGAAGGGACGGCACATGACGGCCGGAACGGTGGGACGGTGACGGCGGACCGCACGACACGGGGTTCCCTCACCGTCCCGGACCCCCGGGGGGCACGCCAATGGGTCCTGCTGCTCGTCCTGTCGGGGAACATGCTCCTGGACGCCGTCGAGGTGTCCGTGGTGCTCCTCGCGCTGCCCACCATCGGCGGCGCCCTGGGCATGTCGCTGCCGGAGGCGCAGTGGCTGATGAGCGGATTCGCCCTCGGCTTCGCGGCTCTGCTCGTCCTGGGGCCCTGGATCTGCGCCCGCCTGGGGCGGCGCCGCGCCTATCTCGGGGCCATGCTGCTGTTCGTCGTCGCCTCGGTGGCCGGCGGTACGGCGGACAGCGAGGCCCTTCTCGTCGCGAGCCGGGTCGTCAAGGGGGTGTGTGCCGCGTTGACCGCGCCCACCGGTCTGGCCGTCATCGCCACCACCTTCGAAGAGGGGCCGAGGCGGCGCAGGGCCGTCTCCGTCTACGCCCTGTTCGGCGCCGTCGGGTTCACCGCGGGTCTGCTGCTCTCCGCGGCCTTCCTCGCCGTGAACTGGCGGTGGACCTTCCTCTTCCCTGCCCCGGTCGCACTGGTGCTGCTCCTCCTCGCGGCACGGACCATGACGGAGGAACCCGGCGAGGGGAGACGCGTGACCTGGGTGAAGCCGTCGCTGCTCCGCGACGGACGGCTGCGTAACGCGACGATCGGCGCGGCCACGCTCAACGGGGGCTACGTCAGCCTGCTCCTGATGGTCACCTTCGATCTTCAGCAGAGGCTGGGATGGTCCCCCTGGCGGTGTGCCCTGGCGCTGTTGCCCGCCTGCGTGCCACTGGCGGTGACGGTGCCGTTCGCCGGGCGTCTGACCGCCCGTTTCGGAACGGAGAAGCTGATAACGGCGGGTGCCTCCACTTCGCTTCTCGGCTACGCGCTCTACCTTCTGTCGCCGGAGACGAGGCCGTACTGGTCCGGGACACTGCCGACGCTGCTGCTGGTCGAGACCGGGTTCGTCCTCTCCTTCGCCGCGCTGAACATGCAGGCCACGGCGGGGATCCGGCCCGCAGAACGGGGGCTGGCGGTTCCGCTCTACCAGACCGGGGTCCAACTCGGCGCCGCCGTGATGTTGCCGCTCGTCGCGGTGTTGGTGACCGTTCGGCCCACCCCCCGGGCGGCGACGCTGGCGATCGCCGCCGCCGGGGCACTGGGCCTGCTGGCGGCGCTCGCCGGACTACGCGGGGGCGCGTTACGGCGCCCCGGAGAACACATGGGAGGCCCTGTTCATGATTGATCGTCCTGCCGACCTCGTCGTGACCGTCGGCGGCGTCCGGGAGGGGCCCGTCAGTCCCGGCGTCGCCGCCCATGACGAGGGGAGCTCCACCGTGCGGCGAGAAACCCCGCGAACGGTTGTTCCCCATGGACACCGCCTGGCTTTCCTCGAAGGGAAGGCGGAATGACCCGGCTCACCTCCGCGCGCATGCCGGACGTTCGCCGCACGGACGCGCGGGCCGTCTTCGTCGGACAACGGTACGTGCCGACCCGGCAGGCGGCGATCGAGGTACTGCAGCAGCACGTCGAGCAGTGGAGCGGCACGCCGTGGCCCGTCGGCGTTCTCTCCTTCAGTTGTTACCTCAGCGTCGAGGAGGACACCGTACTGACCTACGCGCAGTGCTCCGACGCGGCGGTGTACCGGCCGTTCGTCGCCTCCCTGCACGGAGCCGCCAACGCCGGAGCGGTGGAGTACCGCCTGCGGGGGAGCGTGGTGCCGCGGGGGGCGGCGGGGACCCCCGGATGCATGGTCGTCGCGACGTTCGACGTCGACGGCGCCGAACGGCAGGACAGGGTCATCGACTCCCTGACCGACGCGCTGGAGAGGACGCGGGCGGGCCGATCCCCCGGAATGCTCTCAGCGAACTTCCACGTGAGCACCGACGCCACCCGGGTCCTCAACTACGCGGAGTGGACGTCCGACGAGACGCACACGGCGTTCCTCGACAGCGCGGCACGGGTCACGACCAGGAGCGTCAGTGACGACATTCCCGGCGTACGGCCCATCGGGTTCAAGCGCTACCACCTCTACCGAGGATTCGATAGACAGGCGTAGAGCCGTGCACGAGGGCGTCCGGCGCTCTCCCGGTCCTGAGCGCCTCGTCAAGGGCCGGGAGGGCGGAACCGCGAGGCCGTTCCAGCCGCGACGCCCTCGACGGCATCGGCCCGCGGGCGGCGGGACACCCGCGGGCCGGATCGCGGAGGGGCACACAGGACTCTCCGGTGTCGCCACGTCGGACCACGACGACGGCGGTGGCCTCGATCCGGGCGGCGAGCACGGGCAGGCGGTCCCCCCGGAGGAGCCCGTACGGCGGACCCGGCGGGCCGGGGCGCAGAACGAGGCGTGAAAAGACGGTTCCGCACTTCGGGCCTGTTCCGCCGCATTTTTCGACATGGTCGTGAGAAGAGGCGCCTTGAGCGCTCGCACCCGACTGTGTATCGTAGCCCCTAATTGACTTAGGGTGACGGGAAACGTTTCCTGATCGTTTCGCGAACACATTCCGACGGACGTGCCGTCGTGGTTTTCCCCACCCGGGTGAAGGTGGCGAACGCGCAGGCCAGGGGTTGTCTGCGGGCTCGCCGTGCGGAGTGATTCCCTTTCTTGCGGATGATACGCGTGACGCGTCCGGCGCGGACGGTCGGCCTACCCGTTTGGGGCGCTCGGGTGTAGGGGCGAATGAAACCCGTTCGGGCGCCCGCAGGGGGCTACTCCCGCCGTGCGGGAGGATGAAGAATGGCAATGAGGTCGCGAACAGTCTCTTAGACGGCACCGAATGCATGAGCCGAAATAATGTGGCCGCTTCGGCGATTCCCTGGTAACGGGACCTCGCTCTCCTTAAAGATTTCCTGTCCGCGCATTCAACGGTATGACATGTCGCGCCGGATCACCGGGTGCGGCGCGGCCGAAAAATCCTTGATAAGGGGTCAAGAATGTTCCGTACCGCTGACAGTCTTCCCGTCATCGACCGTCCGGACGCCGCCGCGGTGTGCGTGGAGGTGATATCCGTCGGCGGAGCCGATGGACAGGGCGCCGTCGTGGACGCGACGGCCGCCCATCGGCGGTCCCGCCCCTGGCCCGCGGAACTCCTCTCCTTCAGCTGTTACGTGAGCACCGACGGAGACTCCGTGCTCACGTACGCGCAGTGGTCGTCCAGGGAGGCCGCGCTGAACGCCCTGCGGGAGGAGGGGGACGGACCGCAGGAGGGCCCCTACCTGGGCGTTGAGGGGGCTCACTCCCTCGGCGCCGTGCCGTACCGGTTGTACCGGGTCGTGAGAGGTGGGGCGATCACCGAACCCGAACCGGTCCCCGAATGTTTCCCCGCCGCGGTCTTCCCGATGCCCGGCGAGGACGCCGCGTGTCGTTGGATCGACGATCTGCTGGCCTCGGAGGAGGAGGTCGAGGGAGAGGAACGCGCCTATCCCGGTGCGATCGCGGCCAACTTCCATGTGGGTCTGGGCGACGGTGGCGTCTTCGTGCTCTCTGAGTGGGCCTCGGAGAAAGAGGCGGCCGAACACATCGAGGAGGTGATCCAGCCGTTGCTCGACCAGGCGGGCGGTGGCGACGCGGGAGCGCGCTACACGCACGCGCTGACGCTCACGGGCCCGTGACCTGATTGCCGATGGGGTGCCGTGGCGGTCCTTCTCCGTCCAGGAAAGCACGCTGGACGCCGTGGAAACGTCATGAATGCCGGCTGATGAACGGGGGTCATCATGTACTTCGCCATTCTTGGCCCATTGGAGGTGCGTGGAGAGCGGGGGCTCCTTGATCCCATGTCCCCGATGGGCCGCCGAGTGCTCTCGCTGCTGCTCGCCCACGCCGGGCAGACGGTCTCGGTCGAGACCCTGATAGAGGAGCTCTGGGGGGAAAGGCCCCCGAAACTCGCCCGCAAGACCGTACAGACGTACATCTACTCCGTGCGCAAGGCGCTGCGGAAGAACATGGAGGGAAAGCCTCCCATAGAGACCGGACAGCATGGTTACCGGATCCGGCCGGAAGAGGACCGGTTCGACCTCTGGTGTTTCCAGAAACTGTGCGAAGCGGGGTTCTCCGAGCTGGGCGGGGGAGATGTCGAGGCGGCCTCGGACAGTTATCGAAGGGCGCTCGCGCTGTGGCGTGGGCGGCCCTTCGAGGACGTGGAGACCGGGGTGCTGCTCATGGCCCAGCAGGCCAGGCTGGAAGAGCTGCGGATGCACGCTCTGGAACAGCGGATCGAGGCCGACATGGCACTGGGGCGGCACCGTGAGTTGCTGACCGAGCTGAGCGGCCTGGTGATCAGTCATCCGCTGAACGAGGTGATCTGCGGGCAGCTCATGCGCGCGGCGGCCCATTCCGGACGGCAGCACGTGGCACTCGACGCCTACAGACGGCTGCGGACCACGACGGCGAACGAACTCGGTCTGGAACCCTCCCCACAACTGAGGGATCTGCAACGCCGCATCCTGGAGGGCCAGGTGTCGTTGGAGAGGCCGAGGGTGCGCGTCGTCGGCGGGCCGCCCCAGAAACCTCCGGCGGAGCTGCCGGCCAGGACACCCGGCTTCACCGCGCACAGTCGCGAGGTCGCGGACATCGTACGCGCCGTCCGGCCAGCCGCCGCGGCCTCCAGCGGCCCGTCGACGGTGCGCATCGTGCTCGTGGCGGGCGGTGTGGGAGTGGGTAAGACGGTGACGGCGGTCGAGGCGTCCCACTGCCTGCGCCGCCGGTATCCCGACGGCCAGCTCTTCACCACACTGCACCGTCCGGACAGCACCCCGGTGCCCGTCCGGGACGCGCTCACGTCGCTGCTTCTGTCGGCCGGATACCTCGAACGGCACCTGCCCGAGTCGACGGAGGACATGGCGCGGCTCTTCCGCAGCTGGACGTCGGAACGGCGCATGTTGGTGATGCTCGACGACGCCCACTCCTGCGGGCAGGTGCTTCCCCTCATACCGAACAGTCCGGGCTGCGCGGTGATCGTCACCTCACGCTGGCGACTGGAGGGCTTACCCGGCGCCGTCACCCACGTCCCGCTTGAGGGCATGTCCGACCACGAAGGAGTGGTACTTCTCAGCTCCGTCATCGGTGCCCAACGCGTCGCGCGGGAGCGGGCGGCCGCCATGGAACTGGTACGGCTGTACGAGGGATCGCCGCTGGCCCTGGTCGCACTGGGAGAGCGGCTCAGGGCCCGGCCGCACCTTTTCCTGCACGAGGTGCTCCGCCGGGCGCGCGACCACACCGAGCGGCTGGCGCTGCTCCAGGGGCCGCGGAACGACTGCCTGCGAAGGCTCAGAGAAGCGTATCTGCGGCTCCCCGCCGCGGAGCGGCGCCTGCTGTCCACCCTGTCCCGGCTTCCCGGGCCGGTGCGGGAGGTCGACCTCTGGAACGAGGCGGGACGGCCGGGGCCGTACGCCAGGGAGTTCGGTCGTCTGGTGGAGTCCCTCCTCGCGTCCCACTCGCTGAAGGTGCGCGACCGTCACGACGGTCCGGTGCTGGAGGTTCCCGGGCTGCTGCGGTTGATGCTGTCCACCTGGGCGGACCGGCCATGGAGTGCCTCTGTGGGGGATTTCGCATTCGACGGGGAGGACCGCCTGTCCCTGGTTTCCGCGCAGGCCGCCCGATCACGGTGAGGAGGAGTCGCGGGGACCGCCGCCCACTCCGTCACCCGCCTGGACGGAGCCGCCGCTTTTCTTTCTCCTCCGTTTCCGTCCCATCTTGGAGATGGATTTGTCATCCACCTGGAAAACCGTGCTCGGAGATTTTCTTTGTTCTTTGCGATGCCAGGTCCGTCTCGACGTAAAATCAGCCGGGAATCACACCATTCGAAAGGACAAATGTGAAAAGAATCGTTATTCAGGGGGGCAGTGACGGGATGGGGAGGGGAATGGGTGCCGCATTCCTGGAGCGGGGCGACGAGGTCGTCGTCATCGGGCGCGACGAGAGGAAGGGGGAGTCCTTCCTCTCCGCTGCCAGGGAGATCGGCGCAGGCGGGCGAGCCCATTTCGTGCGGGCGGACCTGAGCCTGGTGAGTGAGAACCGCAGGGTGGTCCGCGAGATCGGTGAGAGGCTTCCCGCGGTGGACGTACTCGTCCTGTGCGCACGGCACTTCCTCTCGGAGCGCCGGGAGACGGCCGAGGGGTTCGAGTACACCTTCGCGCTCTTCTACCTGAGCCGGTTCTTGCTCGGCCACGATCTGCGCGGCCTTCTGGAGAAGGGGGAGAGACCGGTCATCATGAACGTCGCGGGACCGGGCTCCCCGATGGGGGAGATCCAGTGGGACGACCTCGGGTTCGAGCGGAACTATGACGGTCTGGCCGCGCAGATGCAGGGCGGAAAGGCGAACGACCTGCTGGGGGTCTCCTTCGCGGAGAGATACGGATCCGGGCCGATCAGATATGTGCTTTTCAACCCCGGCAGCGTGTCGACCGGTTTCTCCGGAGAATATGACGAGATGACGAGGTTCCACGTCGAGGCGATGAAGAGAAGCGCGAAGCCGGTCGAGGCGGGGATAAAGCCGATCATCGCGACCATCGACAATCCTCCGGCCGAACCGCTGAGCGCCTTCGTGGAAGGACGGAGGATGGATCTTGTGGGAGAGTCCTTCGAGCCGCGGCATGCCAGGAGACTCGACGAGGTGACCCGCGAGCTGCTGTCGCGCTGACGGAACGCCGGTCGGGCCGACGCGTCGAGCGACGGGCACGCGCGCCGCACCACATGGTTCGTCCCGGGACCAGGCCGGTCCCGGAGGCGGTCCACTGTCTCGGCCCACGTTGGTCGCCCCCCGTGGAAGGCCTCGTCCGCGACGTCGAACCCGACGCCGACGAGGTGGCCCCTCCCGTGACCGGCGTCTCATGGCGGTCTTCCACGGCCGGGCCGATCCTGCGGCCTCCCCGCTCCTCCTGACCACTTCGTGCCGTCACGCGGCCCTGCCACCGGACCGGCCCGGTTACGGCTGTTCGGCCGTGGATCTCCGGACGGCACGAACCTCGGCGGCCAGGCGGGTCCGTGTACGAGCCGCCAAGGATCGAACAGACCGTGAGGACCTGAACGGTCCACGCCGAGGAAACACGGGTCTTCCTCCTGGGGCCGAGCAGGGGCCGTGGGAGACGTCCTCCCAGGAGTTTGAGGTCGGCCGCCGTCACGGGCGCCGTCCCCGGACCGTGAGCTCACGGCCTGACAGGAGGAAGCAAAGATCGCCTCCCGTATTTCTCCCGGAAACAGAAAAAGGACCCGATCCGCTTAACGAATCAGGCCCTTGATCTGGCCAAACACTGTCGGGGTGGCGGGATTTGAACCCACGACCTCTTCGTCCCGAACGAAGCGCGCTGCCAAGCTGCGCTACACCCCGGTGCACGCCGTTTTGCTCGTGCTTCGGAAAGTCTAGCGGACTTCGCGCGTGCTTGCGTCACCTCTGGGGCGGGGCACCAGGGTCAGCAGGCTGGCCTCGGGGAAACAGGAGAAACGCACGGGGGAGAAGGGGCTGGTGCCCAGTCCCGCCGAGACGTGGAGGAAGGCGGACTCGTGCCTGCTCAGCCCCTTGACCCGGGCCCTGTCGATGCCGCAGTTGGTGACCAGGGCGCCGTAGAACGGCACGCAGACCTGGCCGCCGTGGGTGTGGCCTGCGAGCAGCAGCTGGTAGCCGTCGTCGGCGAAGCGGGACATGTTGCGGGGCTCGGGGGAGTGCATCACGCCCAGACGGAGATCGGCCTCCGCCGGGGCGGGTCCGGCGATCTCGTCGTAGCGGTCGAGGTTGATGTGGGAGTCGTTGATGCCGCCGACGGCCACGTCGAGGTCACCGACCTTGAGGCGGGCGGTGGTGTTGTTCATGTTCAGCCAGCCCTCGTCGGACATGGCGGTGCCCAGTTCCTCCCAGGGCAGGGAGGGGATCTTCCTGCCGTGGTCGCCCTTCGAGGTACGCCACAGGTAGCGCACGGGGTTCTTGAAGATCGGCGCGTACATGTCGTTGGAGCCGTAGACGAACAGGCCTGGGCGTGACAGCAGTGGTTCGAGGGCGTGCATGAGAGGGCCGACGGCGTCGGGGTGCGCGATGGAGTCGCCGGTGTTGACCACCAGGTCGGGCTTGAGGGTGCCCAGCGAGCGGACCCAGTTGATGAGCATCCGCCTGCCAGGGGTGAGGTGCAGGTCGGACAGGTGCAGGACACGCACGGGCCGCTGGCCGGGTTCGAGAACGGGCACGTCGAAACGCCGCAGGCGGAAGGTGTTGCGCTCGACGACCGAGGCGTAGGCGAGGCCGGTCAGGCCGAGACCGATCAGGGACAGGGGCACCGCGGCTGCTTTCCTCACCTTCTCATCATGCCCGACGAACGACCCCCCGCAGGAAACCTGCGATACAACGAGGCGGTTAAGACGGCAAGATGGACCGCATGAGCGCATTGAAGGACAAGTTGAAGGCCGACCTCACGGCCTCCATGAAGAGCAGGGATGAGGTCCGCACCCGTACGATCCGCATGGCCCTGGCGGCCGTGAACGTCGAGGAGGTCTCGGGCAAGGCCGCCCGCGAGCTCTCCGACGAGGAGATCGTCAAGGTGCTGACCAAGGAGGCCAAGAAGCGCCGTGAGGCGGCGGAGGCGTTCAGCGGCGCCGGCCGTACCGAGCAGGCCCAGGCCGAGGTGGACGAGCAGGCCGTCCTTGAGGAGTACCTCCCCGCCCAGCTGTCCGACGAGGAGCTCGCGGCGCTGGTCGAGGAGGCCGTCACGGAGAGCGGGGCCTCGGGGCCGCAGGCCATGGGGCAGGTCATGAAGGTCCTGACCCCCAAGGTCGCGGGCCGGGCCGAGGGCGGCAGGGTCGCGCAGGCCGTACGGAGCCGTCTGGCGCGCTGAGAGCGCGGGCCGGGAGCACGGGGCTGGGAGCGCAGGCTGAAGAGCGCGGGCTGAGAGCGCGGGCTGGGACGCGCACTGAGAGCACGCGCTGAGCGTCGGCCAGTACGGAAGCTGTACGGCGGGCTTGGAAGTCCACGACATGGCCGGAGCCCCTCCCCGATCGGGGAGGGGCTCCGGCCATGTGCGGGCCGCTCAGCGGCCGATGGGACGGTTGGAGTCGCCCTTCTTGTTCTTGCCCCGGCCGCCGAACCAGCCGCCGTTGCCGTCGTTCTCGATGGTGCCGTTGTCGTCGGGGCGGTCGCCGCCGCCACGGCCCCGGTCGGGGCCGCCGTCACCGGGCTTGTCCGGCTTCGGCGGCGGCTTGGGGGCGCACCTGGTGCAACCGCCGAAGCGGTCCTTGTCCACCGCGGTGAAGGGTGTCGGGTCGACGCCCTTCAGCGCGTCGATCATGGAGTACTTCCAGATCCGTCCCGAGATCGTGGCGCCGTACACGTAGGGGTAGTAGGTGCCGCCGATGGTCACCCCGGTCAGGTCGTGCTGGAAGGCGCCGCGCGGGTCGCCGAGGCTGACGGAGGAGGCGAGGTCGGGGGTGAACCCGGCGAACCAGGCGGCGGTGTAGCCGTCGGTGGTGCCGGTCTTGCCGGCCGCGGGACGACCGATGCCGCCGTACTGGCTCATCGTGCCCTTGGTGAACACCCCGGACATGATGTGCGCGGCGGCGTCGGCGACCTTCTCGTCCAGGACCTGCTGGCACTTCGGCTTGTACTGCGTGGCCTTGTTGTTGCGGTCACGGATCTCGGTGATGGCCATCGGCTTGCAGTAGGTGCCGCGCGCGGCGATGCCCGCGTAGGCCGCGGCGACCGTCACCGGGTCCATCTCGTTGACGCCGAGGGTGAAGGTCTCGACCTCCTTGAGCTTGTCTCCGTCGGCCCGCTTGATGCCGAGGCTCTTGGCGGTCTTGACCACGTCGCAGAGGCCGACCTCCTCCTCAAGGCGCATGAAGAAGGTGTTGACCGAGTTCCGGGTGCCGGTGAGCAGCGTGTTGAAGCCGCCCTCGCCCTCGCTGGAGTTCTGCACGGTGTGGCTGGGGATGCCGACCGGGTTGCCCTTGCAGTCGCGGAAGGAGCCATAGCTTGAGGCGCTGTAACCGGCGCCGGTGCTGAAACCGTCGTTGATCTTGAAGCCCTTGTTCAGCGCCGTGAGCAGGGTGAAGACCTTGAACGTCGAACCCGCCTGGAACCCGGTGCCGCCACCGTGCTGGCTGTCGCCCGCCAGGTTGTAGCTCATCTGGTTCTTCTTCTTGTTGCGCCCGAAGTCGCGGCTGGCGGCCATCGCCTTGATGGCGCCGGTGCCGGGCACGACCATCGCCTGCGCGGCGACCGGCTTGTCGCTGGCCTTGACGAACTTCCTGATGGCCTTCTCGGACGCGGACTGCATCTTCGGGTCGAGCGTCGTCTTGATCGTCAGACCGCCCCGCTGGAGCAGCCTCTTGCGCTCCTCGGGGGTCTTGCCGAAGGACTCGTCGTTGAGCAGCTCGTTCTGGGCGTAGAGGCAGAAGTAGGGGTAGGAGCTCACGTCGCAGCCGCCGGGGACCGGGGTGTCCTTGAAACCCAGCTTCTTGGCCTTGGCCTCCGCGGCCTCCTGCGTCGTGATCTTGCCGAGCTCGGCCATCCGGTTCAGGACGATGTTGCGCCGTTCGAGCAGCCGCTCACGGCTCGCCTTGCCCACGTTCGGGTCGGTCCTGTTGGGGTTCTGCACGGCTCCGGCCAGCGTCGCCGCCTCGACGAGGTTCAGCTTGGAGGCGTCCTTGCCGAAGAAACGCTTGGCCGCGGCCTGGATGCCGTGGGCTCCGGCACCGAAGTAGGCGATGTTGAGGTAGCGCTCAAGGATCTCCGACTTGGTGTACTTCTCCTCGATGGCCAGCGCGTAGCGAAGCTCGTTCAGCTTGCGTTCGAGGGTCTGCTCGATCGCGGCGTTCTGCTCCTCGGGAGTCTCGGCCGCGTTGAGCAGCACGAGCTTGACGTACTGCTGGGTGATCGAGGAACCACCCTGGACGCTGCCCCCGCTGAAGTTCTTCATGGCCGCGCGAAGTGTGCCCTCGGGGTCGATCGCGCCGTGCTCGTAGAACCGGAAGTCCTCGATCGCGACGATCGCGGTCTTCATGATGTCGGAGACCTCGTCGAGCTTCACCGACTCGCGGTTCTCGTAGTAGAACTGGGCGAACTGCTTGCCGTTCGCGTCGAGCAGGGTGGTCTTCTCCGCGAGCGGAGGTTCCTTCAGCTCCTCGGGGAGCAGGTGCAACTCCTCCGTGGCCGACTTGACCGTCAGCCCCGCCCCGCCGACCGCGGGGAACGCCACAGCGGCGACCAGCACGCCAGTGACGGTGGCCGCGGCGAGCAACCGCACCACGTTGCCCATGCCACGGAGCACTGACCTGTGAGCTTTGCCTTGAGCTTGCACGACACCAAGGGTACGTCGGACGGATAGCCCAAACGGTAACGGAACACCACTTCGCTGTGCCTCACTCCCGTATCGGACGCAGGTGACTAGTCATTACCGGCCAGATGGCCGCCGATGACCATGCGGGAAATTGGTCCCGCCGGGGTCTGTCGGCCCGAACGTCTGATTGCGTACGTTCTCCTTCTGCGGCAACTGAATACGGAGGCTCGACGCCCGCGCCCGTCGGCCCCAAGTCACGACTGACCACCTAAGGGGAGTGGGGTCGAATGTGGATCACGGATTGGACCTCCCGTGCGGCCTGTAAGGGTGCGGATCCTGACGCGCTTTTCGTTCAGGGCGCTGCCCAGAACCGGGCGAAGCTGATCTGCCGGGGATGCCCGGTCCGGACCGAGTGCCTCGCCGATGCGCTGGACAATCGCATCGAGTTCGGGGTGTGGGGCGGGATGACCGAGCGCGAACGCCGGGCGTTGCTACGCCGGCGACCGGACGTCGACTCCTGGCGTGACCTGCTGGAGTTGGCCAAGGAGGAGTACGAGCGGACGAACGAGCTGATCGCCGGCTGAGTTCGCGCAGATCCCGTACGGCTGGCGCACCGCGCCGGCCGTACCCGCGCGTCCGCGGGACGTCAGTTCCCGGAGACGGGATGCCAGGTTCCCGAAGACCGCGGGGTGTCAGGCTCTCGGAGGCCAGAAAGAGGCCTCCGAGAGCCTGAGAACCCTCGCTACTGGGCCGTCAGCAGTTCACCGACCCTGCGCAGGCCCGCCAGGTCGTGCACGTCCTGCGACATCGCCGGGACCCGGGCCACGGGCACCGTGGGATGCGCCGACAGGAAGTGCTCCTGTTCACGGTCCTCACGCGCGGCCAGTTGCATCCGGCCCGCGTGCAGGCGCAGGACGGCGGCGGTGAGGTCGTGTTCGCCCCGCGTCTCCAGATCCTCGGCCGCGGCGGTGCTGCGCGCGGCCGACAGCACGGCGGCGGGCGCCCGGTGCACCCGGTTCACCACCAGACCGGCCAGCGGCATGCGCTCCTCGGCCAGCCGCTCCACGAAGTAGGAGGCCTCCCGCATGGCGTCGCGCTCCGGCGCGGCCACCACGACGAAGGCCGTCCCCGGGGCCTGCAGGAGCTTGTAGGTCTGCTCGGCCCTGGCCCTGAAGCCGCCGAAGACGGCGTCGAGGGCCGAGACGAACGTCTGCAGGTCCTTGAGCACCTGCGCGCCAAGCAGCTTGGTCAGGGCGCCCGCCACGATGCCGAACCCGGCGTTGAGCAGCTTGAACGCGCTGCGCCCGCCCGCCTTCGCGGGAGCCATGAGCAGCCTGATGAGCCTGCCGTCGAGGAAGCGGCCGAGCCGTTCCGGGGCGTCGAGGAAGTCGAGCGCCGAGCGCGACGGCGGGGTGTCGACGATGATCAGGTCCCAGTCGCCGGAGCGGCGGAGCTGCCCGAGCTTCTCCATCGCCATGTACTCCTGGGTGCCGGAGAAACTCGACGAGAGAGACTGGTAGAAGGGGTTCGTCAGGATCTGCCGGGCCCGTTCCGGGTCGGCGTGCGCCTCGATGATCTCGTCGAAGGTGCGCTTCATGTCGAGCATCATGGCGTGCAGCCTGCCCTCGCCCTTCACCCCGGCGACGGGCCGCGGGGTGTTGTCGAGCTCGGTCAGGCCCATGGACTGGGCCAGTCGCCTGGCGGGGTCGACGGTGAGCACGACGGCGGATCGGCCGCGTTCGGCGGCGCGCAGCCCGAGCGCCGCGGCCGTCGTGGTCTTGCCGACGCCGCCGGAGCCGCAGCAGACCACGATCCTGGTGCCCGGGTCGTCGATGATCGCGTCGAGGTCGAGGACCGGGACCGCCCTGAGCCTGCCGGACCGCTCGTTCATGCCGCTCCCTGCGCGTGGATCGACTCGGCCAGTTCGTAGAGTCCCGCCAGGTCGACCCCGTCGGACAGCAGCGGCAGCTCGTAGCGGGGCCTGCCCGAGGTGTCCAGCGAGCGCCGTTCACGGCGTTCGAGCCTGGTGCGGTGGGCGTGCTCGGCGATCTCCTCGGTCAGGGCGTCGGCCACCGCGGCGGCGTCCGCGCCGCCCTCGGCGAGCCCGGCGGCCTTCAGCCCGAGCGCCAGTTCGGCCGGGTCGAAGCGGCCCTTGGCCGCGGCGTCGAGGACCGAGGCGGGCAGCAGCGACTCCCTGACCATGTTCGTGAAGATCCCTCCGGGCGGCAGGCCCGCCTCCCGCAGCTCGTCGAGCCCGTCCAGGGTCTCCTGGACCGGCATCTCCTCAAGAAGTGTGACGAAGTGCACCGCGGTCTCCGGGGAGGAGACGACGCCGTTGACCAGGTCGGCGTGATTCTTGATCGGCCCGACCCTCGCGAGCCCGGCGACCTCGCTGGTGACGTTGAGGAAGCGGGCGACCCGCCCCGTCGGCGGGGCGTCGAGCACGACGGCGTCGTAGATCCGCCTGCCGTCCTTGCCCTTGCGCCGTACGGCCTCGGTGGTCTTGCCGGTGACCAGGACGTCGCGGAAACCGGGGGCGATGGTGGTCGCGAAGTCGACGACGCCCATCTTGGTGAGAGCCTTGCCCGCCCTGCGCATCCCGTAGAACATCTCCAGGTAGTCGAGCATGGCCTCCTCGGGGTCGATGGCCAGCGCGTGCACGTCACCGCCTCCCGGCGCGACGGCGATCTTCCGCTCCTCGTACGGCAGCGGCGGCAGGTCGAAGACCTGTGCGATTCCCTGACGGCCCTCGACCTCGACCAGCAGGACCCTGCGCCCGCCCGAGGCGAGCGCGAGGGCGAGGGCGGCGGCGACGGTGGTCTTGCCGGTCCCGCCCTTACCGGTGACGACATGGAGGCGTACGCCGTCCCAGTCGGTGTCACGAGCTCTCACGCTTCGAAGGCTACCCAACGGCCCCCTGCCGATTCGCCCGGACCGTCCACCCACGAATATGCCGATTCTCACTGGCGATCCATCCGAAAAGGGACACGGACGTGGTGGGAGCCGGTGGACGGCCGTCCACCGGGGCGGCTGTCGCTAATGTGTCCCCCATGACGCAATGGGAGTACTCGACGGTGCCGCTGCTGGTGCACGCGACCAAGCAGATCCTCGACAACTGGGGCCAGGACGGCTGGGAGCTCGTCCAGGTCGTGCCGGGGCCCAACCCCGAGCAGCTTGTCGCCTACCTGAAGCGGCCGAAGCAGTGACGCCGGAGGAGCGGCTGAGCGAGCTCGGCCTGACGCTGCCCAAGGTCGTCGCGCCGCTGGCGGCCTACGTCCCCGCGGTCCGCTCGGGAAACCACGTCTACACCTCGGGCCAGCTCCCGGTGGTGGACGGCAAGCTTCTGGCGACCGGCAAGGTCGGCGCCGAGGTGAGCCCGGAGGACGCCCACCAGCTCGCCAGGACCTGCGCGCTCAACGCCCTGGCCGCTGTCGGGTCGGTGGTCGGCGACCTGTCGAACATCGTCAGGATCGTCAAGGTCGTCGGCTTCGTGGCCAGCGACCCGGCCTTCTCCGGCCAGCCGCAGGTGGTCAACGGCGCCAGTGAGCTGCTCGCCGAGATCCTCGGGGACGCGGGCAAGCACGCCCGCAGCGCGGTCGGCGTCGCCGTACTGCCGCTGGACGCCCCGGTCGAGGTCGAACTGGTCGCCGAGGTCGTCTGACCGGATGACAGGGCCGAAACCGGAGGGATCTGATGGGCGGGATTCCGCTCCGCGGTGAGCTGGGCGAGCGGGCACGGGACATCCTGGCCGGGCGGGCCGAGCCCGTCCCGGCCCGGGACGCCGCGACCGTGGTCCTCCTGCGCGAGGACCCACGCCAGGGGGTCGAGGTCTACCTGCTGAGACGTACGGCGAGCATGGCCTTCGCCGCGGGCGCCTGCGTCTTCCCCGGCGGTTCCGTCGATCCTCGGGACGCCGACCAGGCGCTCGCCTGGGCCGGTCCGCCGCCCGCCGAGTGGGCGCGGGCCTTCCGCACGTCGGAGGGCACCGCGCGCGGCCTGGTGTGCGCGGCGGTCAGGGAGACGTTCGAGGAATCGGGCGTGCTGCTCGCCGGTCCCTCGGCGCGGGAGGTGGTGGCCGACACCACCGGGGACGACTGGGAGGCCGACCGGCTCGCCCTGATCGACAGGAGTCTGTCCTTCACCGACTTCCTGGCCAGGCGGTCCCTGGTGCTGCGCGCCGACCTGCTGCGCCCCTGGGGGCACTGGATCACCCCCGTGGCCGAGCCGAGGCGCTTCGACACCCGCTTCTTCGTCGCCGCGCTCCCGCCGGGCCAGCGCACCCGCGACGTCGGCGGCGAGGCCGACAAGGTCATCTGGGTACGGCCGGCCGACGCGCTGGACCAGGCGCGGCGGGGGCTGATCAGGCTGATGCCCCCGACCTACCGCACGCTGCGGGAGGTCTCCGCGCACCCGGCCGTGGCCGGCGTCCTGGCGGCCGAACGTGAGATCGTGAGCTACATGCCCGGTATCGCCGAGGTCGACGGGGAGATGCGGATCGTGCTCGACGACGACTACGGACCCGGTGTGGGATGAGCGGGCTGCGGATCCCCCTGGACGGCCCCGACGGGTCGGGAACCGCCAACGCGTTCGCGATCCTGGCCCCCAACCCCTCCGCGATGACCCTGGAGGGCACCAACACCTGGGTGGTCGGCGTCGGGGAGGAGGCACTCGTCGTCGATCCCGGCCCCGAGGACGAGGCCCATCTGCGGCGGGTCGCCGCCCACCTCGGGGAGCGCCGGGTGCGGGCGGTCCTGCTGACCCACGGTCACGACGACCACAGCGGCGGTGCCAGGAGGTTCGCCGAGCTGGTCGGAGCCCCGGTCAGGGCCCTCGACCCCCGGCACCGTCTCGGCACGGAGGGGCTCGGCGACGGAGACGTGATCACGGTCGGCGACCTCGAACTGCACGTCGTCGGCACTCCGGGCCACTCGTTCGACTCGCTGTGCTTCTGGCTGCCGCAGGACGGGGCCGTGCTCACCGGGGACACCGTGCTGGGCAGGGGGACGACCGTGATCGCCCCGGACGGGGACCTCGGAGACTATCTGCGCTCCCTCGACCGTCTGCGGGCGACGGTCGAGAAGGTCGGGGCGCGGGCGCTGCTGCCGGGACACGGCCCGGTGCTGCCCGACCCGGTCGGCGCGCTCGACGGCTACGTCGCGCACCGCAGGCGGCGGCTCGACCAGATCAGGCGGGCCAGGCGGCAGGGGGCGACGACGGCGAGGGAGATCGTCGAGGTCGTCTACGCGGAGGTCGACAGGTCGCTGTGGCCGGCCGCGGAGATGTCGGTCCGCGCCCAGCTCTCCTATCTGGACGGCCTCGGCGAGTGAGGGTCAGCGCGAGCGGTTGTGCAGGCGCTCCAGGTCCATGATGACCACGGCCTTGGCCTCGATGCGCAGCCAGCCGCGCTGGGCGAAGTCAGCCAGAGCCTTGTTCACGGTCTCGCGGGAGGCGCCGACCAGCTGGGCCAGCTCCTCCTGGGTGAGGTCGTGGTGGACCCGGACACCGTCGTCGATCCGCTGCCCGAAGCGCTCGGCCAGGTCGAGCAGGGCCTTGGCGACCCGGCCGGGGACGTCGGTGAAGACCAGGTCGGCCAGCACGTCGTTGGTACGGCGCAGCCGCTGGGCCAGGGCGCGCAGCAGGTGCAGGGCGACCTCGGGACGGCCGGTCAGCCACGGGCGCAGGTCGTCGTGGCCCAGACCGGCGAGGCGGACGTCGGTCAGCGCCGTCGCCGAGGCCGTACGGGGACGGGGGTCGAACAGCGAGAGCTCGCCGAACATCTCACCGGGGCCGAGCACGCTGAGCAGGTTCTCCCGCCCGTCGGGGGCGGTCCTGGACAGCTTGATCTTGCCTTCGAGGACCACGTAGAGGCGGTCTCCGGTCTCGTTCTCGCTGAAGAGGGTCTGTCCCTTGGACAGCTCGACCTCCGAGACACTCGTACGCAGCGCGGCGGCGCCCTCACGGTCGAGCGCCGAGAACAGAGGCGCCTTGGCCAGCACGTCGTCGGTGTTCACAGTGCCTCCTGTTTCACGGCTCACGCAGTTATTGTGACCTATCACACCGAGTCGTTCTCAAGGGGCCCGGCGTGAAGGCCGCCGGGACTCCACGGCGGTGGTTCCGCTGGGTTGGACCCGGCTCGCGGTGGTCCGCCGTGTTCGACGGCTGGATCACGCTCATCCGGAAATCTACCCATATAGATGGGCGAACCCGACGTCGGTCCCTCCTCCCGCGTCCCAGACCGTCTCTCAGACCCCGCACCCGCGGGCACGGGGTCCCCTAACAGAGGCGTTGTCAGTCGTCGGCCGCGCCGCGCAGCTCCCACGCGCCGCGTCTGCGCAGGACCAGCAGGTAGTAAGCGGCGAAGACGATCCCGATGCCGACGGTGATGAGGAGGCTCGGCCGCCCGACCTCGGGGTCGAGGAGGTTGCGGTAGGCGACGTACCCGATGGCCAGCAGGGCGAGCACCGGCGCCACCGGGAACCACGGCATCCGGTAGGCGGCGTGCGAGGTCGAGCCGTTGCGGCGCCCGGTGAGGGTCGCGACGCACAGCGCCGCGTAGATCGCGATGATCGTGGTCGCGGTCACGACCAGCAGGAACCGTTCGTCGGCGTAGCAGAACCCGGCGCCGATGAGCCCGGCCCCGATGGTGGCGATCCACGGGCTGCCGAAGCGGGGGTGGATCGAGGCCAGCGCCCTGCTGACCGGGGACGGCCAGGTGGTGTCGCGGCCGGTGCTGAAGATCATGCGGGCGGTGACCAGGATGATCGCCAGGACCGCGTTGAAGATGGCCAGGGCGACGGCGAGGCTGAGGACGTTGTTCAGCGTCGTCCCGGCGCGTGCGGTGATGAAGTACTCCATCATGTTGTCCGCGCCGAAGAGACCGGGGAGCGAGGGCGCGCCCATGAGCACCGCGGTCACCGGGATCAGCTCGGCGGCGACGGTGATGCCCAGGGCCCACAGGACCGTCTTGGCGATGCCCCGGTGGGCGTCCTGGGTCTCCTCGCCCAGATAGACGGCGGCGCCGTAGCCGTTGTAGGCGAACAGGGCCACCGCGGTGGCGGCGCCGATCACCCCGGCCGAGGCCGCGACGACCGTGCCGTCCTGGCCCGCGGCCACCGGGTGCAGCACCAGGTCGGCCAGGGAGCGCTCGGGGTTGAGGAAGCCCAGCGCGCTCACCACGACCAGGGCGAGCATCTCGATGGCCAGGAAGACGCCGGTCACCCAGGCGTTGAGCTTGATGTCGAACACGGCGAGCACGGTGGCGACGACCGTGGTCACGGCCGCGACGGTCGGGGCGTGCAGGCCGGGGAAGATGACCGCCAGGTAGGTGCCGACGCCGAGCGCGATCACCGCGATGATCAGCAGCTGGGTGACCATGAACAGGCCGAGCACCACGAAACCGGGCAGCCGCCCGAAGGTACGGGCCACGATCGCGTACTCGCCGCCGCTGAGCGGGTAGGCCGAGCCGAGTTCGGCGTAGACGAAGGCCATGAAGATCCCCACGACGCCCGCGACCAGGAAGGCCGTGAAGGCTCCCGAGCCCGCCTGGCCGATGACACCCGGGGCGATGATGAACACCGAGGACGCCGGGGAGATCGCCGACAGGGTGATGAACAGGGTGCCCAGCAGTTTCAGGCCCCGGTGCAGGTGGGGGTGGGAGCCGGTCGGGGCGGGTGGCGGTGTGGGGGTGGACGGGCTCGTGTCGTGGGGGGTCACGGCGCCTCCTCAGGCGTGGTTCTTTGAACATGCATCAAAGAACTCTGTGAGATGTACGTCAATACACCTCCGTGTAAAAGCTCCGTGTCACCTTCCCCGGTTGCGTTCTTTGACCGATGTCTAGAGAATCACCGGCATGGCACGACCCAGCCGAGCACACGAGAAGCGCGCCGAGCTCGTCGCCGCCGCCCGCCGGGCGGTGCTGCGGCACGGCGTCGTCGACCTGCGTCTGCGGGACGTCGCCGAGCAGGCGGACATGTCGGCGGGGTCGGTCCTGTACTACTTCCCGGCGCTGACCGACCTGCTGAAGGAGGTGCAGCACGAGGCGGTCGAGCGTTTCTGCGTCGAGCGGGAACGGGCGGCCTCCGAGGAACCCGACCCCAGACGCAGGCTGCTCGGCATGATCCGCGCGGGCCTGCCGGCCGGCAGCGACGACGAACTGTGCGTCCTGCTGTACGAGCTGGGCACCTACGCCCGCAGGGACCCCGCCTACTCCGCCCAGCACATCCGCCTGTGCGAACGGCAGGTCACCCTGTACGCCTCCATCCTGGAGGCCGGGGCCGCGACGGGGGTCTTCACGCTGACCCGTGACGCCGTCACCCTCGCCCGCAACCTCGTCATGCTTGAGGACGGCCTCGGCCTGCACGTCACGCAGGCCGTACCCACCCTCGACGCCGGGCAGGCCGAGCGCCTGCTGCTGACCTACGCCGCCGACGTCACCGGCTGCGACCTGGAGAACCTGGAAGGACCTGAAGAACGATGACACGGGCGCGCGAACTCGGCCTGCCGCTGCCGGGCCGTACGGGGCCGGACAACGCGATCACCGACGTTCCCGGGGTCGAGGTCGGCCACACCACGCTGATCGAGGGGGAGTCGGTCCGCACCGGCGTGACCGCGCTGCTGCCACGCGGGCGCGCGGACTTCGAGGTGCCGTGCGCGGCGGGGTGGTTCTCGCTCAACGGCAACGGCGAGATGACGGGCACCTCCTGGCTCAGCGAGACCGGCTCCCTTCGGCTGCCCGTGCTCATCACCAACACCCACGCCGTCGGCACCTGCCACCGCGGGGTCATCGACTGGGTGGCCCGTGAGAAGCCCGAGGTCGCCGCCGAGTGGCTGCTGCCCGTGGTCGCCGAGACCTGGGACGGCTACCTCAACGACATCAACGGCCCCCACGTACGGCCCGAGCACGCCGTGGCCGCCATCGACGCGGCCCGCCCGGGACCGGTCGCCGAGGGCTCGGTCGGCGGCGGCACCGGGATGAACTGCTACGGCTTCAAGGGCGGCAACGGCACCTCCTCCCGGCTGGTCGACTATGGGGCCGACACCTACACGGTCGGGGCGTTCCTCCAGGCCAACTTCGGCGCCCGCAAGGAGCTGACCGTCTGCGGCGTGCCCGTCGGCAGGTCGCTCACGGACGACGACCCCATGGACGGGCACGACTCCCCGGCGGGGGCGGGCTCCGTCATCGTCGTCGTCGCCACGGACGCGCCGCTGCTGCCGCTGCAGTGCACCGCGCTGGCCCGCAGGGTCCCGCTGGGCCTCGCCCGTACCGGGACCACCGGCTCGCACTTCTCCGGAGACATCTTCCTGGCCTTCTCGACCGGCAACCCCGGCGCGCTGACCTCGGGCTTCCCCGGGGAGGAACCGGTCTACGAGAGCATGCGGTTCATCCCGTGGAGCCGGCTCGACGTCTTCTACGAGGCCGTCGTCGAGGCCGTCGAGGAGGCCGTGCTCAACGCCCTCCTGGGCGCCGAGACCATGATCGGCCGTGAGGGTCGCCGCTCACCCGCCATCCCCGTCGCCCAGCTTCTCGACCTGCTCGGCACCCAGGTGTCGTCCGCGAACCGCGTGGAGTGAGGGCCGGTAGGCTCCTGCCCATGCCGGGTGACAGACAACGTGACGGATCGCGCAACCACGGTGCCCGCACGGGCCGGGGCACGCGTCCGGCAAGTGGCGCCGTGGGGGTGCACAGCCGCGGCGACCGGTTCCAGACGTGGCAGGCGTTGCTGACCAACCGGAACAAGCGGCAGAAGCTCGGCGAGTTCCTCATCCACGGGGTCCGCCCGATCACGCTCGCGGTCGAGCACGGCTGGCCGCTGCGCTGTCTGCTCTACCCACACGGTCAGCACCTGTCGGCGTGGGCGGAGGGTCTCATCCGTGACAGCGGGGTCCGTTCGGTGCCGGTGGCCCCGGAACTGCTGCTCGAACTCGGAGAACGAGAGTCGGCGGCGCCGGAGCTCGTGGCCGTCGGCGCGCTGCGGCCGGACGACCTGGGACGCCTGCCCCAGGGGCACGACCTGCTGGGAGTGGCCTTCGACCGTCCGACGAGCCCGGGCAACATCGGGACGCTGACCCGTTCAGCGGACGCGTTCGGCGCCTCGGGGATGATCATCACCGGCCACGCCGCGGACGTCTACGACCCGAAGACCGTGCGCGCCAGCACAGGATCGATCTTCAGGCTGCCGGTGGTCAGGGCTCCCGGCGTCAACGAGGTGCTCGAATGGGTGGAGTCCCTGCGCGGGCGGGGCACCCCGGTCAAGATCATCGGGACCGACGAGACCGGCGGGACCTCCGTACAGGACTGTGACCTGACGGGCCCGGTCCTGCTGGTGGTGGGCAACGAGACCGTCGGGATGAGCGCCCGCTGGCGCGAGGCCTGCGACGAGATCGTCAGGATTCCGATCGGGGGTGCCGCCAGCTCGCTCAACGCGGCCTCCGCGGGGACCCTGATGCTCTACGAGGCCGCCCGGCAGCGCGGGTTCCCCACAGCCAGGGACTGATGTGAGACCGCCTTGGCTCTCAGTGGAAAGGCGTCGGAGAAGGGGGCGGGAGTGACGGGCTACCGTCATGTGGTCGCCAAGGACGACTACACGGATCTCGCGAGCGGCACCGTCCTGCGCTCGGCCCCGGGATTCCCGGCCTTTCCCGTCAGGTTGGTCTCGGAGATCTTCCTGCGCGCCCTGGAGCTGCGCGGCGGCGACGCCCCGGCGGTGATATGGGACCCCTGCTGCGGGAGCGGCTATCTGCTCACCGTTCTCGGGCTGCTGCACCGGCGTGAGGTCTCCTCGCTGGTCGCCTCGGACGTCGCGGAGAACGCGCTGGTGCTCGCCCGGGAGAACCTGGCCCTGGTCGATCCTGAGGCCATGGAACGCCGGGCGAGGGTGCTTGAGGAGCGAGCCGGACGCTTCGGCAAACCCGGCTACCTGGACGCGGCGGCGAGCGCGCGCCGCCTGGGCGGACGGCTCACCAGGGAGGGCGGGGCGCTGCCCACCACGGTCAGCCGGGCGGACGTGTTCCGGCCGGCCGAGCTCGCTGCCGTCGTCTCCACGGCCGCGCCCGACATCGTGATCACCGACGTCCCCTACGAGGAGCAGACCAGCTGGATCGGCGGCACCGGGGTGCCGGAGATGCTGGGCTCCCTGGCCTCCGTCCTCGGCGGCGGATCGGTCATCGCGGTCACGGCCAAGGGGCGCCGGGTCCCGGTCGGGGACGTCGCGCGCCCACGGGTCTCCTTCCGTGTCGGCAACCGCTCAACCGTGCTCCTGAAGGCGGCCGACCTCTCCGCCGGTTAACGGGAATCTCCGAGGCCGCAGGGCCGGACACCACCTACGCTTGAGGCCATGGCGACGCAGTTGACCCCTGGGCAGAGGACGAGACGATTCAAGAACGAGACCCGGCTCGGCCTGGTGCGCAGGGCCCGGCGGATGGACCGGGTGCTCATGGAGACCTACCCCGACGCCCACTGTGAGCTCGACTTCAACAGCCCGTTCGAGCTCCTGATCGCCACGGTCATGTCGGCGCAGACGACCGACGTCCGCGTGAACATGGTGACGCCCACGCTCTTCGCGAAGTATCCGACCCCCGAGGACCTCGCGGCGGCCGACCCGGAGGACGTCGAGGAGATCATCAAGTCCACCGGGTTCTTCCGGGCCAAGACGAAGTCGATCATCGGACTGTCGATCGCGCTGCGCGACGAATTCGGCGGCGAGGTGCCCAGGACCCTCGAACAGATGGTCACCCTGCCCGGTGTGGGCCGCAAAACGGCCAACGTGGTCCTCGGGAACGCGCGTGACCCCAAGACGGGAGAACCGTTCGGGGTGACGGGCCTGACCGTGGACACCCACTTCCAGCGGCTCGTGCGGCGCTTCGGATGGACCGAGGAGACCGACCCCGTCAAGATCGAGCACATCGTCGGCGAGCTCATCCCGAAGCGGGAGTGGACGATGGCCTCCCACCGCCTGATCTGGCACGGCCGCCGCGTCTGCCACGCCCGCAAACCCGCCTGCGGCGCCTGCCCCCTGGTCGCCCTCTGCCCCTCGTACGGCACCGGCCCGACCGACCCCGTCGAGGCCGCGAAACTGGTCCGTTCCGGCCCTCTTCCCTGACATGACCGGATCGTCGGGAAGCACGAGGCCGTACGGCGTGTTGCAGAGACCGGAACAGACCGGAGGTGTGCCCGTGGAAGTGCCCGGCTGGTTGGAGACGCTCGCCGAACGGGTCGCGAGGAAACCGGTTCCCCTGGCCATGCGCCCGCCGGAGACCGGCGGCCGTCACGCCGCGGTGCTCATGCTGTTCGGCGAGGGGCCGCTCGGCCCCGACGTGCTCCTGATCCAGCGCAGCTCACGCGGGCGCAGACACGCGGGACAGCCCGCCTTCCCCGGCGGCGGGATCGACCCGGACGACGGCGGTCCGGTCGCCGCGGCGCTGCGTGAGGCCCGCGAGGAGACCGGGCTCGACCCGGCGGGCGTCCATGTCGTCGGCACCATGCCCGAGCTGTACATCTGGCGCAGCGACAACCGGGTCACCCCCGTCGTCGGCTGGTGGCACACCCCCTCCGTGGTGCACGCGGCCTCGCCGAACGAGGTCGAGTCGGTGGAACGGGTCCCGCTGTCCGAACTGACCGACCCGGCCAACCGCGTCACCCTGCGTCACCCGAGCGGCTTCGCCGGCCCGGCCTTCCGGGTCCGCGGGCTGCTGGTGTGGGGCTTCACCGCCGGGGTGCTCGACGGGGTGCTCGCCGGCTCCGCCTTCGAACGCCCCTGGGACAGGTCACGGGTCGAGGACATGCCTCCCGACGTCGTCAACCTCGCCGCCCGCTGACCCCTCCCAGCCGCCCCCCTCGATCTCACGCCCGGTGGACAGGGCCAGCCCGAGACGCGCCCACTCGGCCACGTCCTCGCAGGGGTCCCCGGTCAACCGTTCGAGTACGGCCAGGCCCGCCGGGTCCGGCGGAGCACCGATGATCTTCGGGAGTGCGTGGGCGACGCCGTACCTGACCCTGGAGTCCTCGTGCTCGCTCAGCGTGACCACCGAGGGCAGCGCGCGGCCGTCCTGTAGGTGACCGAAGGCGATCAGCACCGAGTAGAGCACCATGCAGTCGTCCTCGGCGGCGGCCAGGAAGCGCAGAACCGGCAGACTTCGGTCGACGAACGGCAATCTGCCGAGGATGTCCACCCCGAGCATCCGCTCGGTGGCCGTGTTGCCCGCGCACAGTCGTCTGGCCGCGGTGAAGGTCTCCAGATCGCCCCGTTCGTGCAGCATGGCGATGGCTTTCCAGCGGATCGTGCCGTCCTGGTCCCTGTCCCGCAGCGCGGTCTCGATGAGCGTTTCCACAGCCGGCGACCCCCCGATCGTTGCCATACGGCCCACGATAACGGCCGGGACCTCCGGCAAGGGGTGCACGCGCGGGCCAAGGGCTGGATACCGTTAAGGGGTGCGTGGTGATCTCCTCGACCTTATCCTGATCGCCCTTATGGTGGCCTTCGCGGTGTCGGGGTACCGTCAGGGGTTCATCATCGGGTCCCTCAGCTTCATCGGATTCGTCGGCGGTGCCCTGCTGGGCATGTTCATCGCCCCTCCCATCGCCGGGGCCATAGTCGACGGCGACACCGAGCGGGCGCTGCTCGCCATCGTCATCGTCTTCCTCGCCGCGACGATCGGGCAGTTCGCCTCCTCCACGATCGGCGCGGTGGTCCGCAGCCACGTCACCTGGGAACCGGCCAAGGTGGTCGACGCGGTCGGCGGCACCTTCGCCAGCGCCTTCTCCGTGCTGGTCATCGCCTGGCTGATCGGCTCACTGATCGCCTCCTCGCCGTTCACGCTGCTCAGCGAGCAGATCAACGGCTCTCTGCTGATCAGTACGGTCGACCAGGCGTTGCCTCCCGCGGCCAAGGACTTCCAGAAGCCGTTCAAGCGCTTCATCGACACCTCGGGCTTCCCGAAGGTGTTCGGCGCCATCGGCGGCAACCAGCTCGTCGAGGTCCCGCCCCCGGACCAGAGCGTGGCCAAGGGAGTCCAGCTCAAGCGGGCCCGCCGGGGCATCGTCAAGGTCCAGGGCGTGGCCACCAGCTGCCGCAGGCACATCGAGGGCACCGGGTTCGTCTTCTCGCAGAACAGGGTGATGACCAACGCCCACGTGGTCGCCGGGGTCGACCAGGAGCTGGAGGTCACCGACTACCTCAACAACAACCATCCGGCCAGGGTCGTGCTCTACAACCCCGACCGGGACATCGCCGTCCTGTACGTCCCCGGCCTCAACATGCCGGTGCTGCGCTTCGACGGCACCGCGACGATGGGCGACGACGCCATCATCGCGGGCTTCCCCCACGGCCAGGGCTTCACCCTCGCCGAGGCCCGCATCCGGGTGAAACAGCGTGCGAAGGGCCCCGACATCTACGAGCGCAAGACCGTCGTCCGCGACATCTACTCCATCCGCGGCTCGGTCATCCAGGGCAACTCGGGCGGCCCGCTGCTCACCCCCGACGGCCGGGTGTACGGGGTCGTCTTCGCGGCGGCCCTCGACCAGCAGGAGACCGGCTTCGCACTGACGGCGGCCGAGGTCTCCCCGGACGCCGAGGACGGCTCCAAGCTGTTCAACCAGGTAAGCACCCAGGAGTGCGACCGTAACGGCTGAGTCTCTTTGCTCCGCCTGGCTGGGTCTCTTTGCTCCGCCTGGCGGCGTCGCGGGTTCGGGCGCTTCGGGTTGGTGCTTTCCCTCGTCTCTGCGTCGCTGCGTTCCTCAGTCCAAGCACCGACGCGCCCAAGCCCTGTCTCTTTGCTCCGCCTGGCGGCGTCGCGGGCTTGGGCGCCTCAGGTCGGTGCTTTCCCTCGTCTCTGCGTCGCTTCGCTCCTGCGTTCCTCAGTCCAAGCACCGACGCGCCCAAGCCCTGTCTCTTTGCTCCGCCTGGCGGCGTCGCGGGTTCGGGCGCCTCAGGCCAACGCTTTCCCTCGTCGTTCGTCCGCTTCGCTCCCTCACTCCTCAGTCCAAGCGTCGGCGCGCCCGAACCGAAACCCCTCACACTTAGCGCCGGTACCCCGAACCCTTCACTCCTGGCACCGAGAGTTTCCTAAGCCGGATCAGAGAAGGTGCTTGATGGTGCTTATGGCCTCTTCTGGGGTTTTTGGGGTTTCTGCTAGGGATCGGGCTGCTTGGGCTAGTTTTTCGTACGGCGGGCCGTACGGGGCGATTCTGGTGGCTCCGCGGGTGAACAGGGCGGCGGCGCCGCGGGGGTTGCCTCGCTGGAGGTGGGTGAGCCCGACGCAGATCTGCGCCAGGCCCTGCCACAGCTCGCGTTCCTCCTGAGGAGAGGTCTTCCAACGGCCTTCGAGCACCTCGTGCGCGTGGAAGGGCCTGCCCTCGCCGAGCAGCCTGCGTGCCTCATGGAGCGCCTCGGCGGCGTCCGGCGCGTAGTCGTCGGGGACACGCTCCACACCCTGCGCGTCGTGCGGCAGGGGACGGCCGAAGGCGTCCCTGGGGCGGCGGTTGCGCGGCCTGCCCTCGGGGTCGCGGTCTCTGGGGATCGGATGGTCCGTCATCGGTCGAGATCCGCGTCCGCGAGCCAGGACAGGAGTTCGGCGTCGAACTCCTCTGGCCGTTCCTCGTGCGGGAAGTGCCCGGCCCCCTCGATCAGCCGCCACCGGTAGGACCCGGTCACGTGGCGGCTCGATCCCTGGGCGGTACGCGGCAGGGTGTGCGGGTCGAGCGCGCCGTGGACCTGGAGCGTGGGCGCGTGGACCTCACCGCGCATGATCCTGGCGTAGCGCAGGCCGTCGGGACGGAGCTGGGAGCGGGCGAACCACCGGTGGTACTCCAGCGCGCAGTGCGCCACGGTCGGGATGCGGAACGCCTCGCGGTAGGTCCGTGCGACCTCGGCCTCCGGCCAGCCGGGCCCCGACCACTCGTCGAGCATCCGTCCGACCAGCGCGCCGTCCTTCGCGGTGAGCCGCCACTCCGGCAGGAAGGGCAGCTGGAAGCCCAGCGCGTAGGCGCTCGCCCTGATCTGGCGGAGGGAACCGGTCAGCAGGGCGGAGCGGAGCCTGAGCGGGTGCGGCGCCGCGACCGGGACCAGCCGCAGGACCGACTTCGGGTCCCGGACGGCCATGGTCCAGCCCAGCAGCCCGCCCCAGTCGTGACCGACGACGGTCGCGCCGCTCTCGCCGAGAGCCCTGATCAGCCCGGCCGCGTCACCGGCCAGGGTCGGCAGGTCGTAGCCACGCGGCGGCTTGTCGCTGGCGCCGTACCCCCGCAGGTCGACGGCGACGGCGCGGTAGCCCGCGGCGGGCAGTGAGACGAGCTGGTGGCGCCAGGTCCACCAGAACTGCGGGAAACCGTGCAGCAGCAGGACGAGTGGGCCCTCACCGGCCTCGACCACGTGGAAGCGGGTGCCCCCCGCGTGGACCGAGCGATGGGTCCACGGGCCCTCGATCCTGACCAGGGACTCGTCCGGCTCGTTCACTGGTCCGGACTCACCGGTTCGCGGTGGGAACCGACCTGCCCGGCGCCCTGCGGGGCGGGGGCGGCGGCGAGGCCGGTCTCCGGCTCGCCTCCCTTGAGGTTCTTGAGCGAGCGCATGGTCCGGCGCATTCCGGTCAGGCCCTTGAGCCTGCGCACCCCGAACAGGACCAGCAGGGCCGCGACGACCAGGTAGAACACCGTGACGATGGTGAAGGCGAGCCAGTCCCACACGCCCAGGGCGACCAGGCCGTACGCGATGGCGAAGGAGGCCAGGATCAGGCACAGGTGGGCCATGAACGCGGCGGCGCCGAAGAGTCCGGCGGCCGTGCCCACCCGCTTGGCGTCGAACCTCAGCTCGGCCTTGGCCAGTTCGATCTCGGCGCGGACCAGGGTGGAGATGTGGTCGGTCGCGTTGGCGACGAGCAGGCCGAGCGACTCCTCCTGTGGTTCTGCGGACAGTGGCTCCGCGGCCGGGTTGTGTGTCATGAAGGATCTCCTATCGAGCGCCGGTGTCCATCATCATCCTGTGCGCCGGCGCGCTTGCGCACGCGTAGCCGGAGCAGGATCGCCGCCAGGACCGACGAGATGAGGCTCGCCGCGAGCACACCTGTGGTCACCGCGTTCACCCGTCCCGGATCGTCCCCGTATGCCAGGCCGCCGATGAGCAGCGACACGGTGAAGCCGATCCCGGCCAGTGTCGAGACGGCCGCCATGTCCCGCCAGTGCAGCTCCTCGGACAGTCTCGCCAGGCCGAGCCGTACGGCCAGCCACGCCCCGCCGAAGACGCCGAGGAACTTACCGACGACCAGCCCCGCGATCACGCCGAGCACCACGCGGTCGGTGAACATCGTGCCCAGCGCCTCCGGGGCGAGCGTCACCCCGGCGGACATGAACGCGAACACGGGCACGACGAACCCGGCCGACAGGGGGCGCAGGCGGTGGGCGGCCAGTTCGGCGGGGGAGTTCTCCTCGCCGGGATCGTTACGCACACGGGTCATCAGACCGAGGGCTACCCCGGCGACGGTCGCGTGAACACCGCTGATCTCCACGAGGTACCAGGCGGCCAGGGCGAGGGGGAGATAGATCCACGGGCCGCGGACCCGCTTGGCCTGGAGCAGGCCGTACAGGGCGATGACGGCGATTCCGGCGGCCAGGGCGAGGAGGTTGAGGTGGTTGGTGAAGAAGACGGCGATCACGGCGATGGCACCGAGGTCGTCGACCACCGCGCAGGTCAGTAGGAAGGCGCGTAGCGCCGGGGGCATCGCGCTGGCCGTCACGGCGAGCACCGCGAGCGCGAAGGCGATGTCGGTCGCGGTGGGTACGGCCCAGCCCTGTCCGGCCCCGGGAGCCCCCCAGCTCACCGCCAGGTAGACCAGCACGGGGACGACCATCCCGGCGATCGACGCGAGGATGGGCAACGCGGCCTTGCGGAGGTTGGACAACTCGCCGTGGACGAACTCCTCCTTGACCTCGATGCCGGCCACGAAGAAGAAGATCGTGAGCAGGCCGTTCTGGACCCATTCGCGGAGGTTGAGGTCCAGGTGGAGAGAGGCGGGGCCGAACGTCGTCTCGCGCAGCGCCTCATACGAGCCGGTGGACACATTCGCCCAGATCAGCGCGACGACCGTGGCGGCCAGCATGATGACGCCGCCGACCGTCTCCGTCCTCAGCGCCTCGGCGAGCGTGCGGGAGTGGTGGATGGTGGGCCTGAACGGCCAGATTTCGGCAACGCGACGCATGCGACCTCCGGGGAGTACAGGCAGGGCCGGTTCCCTCCCTGGCCGACCAGACTTCCCGGCACACCTGATCGCCAGCCTACAGAAGGCCGACGAATGGGATTCGCAGTACCTCAGTGTCGCATATCACTCATGATGGGCGGTCGCGCCCTCGGTCGCCCTCGCCTTGTGGGCGGCGACATCGAGGGGCGCGAACCGGGAGCCATCATCTGTCTCGCTCTTCATCCGCGCGCCGCGCCTGTGGCGGGGTGACCGCCCACGGCGCCCGAGACGGTCCTCAGTCCTCGCTCTTGGCGCTGGGCAGCTTCTCGGAGATGAGGTTCATCACCGTGCTGTCGGCCAGCGTGGTGACGTCACCGATGCTGCGGTTCTCCGCGACGTCACGCAGCAGACGCCGCATGATCTTGCCGGAACGGGTCTTCGGCAGCTCGGGGACGACCAGGATCTGGCGCGGCTTGGCGATCGGGCCCAGCGTCTTGGCCACGTGGTTGCGCAGCTCGGCCGCGATGTCCGCGCTCTCCTCCACGCTGCCGCGCAGGATCACGAACGAGACGATCGCCTGGCCGGTGACCGGGTCGGTCGCGCCGACGACCGCGGCCTCGGCGACCTTCGGGTGCGAGACCAGGGCCGACTCGACCTCGGTGGTCGAGATGTTGTGACCGGAGACGAGCATGACGTCGTCGACCCGGCCGAGGAGCCAGATGTCGCCGTCGGCGTCCCTCTTGGCGCCGTCGCCCGCGAAGTACATGCCCTCGAAGCGGGACCAGTAGGTGTCGATGTAGCGCTGGTCGTCGCCCCAGATCGTACGGAGCATGGAGGGCCACGGGTCACGGATGGCCAGGTAGCCGCCTCCGCCGTTGCCGACGCTGTTGCCCTGGTCGTCGACCACGTCGGCGGTGATGCCCGGCAGCGGGCGCATGGCCGCACCCGGCTTGGCGCTGGTCACACCGGGCAGCGGGCTGATCATGATCGCGCCGGTCTCGGTCTGCCACCAGGTGTCCACGACCGGGGTGCGGTTGCCGCCGATGTGCTCGCGGTACCAGACGTAGGCCTCGGGGTTGATCGGCTCACCGACGCTGCCCAGGACGCGCAGGGACGACATGTCGAACTTGGCGGGGATGTCGTCGCCCCACTTCATGAACGTGCGGATCGCGGTGGGCGCGGTGTAGAGGATCGTGACGCCGTACTTCTGCACGACCTCCCAGAACCGGCCCCGGTGCGGGGTGTCGGGGGTGCCCTCGTAGATGACGCTGGTGGCGCCGTTGGCGAGCGGGCCGTACACGATGTAGGAGTGGCCGGTCACCCAGCCGATGTCGGCGGTGCACCAGTAGACGTCGGTCTCCGGCTTGAGGTCGAAGACGGAGTAGTGGGTGTAGGCCGTCTGGGTGAGGTAGCCGCCCGTGGTGTGCAGGATGCCCTTGGGCCTGCCGGTGGTGCCGCTGGTGTAGAGGATGTAGAGCGGGTGCTCGGCGTCGTGCGGCTGCGCCTCGTGGGTCTCGGACTGGCGCTCGACGAGGTCGTGCCACCAGATGTCCTTGTCCGTCTGCTCGACCTCCTGGCCGGTCCGGCGGACGACCACGACGTGCTCGATGCCGGGGCACTCCTTGACGGCCTCGTCGACGGTCGGCTTCAGGGCGCTGGGCGCGCCACGGCGGTAGCCGCCGTCGGCGGTGACCACGACCTTGGCGTCGGCGTCCTTGATCCTGCCGCTGAGGGCGGTGGCGGAGAAGCCGCCGAACACCACGGAGTGGATGGCGCCGATGCGGGCGCAGGCGAGCATCGTGATCGGCAGCTCGGGGATCATCGGCAGGTAGACGGCCACCCGGTCACCCTTGCCGACCCCCAGCTCCTGCAGGGCGTTGGCCGTCTTGGCGACCTCCCGCTGCAGGTCGGCATAGGTGATCGTACGGCTGTCGCCCTCGGGCTCGCCCTCCCAGTGGTAGGCGATCTTGTCGCCGTTGCCCGCCTCGACGTGCCGGTCCACACAGTTGTAGGCGACGTTCAGCTCCCCGCCGACGAACCACTTGGCGAAGGGCGCGTTCCACTCAAGGGTGTTGTCCCAGCGCTTGGACCAGGTCAGCCGGTCGGCCTGCTTGTCCCAGAACGCCAGACGGTCACGCGCGGCCTCCTCGTAAGCCTCTGCGGTCACGTTCGCGGACGCGGCCAGCTCGGCAGGAGGGGCGAACCGCCGGGTCTCGTTCAGCAGGTTTGACAGCGTCTCCTGGGTCTCACGCGACTCGGAACCAGGGGTCTCCGGGGCCACTGCACACTCCTTATACGTACTGCTCGTCTACTGTTCGTGTTCCACTTCACCAGGCCAGAGGTGCCCGCCACAAGAGGTCTAGACTGGTCTGTACCAATCGGTGATAGCGGTCCGTACGGTTCACAGGCGCCTTAACACCGGATAACAACCGCAGCGGAAACGTTGCTCTTTTGTCATCGTAAGAATGTAGATGACGCTATTCGGCAGCCTTTAGCGGGGGGCCGTACTGAGCGCCTCCCGCCCCCGGAGGTCCCGTACTTACGGGCTGTCCGTAAGGACGGGGTGTGTCCGCCTCCCGGCACCCGGCCGCTATGGTCGGGGAGCGTGAGCGACCCATTGGCTGTCATCGCGGAGATGCCGGGCGTACCCGAGGCCGTCGCCGAGGCGCGCAAGGCCGTCGACCGGCTCTACGGCCACCGTGTGCTGCGGCGCAAGAGTCCCGAGGTCTCCGCCAGGTCGGCGCTGCGCGGTGCCCGCGCGTCCGCCGCCCTCGACGGCGCCGACGTCCCGCTGGAAGCCGTCCCCGAGACCGCCGACCCGGTCGTCCAGGGCGCGCTACGCGTCTCGGCCGAGCTGGGACGACTCGGCGCGACCTGGCGTACGGCACCCCGCCAGGTGCTGGCGAGGCTGCACACCCTCGCCGCGTCGGGACAGGGCGACGACCTGGGCCGCCCCCGGTCCTCCACGACGGCGCCCGACCCGCTCGGCCTGGGCGCCGCTCCCGGGCCCGAGGAGACAGTGGCCCGGGTGGACGGCCTGGTCGGCCTCCTGACCGGCCCGACCTCGGCACCCGCCCTGGTGCTGGCCGCCGTCGTCCACGCGGAGCTGGCGGTGCTGCGGCCGTTCGGATCGGCCGACGGGGTGATCGCCAGGGCGGCGGAGCGTCTGACGCTGGTCGAATACGGCCTCGACCCCAAGTCGCTGGCGGTCGTGGAGGTCGGTCACCTCGAACTCGGAGCCGCCTATCCGCGGGGCCTGCGGGCCTACCTGAGCGGGACGCCGGACGGGATGGCGACGTGGGTACGGCACTGCGCGGACGCGGTCGTCCTCGGGGTGCGTGAGGCCACGGCGATCTGTGAGGCCATGCAGCGCGGCTGAGGTGTCCTTGCGGCCTTTCGCCGACGCGCCTTTCGGACACAGCAGACGGCGCCCCTGGTCATGGGGCGCCGTCGCTAACACGACGCCACCGGGTTACCAAGCGTGCACCTGTCTATCGTCGGAACGGGTCGAGACCCGTACTCGACGTGCCTCCCGCGGCTCGGCGGCACGTGGGTACCCGGCGGTTCGTGCTCGGACAACTCGGACAAGTGGTCCGTGCACCCTTTGTATGACGGATTCGGGCTGTTGGGAACCCCTTGGGGCGGGTCCTTTACCGAACATGGGACATTTATGGACAAATCGCCCATGTAGGGCGCCTGGTATGCCGGGTGATCTTCGTGACCCCTGGCGACCGGTCACGCTGTGTGATCGAAAACGGGCCTATTAGGGACGCGCCCGATTGGCCGCTATGCCTATGCGAGATCGTTACATTGAAAAAAACTAGCGGAAACTGCAGATTGCTCCTCGACGAAACTCAACTTGATCGGGCAGCATGAGGTGGTATCTCCACAAAGTGGAGAGACCACGCACGCTTGGGCATGCAATGTCCTTGCCATGCCCTGGTCAACCGTTGAGGCTTTCTTCTGAAACGGGACCGGCTCTACCCCCCCAGAGCCGGACCGGTTGGCGGCCCCCGCTCTCCCCCCCGGCGGGGGTCGCCACTTTTTCTCCCCACCCCGCGTACGGCGGTACGCGGAGGACGGCCGGGACGTTCCTTCGTGAGGCCCCGACCGGATCGACGAGGGCCGGGTCCCTGGGCTCTTCTCGTCTCGCGACCTGACCGCGCCCCGCCTTCCGGTCTGGTCGTGTCCTGCCTTCCGGCTGTGTCTCACCGCCTGCTCCTGTCCCGTCCTTGTTCCCTGTCGTATCTCACCGTCTGGTCGCGCCCTGTCGGCGGTTGTCCACAGGCGGGACCGTCCCTCCCGGGTTTTCCACAGAACGGCGTTCGGCGCCGTCGAGGGGAGGGCGTTTGGCGGAAAGTGGGCTTCCCGCATCCCAGGGAGGCACCATTGGACCGTCCGTTGGTCATCACCGAGGACCACGATCTGCTCGACGACCTTCTCCGGGTCGCCGCCGCGGCGGGCGCCGAGCTCGACGTCGCCCACGCGCCCACGCACGCCAGGCCGTACTGGAACCGGGCCCCGCTCGTCGTGGTCGGCGGTGACATGGCCGACACGCTGGCGGCGACCGGGCCACCGCCCAGAGACCGCGTTCTGCTGGTCACCCGCGCTCCCGGCGATCCCGACGCGTGGCGCAGGTGCGTCGCCGTCGGTGCCCAGACGGTCCTGGAACTGCCCTCGGCCGAGCGGCGGCTGGTCGAGGAGTTCGCCGACGCCGTCGAGCCGGTTTCCAGGGCGGGGCCCGTGGTCTGCGTGGCGGGCGGGCGCGGCGGAGCCGGGGCCAGCGTCCTGGCGGCCTCCCTGGCGCTGACCGCCTCCCGGCGGCGCCTGCGCACCCTGCTCGTCGACGCCGACCCACTCGGTGGCGGACTCGACCTGCTCCTCGGTCAGGAGGAGGCGAAAGGCGCCCGCTGGCCGGACCTGGTCGCCCGCGAGGGCAGGATCAACGCCGCAGCGCTCCAGGCCGCCCTTCCCACGTTCGCGGAGCTCACCCTGCTCTCCTTCGGCAGGGGAGAGGTCGAAACCATCCCCGCGGAGGCGATGCGCTCGGTCCTTGAGGCGGGAATGCGCGGTTTCGACCTGGTCGTGGTCGATCTGCCGCGCCACTGCGACCACGCCGCCGCGCAGGCGCTCGCCAGGGCGGCGGCGACCCTGCTGGTCGTCACCGCCGACGTGCGCGGTGTGCTGGCCGCGGCGCAGGCGCTGGCCCGGTTGCGTGAGCACACCACCGAGATACGGGCCGTCGTGCGGAGCGGCGTCCTGGACGACGACGTCGTCACCTCCTCCCTCCGCCTGCCGTGCGCCGGAGGCCTTCCCGACCAGCCCAGGCTCACCGCCGCCCTCAACCGGGGCGATCCACCTCCGCTCGGCGGGCGAACCCCACTGGGGCGTTTCTGCGCGTCGTTCCTGAACTCGCTGCCCGAGGCCGAACGATGATCCGGGAGGTCACGGTCTCACCCGAGGTGGTCGAGGCCGTCCGGATACGCCTGGCCCGCGCCGGGACCGAGCCGAGCGCCGCCCACGTCGCGGCCGCCCTCAGGGCCGAGCGCGCGGTGCTCGGCGACGCGGAGATCCTGGCGGTGACCCGTGCCCTGTGCGCCGACCTGATCGGCGCCGGGCCCCTCGAACCGCTGCTGGCCGAGCCCGACGTGACCGACGTGCTGGTGAACGGCCCGGAGGAGGTGTGGGTCGACGACGGCAGGGGCCTGCGCCGTACATCCGTCGTCTTCCCCGACGAGGAGACGCTCCGGCGGCTCGCCCAGCGGCTGGCGGCGGCCGCGGGCAGGCGTCTCGACGACGCCTGCCCCTACGCCGACGCCCGTCTCGCCGGGGGCGTGCGGCTGCACGCGGTCCTGCCGCCCGTCGCCGCGGGAGGCACCTGCCTGTCCCTACGGCTTCCGCCACGCCGTACGTTCACCCTGCCCGACCTGGTCAGGGCGGGCACCGTCAGGGCCGAAGCCGTGCCCGTGCTCAGCGCCGTGGTCCGATCGAGACTCGCCTTCCTCGTCACGGGTGGGACGGGCACGGGAAAGACCACGCTGCTGTCGGCGTTGCTGTCCCTGGCCGATCCGGGAGACCGGCTGATGCTGGTCGAGGACTCGGCCGAGCTGCGTCCCCTCCACCCGCACGTCGTGCGGCTGGAGAGCCGCCCCGCCAACCTCGAAGGGGCCGGTGGCGTGTGCCTGCGCGATCTCGTGCGTCAGGCCCTGCGCATGCGTCCCGACCGTCTGGTCGTCGGCGAGGTCCGCGGTGCCGAGGTGGTCGACCTCCTCAGCGCCCTCAACACCGGCCACGAAGGCGGATGCGGCACACTGCACGCCAACACGGCGGCCGACGTCCCGCCCCGCCTCGAAGCCCTGGCCTGTGCCGCCGGCCTCAGCAGGGAGGCCGTCCACAGTCAGCTCGCCGCCGCGCTGGACGTCGTCGTCCACCTCGTCCGAGACCACACCGACGGGCGCCGCCGGGTGGCCGAGATATGCGTGATGGTCCGGCGTCCCTCCGGGCTGGTCGAGGTCGAGCCCGCCCTCACCTTCTCTTCCGACGGCCGGACGACCACGGGGCCGGGGCTGCCCGTCCTCACGGCCCGTGCTCCCGGTGTGCCCCACTCGCCCGTCCTGGCTCTGACGCGGGGAGAGACCCGGCCGCCGGAGGCGGGCCGCCGGTCGCGCGAAGAGCCTCCCGAGGCCGTGGGCGGCCGAGCCGGTCCTCCATCCGCCGTACGGATCGGTGGAAGAGCCCGTGCGCATGGGGTGCCGCCATGACGGTGGTGGCCGTGCTGCTGGCCGCTCTGTCGGGGTGGCTGTGGACCGGCGCAGATCAGGCGACCGCACGCCTGCTCCGGGCGGGGAGCGATCGGCGTCGTCCGGCCGGGCGTTCGCGCCGACCGGGTTCGCCGCTCGGTCTTCTCCTGGGCTCTCTGCCGTCGAGACGTGCGAAGGCCTGGCGGATCGCGTCGATCGAACTGTGTCGTGGCCTCGCCGCCGAACTGGCGGCGGGGCGGACCGCCGGAGAGGCGCTGGCCCGCGCCGTGTCGGCCACCGATCTTCCCGATCCCGCGGTGGCGCGTCCTCTGGCCGCGGTCGCGAGAGACGGCGGCGATGTTCCCTCCACCCTGCTGGCCGTCGCTCCCGAACAGGGCGGAGAGGCATTCCACGACCTGGCGGCCTGCTGGCGGGTGAGCACGACGACCGGGGCGGCCCTGTCCGTCCTGGTCGACCGCGTGGCCGCCTCGCTCGGGGAGGCACGGTCCCACCGCCAGGATCTCGCCGCCCAACTCGCCGGTGCCCGGGCCACCGCCCGCCTGCTGGCCTTCCTGCCCGCGCTCGGGTTGCTGATGGCGACCGGGCTCGGCATGGATCCTCTGGGCTTCCTGTTCGGAGGTCCCGCCGGTGCGGGGTGCCTCCTGGGCGGTCTGGCCCTCGACGGTTGCGGCCTGTGGTGGACGAACCGCCTCGTCGCCCGTGCCCAGCGTTTCTGATCCCGAGGCTGTCGCAGGGCCTCGGCCTCGGTGCCGGTTCGTCGCCTGTGTCCGGCGTTCCTGATCCCTGCCGCGTTTTGGAGGTGTCCTTTGTTCCCTGTCTCTTCCGCCTTCGCCGGACGACCACGGCGGCCGGGGTGATCCTTGTGCTGGCCGTCGTCCTCGCCGGGACCGCCGGATGGCTGTGGACGTCGCCCGAGGGTCCCGCGGATCGGGTCCACCGGGCCCTGCGAGCTCCTTCGAGTCCGTCCTCTCCGCCGCCTTTCTCTTCACGGCCCGCCGTACGGGGCTCACCCGTCACGGAGCGGGTCTGGACGCCGTCCTCGGCCCCCGCCTCAGGAGGACGGCGACGGCCGGAGCGTAGAGAGGTGGTGCTCTGCGCGATCGTCGGCCTGACGGCGTTCCTCGCGCTCGGGGGCGCCACCGGGCTCGTCGCCGGCGTGACCGGTTCCGCGATCGCGCTGGAGGCCGCGCGAAGGCGGCAGCCGTCCTGGCTCCGTCAGGAGCGCGACCGCGTGATGACCGACCTGCCCCTCGCGGTCGACCTCATGGTCGCCTGCCTGCGCGCCGGACAGCCGATCGCCGGTGCCGTCGACATGACGGCCGGAGCGCTCGGTGGGCCGCTCGGTGACCGGTTGGCGTGGGTGGGCGGGCAACTGAGGCTGGGAGCCGCTCCTGAGGAGGCCTGGCGGGCGATGTCGGCCGAGGGACCGCTGGCCGCGCTGGCGCGGACGATGAGCCGCGCCACGCTCAGCGGCGCGCCCGTGGCCGACGTTCTCACCAGGCTGGCCGACGACGCCCGCGAGGAGGCCCGTTCCGCCGCCTCGGCCGCTGCCAGGAGGGTCGGTGTTCAGGTCGTCGCCCCGCTGGGGCTCTGCTTCCTGCCCGCCTTCGTCTGCCTGGGCATCGTTCCCGTCGTGGCGGGCCTCGCCGGTGACGTGCTGTTTCCCTGAATCCCCCGATGTTTTCCACAGGGCGCGCTCGCGTCCCCGAGTTATCCACAGAACGCTGTTCGCGGCCCCGGAGCCCGGTCCTCATCGAGAAAGCTGACCTTGACCGGCGCCGGGTGCCCGCCCGGCGACAACCCCGACGACCCTCTCAGGAGGAAACGATGTCCCCGATGGTGTCCCCACCGTCCACCGGCTGTGGCCGCCCCAGGCTGAGGCGGTGGCTTCACGACCGTTGGGCCCGGCTGACCATGCTCACCGGCCGCGACAGAGGCATGTCCACCGCCGAGTACGCCGTCGGCACGATCGCCGCCTGCGCCTTCGCGATGCTCCTTTTCAAGGTGGTGACCAGCCCCGAGGTCCGGCAGATGATCAGCAATCTGATCAAGCGAGCGCTCAACGTGGCCGGATGACCCCCGTGAGATCCGCTGCGTCCCTCCGCCGATCGAGGGGGTCGGTGACCGCGGAGACCGCGGTCGCGCTTCCCGCCCTGGTCATTGTCCTGGCGGTCGCGCTGTGGGCGGTGACGACGGTGGGGGCGCGGCTTGAGTGCGTGGACGCGGCTCGGGCGGGTGCCAGGGCCGCGTCGCGAGGCGAGCCCCTGGAGCGGGTGCGAAGCGTCGTCCTGGCCGCGGCTCCGGCGGGGGCGCGGGTGACGGTGACCCGAGGAGCGGAGACCACCCGGGTGGAGGTGTCCGTGAACGTCGTTCCCGGCTGGGGCGCGTCGCTGCCCGGCGTCACCGTTCACGCGACCGCCGTCTCCATCACCGAGCCGGGTGTGGAACAGCCAGGTGGAACGCCGGAGTGAGGGGGGCCGAGCCCCGCGAGGCGAAGCCGGGGCAGGTCGCACGGACGAGACGGCCACACGGTGAAGAAATCGTGGAAGAAGGCGACCAAGCCACGGAGGAAGCACGAAGGAAGGACGGGGGACAGGCATGAGACGACGTGGGCCAGACGGGCGACAGACGAGAAAAGCGACAAGAAACGCTGAAACAGCAGCGGGCCCGACAGGCGGCTCGATAGGCACAACAAGCAGAACAGCAGGAAGACGGCGGGGAGCTGACCGGGGAGGGGCGACGATCTGGATGGCCGGGTTCATGACGTTGGTCCTCATGGCGATGGCCGTGATCATGCTCGCCGGAACGGTCAGGGTCGCCCGGCACCGCGCCATGAGCGCCGCGGATCTGAGTGCCCTCGCCGCCGCACGCCTGGCCTTCGCCGATCCACGACGCGCGTGCGCCCAGGCGGCCTCACTGGCCGAGGGCAACGGGGTGCGGCTCACCCGGTGCTCTGTCAACGGTCACGGGGTCGCCGACGTCCAGGTGACAGTACGGCTCCGCCTGCCCACGTTGGGCCCCCAAACGGTCACAGCCGTCGCCCGTGCCGGACCCGTCCAGCTCACCGTCCCCACAGGAGAGGCCGACGAAGCGGTGAGAGGCCCACCCCCGGAAAGACCCTCTCCTTCGCGAAGATCGGCTGCGCCCGTTCCGGCGGTGGATTCCGGGTCCTGACCGACCAGGTGGCTGCACGCGCCGGCCAGGTGCCGCGGTCGTCGGCTACGTGCCGGTGGCGGAGATCCCAGGGGGGTGGTCACCGTCGGCCGACGACGTGAATTTCCCGGTGACCTGCCAAGACGTGCCCGCTCTTCACGCTAGGGTCTGTTCCTTGGATCTTCGCCGTGGTGAGGACCGGCCGGTCGTGCGTGTCGCGAGGGAAGGAGTCCGTAACGGTGCTGTGGGCGGTAAGGGCCTTCCCGGCGTTCACGGCAGGCGCGGAACCGGCGGAACGTCACCGTGGGTGAACCGGCATGGCGGTCGGCGTCTGGCCGACCACGATGGGCGCGAAGATCCGTGAAGCGAACCTGGGGCGACCCAGGGTGACCGCGGTGAACAGCCGGTCAGTAAGGAGAAGGCCCATGTGGTGTCGAATGATTGCGAATGCCATGGCGGTTTGATCCTGATGTGTGACGCCGGATGCCCTGGCCAGACGGGCAGGACATCGGTTACACCAAAAAACAGCGGAACCTCCCCTCCGGCCCCTCCTCTCCGATTCACCCGGCAGAAGGCGAAACGACTGCGCGGATCGCCTGTCTCCTCTCGGGAGCTGTCGCTGAACACCAACCTCATATCGCGGCCGGAGTGAAGAGCTGCCGACAGGGCGCTCCCCACACCACGGTTCGCCACGACGACTGACCCGAACCGGGGAGAGAACACCATGCATGATCAGCCGTGGACCGCTGTGCCCCGTCTGGTGGCCTTTGATCTGGAGGGGACCGGTGGCCAGGACAGGGAGCGGGAAGCGGTCCTGGAAGTGGCCGTCGTCCCGCTGGACGACGGGTGCCCTGACCTTTCGGGCGCCTACCACTCCGTGGTGAACCCCGGCCGCTACATCCCGCCCCACCGGTGGATCTCGCCCGGACTGACCAACGATCTGCTCGGGCTCGCCCCACCGCTGGAGCACATCCGCCCGGAGCTGGCGACCCGTTTGGGCGGTGCCGTCGTCGTCGGCCACAACGTACGTGTCGACGCGCGGCTGTTGGAGTTGTGCTGCCCCGGCATCCGCCTGGCCGGATTGATCGACACGCTCAAGCTCGCCCGGTTTGTCCACCCCCACAACCGGCGGCTGGGGCTGACGGCGCTGTTGGATCACTATGGGCTCACCGAGGAGGTGAACGGGCTGACCGGCAGTGTGCCGCACCGGGCGCTGTGGGACGCGGTGGGAGCCGCCCTGTTGCTGGGAAGTCTGCTGCGAGACATCCCGGGAGGCGTCGACTACACCTTCGCCCAACTGAACACGGCGGCAGGTTTGCCTGACGCGACCGGTGCCGAGGAGAGCAGGTCGCATGAGGACGACCGGTCACAGTTGTTCTAGGGAGCGTTCTTGTTCCGGGGAGCGTCCCGACACGCTCTGGCGATGGTCCCATGAGGTATCGACGGGTGACCTGCCTCGGGCGTCGGCCTCCTGGCCGTTCTCGACCCGGCACGCATGGACCGTCGGCCGTACGGCCCGTGGCGGCCTTCTCCGGCGGGCGGAGAACCTCACGCGGCGCGGGAACGGGAGAGGCGAAACTTCCCGGGAAGTAATTCACATAAAAACGGTTATGTCGGAAGTTTGATTTTATGAAGGGGGTTTTTGTTAGGAACGCATTGACCTTCTCGCCTCGTCCTTCCCGAACTTCCCCTGCCCTCCACCGGGACTCGCGGGGGATCTCCATCTCGCCGGGCTTAGCGGGACTTCGTCAGGCTTCGCGGAGCTTCATGAGGTTTTGCGGAGCTTCATGAGGCTTGCGGGGCTCGGGTCTCATCATCACCTCAGCGGGTGCTCCTCGTCGATCACCATGTACACCCCGGAACCGTCTGCCGGGCCGAAACGAGGGCCAGAACGACGCCCAGAACGACGGACGGAAAGCCCTCGGAGAAGACAGGAGGACACCAGATGACGAGAGCGCCGGTAGTGGAGGTTCGCGAAGCAGTAGGGAAGCGCCGGTTGGATGATTGGCCACCATGGAGATGGAACGTGTTCCCCGGAGTACGCGAAGTCGGCTCTCCGTAGTTCCATTGCCCGAAGAAAAATCCCGCACCCCATGAGCCGTTCTCTCACGTGGTTGAGCCCTCATGTCGATTCCTGACATCAGGCCCCCGTACCAGACCCCGTTACCGATCCCCATGCCGAGATCTCGTACGCGATTTCATGTGGAGCGACAGCGGAGGGATGTACGGAACAGGCCTTCCGGCAGGCCCTCGGTTGACGGCCGGGAAACGGAATCAGGAGCCGACCGAGAGCAGAACGGCGAGCATGCGCAGAGCTCCCGCCTTGTCGAGAGGGTCGTTGCCGTTGCCGCACTTGGGAGACTGGATGCACGACGGGCAGCCCCGCTCGCACTCGCACGCCAGGATGGCCTCCCGAGTGGCCGTGAGCCAGTCGACGGCACGGGCGTAGCCACGTTCGGCGAAGCCCGCGCCCCCCTCGTGGCCGTCGTAGACGAAGACGGTGAGCAGGCCGGTGTCGGGGTGCAGTTCGGTCGAGACGCCGCCGATGTCCCAGCGGTCACAGGTCGCGAAGAGCGGCAGCAGGCCGATGGAGGCGTGTTCGGCCGCGTGCGCCGCCCCACCCAGGTCCAGGCCCTCCTGGGCCAGGGAGGCGGTCGCGGAGGCGGGCAGGGTCCACCAGACGGCCCGGGTGCGCAGGGTGCGCGCGGGAAGCTCAAGGGGTTCGTCGCCGAGCAGTTCGCCGCTCTGGGCGCGGCGTTTGACGTAGGAGACGACCTGGCGGGTCACCTCGACCGAGCCGAAGTGGAGTTCCCCCGGGCCGAGCGGGTGGGAGCGGAGCGACTCCAGGACGGAGATGTCGGTGACGTCCCTGGCGAAGGTCGTGTAGTCGGGGCTGCCCTCCTCCACGAGGGCGACCCCGGCGTCGAGGTCCAGCTCCTCCACCAGGAATGTCTCCCCCTGGTGGACGTAGACCGCGCCGGTGTGCACGGAGGTGTGCGCGGAGGCCTCGTCGACGGTGCCGAGCAGCCGCCCCGTCGACGCCTCGACGACCTGTACGGGGGGCCCGCCCGACCCCCTGATGTCGGCGAGGTCGGTCGCCCGTTCCCTTCTGGTCCAGAACCAGCCCGTCGGCCGCTCCCTGAGCAGGCCGTCCGTGACGAGGTCGGCCAGCACCTCCTTCGTGCCCTCCCCGAAGATCTCCAGGTCGTCCTGGGCCAGCGGGATCTCGGCGGCGGCGGCGCACAGGTGGGGCCCGAGCACGTAAGGGTTGCCGGGGTCGAGCACGATCGCCTCGACCGGGCGGCCGAAGAGGGCCTCGGGGTGGTGGACGAGATAGGTGTCCAGCGGGTCGTCCCTGGCGATCAGCACGGCCAGCGCGTCCCGCCCGGCGCGTCCCGCCCGGCCGGCCTGCTGCCACAGCGAGGCCCTCGTCCCGGGCCAGCCCGCGATGAGCACGGCGTCCAGTCCGGACACGTCGACGCCGAGTTCCAGCGCGTTGGTCGTCGCGAGCCCGGCGAGCGTTCCCGAACGGAACGCCTTCTCCAGCGAGCGACGGTCGTCGGCGAGATATCCGGCCCGGTAGGCGGCCACCCTGTCGGGCAGGTCCGCCGGTGCCCCGGTGCCGAACACGAGATCCTGGAGCCTGGCCCTGGCGGTCAGGGCGACCGACTCCGCGGCCCTGCGCGAGCGGACGAAGGCGAGCGTGCGAACCTCGGCGGCGACCAGGTCCGCCAGGAGGTCGGCGCTCTCCAACGTGGCCGGGCGCCGCAGCGGGGCGCCCCTCTCGCCCCGCAGGTCGGTCAGGGGCGGCTCCCAGAGGGCGAAGGTGGTCGCGCCCCGGGGAGAGGCGTCCACGGTCACCTCGGCCGTCTGGAGGCCCGTCAGGCGCTCGGCGAAGGCTCCGGGCTCACTGGCGGTCGCGGAGGAGAGCAGGAACACGGGCCGGGCGCCGTGGCGCGCGCAGACCCGGCGCAGGCGCCGCAGGATCTGCGCGACGTGCGAGCCGAACACACCCCGGTAGCCGTGGCACTCGTCGATCACGACCATCCTCAGCCGCCGCCAGAAGGCCGCCCACTGGGCGTGGCGGGGCAGCAGCGAGCGGTGGAGCATGTCGGGGTTGGTCAGGACGTAGTTGGCGTGCTTGCGGACCCACAGCCGTTCCTCGTAGGGGGTGTCGCCGTCGTAGGTGGCCGCGCGCAGCTCGGGGAGGTCCAGCTCGTTCAACGCACGAAGCTGGTCGGCGGCCAGTGCCTTCGTCGGCGTCAGATACAGGACCGTGCCCCCGTCCAGTACGGAGGACAGGGCGGGGACGAGATAGGCCAGGGACTTGCCCGACGCGGTGCCGGTGGCGATGATCACGTTTTGGCCGCGACGTACCAGCTCGGCGGCCTCGACCTGATGCGGCCACAGGCCCGGTATCCCACGGTTCGCCCAGCGCGTAACCAGTCGTTCCTCGACCCAGTCCGGCCAGCCGACCTGGCCACTCTGACGTGCGGGAACGTGTTCGACGTGGGTCACGCGATCGTGACGTGCGGGAACACGGAGCAGGGCGTCGAGCGCGGAACCCGCTCCGAGGGAGGAGGATGAGGTCGGAGTCACTGGTTTCCAGTCTGGCATCTGTGGGCAGAGTCGCCGGGAATCGTGATTTCGTATAGACACTGAGCGTACGCATGGTTGAATGCCGCGCGTCGGGGCTTGTCGTCTGGGGGCCACCCGGTCCCGGGAGTCACGCCTGAATCGGTACTTTCGCAGGCAAGGCGCTGGAGGATCTGTGGATCTGAAGTTGGACCACCATTCCGAGGACCGTCTCACCATCGTTGAGGTCGAGGGTGAGATCGATGTCTACACCGCGCCCAGATTGCGTGAGCTCCTGATCGACCTGGTCAACAAGGGAAACTTCCACCTTCTCGTGAACATGGAGAAGGTCGACTTCCTTGACTCGACGGGCCTTGGTGTCCTGGTCGGCGGGCTCAAGCGCGTTCGGGCGCACGACGGCTCACTGGAGTTGGTCTGCACCCAGGAGCGCATCCTGAAGATCTTCCGGATCACCGGACTGACCAAGGTCTTCGGGATCTACGCCTCGGTTGAGGAGGCCAAGGAAGCTCACGGCTCAGACAAGTAATCATGGCTACCGTCGAGCTGACGTTCAGCGCCCTTCCGGCCCATGTGCGTACGGCACGCCTGGTCGCCACGGCGATCGCCAGGCGCACCGGGGTGGAGGAGTCGCTGCTGGACGAGGTACGGCTCGCAGTCGGTGAGGCGTGTTCCCGGGCTGTCGAGGCACATCGTCTCCATTGTCCGGGAGAGCCGATCCGCATCGAGCTACGTGATGATCTCGGGCGGTTCGAGGTCACCGTCACGGATGCGGCCCCGAGCGACGAGCTGGAGCAGGAGCAGGTCTCGTTAGGTTTCGAGGACCCGCTCGTGCAACTTCCCGACACCCTGATGTCCGGTTTCGGCATCGCGGTCATCGTGGGGCTGGCCGACGACGTCCAGGTCTATCCGAGCCAGAAGGGCATGTGCATCCGCATGAGCTGGCCCGCCACGGCCAACGGCCTGTCCGCGGTCTGACCGTCCGCACCCCCCACGAACCGCTCCCGGTCCGGACATGATCCGGACACGGGACCGGCGAGCGGCTCCCCAGCGTGATCTGACAGCGTGAACACCCCGGCAGCCGGGCGCGTCCTCCAGGGCGCGTCCGGCTGTCTGTTTGGGGGGGGCGAAGCGGGGCAAACATAACTTTGATACGTGCAGACCGAAACAGGCGTGAAGGCTGGCGAAGAACCTCCTGCCCCGATTTGAGTCTCCTGTTAACCATGGGAGTCGGGAAGGATTACTGACCCTGTCATCAAATGGCCACGCGCGGAGGCTTCATATCGGCGTCCTCGCTGCGTAGACTCCCGGCACCGGCCAAGGTTTGTCCTTCGGAAACGGCTCGTAGGAGGGCTGAGTTCCGTGGGAGGTCTGCGGACGCAACCGGAAGCGGCATTGCCAACCACCCCGGATGCGCGCCGCTCCCACTGCCGATCATCTATCGCGGCGCAGTCCGGGCAGGACGTGTTCCCGTCTTGCCAAGGAGAGTCGGATGCCTGTGCTCGATCTCGCCGCTGCTGCAGAGCCAGCGGTTTCCCTGAGCGGTTCTCACTTCAACATCGTGATCGCTGTGGCCGTCGTGGCCCTGATAGCACTCGCCGTGGCGGCCGTGCTGGTCCGGGAGGTGCTCGCTGCCAGCCAAGGCACCGAGCGCATGCGGAACATCGCGCGCGCCGTACAGGAAGGGGCTTCCGCGTATTTGACGCGGCAGTTCAGGACCCTGGCGTTGTTCGTGGTCCTCATTCCCTTCCTGCTCTACCTGCTTCCCGCGGACTCGACCGGAGTGGCCGTCGGCCGTTCCGTTTTCTTCGTGGTCGGCGCGGTCTTCTCCGCGCTGACCGGCTTCGTCGGCATGTGGCTCGCGGTCCGGGGGAACGTCCGGGTCGCCGCGGCCGCCCGTGAGTCCGGCGAGAAGGTCGCCATGCGGATCGCCTTCCGCACCGGCGGCGTGGCCGGCATGATCACCGTCGGCCTCGGCCTGCTCGGCGCCGCCATCGTCGTGATCGTCTACGGCGGCGAGGCCCCGGCGGTCCTTGAGGGCTTCGGCTTCGGCGCCGCGCTGCTGGCCATGTTCATGAGGGTCGGCGGCGGCATCTTCACCAAGGCGGCCGACGTCGGCGCCGACCTGGTCGGCAAGGTCGAGCAGGGCATCCCCGAGGACGACCCGCGCAACGCCGCGACCATCGCCGACAACGTGGGCGACAACGTCGGTGACTGCGCGGGCATGGCGGCCGACCTGTTCGAGTCGTACGCGGTCATGCTGGTGGCCAGCCTCATCCTCGGCAAGGTGGCCTTCGGCACGGAGGGCCTGGTCTTCCCGCTGGTCGTGCCCATGATCGGTGTGCTCACCGCCATCATCGGCATCTTCACCACCGCCCCCCGCAAGGGCGACCGCAACGGGATGGCGGCGATCAACCGGGGCTTCTTCATCTCCGCGGCCATCTCCGCCGTCCTGGTCGCCGTCGCGGCCTACCTGTACCTGCCCAGCAGCTTCTCCGCGCTGAGCGGGGTCGACCCGCAGATCGCCGCGATCACCACCGACCCCCGTCTGATCGCCATCGGCGCGGTGCTCATCGGTCTGGTGCTGGCCAGCGCCATCCAGATCCTCACCGGCTACTTCACCGAGACCAACCGGCGTCCGGTCAAGGACATCGGGGAGAGCGCCCGCACCGGTCCCGCGACCGTCATCCTGTCCGGCATCAGCGTCGGCCTTGAGTCGGCGGTCTACTCGGCGCTGGTCATCGGCGCCGCCGTCTACGGGGCGTTCCTGCTCGGCTTCGGCAACGTCACCGTCGCCCTGTTCGCCGTCGCGCTCGCCGGAACCGGCCTGCTGACCACGGTCGGCGTGATCGTGTCGATGGACACCTTCGGCCCGGTCTCCGACAACGCCCAGGGCATCGCCGAGATGTCCGGCGACGTCGAGGGGGAGGGCGCCAGGGTGCTCACCTCGCTCGACGCGGTCGGCAACACCACCAAGGCCATCACCAAGGGCATCGCGATCGCGACCGCCGTACTCGCCGCGACGGCCCTGTTCGGCGCGTTCAGGACAGCGGTCGAGACCCAGCTCAGCTCGGCGAGCCAGGCGGTGAAGGACGCGCTCGGCTCGTTCAGCGTGTTCAACCTGAGTGTCGACTCGCCGAACGTGCTCGTCGGCCTGGTCGTCGGCGCGGCGGTGGTGTTCATGTTCTCCGGTCTGGCGATCATGGCGGTCGGCAGGGCCGCCGGACGGGTGGTCTTCGAGGTCCGCGAGCAGTTCCGCACCAAGCCGGGCATCATGGCGGGCACCGAGCTGCCCGACTACGGCAGGGTCGTGGACATCTGCACCCGTGACTCGCTGCGGGAGCTGGCCACGCCGGGTCTGCTGGCCGTACTCACCCCGATCGCCGTCGGTTTCGCCCTCGGCTACCCCTCGCTGGGCGCCTTCCTCGCCGGTGCCATCGCCTGTGGCACGCTGATGGCGGTGTTCCTGGCCAACTCGGGCGGCGCCTGGGACAACGCGAAGAAGCTGGTCGAGGACGGTCACCACGGAGGCAAGGGCTCCTCCGCCCACGAGGCGACCGTCATCGGCGACACCGTCGGAGACCCGTTCAAGGACACCGCAGGACCGGCGATCAACCCGCTGCTCAAGGTGATGAACCTGGTGGCGCTGCTGATCGCCCCGGCCGTGGTGATCTACGCCGACAACGTCGCGCTGCGGACCGGGATCGCCCTGGTCGCGGTGGCCATCGTCGTCGGCGCCGTCGTGGTCTCCAAGCGCCGGTCGGCGAGCATCTCCCCGACCGAGGACAACCACGTGGACCGTACGCGGGAGCCGGTCACCAGCTGACGGGCGAACCGGTGTGAAGGGGTGCACGGTCCTCGTGCACCCCTTTTCCCGTACATGAGCCCATCGGTGTGTGCGGGACCCCACGGTGGAAGACTGATCCGTATGGAACAGCAGCCCTCCGGAGGAGGCAGAACGCTCGTGTTCATCCTGTTGGCGATGGTCGTGGTCTTCGCGGCGATCGCGGGCATGGCGATGTGGGCGTCGCGATGAGCACCGGGACGAACGGGGCGAACGGGGCACGGACGCTGGTCGTCCTCAGGCACGCGAAGGCGGCGCACATCCCCGGGCTGGCCGACAGGGAGCGGCCTCTCACCGAGCGCGGGCGCCGCGACGCGGACCGGGTGGCGCGGGTGCTCGCCGACCTGGGTGTCCAGCCCGACCTGGTGCTCTGCTCGCCGTCCGTGCGCACCAGGCAGACCGCCGAGCTGGCGCTGCCGGGCACGGACGTCGTCTACGAGTCCGAGATCTACGAGGCCTACGCCGACGAGCTGCTCGCCCTCCTGAGGCGTGGCGACCCCGAGGTCCGCACGCTGGTCCTGGTCGGTCACAACCCCGGTGTCCACGAGCTGGTCCAGCTGCTCACCACAAGAGACGACGAGGGCTTCCCGCCCGGCGCGTTCGCGGTCATCGAGACCGACGACGAGTGGTCCGGCCTCGACGCCGGGCGTGCCGTCGCGCGCTGGAGCCCCAAGGAGCAGTAGGGGAACACGGGGTGGCATGCGCAGGATCGCCGGGGCGCTACGCGGTGACTTCGCGGTCGCCGCGCGTCCCGCGTGGGGGTACGGCCTGCTGTGCGCCGTGGCCATCTGCCTGCCGCTGGTCGCCGGGGTTCTGACCGGCCACGTCCGCGAGGGCGCGACGGCTGCCCTGGGCGGTTATCTCACCGTCTTCGGCGACGCCCCCGGCCTGCCGTACGGGGAGAGGGCGCGCAAGCTGTTGCGGACCGCATTCATGGCCACGCTCGGGGTGGGACTCGGGCAGCTGATCCAGCCGTGGCCGTGGCTCGCGGCCGTCGTGATCGGCCTGGTCGCCGCGGCGGGGGCGGTCTGGCCGGTGATCAGCGTCCCGGCCGTGCTGGCGGTGGCCCTGACCTACTTCGCGCCCTCCGGGGCCGGTCTGCCTGCCCGTATGGCGATCACCGCGGCGGGTGGTCTGCTGATCACGGCGCTGGTCCTGGTGCTGTGGCCGGTGCGCCGTCTCCAACCGCTCCGCACGGCCTTCGAGGAGGCCGGTACGGCGCTGGCCGACCTTCTGGTCGCGGCGGGACGCGCCCCCCTGTCCGACGAGAGCTGGGAGTCGCTGCGGCGGCGGGCCGTCACGACCCACGACGCCGCGGCCAGGGCCTTCTCCCTCTACCGGGTGTCGCAGGAGGACGACCGGGCCCTCGAACGGCTGCTGACGACCCTGGACCGGATCTTCCGCGAGACCATCGCGCTGCGGGTGCTGCGGGCGGCCGCCGTACAGGAGGATCCGGACGGCCGGTGGGCCGAGGAACTGGACGAGACGACCGAGGCGCTGGCCCACGCGCTGCGGGAGGCGGTCACCCTCGGTGGTCAGGCCGCGGCCCCGGAGGCCATGGACGCGGTCGGGCGCTTCGCCGACCTGAACGAGGAGGTCCGCAGAGCCGCCCACGCCAGGAGGACACCGCTGCCCGCGGCCGTGCTGCTCGGGCAGATCCGCCGCTGCCTTGACCGCGTCGGTACGGCGGTGCGGTCGATCTCCCAGCAGGCGGAGGAGGCGGTCGAGGTCGGGCCGCGCCTGCCCAGGTTCACCCGGCCCCGCCTGCCCGTCCTGTCGACCGGCCACCACCCCGTACGGCTCGGCCTGGCGGTGACCCTGGCGATGGCGTTGATGCTGCTGGCCCACGAGCACTACGCCAAGTGGTTCGTGGTGACCGTGCTGGTCAGCCTCCGTCCCGCCTACCGGGACACGGTCGACCGGGTGACGCTGCGGGTGGTCGGCACCGCGGTCGGGGCGGCCGGGGCGGCCGTCGTGCTCGCGGTCGCGCCGGGCCACACGTACCTGATCGTGTTCATCGGGGTGTGCGCCCTGCTGGGGTTCGCGTTCAGGGGGGTCAGCTACGGCTACTGGACGATGTTCGCCACACCCCTGTCGCTGATGCTGTCGGACTTCACGCTGCCGCTGGACTGGGGCGCGGCGGCGGCCAGGGTGACGCTCACGGTCGCGGGCGGGGCGCTGGCGCTGGTCGTCGCGCGGCTGCTGTGGCCGAGGGGGCACCGGGCCAGCCTGACCGGCAGGATCGTGGACACCCTCGAACGGCACGCGGCGCTGGTGCGCTCGCTGGTCGACCGGGACCCGAAGGCGGTTCTGGAGCGGATCTCCGACGCCTCGGAGGCTGCCCGGCTGCTCGGCGACTCCCTCGACCGGCTGGACAAGGAGCCGGGCGGAAGCGCCCCGCAACGGCTCAGGGACGCCGTGACGGCCGCCAGACGGCTGCGGGACAACGCGCTGGCGCTGCTGGCCGTACCGGCGCCGGTCGAGGAGTCGGGGCCGACGGTCACCCTCCTGGACATGGTCGCCGACCGGCTTGAGGACGTCGCGGAGGCGGTCAGGACGGGTCGGCCGCTGACCAGGGCGGACGATCTCGACCGGGTGCTCGACGAGTTGGGCGCCCAGGTCGACCGGCTGACCGAGCGCCGTCTCGGCGAGGTGGACGAGGGGGCGGCGGACCGGATGACCGGTGTGCGGCGAGGCGTCATGCACGCCGTCGCCGCGCGGCCCGCCCTGAGGGGGCTCGGCGCCGAGGCGCTCGGACTGGCCTCGTTCACCGCCCCGCGCGCCTGAACGGCCGGCTCAGGCGGTCACGACGCCGTCCTCGGCGTCGGCGGCCTCGACCTCGGCGCGGGGGATGCCCAGCAGGTAGAGGATCGCGTCGAGGTAGGGCACGTTGACCGCGGTGTCGGCGGCCTGGCGGACCACCGGCTTGGCGTTGAACGCGATGCCGAGTCCGGCGGCCGCGATCATGTCCAGGTCGTTGGCGCCGTCGCCGATGGCCACGGTCTGACTGATCGGGATGCCCGCCTCACGCGCGAAGCGTTCGAGCGCCCGCGCCTTGCCGGGACGGTCGACGATCTCGCCGACGACCCGGCCGGTCAGCACGCCGTCCACGACCTCAAGGGTGTTGGCCGCCGAGTAGTCGATGCCGAGGTCCTCGACGAGGGCGTCGGTGAGCTGGGTGAAGCCGCCGCTGACGATCGCGAAGCGGTAGTCGAGCCGCTTGAGCGTACGCACCAGCGTGCGGGCGCCGGGGGTCAGCACGAGCTCCTTGCGGACCTTCTCGAAGGTCTCCTCGCGCAGACCGGCCAGCAGGGCGACCCGGCGGCGCAGCGACTCGGCGAAGTCGAGCTCCCCGCGCATCGCCTCCTCGGTGACCCTGGCGACCTCCTCAAGGCAGCCCGCGTGCGCGGCCAGCAGCTCGATCACCTCGGCCTGGATGAGCGTGGAGTCGACGTCCATCACGATCAGCCGCTTGGCCCTGCGGTGCAGGCCGCTGCGCTGTACGGCCACGTCGACCTGCTGGGCGGCGGCCTCGACGGCCAGTTCGGCGCGGAGGGTGTCGGGGTCGGCCCCGGAGACGGCCAGCTCGAAGCAGGTCACCGGGTAGTTCGACAGCCGCTCGATCCGGTCGATGTTGGCGCCCGCGGCCGCGATCCGGCCTGAGATGCCCGCCATCGCGGCCGGCTGCAGGGGTGAGCCGAGAACGGTCACGTGCAACCGTCCGCGCCTGCGCTTCTCCTGCAGGTCCGAGCCGGTGGACAGCTCGACCTCAAGGCCCAGGTCCCCGGCGGTCCGCTCGACGGCGGTCCACAGGGCACCGAGCGTTCCGCCGGTCCCGGTGGGGGTGTCGCCCGAGTAGGCGACGAGGACGCCGAGGGTGAGCCTGCCGCGGATGACGACCTGTTCGACGTCGGCGACGACTATGGGAAAGCCGGACAGGACGGAGAAGAGCCGCGAGGTTACCCCTGGGCGGTCCGGTCCGGACAACGTGATCAGAAGCGTGCGCTGGTTCATCGGTATCTACGCTACTTGGCCCCCAAAACGATCGTGAATGCGGTTCATCATCCGGACGCCTGACGTTCTCGGCGACCTCCCGTCACACGTCATCTGGCCCTGCCTTCATATGGTCATGACGACCACCCCCGCCCGGCAGCGGGCCACCCGTTACGCCGTCGGATACACCGTCGGGCTGGCCGAGACCGCCGCCGACATGCGGGAGGCGCAACGCCTGCGTCACCAGGTGTTCGCCGAGGAGATGGGCGCTCGGCTGGACACCCCCATAACCGGTCTCGACGTCGACCCCCTCGACGCCTACGGCGACCACCTCCTCGTACGGCACGGCGAGGGCGGCGAGGTCGTGGGGACCCACCGGCTGCTGTCCCCGCGCAGGGCCGACCGGCTGTACGCGGACTCGACCTTCGACCTGCGCCCGCTGGCCGGGGTCAGGCCGGACATGGTCGAGGCCGCCAGGGCCTGCGTGCGGCCCGACCACCGCTGCGGCGCCGTGATCGGGCTGATGTGGGCGGCCATCGCGCGTTACGTGGTCGCCGGGGGCCACCGGTGGGTCGCGGGGTGCTGCTCGGTCCCGGTCTCCGGGGTCACCGGGGTCGCCGAGGTCATGCGGAGGCTCCCGCTGTGCCCTCCCGAGTACCGCGTCACCCCGCGCCTGCCCTGGCGCGGCACCAGGAGGCGGGGCGCGGGGACGGCGACGGTCCCCGCTCCGCTCAGGGGCTACGCGAGGCTGGGTGCCTGGGTCTGCGGGCCGCCCGCGCACAACCCCGACCTCGGCACGGCGGACTTCTTCGTGCTGCTGTCGATGGCGAACCTGAACCCGCGTTACCGGCGGCACTTCCTGGGAGCCCCGGCATGATCGTGTGGTCCCCCGAGGCGCCGTGCCGGTCGGGCACCTGCCTGACGCCCCAGGGCCCGAAGGTCGGCCCGCCGCTGCGGGCGCTGCGCCTGGTCGCGGTCTCGCTGGTCGTCCTCACGGGCGCGCTGCTCGCCCTGCCGGTCAGGCTCCTCGGTACGGCGGGCCGCGCCCGGCTGGCGAGCGTGTGGTCCAGGCTCGCGCTGCGGGCCCTCGGCGTCCGGGTCGCGGCCAGGCCGGGCTTCGCCTTCCTCGCGGGTTCCGCGGCAGGGCCGCGCGCCCTGCCCGTCTCCGGGGTCGCGCCGCTGATCGTGTCCAACCACGTGTCGTGGCTCGACCCGCTCGTCATGATGGCCGTCGTGCCGTGCCGTGTGCTCGCCAGACGGGAGGTCCGTGGCTGGCCGCTGGTCGGGGAGATGGCCGTCGGCGCGGGGGCGGTGCTCATGGACAGGGAGAGGCCGTCCAGGCTGCCCGAGGCGGTCGCCGGGGTGGCCAGGGCACTGGGGGAGGGGGACCCGGTCGCGGCCTTCCCCGAGGGGACCAGGTGGTGCGGCAGGGAGATGGGGGTGTTCAGGCGCGCGGTGTTCCAGGCGGCACTGGACGCGGGGGCGCCGGTCAGGCCGGTCGCGATGAGGTATCTGGGACCCGGCGGGACCCCGGCCGTGGAGGCCGCCTACCTGGGCGACGACTCGCTCGCCGCCTCGGTCCTGCGGGTCGCCGGGCTGCGCGGGCTGACCGTCGAGGTGACGTTGCTGCCGCCGGTCCAGGCCCGCGACCGCAGGTCGCTGGCGTGGGCCGCGGAGTCGTCGATCGCCTCGGTGGTGATCGCGCCGACCGCTCACGGAGCCCGGGTGGCCGCCTGATCCTCCCCGGGAGGTTCGGCCGCCGGCGTGCCCAGGGGCGCGGACGGGCGCCGTGGTTCACGGACCCCGCCCTCACCGGGATCGTGGCGCGTCCACACGGTCACCGCGCCCCAGCGCTCGATCCGGCTGCCTGGCGGGGGCTTCTGGGCCACCACGACGCCGTCCATGACCGGTTGAGGGCTGTCGGGGTTCGGCCCCTGCAGAAGCACCCCGGCGTCGTGCCCGGCCAGCCAGGCGTTCAACGCCTGACTTCCGCAGAAGTCAGGAACCACCACGAAGTCAGCCAAGTCTCCTCACCCGTGCCGAGAGTACGCCGAGGAAATCGGATGCGCAGCCCCCACAGGGTTTCGGCCGGCCGGCCTACGGCCGTAACCCGGGGTTTTCGCGGTGGCGAAGGGCGGGCATGCCCGGCGGACTTCCGGAGATTCACGACTTCGAGGTTTTCCGGGGCCGGTGTCCATGCGGAGGCGGCGAGCGTGGGGTATCCGAAAGGTAAGAGCACCCTGGCTGATTGGGAGGTGTGGGGCTGAGGTGGCTCAGGGGACACTCGTTCCGTCACGTAGAGGAAGTGACTCGTTACACTCCGTTAATGTTCGGCCGGTGTGACCGGTGCCGTTTCCGGCGGCTGGGAGGCGGTCCGATCGGTCGCCGGCCGGGAAAGGTGATGCATCCGTGCGATCCATACGCCGGATCGGCGCCCTGGCCGCCGCGCTGCCCATCGCGCTGCCCGCCGTGGCCGCGCTGGCTCCCGCCGCCTGCGCCGACCCTCCGGTCTCCTACGTCGGTTCCCGGACCAGTTCGCAGTTCTCCTCCTCGCCCTGGGCGACCGACTCGACCGAGTGGGCCGTTCCGCCGAGTGGGGTCGTCCCCGACCTCGTCTCGGGCGGCCCCTCGGTGGTCCTGGTCACCTTCGCGGCGGAGGGCCGTTGTGTCGCGTCCTCCGGTGCGGGGGCCTGTGAGGTCGCGATCGAGGTCGGCGGGCAGCGAACCCGTCCGCGCACCGTGAAGGGCGCGCCCGACACCGTCTGGCGGAAGAGCGGGTGGGGGAAGCGCGTGCTCAGCCGTACCGTCTGTGTCCCCTACCAGGAGTCTCTCCGTGACCTCGGAGTAAGGGTCCTGGCCAAGAGTTCGGCGGAGGCCAGGTTCGAGCTGCGCAACCGGCAGCTGAAGGTCGAGCGCCGGGCTCCGGTGCGGGAGGACGGCTGTTCCTGAGGTTCCCGCGTTGCGCACAGGTTTGCGTACACCGTAAGCTTACGATGTACGCAAACCTGTGCGCGTGAACCGAGGAGTGCCGCACCATGACCGCCGCCGCGATCGTCGTTCCGTTCGTCTGGCTCGCCTGGCTGATCCTGACCGAGTGGGTGCCGATGTTCCCGCTCAACGACCTGGCCCCGGGCAATCTCAGGAACCGGCTGATCGCGGCGTCGGTGAACTACCCGATCCCCCTGCTGATCGCCGGGGGAGTCGCCCTGCACCGGACCTGGTCACTGGTCGCGGCCACCGTCCTGTGCTGCCTGATCATCGTCGGCCACGTCCAGAGCTGGTGGCTGCCCTACTTCGGCGTCAGCTCCGCCGCCCAGCGAGAGCTCTACCGGACCGACTACGCCCGCACCCTGAAGGTCCTGCCGACCGAGGGGCGTGACGTCGTCATCGACGTCCAGCACATGGTGGTCGGCGCGCTCTCCGTGGTGATGCTGGCCACCACGCTCACCGCTACCCTGACCGGGTGACCCAGACAGCCCGTCGCCGAAGCCAGGGAGGCGGCCGTGGAGGCAGGCCCGCCACGCTCACTCCCGAGCGCGTCGTCGCCGCGGCGGTCGAGATCCTGGACGCCGAGGGTCTTGAGGCCCTGACCATGCGCCGTCTCGGCGCGCACCTGGGCGTGGCCGCGATGTCCCTGTACCGCCACGTCCCCAACCGCGACGCCCTGCTCGCCGAGGTCGTCACCCACCTGTTCTCCGAGGCCGTGATCGAACTCGGCCCCGAGGAGCCCTGGCACGAGGCGCTGACCCGTTTGGCCGTGGCCTATCGCGGGACGCTGCTGGCCCACCCGCACGCCGTACCCCTGCTGGCCACCCACCCCGTCGACACCGACAGGGGGCTGGCACTGCTGGCCGGGCTGCTGGGGCGCTTCGAGGACTCGGGGATCGGCGAGCAGGACGCCCTGACCGCCGTGCAGTCCGTCGCGGTCTACGTCCTGGGTCACGCCCTGGCCCAGGTCGGCACCCCGTCCGGTACGGCCTCGACCACAGCCACCGACCCCGCCGCGGCCGTGTTCTACGACCGGTGGTTCGAGGCGGGGCTGGCGGCCATGGTCTCCGGGTTCGAGAGGCGGTTCGCCGGAGACCGGTGAGACGACCGGCCCGGCTCTGGGGTGCGGAAGGCACGGCGCGGCGGCAGGAGAGCGGTCCGCGCAGATCCGTGTGGACGTGTTTCGGCTACCGGGGTCCGAGATAGGCGATGACGGCCGCGACCCTGCGGTGGGTGTCGGGGCTGTTCTCCAGGGCCAGCTTCATGAAGATCGAGTTCACGTGCTTCTCGATGGCGGAGACCGACAGGTGCAGGGCGCGGGCGATGCCGCCGTTCGACAGGCCGTGCGCCATCTCCCTGAGCACGTCCAGCTCGCGGGGGGTCAGCTCGGCGGGTGGCGGACTGTCCCTGACGCCGCGTTTGGCCAGCAGGCCCTCGACCACCTTGGGGTCGATCACCGAACCGCCCGCGGCCACCGAGCGGATCGCGCCGAGCAGCTCGTCGATGTCGCCGACCCGGTCCTTGAGCAGGTAGGCGCGGCCCTCGGTGCCGTCCCTGAACAGGTCGAGCGCGAACAGCGCGTCGGAGAACTGGGAGAGCACCACGACCCCGATGTCCCGCGAGGCCGCCCTGATCCGGTGGGCGGCGTCGATGCCCTCCATGCCGGGCCGTACGAGGTCGGGGGAGCCGGGCATCCGGATGTCGGTCACCACCACGTCGGGGCGCAGCCGCCTGGCGGCGTCCAGCAGGTCGTCGGCGGTGCCCACGGCCGCGACCACGCCGATCTCACCCGAGGCCTCAAGCAGTCTGCGGGTGCCCTCGCGCACCAGGTAGTGGTCCTCGGCCAGGACGACCCTCAGCTCAGTCATAAGGAGATCCTGCCTGGTGAGGGGACATGCCGTACATGGGGCTGTCCGCACAACCGCCGGGAACGCGACGGACCCCCGTCCGGTGGGACGGGGGTCCGTGGGCGGGACGATCAGGAGGGGGTCCTCGTTGATCCCCGTGAGGGTCCCGGTGCTCGTCGTAGGGAGGTGCCGGGTACGGCTAGCGCAGGATGCGGGTCCTGACCTTGACGTACTTCAGGTCGACACCGGCGTCGATGCCGTGGATGTTCAGGGTGTCGATGCCGCCCGCGGGGACGTCGATGGAGGCCGTGGCGAACTCGGCCGTCGCGGTGCCCCGGGCGCTTCCCCTGAGCCACACCTTCACCTTGATGGTCGCGGTCCTGCCGGGCCGCAGTCTGTCGAGCAGGCAGCCGACCTCGCGCCCGTCGGCCTCGCAGTAGGAACCGGAGGGGCCGGTGATCTGGACGCGACGCGCCTGCTTGGGGACGTAGCCCCCGACGTAGGCGATGTCGGTCGGCCAGCTGCCCACGTTCCTGGTCTTGAGCGTGTAGACGATCGTGTCACCCGCCCACGCCCTGCGCGGGTAGTAGGCGGTCAGCTTCAGCGGGGAGAGCGGGGGAGAGGCGAGGGCTCCCGCGGAGGCTCCCACGGAGGCCACGGTGGGTGGCGTCACGGCGGCGTTCGCGCTCTGCGGGACGAACAGCAGGCCCCCGGCCATGGCTGTGGCGGCGAAGGCGATAAGGTGCCGGCGCATTTCATACTCCAGTCGGAAATTTGGTTTCCCGTTTTGTTCGCTGGAGCAAGCATGCGGTGTCCCACTTGAGAACCTCTTGCGGATGACTGACTCACCCGAGAATGAGGTGAATGTCGCCGAACTCGTGCCAGAGATAACCCTCTTTGAGCGCCTCCGCGTACGACCGTACGAGCAAATCCTCCCCGGCGATCGCCGACAGCATCAGCAGATGGCTGGAGCGCGGTTCGTGCAGGCCGGTGATCAGCCCGTTCACCACCCGCGTCCCCGAGGAGGGGGTGACCAGGTGCGAGGTCCAGCCGCGTGCCGCCCGCACCCTGCCCTTTACGGGGCCCTCCCTGGGGCCCTCCCCGGCGCCTTCCATGGGGCCGTCCGCCAGGCCCGCCGTCTCCAGCGCCCTGACCACGGTGGTGCCGACCGCGATCACCCGTCTGCCCGAGGCCCTGGTGAACTCCACCTGGCGTGCCGTGGCCTCCGGCACCTCGAAGCGCTCGGGATAGGGCGGTTCGTCCCGTTCCGGGGAGGCCACACCGGTGTGCAGGGTGATCGGCGCCACCCCGATCCCGTGCGTCACCAGGCGGGTCACCAGTTCGGTGGTGAACGGCCGTCCCGCGCTGGGCATCTCCGCGCTGCCTGGCCGTACCCCGAAGACGGTCTGGTAGTGCGACAGCGGCCAGTCCCTGCCCACGTAGGAGTAGCGGATCGGCACGCCGTACCGGTGCAGGTAGGCGGGGACGTCACGGTCCAGCACGGCGCGCCACAGCCGGGGCGTGTGCCGTTCCAGCAGCCGCAGCGTCGCGCCCCCCGGCAGCGGCAGCCACTCCCCGGCGGCCCCACCCCGGTACGGCTCGCCCGCGGGCTCGTCCCCCGAAGCCCCCGAGCCCCCCGAAGTCCCCAGGACCCCTGGGATCTTCGGGTCGCGGGGCACGCCACGGCGGCGTAGTTCGACCAGCCACGTCCCGTCCTCGTGCTCCGTCGAGAAGTGCACCGCGAGCCGGTCGAGCCGTACCGCGGCGGGCAGCGTGGCCGAGTCGTTGACCACCAGCAGGTCCCCGGGGCGCAGCAGACCGGGCAGGTCGGTGAACCTGTGGTGGCCGATCTCCCCCGTACGGCCCCGCGAGACCAGCAGCCGCACCTCGTCACGAGCCAGCCCCCGTGCCTCCGGTGGCTCGTGCGCCTCAAGTTCGGGAGGAAGCGTGAAGTCCGCGGCCAGGGCGTTCACCGGACCCCGATCCGTCCGCTCGCCGGGCGCTCCTCGATCAGCCGCCGCAGGGCCGCCGCGCTCCTGTCCGGCCCGGGGGCCGTCCCCGCCTCCTCGGCGCCGACCGCCGCCGCGAGCATGGCCGTGTTCATCTCCCCCGGATCGACCCACCAGACCGTGACGTCCGGCTCCTCCACGGCCAGCACGTTGGACAGCTGTTCGAGCGCGGCCTTCGTCGCCCCGTAACCGCCCCAGCCCGCGTACGCCTCGACCGCGGCGTCGGAGGAGATGTTGACGACCGCGCCGCCGCTGCGCCTCAACGAGGGCAGCGTCGCCTGGATCAGCGCGAGCGGCGCCAGCGTGTTGACCAGGAACAGCTCCCTGAGCTCGTCGAGGGGGTAGTCGGCCAGCGAGGGCAGCGGGAGCGCCCCGAGCCCCGAGGCGTTGTTGACCAACAGGTCGAGTCCGTCCCGTACGGCCAGCGCCAGCCGTTCCCGGTGGGCCGGGTCGGCGACGTCCCCGGCGACGGCGAGGGCGCCCTCGCCGAGTTCTGCGGCGGCGGATTCGAGCGCGTCCGCGCCCCGCGCGGTGAGGACGAGCCGCCAGCCGTCGGCGGCCAGCGAACGGGCCAGCTCCAGGCCGAGACCACGGGAGGCGCCGGTGATGAGTGCCGTCTTCGTCATGCCTCGACGGTAGGAACCGGAAGGCGCCGTCCGCATCGGCCGAGGGACCGGGCTGAAGGTCCTAGGACCTGCGGCCCAGAGGTTCCGCCCGGTGAGCACCTAGAGTTTCACCGTGGAGAGTGTGGGAGACGACCGGGACGCGGTGCTGCACGCGGTCAGTTCCGCCGTCCTTGCGGTGACCAGGCACCTGTCCGTCAGGGAGGTGCTCCAGGTCATCGTGCGTTCGGCGAGGCGGCTGCTGGACGCCCGTTACGCCGCGCTCGGCGTACCCGACGACGAGGGCGCCTTCGCCGAGTTCGTCGCCGAGGGCATCTCGGACGAGGAGTGGGACGCGATCGGGCCGATGCCCCGCCAGCACGGCATGCTCGGCGCGATGTTGCGCGAGGGCGCGCCGGTCAGGCTGGCCGACATCCGCAGGGACCACCGCTTCGAGTACTGGCCGAGGGCGCATCCGGTGCTCAAGGACTTCCTCGGGGTGCCGATCCGCGACGGCGAGGCGGTGCTGGGCATCATCTTCCTGTCCAACAAACGCTCGCCGGGCGGTTTCACCGAGGCGGACCAGGACCTGCTCACCATGTTCGCCGCGCACGCCGCGATCGCCCTCACCAACGCGCGCCTCTACGAACGCGGCAGGGAGCTCGCGCTGGTCGAGGAGCGCACCCGGATGGCCAGGGAACTGCACGACGCCGTGACCCAGAAGCTCTTCTCCCTCAGGCTCACCGCCCAGGCGGCCTCCTCGCTGGTGCGCCGCGACCCCGACCGGGCACTCGGCGAGCTGGAGCGGGTCGAACGGCTCGCCGGGGAGGCGCTCGCCGAGCTGCGCGCGGTGATCGTCGAGCTGCGTCCCGCCGAACTCGACCGGCACGGCCTGGCCGAGACGCTCCGCAAGCACGTCCGCCTGCTCGACCGGCTGCACCCGGCGTCGTTCACGTTCGAGGAGAGGCCGGTGTGCGAGCTGGACCCGGCGACCGAGGCCGCCGTGCTGCGGGTGGCCCAGGAGGCCCTGCACAACGCCTCCCGGCACGCCGGGGCCGTCGCCGTCGCCGTACGGCTCGGCTGTGAGGCGGGCAGGGTGGTCCTTGAGGTGCGCGACGACGGGACGGGCTTCGACGTGGCCGCCGCGACGGGCCGCGGCCTGGGCATCGCCTCGATGGAGGACAGGGCGCACGCCCTGGGCGGGGACGTGCTCGTCAGGTCGGCCCCGGGAGAGGGGACGCTGGTGCGGATGGAGGTGCCGGTGTGATCCGGGTGCTCATCGCGGACGACCACCCCGTGGTCAGGCAGGGTCTGCGGACCTTCCTCGCGCTGCAGGACGACCTCGACGTGGTGGGGGAGGCCGCGGACGGCGCCGAGGCCGTCGCGTTGACGGAGTCGCTCAACCCGGACGTGCTGCTGCTCGACCTGAAGATGCCGGTCCTGGACGGCCACGGCACGCTGCTGCGGCTCAGGGAGCTTGGCCTGTCCCCCCGGGTGCTGGTGCTGACCTCGGTCGGCGACCGCCAGGACGTCGCCCCGGCCATCAGGGCGGGCGCGACCGGGTTCCTCTACAAGGACGTCGATCCCGCCGCGCTCGTCCAGGCCATCCGCGCGGTCAGCGGCGGGCAGGTGCTGCTGGCGGCCGAGGCGGCCGAGGCGATGCTGACGACCCCCGGTGCCGTGCCCCCGCGCACGGTCCCGGCCCCGACGCCCTCGCTCACCGAACGTGAGCGTGAGGTCCTGGCGCTGATCGCCTCGGGCCGCTCCAACCGCGAGATCGCCCGTGAGCTGACCGTGGCCGAGAAGACCGTCAAGACCCACGTCTCCAACGTGCTGATGAAGCTCGGCGTCCAGGACCGCACCCAGGCCGCCCTCTACGCGGTACGGCACGGCCTGGCCTGAGAGGCCCTGGGGGCCGGGATCAGACCAGTTCGGAGATGGCGTGGTGGGCGGCCACGCGGGCCCGCCGTACGGCACGGTCGAGGGCGCGCAGCGCCTGGGCCCTGACCGCGACCTGGCCGGAGGTGAGGCCCCGCTCGTCGGCGATCCTGAGCACCGCGGTGAGCCGGGCGGCCAGGGCGGCGACGCGGTGGGCACGGGCGGGGTAGCCCGGCGCCAGGCCGTCGTCGAGGGGCTGGGTGTTCCGGTGCCCCTGGGCGGGCCCGCCGACCCCCGTCAGGGCGTCCGTGGCCTCGCGCATCGCCATGGTCAGGGCGTGCTCGGCCTCCGCCAGGGAGGGAATGTCCGGAATGTTAATGCTGGCCTCAAGCACGCTCCAGCGCACCCCGGCGTACGATGAGCCGCGGCGGTCCCTTGCGGGGACCAGGCCCAGGCATCTACCGGGGAAAACGGCTGTCGCCGCCTGCCCGGCCTCGATCGCCGCGGAGTTGAAGGAGGGCGGTCCGGTGAGACCGAGCGGGTCGCCCGCGACGGGAAGCGCCAGGCGCAGCGAACGCATGCCCTCGACCCGCAGGTCGGCGAGGAATCCGCGCAGGGAGACGTCGCCCGTCTCCCCGGCGACGAGTTGGGGGCCGGCCTGTCGCTCCACCCGGTCGGCGGCCTCGTCGAGGCCGACCTGTCCGGTGAGCCAGGCGTTGCCCCAGCAGACCAAGGTGGCCGAGATCTGTGAATCAGGGTGCACCGATCCACGATATGCGCTTGCCCTGCAATAGGTTTTGTTCGAGCGATACTCAAGGAGGCGTGAGGGATGGGCGGTCAGGTGCTTCGGCTACAGGACGTCACCGTCCGCAGGGACGGGGCGGCCCTGCTGCGGGACATCGACTGGACCGTTCACGAGGACGAGCGGTGGGTCGTCATCGGTCCCAACGGCGCCGGGAAGACGACGCTGTTGCAGGTCGCCGGGACGATGCTGTTCCCGGCCGAGGGCGTCGTCGAGATCCTTGGAGAACGGCTCGGCCAGACGGACGTGTTCGACCTGCGGCCCCGGATCGGCCTGGCGAGCGCGGCGCTCGCCGAGAAGGTCCCGCCGGACGAGAAGGTCATCGACCTGGTGCTCACCGCGTCGTACGCGATCCTCGGGCGCTGGACGGAGGAGTACGACTCCAACGACGTCACCAGGGCCGTCGAGCTGATCGACCAGCTCGGCTGCGCCCATCTGATCAGGCGCAGGTTCAACACCCTGTCGGAGGGTGAGCGCAAGAGGGTGCAGATCGCCAGGGCGCTCATGCCCGACCCCGAGCTGCTGCTGCTGGACGAGCCCGCCGCGGGCCTGGACCTCGGCGGCAGGGAGGACCTGGTCCGCCGTCTCTCGGTGCTGGCCAACGACCCGAAGGCGCCGACCATGGTGCTGGTCACCCATCACGTCGAGGAGGTGCCCAGCGGTTTCACCCACGCGCTGCTGCTGCGGCACGGCTCGATCGTCGCGCAGGGGCCGATGGATCAGGTGATGACCGCGGAGAACCTCTCGCGCACCTTCGCCGTTCCGCTCACCCTGGAACGCGGCCAAGGCGACCGGTGGTACGCCCGCGCCTACCAGTTCTGAAAGCTGTTTACGCTGTTCAGAGGTCGGTAACGCGAAAACCAAATACCATTCCGAATGAGAGAGATCCACTTGACTCGACCGTCCGGAGTGGCTCATGGAAACGCTTCTTGTCACGCTCGCCGCGGTGGCCGTCGCAGGTTTCGTCCTTTTTAAGGCGATTCACATCATCCCTCAGGCCACCGCGGGGGTAGTGGAGCGCCTCGGGCGCTACCATCGGACGCTCTCCCCAGGCCTGAATCTCGTGCTCCCCTTCGTCGACCGCCTCAAGCGTACGGTCGACCTGCGCGAACAGGTCGTGTCCTTCCCTCCGCAACCCGTGGTGACCTCGGACAACCTCGTCGTCTCCGTCGACACGGTCGTGCACCTGCGGGTCGTCGACGCCAAGGCCGCCACCTACGAGGTCTCCGACTTCCTGACCGGGGTCGAGCAACTCACCGTGACCACTCTGCGTAACGTGATCGGCGACATGGAGCTCGAACGGGTGCTGACCTCCCGAGACGAGATCAACACCGAGCTGCGCGTGGCGCTCGACGGCGCGGGCAACTGGGGGATCAAGGTCGGCAGGGTCAGGCTCAAGGCCATCCAGCCCTCCGCCGAGATCCAGGAGTCGATGGAGCGCCAGATCCGCGCCGACCGGGACAGGAAGGCGGCCCTGCTCGCGGCCGACGGACAGAAGCAGGCGGCCATCCTCAGCGCGGAGGGGCTCAAGCAGGCCGCGGTGCTCAAGGCACGTGGCGAGGCGGAGGCCGTGGTGCTCAGGGCCCAGGCCGACGCCGAGGCCAAGGCGGTGCGGGCGAAGGGCGAGGCGGACGCGATCGGCATGGTCTTCCGCGCGATCCACGACGGCAAGCCCGACCAGAGGCTCCTCGCCTACCAGTACCTCAGGACCCTTCCCGAGATCGCCAAGGGCGACGCGAACAAGGTTTGGATCGTTCCATCCGAAATGGCCAAGGCCGTGGAGAACCTCGGCGGCCTGTTCTCGACCAAGGAGAAGACCGCCGAGGAGACCGGCTGACGGCCGTCCGGGGGCTCACAGCAACAGCAGGCGAAAGTCGAGGGCGACCGCGAAGAAGGCGACCGTGCTCAGGGTGAGCAGGGTGTAGGCGATCCGGGCGGGTGGCCTCCACCAGCGGGCGCGCCAGGCCAGCGCCGCGGCCGGGACCATCGGTACGGCGAGGACCAACGCGAGGGTGCCCAGCACGGGCAGGACGGCCAGCCTCGGGGAGTACAGCGGGATGTCGGCCATGAGGACGTTGGGGTCGGCCGTCAGCAGGCCGAACCCGGCGAGGAAGACGGCGACCAGGGCGGCGCAGGCCCAGGCGGTGAGGACGGCCAGGCGGGCGGGCAGCGGCGGCCGTGCTCCCTGTGGGCGCCGTGCTCCCCGCAGGCGGCGGACGGCGGCGGTCAGGGGCAGGACGAGCGCCGCCAGCGACAGGGCCAGGGCGCCGGTCACGAAGAGCGGCATGGCCAGGCTCTCGTACCCCGGGACCCGCTCGTAGGTCTCCGAGGGGAGCATCGAGGAGACGAGGACGCCGTCGCGGGGAAAGGAGACGCGGGCCGGGCCGCTGCGTTCGGCGAAGAGGCCGGGGGCGGTCTGGACCCAGTGCTGGACCGGCCGTCCGGGGTCGGGGGAGAGACCGGTCGTGGTGAGAGTCCCGTCGGAGCCCGCGGTGACGACCGGGGTGGCGAACAGGGCGGAGACCTTCGTCAGCGCGGTACGGCTGGTGCGGGCCGACCGGTAGGAGCCCGCGTACCGGGAGACGTCCGTGGTGAGCGGGGCGGGCGTGGCCGTACGGTCCGCGGGGTCGGGGAAGCGCAGGTCGACGATCCGGCCCGTGAGCCACTGCGCGTCCCAGGCTCCCACGCCCGAGACGCCGTCGCCGTTGAGGACGACGTAGACGCCGAACCCCTGGTCAGGCATGAGGGCCATGGCGTTGTGGTAGCCGGGGACGTCGCCGTCCTTGTAGAGGAGCCTTCTGCCGCCCCGGGGGCGTTCCTCAAGGACGTAGCCCATGCCGGGCATGCGGTCGTCCACGGTGAAGTGCCGTTCCCGCATCATCCGGGCGACGGGGTCGTCCCCAAGCTGGTCGATCATGTAGTTGGCCATGTCGGCCGGGGTGACGGCGGGGCCGGTTCCCGAGGGCGTCCAGGGGGAGTACTGGCCCCTCTGCTCGACGTAGCCCTCTCCGTCCGGCCGGTAGCCCCTGGCGAGCCGCGCCCCGATCGCGGCGGGGTGCGGCAGGGCGGCGGTCGAGCCGGTCATCCGGTGCGCGGCGAAGACCTGCTCGGCGACGTTGCGCGCGTACGGCTCGCCGGAGGCGATCTCCACGAGGTGCCCCGTGAGGGCGAGGGCGTAGTTGTCGTAGGCGACCAGGGTGCCCGGTGGCCGTACCCGGGGCGGCGTGCGGGCGCGCAGGCTCTCGGCGAGGGAGGGCGGCTTCGCCGGGCCGTCGCTCGCGAGGCCGACGATGTCGTCGTCGAAGCCCGCCGTGTAGGTGAGCAGGTTCTCCAGGGTCACCGGGCGGCCCGGCCAGGTGTCCTCGATCTTGAACGAGGTGAGGTAGCGGTTGACGTCGGCGCGCAGGTCGAGCCTGCCCTTCCGGACCAGACGCAGTGCGGCCTCGGCCGTGAAGATCTTGGCCAGTGACCCGGTGAGGAAGGGGGTGGTGAGATCGACGGGACGGTTCGAGGTCGTTTCGGCCAGTCCGTATCCCCTGCCGAACACCATCCGGCCGTTCTCCACGACGACGACGGCCGCGCCGGGGATCCTGTCCCTGGCGAGGAGTTCGGGGACGAGGCGGTCGAGGGCCGCGCCGAGGTCGCCCGCCCGGCCCTGGGACGCCTGGGACGTTTGGGACGTCGCTCCGGCGGTGTGCGGGGTGAGGAGGACCGCCAGGGACGCGAGGGCGGCGGTTAGCGCTCTCTTCATGCCCGTCAGCGTGCCGTTTCGCCGGGACCCGCCATCAGTGTCCTGCACCTGTGTTCGACGTGGAGAATGCACGATCAGGGCATATGGTGCATAAAGTGCTGATCGTTGTGGTGGTCCTCGTCGGCGCCGCGTTCGATCCGCTCCATCCGGTGCCGAGCGCGCCGTTCGCCCTCGTCGTCGCTCTGCAGGTGCTGCACTGCCTGACGCCGTGGCGAAGCCGCTGGTCACTGGCCGTTCAGGCACTGCTCCTGCCCTGGGCGGGCCCCGCTGCGGCGGGCATGGTCGCGGCGTCGGCGCTGCTGATCCTGCGCGGGACGGCCCGCTGGTGCGCGTTCGCCACAGTGGTCGTCACAGCCGCCGTCACAGCCGCGGTACTCGCGCCCGCGACGCCGTTCGGGATCACGCTCGCGGTGCTGAACGCCGCCTGCCAGGGGCTTGTCCTGTTCGGGGTGACCCGGCTCGGTGACACGCGTGCCGCCCTCCACGCGGCCCGTGCGGAACTGGCCGCCGGGTCGGTCTCCGACGAGCGCTCACGGGCCGCCCGGGAGCTGGACTCCGTCCTCGGGGCCGCCCTGTCCACGATCGTCTCCCTCGCCGGACGCGGTGAGGCGGCGAAGATCGCCGAGGTCTCCCGGGCGACGGCCGCGCGGGCCCGCGCCGTCCCGGCCCCGGCGGCAGCGGCGACTCCCGAGCCGGACCTCATGCCCAGGCTCGCCTTGCCGATCCTGGTCGCGGTGCACGCCGGATATCTCGTGACGGCGTTGATCTATCTCGGTGGGCGTCCGGTCCTCTCCCTGCTCGCCGCCGGGATCCTCGGGCTGCACCTGCACCACGCGCTGCCCCGCCCGTACGGCGCCCGCCCCGGACACGGCGTCTGGACGGCCTGCCTGCTGCTCCTGCTCACGGCCGTCACGCTTCTGCTCCCGGGACAGGCCCATCCACAGCTGGCCGGGTTCGCGGTGGCCGGGTTCCTGGCCCTCGGGCGGGCCTGGTGGCCCGTGGCCGGGGCGGTCGTGGCCGCGCTGGCGGTCGTGCTGGCCGTACGGGGGCAGGCTCCGGCGGAGAACCTGTACTGGACGTTCGACGCCGTGGCCGTCGCGGCCATGTTCCACGGGCTGGCCGTACAGACCTCGCTGGTCCTGCAGGCGAGGCGGGCACAGCGGGCGCTGGCGGCGCTGGCGGCGGCCGACGAGCGCAGGCGCATCTCCAGGGACGTCCACGACCTGCTCGGATACGGGCTTTCCGCCATCACGGTCAAGGCCGAGCTGGCCGTACGGGCGGGGGAGGAGGACGCGAGGGAGCAGCTCGTGGAGATCGCCGCGATCGCCCGCCGCTCGCTGGCCGCGCTGCGGGACATCCCGGCCGAGCCCGACCCCCGGCTCTCGCTGGCCGCCGAGATCGACTCGGCCTGCTCCGTCCTGCGGGCGGCGGGCGTCGAGGTCACCGTCCGCAGGGAGTCGGACAGGGACGACGCGCTGTCGGCGATCGTCCTGCGGGAGGCCGTCACCAACGTGCTGCGGCACAGCGAGGCCGGTCACTGCCTCATCGAGATCACCGAGGACGGGCTGCTGGTCGTCAACGACGGCGTCCACGGCCCTCCCGGCGCCGGGGGAGGCGGGAGCGGGACGGCCAACCTCACCGCGCGGGTCACCGCGGCGGGAGGCACGCTGACCGCCGAGTACGCCGACGGTGAATACCGGCTTGTGGTGCTATATCCAGCCGTTCTCAGCGGCGATGCGGACGGCGTCGAGCCGGTTGCGCGCGTCTAGCTTCGTGACGACCGCCCCGAGGTAGTTGCGCACCGTCCCCTTGCTGAGGAACAGCTCGGCGGCGATCTCGGCCAGGTCGGCGCCCTCGCCCGCCCGGCGCAGCACCTCGGCCTCGCGCGGGCTCAGCGGGTTCGGCCGGCCGGTGATGGCCGCGGCGGCCAGGCCGGGGTCGACGACGGTCTCCCCCGAGGCGACCCGCCGGATCGCCTCGGCCAGCCGGGCGGGCGGCGCGTCCTTCAGCATGAATCCACGCGCCCCGATCTCCAGCGCCCTGCGCAGGGTCTCGGTGCCGCCCGCCGAGGTCAGCATGAGCAGCCCGCACTCCGGCGCCCCCGCCCGTAGCTCCCGTGCCGCGTCGAGCCCGTCGAGTTCCCCCGGCAGCTGGATGTCCAGCACCACCACCTCGGGGCGGAGTTCGAGCCCCAGCGTGACCGCCTCCCGCCCGGTCGACACCTCCCCGACGATCCGCATGTCGTCCTCAAGCCCGATCAGCGCGGCCAGCGCCCCTCTGATGAGGTGCATGTCCTCGACCAGCAGAACCCCGATCACGATCCCCCCTCAACACGTCCTCCGTGCCAATGATCCCGGTGTTCCTGACGGGGGCACCGCCCACCCCGCCGCCGGGCGGAGAGCGTTCTCCTCCTAGCATCCGGTAAGGCAGTGCACCGGTTCACGGGCGCGAGCCGTACAAGTGAGGAGAGGCATGACACCGTGGGAGGCGGTCGCGATCTTCGCGGCCGGAATCGGAGCCGGGGGCATCAACGCCGTCGTCGGCTCGGGGTCACTGATCACGTTCCCGACGATGGTCGCGGTGGGGATACCGCCGGTCGTCGCGAACGTCTCCAACAACATCGGACTGGTTCCCGGGTCGCTGACCAGCGTGCTCGGCTACCGGGCGGAGCTGAAGGGCCAGCGTGCCCGGCTCGTCAGGCTGGGGGTCGGCTCCGTCATCGGGTCGCTCATCGGCGGCCTGCTGCTGCTCTCCCTGCCCGCCAGGACGTTCAACGTCGTGGTCCCGATCCTGATCGGCCTGTCGTGTGTGCTGGTGGTCGTCCAGCCAAGGCTCAACCGGTGGCTCGCCGCCCGGCGGGAGAACGCCCATCCGCACGGTGGCCCGTGGCTGTGGCTGGGGGTCCTGGGCGCCGGAGCCTACGGCGGCTACTTCGGCGCTGCCCAGGGAGTGCTGCTCATCGGTCTGCTCGGCAGCGTCCTCGACGAGGACCTGCAGCGGATCAACGCCGCGAAGAACGTGCTCGCGCTGCTGGTCAACGGGACCGCGGCCCTGCTGTTCGTCCTGGTCGCGGACGTGGACTGGCGGGCGGTCGCGCTGGTCGCGCTCGGTGCGACGATCGGCGGTTTCTTCGGTGCGAGGTTCGGCAGGAAACTGCCCGCCCCGGTGCTGCGCGGGATCATCGTCGTCGTCGGCATCGTGGCGATGGTCAAGTTGATATACGCCTAGATTCTCCCGTTAATGGGCATGAATCAGGCATGAAAGGCGATCGGGTAGAGATCGTTATCGACGCGGGTGACAGCTCGCGTACCTACGAAGTCGTCGCCACCCGCGCGGGCCGCCGCGTCGAGGTGGCCAACAGCCGGGGCGGCGTGATCGAGGTCACCGAGGTCACCCGCAGTGGTACGGCGGTGCGCACCGCCCGCTTCATGTCCAGCAGGATTCTCGCCCTGGTCGAACACCCCGCCGACGGCGAGGCGGACTGACCGCCGGGCCGCCTCCCCACGAGGCGGCCCGGACACCGTACGGCCGGTGCGGGCGGTCAGATCGGAGCGGGACGGACCTGGAGCACGCCGTCACGGCGGATCCGGGTCTCGAAGTACGGCTGCGGCGCCGTGGCCGGACCGTGGGCGACCGTGCCGTCCGCCAGGCGGAAGGCGCTGCCGTGCCACGGGCACACCACGCAGACCATGCCGTCGTCGGAGATCAGCTGACCCTGGTGCAGCGGCCCGGCCAGGTGGGAACAGTGGTCGGCGAGCACGGTGACCCCCTCGCCGACCCTCAGCACGAACAGGTCGATGTAGCCGAGACGCCTGGCCACGGGACGCCCCTCTGGCAGGTCCTTGAGCTCACACAGGTCGTGCCAGCCCAGCGGGACGAGGTGGGCGACCGACTCGGCGTGGTTGGAGCCCGCGGCCTGCCGGTAGGCCAGGTGCCCCCCGAGGTAGCCGCCCGCGCCCGCGGCGCCCAGGCCGATGAACGACAGCAGTTTGCCGCGCCTGTCGTGCCCGGCGAGCCGGAAGGCCAGGGAACCCACGTACAGTCCCAGCGCGGTGACGTTGGCGATCGCGTGCACGAACCCCACCCGCTGCTGCTCCCGGTGGAGCGCCGACCAGTCGGTGATCCCGGAGGCCGCGGTGGGAATCGCCCCCGCGATGCCCGTGGCGAGCACGGCGCGCGCCGCGCGGGGGTCGGCCCCGGCCAGGTCGAGCACCGCGGTCGCCAGCCAGCAGCCCAGGCTGAGGTCGGTGAGCGGTGGATGGAGCGGTTTCCCCGTCGGCACCCCGTGCAGCAGGTCGCGCAGCCACCCCGGGCCGATGCGCTGCCGTACGGCCTTGGCCAGGACCCGGATGGGCCTGTCCATCCTCTCCGACCGTTCGATACGGCCGGCGATGTCGACCGGGGGTACGAGATGCCGGAAACTGCGGCGGTTCGTTTTGACTGATTCCTTCACGATCGCCCCCTTCTCAACCCTTTAGGGACCTACCCGGGAACCGCATCACGCACGCGCCAGGTGCCCCCGGCTGACAGAGAGCTCGATGATCTCCTTGGCGTAGGAGCCGAGCGTCGGCGAACCCTCCTCGATGATCTTCACCTTCTCCAGGACCTGATCGGCCGTCACCTTGTACAACGACCAGGTGCCACCCTCGTTGTGGTGGTTGGCCATGATCGGCGCGATCCTGTCGAGGGCCTTGGCGAACTTCGCCTCCGCGGTCTCGCGCTCCTCGAACTCGTCCCACAGCGCGCGCAGCCGCGTCGACTGGTCCTCGGGGAGCAGGCCGAAGATGCGGTCGGCCGCCTTGCGTTCGATGCCGAGCTGGGCCTCGACGGCCCCGGCGTCGTAGATGAAGGTGTCTCCCGCGTCGATCTCGACGATGTCGTGGACGAGCAGCATCGCGACGACCTTGTCCATGTCGGTGCCCGGCGGCGCGTGCTCGGCCAGGATCATGGCCAGCATCCCGACGTACCACGAGTGCTCGGCGTCGTTCTCCCGCCGGGACCCGTCCATGAGGGTGTTACGGCGAACGACGCGTCTGAGCTTGTCGATCTCCATGGCGAAGGTGAGCTGGGCGTGGAGGCGGTCCTGTTCTGGAGGGGTGGTCACGCGCGCAAGCCTAGTGCGCGCCGCTCGCCGGTCATCGGACGGTCAGGCGATGACACGGGACCCAGAGTGACCACGACCCCGCTGAACACGCCTTTCCCGCCGTACGGCGGGCACCCCGCGTGTCGCGTGCCGTACGGCACGGCATGACGGCGCACGGCCCGCGCCGGAGAGCCGGCGCGGGCCGTGACGTCGTCACTCGGTGACGCCGAGCCCCTGGGCGACGCCCTGGCCCAGGTCCTTGTGGATGTTGGTCCAGTACTCGACGACACGCTTCTTCATCTCGTCCGTCACCTCGGGGGCCGAGGCGTGGCCGACGACGTTGCTCACCAGGTGGGAGCGGTCGGTGTCGGACAGCACGTTCTCCCACAGCGCGCGCGGCTGGACGTAGTCGTCGTCCTCGCGGTGCAGGGTGTAGGCGGAGCGGATGATCTCACCGCTGACGTGGTAGTCCTCGCCCGCGTACAGCGCCGGGTCGGCCACGGGGCCGCCGACGGTGTTGGGGGCGTAGACCGGGTCCCCCGGGTTGTTGAAGGCCATCTGGCCGTCCTTGTTGTAGCTGTGGACGGGCGAGAGCGGCCGGTTGATCGGCAGCTGCAGATAGTTGGTGCCGATGCGGTAGCGGTGGGCGTCCGGGTAGGAGAACAGCCGTCCCTGGAGCATCTTGTCCGGAGAGGGGCCGATGCCGGGCACGAGGTTGGCGGGCTCGAAGCTCGACTGCTCGACCTCGGCGAAGTAGTTCTCCGGGTTCCGGTTCAGGACGAACTTGCCGATCGTGATCTCGGGGTAGTCGGAGTGCGGCCACACCTTGGTCAGGTCGAACGGGTTGAACCGGTAGTCGGCGGCGTCCTCGAACGGCATGACCTGGACGTTGACCGTCCAGGACGGATGGTCGCCGTTCTTGATCGCGGTGTGCAGGTCGCGGATGTGGTGGTCGGCGTCCTGCGCGACGAGCGCGCCCGCCTCGGTGTCGGTCAGGTTCTTGATGCCCTGGTCGGTCTTGAAGTGGTACTTGATCCAGAACTTCTCGCCGGCCGCGTTGTACCACAGGAACGTGTGCGAGCCGAAGCCGTGCATATGCCGCCAGGAGGCCGGGGTGCCGCGGTCGGTCATCAGGAAGGTGACCTGGTGGGCGCTCTCCGGGGAGAGCGTCCAGAAGTCCCACTGGATGTTGTGGTCGCGGAGGTTGGTGTCCGCGCGGCGCTTCTGGCTGTGGATGAAGTCGGAGAACTTCTGCGGGTCGCGGATGAAGAAGATCGGCGTGTTGTTGCCGACGATGTCGTAGTTGCCCTCTTCGGTGTAGAACTTGATCGCGAACCCGCGCGGGTCACGCTGGGTGTCGGCGCTGCCGAGTTCCCCGGCGACCGAGGAGAAGCGCAGGAAGAGCGGGGTCTCCTTGCCCTTCTGGAACAGTCCGGCCCTGGTGAACTGGCTGACGTCCTCGGTGATCTGAAGGATGCCGTGGGCGCCACCACCCTTGGCGTGGACCACCCGCTCGGGAACCCGTTCCCGGTTGAAGTGGGCCATCTTCTGGATCAGGTAGTGGTCCTGCAGCAGCAGGGGCCCGTTCGGTCCGACCGACTGGGAGTGCTCGTCACTGGGGGCGGGGATTCCGGCATCGGTCGTGGTAGTGGGCCTGGTGCTCATGATCGGTCCTCCGGGTTCTCTTCATCGAGCATCTTCGGAACGACACTCGGGACACACGCCCCAGTAGATGACGTCCGCCTCGTCGACCAGATAGCCGGCGTCCGAGGCGGGGTCGAGGCATGGGGCGTGTCCGACAGCGCAGTCAACGTCGGCGACCCGCCCACACCGTCTGCAGACGAGGTGGTGATGGTTGTCACCGACCCGCGTCTCGTATCGGGCGGGGCTGCCCGCCGGTTCGACCCGGCGCAGCAACCCCTCACGATGCAGCGCGTGAAGGGAGTCGTAGACGGCTTGCAGGGAGACATGACCCACCCGCTCCCGTACGCCTCGGTGGACGGCGTCCACGTCAAGATGATCGCCCTCCCGTACGGTCTGCATGATCGCCAGGCGCGCCGCGGTCACCCGTAGGCCCGCCTGTCGGAGCCGGTCCTCGTCCTCCATGAAGTCCACGTTATGCACCAAACCTGAACGATTCAACCAATTGACGTATTCCATTTTGTCTGGTTCAGGTAACCGCTTTGTCTGCTTAGGGTCATCACGGCCTGCCTGTTCCCCATCGCGAGGCCGGGATGGCATCCTCGGATAGCGATGAACACGTATATCCCCCGCCGCCTCACAGTGGCCGCGGTCGTCGCAGCCTCAGCCCTCCTCGGTACGGCCTGCTCAGCGGCTGAATCGGCCACCCCGGAAGCCTCGGGGAGCACGCCCGACGTCGTCGAGAAGCCGGTCTCCTCCTCCACCACCGAGCCGGAGACCAAACCGGAACGCAGGCCGTACACCATCTCCTTCGGAGGGGACGTGCACTTCGAGGGGGTGCTGCGCAGCAGGCTCAACGCCAACCCGAAGACCGCCCTCGGCCCCATCGCCAAGGTGCTCGGCGCCGCCGACATCGCGATGGTGAACCTGGAGACCGCGATCACCACCGGCGGGACCCCGGCGCCGGGCAAGCAGTACACCTTCCGCGCCCCGGCCAGCGCGCTGACCGCGCTGAAGGCGGCGGGGGTCGACGTGGCGTCCATGGCCAACAACCACGGCATGGACTACATGCAGAGCGGCCTGGCCGACTCGCTGGCCGCGATCAAACGTTCCAGGTTCCCGGTCGTCGGCATCGGCAGGAACGCCGCCGAGGCCTACAAGCCGTGGCGGACCACGGTGAACGGCAACCGGGTGGCCGTCATCGGCGCGACCCAGGTGCTCGACGCCGAGTTCATCCAGGCGTGGACCGCCACCGACCAGCAGGGCGGTCTGGCCTCCGCCAAGAACGAGGCACGGCTGCTGCAGGAGGTGCGCAAGGCGCGCAAGAACTCCGACACGGTGATCGTCCACCTGCACTGGGGCACCGAGCTGCAGAAGTGCCCGAACGAGGCCCAGCGCTCACTGGCCCCCAAGCTGGTCGCGGCGGGCGCCGACGTCGTGGTCGGCGGGCACGCGCACATCCTGCTCGGCAGCGGCTACCTCGGCAGGGGCTACGTCAACTACGGCATGGGCAACTTCGTCTTCTACAACTGGGGGCCGGAGACCGGCAGGACCGGTGTCCTCACCCTGACGATCAACGGGCGCCGGGTGATCAAGGATCGCTGGACCCCGGCGACCATCCAGGGCGGCGTCCCCGTCCCGGTCACCGGTACGAACGGACAGCGGGCGACGGCGAACTGGAAGGCGCTGCGCGGCTGCACGGGCCTGACGCCGACCCCGAGCTGACCCCCCGGACGGGCCGGAAATTGACAGGGCTCATACGGGATGTACGGGGAAAATCATGCGATTGACAGAGAGAACCTGACCGGAAGGGGGACGGGCGGGCAAGATGGGTGGGTGACCATGCCTGCCGAGGAGACATGTGAGGCCCCGCTGCGGCGCCAGCCGACCCAGCGACGCAGCGCACGCCGTGTCGAGAAGATGCTCGACGCCTGTGCCGAACTGCTGGACGAGATCGGATACGAGGCGCTTTCGACCACCAGGATCGCCGAACGCGCGGGTGTCGCGATCGGTTCGATCTACCAGTTCTTTCCCGACAAGCGGGCCATCACCCAGGCGGTGACCAGGCGCCATGTCGAACGGTTCGTCTCCCGAGTCGGCAGGCGCTTCCTGTCGGAGGACTACGGCGGCTGGTGGGACGCGGTCGACGCGATCATCGACGAGTACGTCGACATGCACAGGACCGTTCCAGGTTTCGGCGTCCTGCACTTCGGCGACGTCGTCGGCCTCAACCTGCTCGACGGGGTCTCCGACAGCAACACGGTGATCGCGGGCAGGCTGCGCGGCCTCCTGCTCCAGGAGTACGGCCTGACCGACAGCGAGGAGCTGGACCTGGCCATCCTCGTCGCGGTCGAGGCCGCCGACGCGGTGCTGAAACTGGCCTTCCGGCGTGACTCCGAGGGCGACCCCCAGATCGTCGCCGAGGCGAAACGCCTGATCAGGGGCTATCTGAACCGTCAGTTCGCTGGAGCCTCCGCCTGAGAGGAGCCGCTCACGGGGTCGGCCGGGGCCCCGTCAGAGGCCCTGTCAGAGGCCCCGCCGGAGGTGCCGGCGGGGGCGTCGGCCGCGGGCTCTTCCTGAGCCGCCGCGCACAGCCGTTCCTGCCGGTGCCTGCGCCGCTGCTCGCGCTCCGCGGCCCGCGCCTGCGCGGCCTCGGTGACCGAGGTCCCCGCAGAGGCCCCTGCCGAGGCGGAAACCCGTGCCCCGGAGACGATCCCCGGGCGGCCGTCGGAGGTGGCGTCGGGCGTCCGGGCGCCGTCGGCGAGGGTTCCGGCCCCTCGCTCCCTGCGGTTGTCCGCCCGCGCGCGCTCCCCGGGGCCGCACAACGTCACGCCCGGTACGGCGACCGTCTCGTTGCGGAACCGTGCCGGGGAGTCCTCCGCCTCGACGACCGGCGAGATGAGCCGTTCCTGACGTATCCGGCTCTCCAGGGAGACGAGCTCGCGATGCGCCCGTTCGACGGCGTCCATCCTCGCCGAGAGGTATCCGGCACACCCCGGGACGATCACGGAGAGTCCCGCGAGGAAGGTCAGAGTGAAGGTTGTCTGCTTGGACATGCCCATCGCAGCCCCTCCGAACATAACGCTCCACGAGCAGGAGACGCCTGCCATATGCCCGCTTTCCTGGCGAAACACGCGCTTGGTAGTCAATCGTTTACAACTGGTGGATGAAGGAATACCTGCCGTTGTGCGGACGAAACCAAGCGCCGCTCGCTACTCTCGCGATGTGGCGCATGTGACACGTGGGCAACTTGATCGGTTGCTTGAGCAGGCACTTTTGGCCGACGATCACGGAGACCTCGCCCGGCGGTTGGAAGGGCTGGTCGAGGAGTACGTGTCCGGAGACATCTCGCGGGCCGCGATCCTGGTGCTCGCCGCCGAGGAGTGGCGGCAGGCCGGGCAGCCGGCCCATGCCCTCGTCTGCTTCCAGCGGGCCGTTGACGACGGTGGGGAGGTGGGCGTCGATCCGAGGGCGGGCATCGCCGACACCCTCTTCGAGCTCGAACGGCCGGACGAGGCACGGCAGGTCATCGAGACGATCAGACATGAGGGGGAGGTGACAGCCGCGACCGCTCTCACGGTCGCCGAGACCCTCGTCGCCTACGGCGATCTGCGGCAGGCGCATCTGTGGGCCACTGAGGGGGCGCACAGGGCGGTGCGGGACAGCGGGGAGCACACGGCTCTACTGCGCACCCGTTACCGGATCAGGGTCGATCTGGGGCTTCCCGAGGACGAGCTGGACGCGCTGCTCGACCTCTCGCGCTGAGGGTCGGGCCGTGGTCCCCGCGCAGAGAGAGCCACGGCCCACAGGTCATCCCAGGCCGCCCAGGCCCAGGAGCGGAAGCAGCGTTCCCAGCGGGGACAGCAGCTGAGGCTTCGGCGCCGGCTTCGGAGCCGCGGGCCGGGTGGCGGGCGGCTGGACGTACTGCTCCGGCTCGGCCGAGGGGCGCTCGTCGCCGATCTCCCTGGCCGAGGCGGGGCGGGGCAGCGGCGTCAGCTCGTAGGGGTTGTCCGACCGGCCGTGGGTCTCCGGTGGCACGGGGGCCGACTGCGGACGGCCGGCGTTGACGTTCTTGCGCGTCTCGCCGACGCTCACACCGTAGGCGGGTGGGTCGGACAGGTTGCCCTCGGCGACGCTGACCGACTGGGTCCTGGCGGACTCAGTGGCGTTCTTGGCGAAGTTGCTGTACTTGGGGTCCATGATGCCCTCGGCGGCGACGACCTCGTTCACCAGACCGAAGAGGTTCTTGGCGAACGAGAGCGCGTTCGCCGCCTGAGGGGCTATCACCTTGTCGGTGACCCGCAGTGGAGCCTTCCCGGCCGCGAGCCCGTTGGCGACCGTCGTCCGCTGCGCGTCCAGGAAATCGTTGGTTCCCTCACAGACCGTCGGTGCGGTCCCGGGCGCCTGCAGCAGGCATGGCACCAGCGAGTCCACGACGGAGGCCGAAGCAGCCGCCGGAAGTCCGAACCCGGCCGCGAGTCCACCGACGAGGGCGGTGCTGAGCACCGCCCCCGCGAGGATCCCGCGGGTCTTGCGTGACCCGTTCGACATGCGCGTCTCCCTGTTACTTTCGGTTGTCGGAAGAATGCTGAAAGTAACAGGAAGAGCCCTGCGCCGGGAGCGTTTGGACCGATGCTGGTCAAACTCTTGCCGACGGTCCCACGACCAGGGTGTCCCCCTTCTCGTCGAGATCGACCAGAACCTCGTCGCCGTCCTGGATCTCCCCGGCCAGCACCTTCTTGGCCAGCGTGTCGCCGATCGCCGACTGCACCAGACGGCGTAGCGGACGCGCGCCGTACAGGGGGTCGTAGCCGGTCAGCGCCAGCCAGTCACGCGCGGCCGGGGTGACCGTCAGCGTCAGCCTCCGGTCGGCAAGGCGCCTGGCCAGGTGGGCCACCTGCAGGTCGACGATCCTGGACAGCTCCTCGGTGCCGAGCGCGTCGAACAGGATGACCTCGTCGAGCCGGTTGAGGAACTCCGGCTTGAAGGAACTCCTGACCGTGTCCAGCACCGCCTTGCGCTGGGTCTCCTTGTCGAGGCCCGGGTCCACCAGGAACTGCGAGCCGATGTTGGAGGTGAGGATCAGGATCACGTTGCGGAAGTCGACGGTCCTGCCCTGCCCGTCGGTCAGCCGCCCGTCGTCGAGCACCTGGAGCAGGATGTCGAAGACCTCGGGGTGGGCCTTCTCGACCTCGTCGAGCAGCACCACGCCGTACGGCCTGCGCCGGACCGCCTCGGTGAGCTGGCCGCCCTCCTCGTAGCCGACGTAGCCGGGAGGGGCGCCCACGAGACGCGCCACACTGTGCTTCTCGCCGTACTCGCTCATGTCGATGCGGACCATCGCCCGCTCGTCGTCGAACAGGAAGTCGGCCAGCGACTTGGCGAGCTCGGTCTTGCCGACGCCGGTCGGGCCGAGGAACAGGAAGCTGCCGGTCGGCCGGTCGGGGTCGGCGATGCCCGCGCGGGCGCGCCGTACGGCGTCGGAGACCGCCTGCACGGCCTGACGCTGGCCGATCAGGCGCCTGCCGAGCTCGTCCTCCATGCGCAGCAGCTTGGAGCTCTCGCCTTCGAGCAGACGGCCGGCGGGGATGCCCGTCCACGAGGAGATGACCTGGGCGATGTCGTCCGGGCCGACCTCCTCCTTGACCATCGGGTCCTCGGGCTGGGAGGCGGCGGTCGCCTCGGCCAGCTCCTCCTCCAGCCTGGGCACCTCGGCGTACATCAGCCGGGAGGCGGCCTCGAAGTCGCCGTCGCGCTGGGCGCGTTCGGCGGCGCCGCGCACCTCGTCGAGCTTCTTCTTCAGGTCGCCGACCCGGTTCAGGCCCGCCTTCTCCCGCTCCCAGCGGCCGACCAGGCCGTTGAGCTCCTCCTGCCGGTCGGCGAGCTCCCTGCGCAGCCGTTCGAGGCGCTGCAGGCTGCTCTCGTCGGTCTCCTTGGCGAGCGCCAGCTCCTCCATCTTCATCCGGTCCACGTTCCGCTGGAGCTGGTCGATCTCCACGGGACGGGAGTCGATCTCCATGCGCAGCCGGGAGGCGGCCTCGTCGACGAGGTCGATCGCCTTGTCCGGCAGGAACCGGGAGGTGATGTAGCGGTCGGACAGCGCCGCGGCGGCCACCAGCGCGCCGTCGGCGATCTGCACCTGGTGGTGGGCCTCGTAGCGGCCCTTGAGGCCGCGCAGGATCGCGATGGTGTCCTCGACGGTCGGCTCGCCGACGTAGACCTGCTGGAAACGCCGTTCGAGGGCGGGGTCCTTCTCGATCCGCTCACGGTACTCGTCGAGCGTCGTCGCGCCGATCATCCGCAGCTCGCCGCGGGCCAGCATGGGCTTGAGCATGTTGCCCGCGTCCATGGCGCCCTCGGCCGCGCCCGCGCCGACCATGGTGTGCAGCTCGTCGATGAAGGTGATGACCTGCCCGTCGCTCTCCTTGATCTCGCCGAGCACGGCCTTGAGGCGCTCCTCGAACTCACCGCGGTACTTCGCCCCGGCGACCATCGCGCCCAGGTCGAGCGCGACCAGGCGCTTGTCGCGCAGGCTTGAGGGCACGTCGCCCGCGACGATCCGCTGGGCCAGCCCCTCGACGACGGCGGTCTTGCCGACGCCGGGCTCACCGATCAGCACCGGGTTGTTCTTGGTCCTGCGGCTGAGCACCTGGATCACCCTGCGGATCTCCGAGTCACGGCCGATCACCGGGTCCAGCTTGCCCGCCCTGGCCCGCTCGGTCAGGTCGACGCCGTACTTCTCCAGCGCCTGGTAGGTGTCCTCGGGTGTCTCGCTGGTCACCCTGGCGTGCCCGCGAACCTTCTCGAAGGCGTCGAGCAGGGCGTTCGGGGTCGCCCCGTTGCGCCTGAGCAGCTCGGCGACCGGGCCGCCGTCCGCGGCGAGGCCGACCAGGAGGTGCTCGGTCGAGACGTACAGGTCCTCAAGCTGGGTCGCCTGCTGGGCGGCGGTGTTCAGCACCGTCAGCAGCTGCCGCGAGCTGGACGGGGCGCTGACCGTCGAACCCTGCGCCTTCGGCAGGGCCGCCAGCTGCGTCTCCGCCTCGGTGCGCAGCTTCTTCCAGTCGGCGCCGACGGCCTCAAGCAGGGGTACGGCGGTGCCGCCGGTCTGGGCGAGCAGCGAGGTGAACAGGTGGGCGGGGGCGACCTCGGGGTTGCCCTCGGCGGCCGCCCGCCTGATCGCTGAGGAGAGAGCCTCCTGGCTCTTCTGGGTGAGCTTGTAGTCCATGCTTGTCTGCCTTGCTCCGTTCGGCGGCTACGGCGCCGGGCGGGCCGGCGCGATGATGTCCCCCCGGCCTTCGAGTTGGAGTGTCAGGCGGGCGGCAGTTGGTACTGGATCAGGGCGCGGATCATGGCCATCTCCGCGCGCAGGCGATGGTTCTCGTCACGAAGGCGCAGTGCCTCGGTCTCCAGCGCCAGGATGCGTTTGATGCCCGCGAGGTTGATGCCCTCCTCCTGGGAGAGCCGCTGCACCTCGCGGAGCATGACGATGTCGCGTGTCGAGTACAGGCGTCCGCGCCCCGCCGTACGGCCCGGACTGACCAGGCCGAGACGGTCGTACTGGCGCAGGGTCTGGGGATGGAGGCCGGACAGCTGGGCCGCCACCGAGATCACATATACGGGGGTGTCGTCCGACAGGTCGAAGTAGTTGGCGTCCATGGCTACTCGCTTCTGGCCAGTTCGATGAGCTCGGCTCTGGGGTCACCACCAGCCGTCGCGTCGCGGAAGTCCTCAAGGGCCCCCCTGGCCTTGTCCTCCAGCTGTTGAGGCACCAGGACCTCGACCGTGACGAGCAGGTCGCCCTTCGTGCCGTCCTTGCGGGCCACACCCCTGCCCCGCACCCGGAAGGTGCGGCCGTTGGGCGTGCCCTCGGGGATGCGCAGTGTGACCGGCAGCCCCTTCAGGATCGGCACCTTGATCTCGGCCCCGAGCGCCGCCTCGGTGAAGGTGACGGGCACGGTGATCGTCAGATTCTCGCCGGTCCTGCCGAAGACAGGGTGCGGCTTGACGTGGATCTGGACGTACAGGTCACCGGCGGGACCGCCGTTCTCGCCCGGTGCGCCCTTGGCCTTGATCTTGATGCGCTGACCGTCTCCGACCCCCGCCGGGATGCGCGCCTGGATCGTCCGGGTGCTCTTGCCCCGTCCGCTGCCCTCGCAGACCTCGCACGGGTTGTCGACCAGCAGCCCCCTGCCCTTGCAGTCACGGCACGGCTCGGAGAAGGCGAAGTTGCCGAGGTTCCTGCTGGCCGCCCCGGTGCCCTCGCAGGTCGGGCAGACCCTCGGGGTCGTCCCGGCCTTCGCCCCCGTGCCCGCGCAGGCCGTACAGGCCGAGGAACTGGTCAGGCGGAGCGAGACCGTGGTCCCCTCGACCGCCTGGCCGAAGGAGAGCGTGACCTCGGACTCGATGTCCTGGCCACGCCGCGCCCTCGTGGTCGTCCCCCCGGAGCGCTGGGCGCCACCCCGGTTGAAGATGCCTCCGAAGATGTCGCCGATGCCACCCCCGCCGCCCGTGCCGCCCTGCTGGGTGCCTCCGAACAGGTCTCCCAGGTCGAAGGGGAACCCACCCCCACGCGAGGCCCCCCCGGCCCCCGCGTAGCCGCCGAGTCCTGATCCGAACAGCGTCCGCGCCTCGTCGTACTCCTTGCGGCGCTTGGTGTCGGACAGGATGTCGTAGGCCTCGGAGACCTCCTTGAACTTCGACTCGGTCTCCGTGCTGCCTTGGTTGGCGTCCGGGTGGTACTGCCTGGCCAGCTTCCGGTACGCCTTCTTGATCTCTTCGGCGGTGGCGGTCTTGGGCACACCAAGGACGGCGTAGTAGTCCTTCTCCAGGTAGTCCTTGGTGCTCATCTCAGTTCCTTTTCAGATCTCAGATACGGGGGGTTCAGCTGTCGCTCGCGACAGGCTCTTCTTCGGGCTCGGCGACCGAGACCCGCGCGGGGCGGAGCACGCGGTCGCCGATTCGGTAGCCGGGCTGCAGGATCTCCACGCAGGTCGGCTCGGTGACATCGGGGGAGTAGCTGTGCATGAGGGCCTCGTGCACCGTCGGGTCGAAGGGCTCGCCCTTGGTCCCGAAGGCGCTCAGCCCCAGCTTGCCCGTCGCGACCTCCAGCGACTCGCTCACCTTGGCGAAACCGCCGGTGAGCTCGCCGTGGTCGCGGGCCCTGCCGATGTCGTCGAGAACCGGGAGCAGCTCGGTCAGCACACCGGCCACCGCCTGTTCCTTGATCAGGGTCCTGTCTCGATCGACCCGCTTGCGGTAGTTGGAGTACTCCGCCTGGAGACGCTGCAGGTCCGCGGTGCGCTCGGCGAGCTGGATCGCCAGCTCGGCCGAGGCCAGGTCGGCGGCCGGAGCGGGCTGTTCGGCCTGCTCCTTGACCTGCTCACCGTCCGCCGCGCGCGCCTGCCCCGTCTCGGGGTCGATCTTGCGGTTGTCGCGGATCACCGGCTCCTGCTCGGAACCGTTCTCACGCGTGTTCACGCTCGTGCTCCCCTCGGCCTGCGACGTCACTTCGCGCCGTTGTCGCGCTTCGGCTCGTCGTCCACGATCTCAGCCTCGACCACGTCGTCGTCGGCCTTCTGGCCGTCGGCGCCCGCGGCGCCCGCCGCACCGGCCTGGCCCTCGGAGGCCTGGGACTGGGCGTAGATGGCGGAACCCATCTTCTGGCTGACCGTGGCGAGCTTCTCCGCGGAGGCGCGGATCGTCGCCGAGTCGGTGCCCTCAAGGGACTTCTTCAGCTCGGTGAGGGCCTCGTTGACCTCGTTCTTGATGTCGTCGGGGACCTTCTCCGCGTTCTCGCCGAGGAACTTCTCGGTCTGGTAGACCAGCGACTCGGCGTTGTTGCGGGTCTCGGCCTCCTCGCGGCGGCGCTTGTCCTCCTCGGCGTAGGACTCGGCCTCGCGCATCATGCGCTCGATGTCGTCCTTCGGCAGCGCGGAGCCGCCGGTGATGGTCATCGTCTGCTCCTTGCCGGTGCCGAGGTCCTTGGCGGAGACGTTGACGATGCCGTTGGCGTCGATGTCGAAGGTGACCTCGATCTGCGGGATGCCGCGCGGCGCCGGGGCGATGCCGGTCAGCTCGAAGGTGGCCAGCTTCTTGTTGTAGGCCGCGATCTCACGCTCGCCCTGGTAGACCTGGATCTGCACCGACGGCTGGTTGTCCTCGGCCGTGGTGAAGACCTCCGAGCGCTTGGTGGGGATCGTGGTGTTGCGCTCGATGATCTTGGTGAAGATGCCGCCCTTGGTCTCGATGCCCAGCGACAGCGGGGTCACGTCGAGCAGCAGGACGTCCTTGACCTCACCCTTGAGCACACCGGCCTGCAGGGCGGCGCCGATGGCCACGACCTCGTCCGGGTTGACGCCCTTGTTGGGGTCCTTGCCGCCGGTCAGCTCCTTGACGAGCTCGGCGACCGCGGGCATACGGGTCGAGCCGCCGACGAGGACCACGTGGGCGATGTCGGAGACCTTGATGCCGGCGTCCTTGACGACCTGGTTGAACGGGCCCTTGCACCGCTCAAGCAGGTCGGCGGTCAGCCGCTGGAACTCGGCCCGGGTGAGCTTCTCGTCCAGGTGCAGCGGACCCTCGGCGGAGGCCGTGATGTAGGGAAGGTTGATCGAGGTCTCGGACTGGCTGGACAGCTCGATCTTGGCCTTCTCGGCGGCCTCGCGCAGACGCTGCAGGGCCATCTTGTCCTTGGTCAGGTCGACGCCGTGCGCGTTCTTGAAGCGGTTGGCCAGCTCGTCGACGACGCGCTGGTCCCAGTCGTCACCACCGAGGTGGTTGTCGCCGCTGGTGGCCTTGACCTCGACGAAGCCGTGGCCGTCCTCCTGGCCGACGTCGAGCAGGGACACGTCGAAGGTGCCGCCACCGAGGTCGAAGACGAGGATGGTCTCGTCCTTCTCCTTGTCGAGACCGTAGGCGAGCGCGGCCGCCGTCGGCTCGTTGATGATGCGCAGCACGTTGAGGCCGGCGATGGTGCCCGCCTCCTGGGTGGCCTGACGCTGGGCGTCGTTGAAGTAGGCCGGGACGGTGATCACCGCGTCGGTGATCTTCTCGCCCAGGTAGGCCTCGGCGTCCTGCTTGAGCTTCTGCAGGACGAAGGCGCTGATCTGCTGCGGGGAGAACTTCTTGCCGTCGATCTCCTGAGCCCAGGTGGTGCCCATCTCGCGCTTGACCGAGCGGATGGTCCGGTCGACGTTGGTGACGGCCTGCCGCTTGGCGACCTCACCAACGAGGACTTCACCGTTCTTCGCGAAGGCGACCACGGACGGGGTGGTCCGCGAGCCCTGAGCGTTGGCGATGACCGTGGGCTCACCGCCTTCGAGAATCGAGACGACGGAGTTGGTCGTCCCCAGGTCGATACCTACCGCACGTGCCATGAGTACGTCCTTGTAGTCAAAGTTGAGTGGGTCAGACTCATAGTGGAGCTTCGAGTGGTGTTTGTCAAACGACTTGAGTCTATGTCGCTCAACCCTTGGGCGCGTGAAAGGGTTCCCGGAATCCGGGAAACAACGGGCGATCCACATCCCCCAACGAAGGAACACGCATGATCGCTCCCGGGACGGCCCCGACATGATCGACCCCTCCGATGTGGACCTGGCGGAGGGGGTCGGGGAGGCCTTCGACCGGGTCTTCGACGCCCACTTCGCCGAGATCCACCGCTATGTCGCCAGGCGTCTGGACACCGACGCCGCCGACGATCTCGCGGCGGACACCTTCCTGATCGCCTTCCGCGACCGCCACCGCTTCGACGCGGCCAGGGGTGCCGTCAGACCGTGGCTGTACGGCATCGCCACCAACCTCGTCGCCAGGCATCGGCGCCAGGAGGTACGCCGTTGGAAGGCGCTCAGCCGTACCGGCACCCCGTGGGGGCGGGCGCACGAGGGACACGAGGACGCGGTGGCGGCGAGGGTCACCGCGGAGCAGGTGACGGGCAGGCTCGCGGGGGCGCTCGCCGGTCTGGCCAAGCGGGACCGCGACGTGGTGTTGCTCCTGGCGCTCGGCGGCCTGGCGCACGCCGAGGTCGCCGAGGCGCTCGGCATCCCCTACGGAACCGTGGCTTCCCGGCTGAACCGGGCCCGCAAACAGCTACGCAAGGCACTGGGCGGCGTCAACCCGCTGGAGGAGGCCCACGATGGATGAGATCACCCTGATGGCGTCCCACCTGCCCGACGCGCCGCCGCCCACGCCCGAGATCGTGGCCCGTGCCAGGGCGCGCCTGAAGGACCCCGGGACCCGTACGGCCAGGGCCGGGGCGCGGCGATGGACACCGGTCGCCGGGGTGGCCACCGCGACCGTGGCGGTCGCGGTGGCGGTCACGGTCGTCGTGTCCGGCCTGGGCGACGCCGTACCGCCGACCGTGGTGGTCCCGGCGAAGGGAGGGCAGGTCCTCCTGGACCTCGCGGACAAGGTGGAGAAGGCTCCGGTGGGGACCGGTGCCTACTGGCGGCGCCGTTCCGTCGTCGGGTCGCTCTTCCCGTCGGACGCCGTCTCCAGCGGTGTCGTGATCAACACCTACGACGTCGTGCTCTGGGCACCGCGGAAGCCCGATGATCCCACCCTCGTCATCTCCGAGGCACAGCCGAAACGCTCCCTGGTCCTGCCGCGTGGAAAGGCGCGCAAGCCGTGGAACCCGGCCGAGAAGTACGACTACACGCTGGGTGATATGTCGAACATGTGTGGATACTCCTGGAACACCGGGTCCGGGAGGATCCTGTACGACCACAGGGCGGCCGAGCTGACCTTCGCCGAACTGCAGGCGCTGCCGACGGACCCGGCGGCGCTGCTCGAACGGCTGAGGACCCTGCGGACCCGCCCGCGCCAGGCGCCCCCCGTCTCAGGAAGGGCGGCGCGGAGGGAGGTGCCGAAGGACGCGGGGGAGGAGGAGTACCTGAGCCTCGCCGCGGTCTCGCTGCTGGATCTGCCGAGCCCTCCCGCCCTGCGGGCCGCGGCGCTGCGGATCCTCGCGGGCCGTCCCGGCACGGAGGTCGTCGGGGAGGTCGTCGACGCGCTGGGCCGTACCGAGGTGGCCGTGCGGATCAACGCCGACCGGCCGTCCAAGGTCAGGATTCCCACCGACTACCAGATCATGGTCGACCCCCGGACGGGGGAGCTGGCCGGGGACAGGAGCACTGCGGTGACGAACCGTGGCGGGCTGCCCCGGGGTACGGTGCTCGACTACACGGCCTACACCGAGCAGGGCTGGACCGACGAGCGGCCCGCCCGGCCCGGCGGGTGCAGGCGGGTGGCGAACGTTCCCTGACGCAGGGTCAGTTCTTGGGCTTGGGGGCGGGCTTGGCGCCGTCCACGACCTTGCGGTGCCCGAGGGGGGCCTTGAGCTTGACGGTCGTCACCTTCTTGATGGCGATGTCGATGCAGACCGGGTTCTGGATCTTGCCGCTCTGGCCCTCCCAGAGGGTGACGGTCACCCGCTTGGAGGTCTGTTTGACGGTCACCCGGTCGAGCACCTGGCAGGGCTCGACCCCGGACCACCAGACGACCCGCAGGCTCCGGCCGTCCTTCGACGGCTTGGCGGACAGCCAGGCCACCTTGCGCGGGCCGATGGCGTGGCCCTCCGGCTTGACCGGCTTGGGGGCGCCCTTTTCTGTCGGTTCGACCCTGGGGGCGACGGTGTGGCCCACCGAGAGGGAGGGGACGGCGCCGCCCGCGGCGCCCGCGGGAGCCTCGGGGACGACGGCGCCGCTCTGGACGCTCTGGGTACCGCAGGCCGCCGTCAGCAGCAGGCCTCCGGCCAGGACGGGAATCACGATCCTACGCATAACCCTGTCAACGGATCACGGCGCCGTACGGTTCAACCACCCGCGTCGTGGCTCGTCAGGGCTGCCCTTAGGCTGGTCATCCGCTTCTCCTCATGCAAGGTGCGTTGACGTGATCGCGATTCTGGGAACCGGGAAGATGGGCGAGGCCCTGCTGTCGGGCCTGCTGCGGGCCGGGTTCGAGCCGGACGATGTGCTGGCGACGGCGCGGCGCCCTGAGCGGGCCGCCGACCTCGGCAAGCGGTACGGCGTGCGCATCGTGACCAACGCCGAGGCCGCGGAGAGCGCCGAGACGATCATCCTCGCGGTCAAGCCGCAGGACATGGGCTCCCTGCTGACCGAGATCGCCCCGCACGTCTCCGCCGACAGGCTGGTGATCTCGGCGGCGGCGGGCATCACGACCTCGTTCGTGGAGTCGAGGCTGGCCGGCGACGTCCCGGTCGTACGGGTCATGTCGAACACCCCGGTGCTGGTCGACGAGGCGATGAGCGTGATCTCCGCGGGCGCCCACGCCGCCGAGGAGCACCTGCGGCTGACCGAGGACCTGCTGCGGCCGGTCGGCAAGGTGCTGCGCATCCCCGAGTCCCAGCAGGACGCCGCGACCGCGCTGTCCGGCAGCGGCCCGGCCTACTTCTTCTATCTCGTCGAGGCCATGGTCGACGCGGGCATCCTGCTCGGCATGCCCCGCTCCGCCGCCCTCGACATGGTCACCCAGTCGATCGTCGGCGCGGCCATCATGCTCCGTGACTCCGGCGAGCACCCGGTGATCCTCCGCGAGGCGGTCACCTCGCCGGGCGGCACGACCATCGCGGCCATCGCCGAGCTGGAGCGCCACAGCGTCCGCGCGGCCTTCCTGGCCGCCATCGAGGCCGCCAGGGACCGAAGCCGTCAGCTCGCCGGTGGGTGATATCCCCTATTAGTCAGTAAAGTTTCCTTTTCTTGCGATAAGCGGCATCATCTCCACGGAAGCCTCGGGGAGTGATGTGATGGGCGGGCAAGCCGTACGAGCCGTCGGCCAGGGGGAACGGGAGAGACCCGCGGTCTGGTCGCGGGGTTTCGGCCTCTTCTTCACCGCCCGTTCGGTCTCCATGCTCGGCAGCGCGATGGTGCCGATCGCGACCGCGCTCGGCGTCGGCGGCCTGGGGTACGGCCCGACCGGCGTCGGGCTGGCACTGGCCGCCTGGATGGCACCGGTCGCGCTGCTGATCCTGTTCGGCGGGGTGTTCGCCGACAGGTTCACCCCGCGCCGCATGATGATCGGCGCGGACGTCGTCAGGGTCGTGACCCAGGCGCTGCTGGCCTCGCTGTTCGTCTTCGGCACCCCCACGCTGTGGCAGGTGCTGGTCATCTCGGCGATCAACGGCGCCGCGGCCGCCATGTACCAGCCGGGCGTCGCCAGCACGATCCCCAGGGTGGCCAGGGACGTGCAGCGGGCCAACGCCACCCTGCGCGTCTCCGAGTCGATCATGATGCTGGTCGGGCCGGGGGTCGCCGGGGCCGTCGCGGGCTTCGTCAACGTCGGGGTGGTCTTCGCGCTCGACGCCGTGGGGTTCGCGATCAGTGCCACCTGCCTGCTCCTGATGCGTCTGCCCCCGGGCTCCCCGGTCGTCGCCGAGGAGTCGATGTGGCGCAACCTGCGCGGCGGCTGGCTGGAGTTCCGGTCCAGGACCTGGATGTGGTCGGTGATCCTGGTCTGGATCATCTTCGGCGCCACCCTGTTCGGCCCGCTGATCCCGCTGGGCTCTGTGCTTATCGGCGGCAGGCTGGGGGACCAGGCGTACGGACTGGTCATGTCGGCCTCGGGCGCGGGCACGATCCTGGGCGGCCTGCTCGCGATGCGGGTGCGTCCCGCCCGCCCGCTGATGGCCGGGGCGATCGGCATGTTCGGCTTCGCGCTCGAACCGCTGACGATCGCGATCGGGGCGCCGCTGGGGGTCCTGATGGCCGGGCACGTGGTCGGCGGTGTCGGCTGGGCGTTCTGGTCGGTCATGTGGGCCACGAGCATCCAGACGCAGGTGCCTCCGGAGGCGCTCAACCGGGTCACCGCCTACGAGGTCGGCGGTTCGACGCTCGCCGTACCGGTCGGGCAGGTGCTCGCCGGGCCTCTCGCCGGGGTGTTCGGCGCGCGGGAGACGCTGGCCGTCTCCGCGGTGGTCGCGGTGTGCGGCTGCGTCTGCCTGCTGCTGGTGCCCGCGGTCAGGAGACTGCGCAGGGTCGCCGAGGTCGTGCCCGCCTGAGGGTCCGAGGCGGGGTGCCTGTCCGAGGGGCCGCCTGGGGGCCGTCAGAGGCCGGATGGGTCTGTGCGTCTGCACGTGCGGTAACGTCGGCCGGGGTGGGGAGATCCGGGGGCGGGGCCGTACCGGAGCGCCCGTTTCTCGCGTCGCGGTCGAACAGGGAGGGCGCATGAGCCGGTCCGTGAGGGTCGTCTGGGACGACGCGCTCACCGGATACGACTTCGGGCCGGGGCATCCGCTCGCGCCCGTGCGGGTCGAGCTGACCATGGCGCTGGCCAGGGAGCTGGGTGTGCTCGACGCCGTCGAGGTGGCCGGTTGTGTGGCCGCGACCGACGACGAGCTGGCGATGGTCCACGGGCGCGGCTACATCGAGGCCGTCAGGCGGGCCTCCGCGGAGGGGCGCCCCGACCGGGCCCACGGGATCGGCACCGAGGACACCCCGGCCTTCGCCGGGATGCACGAGGCCTCCGCGCTGATCACCGGTGCCACCCTCGCCGCGGCCCGCGCCGTGTGGCACGGCGAGGCCGAGCACGCGGTCAACGTCGCCGGCGGGCTGCACCACGCGATGCCCGACGCGGCGAGCGGGTTCTGCGTCTACAACGACCCGGCGGTGGCGATCGCCTGGCTGCTGGCCCAGGGCGCGACCCGGGTGGCCTACGTCGATGTGGACGTGCACCACGGCGACGGGGTCCAGGCCGCCTTCTACGACGACCCCAGGGTGCTGACGATCAGCCTGCACGAGAGCCCACGCACGCTCTTCCCCGGGACGGGCTTCCCCGACGAGCGCGGGGCGGAGGGGACGGCGGTCAACGTCGCGCTGCCCGCCGGATGCGGGGACATCGGCTGGCTGAGGGCCTTCGGCGCGGTCGTGCCGCCGCTGCTGCGGGAGTTCGCCCCCGAGGTCCTGGTCACCCAGCACGGCTGCGACAGCCACGCGCTGGACCCGCTGGCCCACCTCATGCTCAGCCTGGACGGCCAGCGCGCCGCCTACGCGGCCCTGCACGAGCTGGCGCACGAGACCGCGGGAGGGCGCTGGGTCGTCACCGGCGGCGGGGGATACGAGCTGGTCCGGGTGGTGCCCAGGGCCTGGACCCACCTGATCGCCGAGGTCTCCGGTCACCCGCTCGACCCGGAGACCGAGACGCCTCCCGGCTGGCGGCGGTTCGTCGCCGAGCGCACGGGGGAGACGGCGCCGCTCACGCTGACCGATGGCAGGAACCCGGAATTTCGGGATTTTTCTGCTGGTTATGATCCAGCAGACCCGATCGACAGAGCCATCATGGCGACAAGGAAGGCCATCTTCCCCTTCCACGGACTGGACCCCCTCCCATGACCGTGACGGTGGGAGAGCACGCCGAGACAGGAGGGGAAGGACGGATGAGCGACCGGCGGCCGATGACGCGTGAGAGCCTCCGCGCGCACCTGGTCCGCACCCGCATCGCCGGGGACGTGGCCACCAGCAGGGAGAACAACCTCGACCACTACCGGGCACTGGCCGAGCGGGAGCCGCGCCACCTGTTCGGGCTGAGGCCGGAGGGCCGCTGGGACGAGCGGGACGTCCTCGAACTGATGGCCAAGTCCGCCGGGGTCGTGGCCGACCCCGACCACCGCGACGGCCAGGACACCATCGACCCCGACCTGACGATCGACGCCGTCGAGGCGATGGGAGACACGATCGCCGGGGCGCTGCGCGTCGGCTCGCCGAGGGTGCTGATCGCCACCGGCCACCCGACCGGGCTGCTGGCCGTGCACCTGGTGCTGGCCGGGCTGCTCAGCAGGCATGGCGCGACGCTGCTCGACCCGGCCGAGGGCTGGTCCCACCGCAGCCCCGCCTCGGGCCGCAAGCACGAGATCCGCTACCTGGGCGGTGTCGCCATGGTCGCGGACCGGGGCAACTTCGCGCACACCCACGACGCGGCCCCCATGGAGGCCATGCTCGCCGAACTCGGCGACGGGCGGCCGGACCTGGTGATCGCCGACCACGGCTGGGCCGGGGCGGCAGGGGAGGCGGGCGTCCTCACGGTCGGTTTCGCCGACAGCAACGACCCCGCGCTCTTCGTCGGCGAGGCCGAGGGGAAGATCGCGGTCACCGTGCCCCTTGACGACAACGTGCTACCGAGGTATTACGCTCCGCTGACGGATCATCTGATCGAGAGAGTCGTACGGGCTCTCTGAGACGGGCGTTGCACGAATCGGCCCGACCCTTACGTGCTTTTCGCGCCTGCATTCCATCTGCCTCGCCACCCGTTTGCCAAATTTTTGGCCGTTGTGGGCGACTCTGAGAAGAGACAGTTGGTCCGTTCCAAGACCAGGGGGAGAGGTGGGTTCCGGCTGCTGGCCAGCGTTTTCTTCCGTTTCGCTGACGTGGGACTGCGAAGACTGAGACAGTGGGGGGTTTGCACACTCGGAGTCCCGTCTTACGCTGACGGCAGTACACGTGCGTGAGCAATGGCACCAGTGGGGATAACCCGGAAACACGTGCGGAAGAGGCGTCCGATGGGTGCAGGCGAAAGACCTCTCAGTGAGGTGAAGTTCCTGACCGTGGCCGAAGTGGCCACTGTCATGAGGGTGTCCAAGATGACGGTGTACCGACTCGTGCATTCGGGCGAGCTGCCGGCCATCCGGGTCGGCCGATCCTTCAGAGTGCCGGAGCAGGCGGTCCACGACTATCTCAGGGACGCCTACATCGAGGCTGGTTGAAGCGGTGCGAGCCCGACGGGTGAGCCCGGCGGCCGGGGTCCTGGGTGACCCGGCCACCGGGTGAGCGAAGACGGGCGAACGGCCGACGGGTTCCGGTCCCCGGGTGAGATCCGGTGACGGGAACCCGGCCTTCGACAAGACGACGGTGGGGTAGCGGCGTGCGCGTCACGCCGTGAGTTCCGGTACCCGGGCTCCCCCCAGGGGGCGATCTACCACGGATCGCCGGTAGTCTGTTGAGCCGGTGTGCTCGCGCGCACCGGTCTGACAAACTCGGCTACCAGCTACCTGGGGGTCCCGTGGGCTCTGTGATCAAGAAGCGCCGTAAGCGCATGGCGAAGAAGAAGCACCGTAAGCTGCTCAAGAAGACCCGCATCCAGCGGCGTAACAAGAAGTAGCGACGCGGATCTGCGAGGCGCCGATGACCCATACCGTGCTTGTCACCGGGGTCTCGCGCCACATCGGCGCCCGAGTGGCGAGCGTTCTCGCGGCTGACCCGGCCATCGACCGGGTCATCGGAGTGGACACGGTGCCGCCGCCCTCGCTCTCACGTGATGGCGGCGTACCTCCCGGCCGGACGGAGTTCGTCCGTGTCGATCTGCGCAGCCCCGACATCGCCCAGGTGATCGCGGCCGCCGACATCGACACTGTGGTCCACATGAGCCTGGTCAGCGCTCCCTCGCGGAGCGGTGGCAGGGCCCTCATGAAAGAGCACAACGTCATCGGCACCATGCAACTGCTCGGTGCCTGTCAGCGGTCCGCGACGGTCCGCCGTGTCGTGATCCGCTCGACCACGGCGGTGTACGGTTCCTCCCCGCACGACCCGGCGGTCTTCGCCGAGGACAGCGATCCCGGCGAGCACCCGGGCCATGGCTACGCCAAGGACGCCTCAGAGGTCGAGGGCTACGTCCGTGGCTTCGCCAGGCGACGCGCGGACGTGGTCGTCTCGACACTCAGGTTCGCCAACTTCATGGGACCGGGCATCGACTCGCCCCTGACGCGTTACCTCACCCAGCCGGTCCTGCCGACCGTGCTCGGTTTCGACCCCCGGCTGCAGTTCGTCCACGAGGACGACGCCGTCGAGGTGCTCAGGCGGATGGCCACCGAGGACCACCCCGGAACGTTCAACGTGGCCGGGGACGGTGTGCTGCTGCTGTCCCAGTGCGCCCGCAGGGCGGGCCTGCCGACGATCCCGCTGCCCTCACCGGCCTTCCGGCTCATGGGCGACCTCATGGGCGACCTGGTCAAGGGCACGGGGCTGACCGGCTACTCCGCCGAGCAGGTGCGCCTGATGCGTTACGGACGCGTGGTCGACACCACCAGGCTCGCCGCGGAGCTCGGCTGGCGGCCCAAGTTCTCCACCGCCGCCGCGTTCGAGGACTTCGTCCGTTCGCGGGGCCTGCCCTCCCGGCTTCTCCCGACGGTGGCCGGACGGTGAGCGAGAAGGACGACCGCGTCGCGGGACTGCTGGACTTCCTGCGGCGCCGGGTCTCCGGACAGTACGACGTGGACGAGTTCGGCTTCGACCCCGAGCTCACCGACCGGGTGCTGCTCGAACTCATCCGCCCGCTGTACCGGCACTGGTTCCGCGTCCAGACCGTCGGGATGGACAACGTCCCCGACGACTCCGGCGCCCTGGTCGTGGCCAATCACTCGGGCACCGTCCCGCTCGACGCGCTCATGCTCCAGGTGGCGTTGCACGACGAGCACCCGAGCCACCGCGCCGTACGGTTGCTCGGCGCCGACCTGGTCTACCAACTCCCCGTGCTCGGGCATCTGTCCCGCAAGACCGGGCACACCCTGGCCTGCCCGGAGGACGCCGACCGCCTGCTGCGCAAGGGCGAACTCGTCGGGGTCTTCCCCGAGGGGTTCAAGGGTGTGGGCAAGCCGTTCTCCGAGCGCTACCGGCTGCAGCGCTTCGGCCGTGGCGGGTTCGTCGCCTCAGCCATCAGGGCGGGGGTGCCGATCATCCCCTGCGCGATCGTGGGGGCCGAGGAGATCTACCCCAAGATCGGCGACCTGCGCTTCCTGGCCAGGGCGTTCGGCCTGCCGTACCTGCCGGTCACGCCGTTCTTTCCCTGGCTCGGCCCGCTCGGGCTGGTGCCGCTGCCGTCCAAGTGGGTGATCGGCTTCGGCGAGCCCATCAGGACCGACGAGTTCGCCCCCTCGGACGCCGACGACCCCATGCTGGTCCTCAACCTCACCGACCAGGTCCGTGAGGTCATCCAGCAGCAGCTGAACGAGCTGCGCCTGCGGCGGGGACACGCCTTCCCGCCGTTCCTCTGACCCTCTCGGACCTGGAACGGGGACGGGTCACCTGGAGCGGTAGAAACGGCGCAGGGCGACGGCCGCGGCGACTCCGCCCGCGACCGCCCCGGCGCCCGCGGCGATGGGCAGCCCGATCATGGTCGCCTTACGGCCGGTACGGAAGTCCCTGATGTCCCAGCCGTTCTCCCTGGCGTACTCGCGCAGCTCGGCGTCCGGGTTGACCGCGGTCGCGTGACCGACGAGCGAGAGCAGCGGCAGGTCGTTGGCCGAGTCGCTGTAGGCGGAGCAGCGGTCCAGGTCGAGCCCCTCCCGGCGGGCCAGCGCCCGTACGGCCGCCGCCTTGGCGGGACCGTGGAGCAGGTCGCCCACCAGACGCCCGGTGTAGACGCCGTCCCTGGTCTCGGCGACCGTGCCCAGGGCGCCGGTCAGGCCGAGGCGCTGGGCGATGACCCGGGCCAGCTCGACCGGCGTCGCGGTGACCAGCCAGACCCGTCTGCCGGCGTCCAGGTGGCCCTGGGCGAGGGCGCGGGTGCCCGCCCAGATGCGGTCGGCCATCACCTCGTCGTAGATCTCCTCGCCGAGCCTGACGATCTCCTCGACCTTGCTGCCCGCGACGAACGCCAGCGCGGTCTCCCTGGCCTTGGCGATGTGGTCGGGGTTCTCGTCGCCGCGGACGCGGAAGATGACCTGGCCGAGGGCGAACCTGAGCAGGTCCTTGGTGGTGAACAGGCCGCGCGAGGCCAGCCCCCTGGCGAAGTGGTAGATGGAGGCGCCGCGCATCATCGTGTTGTCGACGTCGAAGAAGGCGGCCGAGGACGGGTCGGGCTCGGCCATCGGCATGGCCACCGCCGCCGCGGCCGCCACCTCTCCGGCCGTCCGAGGTTCGTCCCGCCGTCGTAGTAGCCGCCTCATAGCCCCTCAGCTTAACCGCGCCCGTGCACCGCGCCCGTGCGCCGCTCTCTAGACCCCGTGACAGTCGTCGTGACGCCCTGTGACGTCCTGGTGTGGATCAGTCCCTGGTGACGGGCCGCGAGTCGGGCTGGGTCAGGCCGTCGATGTAGTCGAGGTAGCCGTTGGCCCTGCGGCGGTCCTCCTCGTCCATCTTGGGGAGCATGATCTCGATCTGGTTGCGCTGTTTCTGGACGAAACGCCTGAGCTGCCCGGTGCTCCTGCCGCTGCGGCGCTCGACCCGGGTGAGGGAGGTGACCGCGGAGCGGGTGGTGTCCTCCATGTCCTTGAGGGTCTCGTCGATCAGGCCGCTCTCCCGCTTGGTCGCGCCGAGAAGCTCCTCGACCTCGTGGGCGCGCGTCTCGGCGTAGCCGAAGGAGCGGTCGGCCCGCTCGGCGTCGTCGGTGCTCAGGTGGAACAACGTGCTCTCCGCCGCCCGCTTGAGGGGGTAGAGCGCGTCGCCGGGCATCGACCGGTAGGTCCCCACGCCTCCCGCCACCAGCGCGCCCGCCAACGCCAGGCTCACCAGCTGGGGCACCAGCGCCGTACGGCGCCGCGCCCGCCGGGGGGCGTCCGGGCCGTCGGCGACGACGGGCTCGGGGGGCAGGTCCTCCTCGGCGGCGTTCATCAGGCGTTCACGCAGTTCGGCGCGGAACTCGGGCCGGGGGTCGCCGCTCATGTCGGCACCGAGCCGGGACACGCGATCCTGGATGTGTGTCCGCGATCTGTGTGAGATGCCGGGCAGCCACTTACCCATGAACGCTCCCTGCCGCCCCCAGGTCATGATCCGTCTGTGCACTTGCCTAACGACAGCCCCGCGTGCCAGGTTACGCGATCCCCTGCCATCGGTACGGTCAGCCGAGATCCGAGGGCAGCGTACGAGCCAGCGCCCGGATGGCACGGAACTGCAGGGCCTTGATCGCCCCGCTCTTCTTGCCCATGACGAGAGCGGTCTCCGCCAGGGACATGCCGTGCAGGAACCGCAGGACCACGCACTCCTGCTGCTCGGGACCGAGCGCGCGCACCGCGCTGAGCACCCGATCGTTGATCATCGCGGTGACGACGGCGTTCTCCGGGATGTGCGGGCCGTCGAGGGGGACGTCGAACACCTGGGCGGTCGAGACCTCAAGGCGGTATCTGCCCGACTTGAAGTGGTCGGCGACCAGGTTCCTGGCGATGGTCACCAGCCAGGCCCCGAAGTCGCGGCCCTGCCAGGTGAAGTCGGCGATCCGGCGCAGGGCCCTCAGGAAGGTCTCGCTGGTGAGGTCCTCGGCCAGTGGATGGGAGCCGACCCGGAAGTAGACGTACCGGTAGACCAGGTCCAGGTAGCGGTCGTAGAGCGTGCCAAAGGCGTCCGTGTCCCCTGTCTTGGCACGCAGAACAAGCCTCCGGAGTTCCTCCGAGGCGTCCTCGCGTGCGGCGAGCTCATTACTGCGGGCAGGCTGGGTCACCCCGGTGGTCGTGGGGAGGGGCCCGGCGAACGGCCACGTGTCTGGCATCCGGTATCCCTTGGGGGAGGGGGCACGGCGTGCTCGAACACTCTAGGAAAACAACCTGAAATTCCACAATCCACTGGGCAATGTCGTGACTGCCGGTAATCGGTCGGTACGGTAGGGCGCCGGTGGTTTTACGTCGGTCCGAGCAGCCCGTCATCAGTTCGGCTACCGGTTAGCGGGTAATGTCCGGCAGCATTGGAGGCACCATGAATCTCCTCGTCGCTGTCATCGCGTTCGCCGGGGCGCTGCTCGCGATCATCGCCACAGTCGCTCTCATCAGCCGTATCCGGGATGAACGCAAGGGATGGCTGATCGCCTGGAGCCTCACGACGGCGACGCTGGGCGTGTCACTCGCAGTAATCGGAACCGGCTGTCTCATTGGATTTGGGGCGACCACATTCCGCGTTTTCCAGCTTTCCGGATCATTGCTCGCCCCGCTCTGGCTGGCCGTCGGAGTGGTCCAGCTCATCGGACGCGGGTCCGCGGGAAGGTTCGCCTCCTGGCTCCTCGGCGTGGCGTTCACCATTGTCGGAACGGTCATCATGATCTCCGACCGGGTGGACCTCGAACAGGAGTTCACCACCAGCCTGCCGCTGGGCAGCCGCCACTGGGACGTCTTCCCGGCCTACCTGCTCTGGGCGGTTCACGCGGGCGCCGCGCTCGTCCTGCTGGGCGCCCTGATCCTCGCGGTGCTGCGCCGCAACGGCGACGACTACGACGCCGACAACCTGCACGCCATGCTCGTGCTCGGCCCCGTGGGCCTGGCCACGATCGGGGCGGTCAGCTTCGCGGTCCCCGGGATGCTCACCATCGTCCTGCTCGCCGTCGCCGGGGCCGCCGTGTGGTACGTCGTGCTGCGCCCGCTGGCGCCGTACGAGGACGAGGACGAGGAGGAACCGGTGGAGGACGCACGACGCGAGACACGGCCCGCGGGCCGCAGGGCCGCGCCGGAGCAGCCGCCCTTCCAGGACGTCCAGGTCGCCGGGCGCCGGGCCGTACCCGAGGACTCCGCGCGCCATTCCGGTCTCGGAGACCTGGTGGCCGAATATCGGGCCGGGGAGCGGGAGGCCGACTACGCGGCGCACACACGGCAGGCACCGATTCCGCCGAACGCGCCGCCCGTGGGGAACGAGATGTTCGGCGGGCCCGCGACGGGCATGTTCATGGCGGGCGACTACGCCGCGCCGCCCACCGCGCAGCCCTCTGCGCCCCCCGCCGCACCGCCCCCGGCAGGCGCGTACGGCCCGCAGCCGCAGGGGAACGGCCAGTTCGGCATGACCTCCGGCGGCCCGGCCACCGGTGAGTACGACATCCAGACCAACGAGTACGGCAGGCGCGGCGGCGGCAGGCGCGCCAAACCCGTCGATCCCGCCGTCGGTCCCGGCACGGGCGAGTTCGCCGCCGACCCCCTGTACGGCGGCAGGCACAACAACGGCCTCGCCCCCATGCCCGCCGACCAGGCCTTCGGCGCCCCGCCCGTCCCGCCCGGCGGCCCCGACCTCTCACGGGGCGCGAGGCACGGCCAGGCGCCCGAACAGTCCCAGCCCGGGGTGCCCGCCTTCGGCGCCTACGGCCAGCCGCCCATGGCCGCCCCGGAGACCGGCGTCATGTATCCCGGCGCCGGGCCCGAGCAGGCGGGTGGCGCGGGCCGTCCCTCCCCGGCCATCTTCGGGCTGCTGACCGTGTTCACCCTCCTCGACGGCACCGGGGAGAGGTTCGACCGGCTGGCCGAGGAGACACTTGAGGCCGTCCGCCGCGCCGAGCCGGACACGCTGATCTACGCCTGCCACTCGGTGAAGTCGGCCCCGTTGCAGCGCATCGTCTACGAGCTGTACCGCGACGAGGTGGCCTACGCCGAGCACCAGCGGCAGCCCCACGTCGAGCGCTTCGTCGCCGAGCGGCAGAGCATGGTGCTGGCGACCAACGTGATCGAACTCACGGTCAACGCCGCCAAGGTGATGCCGCTGCCCACGGCGTTCAGGATCTAGCGAGCCAGCGCGGCGCGCAGCCGACCCTCGTCGACCCGCCAGAAGTCGTGCTGGACGCCGTCGATCAGCGTGACCGGGATCATCTCCCAGTACTTCGCCTGGTCCTCCTCGGAGAGCGTGATGTCACGCTCCTCCCACGGAACGCCCAGCTCCGCCGCCACGCGGCCTATCACCGCCCGCGCGTCGTCACACAGGTGACAGCCGGGCTTGCCGTACAGCGTGATGCGGTGGTCCTGCGGTGCCATGTCCGTCACGCTAGCCCAGGGCACGGCCGGTCCGGGAACGTGGGGGACAGGAGAGCAACCTGGGAGTTCTCGTCGTCCCGTTCCGTACCCGACACTGGGAAGACCCACTTTGTGCACCGGTTCACAAAGGGACTAACCTGAAAGACAGTGGCCTCACCTCGTCATCCGTCGCGTCCGGGCCGCGCCGGCCGCCTGTCCCCCTGGAGCTCCGGCACGTGATTCGCCGTCTTTCCCAAGCTCGTGAACGTGGCATTCCCGAGGCGACCGTCGCCCGGTTGCCGCTCTATCTGCGAGCGCTCAACGGCATGGCCGAGCGGGGCCTGGCGACCGTGAGCTCGGAGGACCTGGCCGTCGCCGCCGGAGTGAACTCGGCCAAGCTTCGCAAGGACCTCTCGCATCTGGGCTCGTACGGCACCCGCGGGGTAGGCTACGAGGTCGAGTACCTCATCTACCAGATCTCCCGTGAACTGGGTCTGACCCAGGACTGGGCGGTCGCGATCGTCGGGGTGGGTAACCTCGGGCGCGCGCTCGCCAACTACGGAGGGTTCGTCTCCAGGGGGTTCCGGGTCGCGGCGCTCCTGGACGCCGACCCGGAGGTGGTTGGTGACCACATCGCGGGACTGACCGTCGAGCACGTCGACGAGCTTGAGGCCGTCATCAGGCGGCGGGCCGTGTCGATCGTCGTGCTCGCGACCCCGGGCGCGGCGGCGCAGGAACTGGCCGACCGGGTCATAGCCGCCGGTGTGACGAGCATTCTGAACTTCGCCCCGGTCGTACTCGCTGTACCCGAAGGCGTCGATATCCGTAAAGTCGACCTATCCATTGAACTGCAGATCCTCGCGTTCCACGAACAACGTAAGACGGATCGGATGACTGGGGGGCCCGCGATGGCCGAGGAGTGGCCCGAGGCGGTGGACTTGTGAACGACAGAGCCCGAAGGCACGACGTCTCCCGCGGGGAGATCACGGGTTCACCACGACCCGAGGAGGCCCGGTGAGCGTCCTCGTCGTCGGTCTGAGTCACAGGACCGCCCCCGTCGCACTGCTCGAACAGGTCTCCGTCACCGGTGACGCGCTGGTCAAACTGCTGCACGACGTGCAACAGGACGTCCGGGTCGCGGAGGCCATGGTCGTCTCGACCTGCAACCGGGTCGAGGTCTACGTCACCGTCGACCGCTTCCACGCGGCCGTCAACGCGATCTCCGAGCTGCTCGCCGTCCACTCCGGCGTCCCCATGGAGCGGCTGGCCGGCCACCTGTACGTCCACTACGAGGACCGGGCCGTCGAGCACCTGTTCTCCGTCGGCTCGGGACTCGACTCGATGGTCCTCGGCGAGGGGCAGATCCTCGGCCAGATCCGCTCGGCGCTCAGGCTCGCCCAGGAGCAGGGCACCGTGGGCCCGACGCTCAACGAGCTTGTCCAGCAGGCCCTGCGGGTCGGCAAGCGCTCCCACACCGAGACCGGCATCGACCGGGCGGGCGCCTCCCTCGTCGGCGTCGGCCTCACCCTCGCAGAACGCGCCCTCGGCCCCATCCAGGGCAGGCGCGCCCTGGTCGTCGGCGCGGGCTCGATGAGCGCCCTGTCGGCCGCGACCCTCCAGCGGGCCGGTGTCACCGACATCGTGATCGTCAACCGCACCCACGAGCGCGCCGTACGGCTGGCGCAGACGGTCGGCGGCAGGGCCGCGCGGTTCGACGACCTGACGGCCGAACTGGCCGAGGCCGACCTGGTGATCTCGTGCACCGGCGCGACCGACGTGGTCGTCACCGTCGACATGGTCCCCGCCAGGCGGATGTTCGTGCTGGACCTCGCCCTGCCCCACGACGTCGACCCGGCCGTGCGGAGCCTGCCCGGCGTCACCCTCGTCGACCTGGAGTCGATGCAGGACGGCGACATCGCCGAGACCGACGACGGCGGACGGGCCGAGGCGGTCGCCGCCGTACGGGAGATCGTCACCCGCGAGGTCGCCGCCTACCTGTCGGCCGAGCGCGCCGCGCGGGTCACCCCGACCGTGGTCGCGCTGCGCAGCAAGGCGGCCGACGTGGTCGAGGCCGAACTCGGACGGCTCGCCTCCCGGGTGCCCGGCCTCGACGGACGGGTCCGCGACGAGGTCGCGCAGACGGTCAGGCGCGTGGTCGACAAGCTGCTCCACGAGCCCACCGTGCGTGTCAAACAGCTCGCCGAGTCTCCGGCAGGCGATCATTATGCGGAGGCGCTGCGCGAGCTGTTCAATCTTGACCCGAAGGTGCCCGATGCGGTGAGACGGGTCGATTCGGTGGAAACGGAGACGAACAAGAAGGAGGTGGGCAGATGAGCGACACCGCTTCTCCACTGAGGATGGGGACCCGGCGCAGCCTGATGGCGACGACCCAGTCCGGCCTGGTCGCCGCCCGCCTCACCGAGCTGACCGGCCGCGCCGTCGAACTCGTCGGCGTCACCACCTTCGGCGACGTGACCAAGGCCAACCTCACCCAGCTCGGCGGCACCGGCGTCTTCGTCAGCGCGCTGCGCGACAAGCTCATCGAGGGCGAGATCGACTTCGCGGTCCACTCGCTGAAGGACCTGCCGACCACGCCGGACCCGCGCATCGTCATCGCCGCCATCCCGCCCCGCGACGACCCGAGGGACGCGCTGGTCGGCCCCGCCAAGCTGGCCGACCTGCCGCCGGGCGCCAAGATCGGCACCGGCTCCCCGCGCCGGGTCTCCCAGCTGAGGGTCCTCAGGCCCGACCTGGAGTACGTCCCGATCCGGGGCAACGCGGAGACCCGCATCGGCAAGGTCACCTCCGGTGAGCTGCAGGGCATCGTCCTGGCCGCCGCCGGACTCGGCCGTCTCGGGCGCGAGGCCGAGATCTCCCAGGTCTTCGAGGTCGAGGAGATGCTCCCGGCCCCCGGGCAGGGCGCGCTGGCCGTCGAGTGCCGTGCCGACCGCCCCGACCTCGCCGAGTTCCTGAGCGTGCTCGACGACGCCGCGACACGCGCCGCGGTGACCGCCGAACGCGCGGTGCTCGCCGCACTTGAGGCGGGGTGCTCGGCTCCGGTCGGCGCCTACTCCGCCGAGCGCGGGCACGATCTGTTCCTGACCGCCGCTGTCGTCGCCGTGGACGGCAGCAGAGCGGTACGCAAGTCCGCCGCCGGGACCTCTTCGGCGCCCATGGATCTCGGTCGCGACCTCGCGGCCGAGATGATCGCCGAAGGGGCAGGCACGTTGATAGGGGAGCGAGCACATTGAGCTCCGGAAGTACCACCTTCGAGCGCTCCGCCGGGTTCGTCGCCTTCGTGGGCGCCGGGCCAGGCGATGAGGGCCTGCTCACGCTTCGCGGCGCCGACCTGCTCTCGAAGGCCGACGTCGTCGTGCTCGATCGGGAGCCGTACGGCACGCTGCTGCGCCACTGCCGGGAGAACGTCGAGGTCGTCGACACCGCGAACGAGGAGGCCGTCTCACTACGGGCCGTCAACGCCGCCAAGGCGGGCCGTGACGTCGTGCGCCTGTGCGCGGGCGACCCGATGTTCTTCTCCGCGATCACCGACGAGGTCGCGGCCTGCGCCAAGGCCGAGGTGGACTTCGAGATCGTCCCCGGCGTGCCGGCGGCGACCGCCGTCCTCACCTACGCGGGCATTCCCGCCGCGGTCTCCGTGCCCGAATTCCGTGTCGTGGACGCCACCCAGGTCGACGACTGGTCGGCGCACGCGACCGGCGCGGGCACCCTGGTGATCTACAACGGGCTCTCCCAGGCCGCCGCGATCGGCAAGGCACTGATCGCCGCGGGCCGTCCCGACTCGACACAGGTCGCGATCAGCGGCTCGGGCACCACCACCGAGCAGTACACCGTGGTGACGACCCTCGGCCGGATCGCGCCCGACCTCAAGCACGCCGGGATGACCGAACCCGCGCTGATCGTGGTCGGCGAGGCCGTCGGCATGCGGGAACGCCTGTCGTGGTTCGAGACCAAGCCGCTGTTCGGCTGGCGGGTGCTCGTGCCCAGGACCAAGGAGCAGTCGGCCGGGCTCGTCGAACAGCTGCGCTCCTACGGCGCGGTGCCCGAGGAGGTCCCCACGATCTCCGTCGAGCCGCCCCGGACCCCGCAGCAGATGGACCGGGCGATCAAGGGCCTGGTCACAGGCCGTTACGAGTGGGTGGCCTTCACCAGCGCCAACGCCGTCAAGGCCGTCAGGGAGAAGTTCGAGGAGTACGGCCTCGACGCCAGGGCCTTCGCCGGGCTCAAGGTCGCCGCCGTCGGCGAGGCCACCGCGCGGGCCCTGGTGAGCTTCGGCGTCAAGCCCGACCTGATGCCCTCGGGGGAGCAGTCGTCCGAGGGACTGGTCGCCGAGTGGCCGCCGTACGACTCGATGCTCGACCCGATCAACCGGGTCCTGCTGCCCCGCGCGGACATCGCCACCGAGACCCTGGTCGCCGGGCTGACCGAACTCGGCTGGGAGTGCGACGACGTCACCGCCTACCGGACGGTCAGGGCGGCGCCGCCGCCCGCGCCGACCCGGGAGGCGATCAAGAGCGGCGGCTTCGACGCGGTGATGTTCACCTCGTCGAGCACCGTGCGCAACCTCGTGGGCATCGCGGGCAAGCCGCACAACGTCACGGTCATCGCCGTGATCGGCCCGCAGACCGCCAAGACCGCCGAGGAGTTCGGGCTCAGGGTGGACGTCATGGCCGACAAGCCCTCCGCCTCCGCTCTCGCCTCGGCACTGGCGGAGTACGGCGCCAAGCAGCGCCAGGCGGCCGTCGCCGCGGGAGACGTCCCCCGCAGGCCCTCCCAGACCAGACGAGGGGCCAGGCGCCGCGCCAAGTAGCCTGGAGGACGGTAGACACGGGTGCCGCGCGGCAGGAGGTCGGCGCGTCGGCACCCGGGAAGACGTTGGACAAACCGAATACGTCCCCCGGCTCCTCTCACCCTCCGTGGTGCCCGTGTGCCGGGGGGAGGGGGAGACATCATGACCGCCCAGTTCCCTGTCGCGCGCCCACGCAGGCTCCGCCGTACGGCGGCGATGCGCCGGATGTCAGCGGGCACCCGGCTGCATCCCGCGGAGCTGGTGCTGCCGGTGTTCGTCAAGGAGGGCATCGACGAGCCCAGTCCCGTGACCTCCATGCCCGGCGTCCTGCAGCACACCCGCGATTCCCTGCTCAAGGCCGCCAACGAGGCCGCGCAGGCGGGCGTCGGCGGCCTGATCCTGTTCGGCGTGCCCGAGGTCAAGGACGCCAGGGGCTCGGCCGGCGACGACCCCGAGGGCATCGTCCAGCGCGCGGTCGCCGACCTGGTCGCCGAGGTCGGCGACGCGCTGGTCGTGATGACCGACACCTGCCTGGACGAGTTCACCGACCACGGCCACTGCGGCATCCTGACCCCCGGCGGGGAGGTCGACAACGACGCCACCCTGGAGCGCTACGCCGCCGTCGCGGTCGCCCAGGCCAGGGCCGGATCCCAGGTCATCGCGCCCAGCGGCATGATGGACGGCCAGGTCGCCGCGATCCGCGCCGCGCTGGACGCCGACGGCTTCCAGGAGATCCCCATCCTGGGCTACTCCGTCAAGTACGCCTCGGCGTTCTACGGCCCCTTCAGGGAGGCCGCCGAGTGCGCGCCGCAGTTCGGCGACCGCAACGCCTACCAGCAGGACCCCGCGGGCCCGGTCGGTGAGGCGCTGCGCGAGGTGCGCCTCGACCTCCAGGAGGGGGCCGACGCCGTCATGGTCAAACCCGCCCTCGCCTACCTCGACATCCTGCGCCAGATCCGCGACCTGGTGGACGTCCCGGTGGCCGCCTACCAGGTCAGCGGCGAGTACTCCATGATCGAGGCCGCCGCGGCGAACGGCTGGATCGACCGGGACCGCGCCATCATGGAGTCCCTGATCGCGATCCGCAGGGCCGGGGCGGACATGATCCTCACCTACTGGGCGACCGAGGTGGCCAGGAAGCTCGGCTGACCTGGTGTGACGACAGGCACGTGGTGAGAACCGGGGGTTTGTCATTCGCACATGGGGTCTGTGCGTTAGAGTGCGAGGACCGGTGCGGATGTGTCCCAGGTGGTGTAGACCCTGGCTGTCTGACTTCTTTCGCTGATCGACCGAACACGGGCATGTCATCGCATCCGAAGGCACGCGGGACGCGCGGACGACGGAGGACACGATGGTGGGGGTACCGCTGACTCGTCGGGGCAAACGACGCGCTCATCCGAAGCAGACGGTCGCCTCCGTGCTGGAGTACGCCGCCCTCGGCTGGGCGAGCTGTCCCGGGGCGCGGCCCCTGAACAGCGGTTCCCGCGCCTGCTCGTGCGACCGCATCGGCTGCCCGGACGCCGGTGCCCACCCGCTCTCCCGCGCCTGGCAGATGCAGGCGACCACCGACCCCGCCCTGCTGAGCCACTGGTGGCAACGTGACCCGGAGGCGAACGTGATCCTCCCCACGGGCAGGGTCTTCGACGTCTTCGACGTGCCGCTCGCCGCGGGCCTGACCGCCTTCGCGAACATGGACTCCGCCGGAACCGCCCAGGGCCCGGTCGCCGCCAACGGTGACCGGGTCCTGTTCTATGTGGCCACCCGCAACACCTCCGACGACGAGGACGAGTGGTGGTCCTGCTCCCTCGACTACGGCCCCTCGACCATCGAGGAGATGCCCGGACTACGGTGGCACTGCCGCGACAGCTACGTCATGGCACCGCCCTCCCTGCTGCCGACAGGCAAACCCGCCACCTGGCTCCGCCCCCCGGACGGGCGACCGCTTCCTGACCCGCTGGTCGTGCTGGAAAAGCTGGCCGATACCTGCTGATGGCGCAGCGTCTCTTTGCTCCGCCTGGCGGCGTCGCGGGCTTGGGCGCTTTCGCGTCGGTGTCTTCCCTCGTCGTTCGTCCGCTGCGCTCCCTCACTCCTCAGTCCAGACACCGACGCGCCCAAGCCGGGTTTCTTTGCGACGCCTGGCGGCGTCGCGGGTTCGGGCGCTTCGGGCCGGTGCTTTCCCTCGTCTCTGCGTCGCTTCGCTCCTGCGTTCCTCAGTCCAAGCACCGGCGCGCCCGAACCGGGTTTCTTTGCTCCGCCTGGCGGCGTCGCGGGCTTGGGCGCTTCGGGTCGGTGTCTTCCCTCGTCTCTCCGTCGCTTCGCTCCTGCGTTCCTCAGTCCAGACACCGACGCGCCCAAGCCGACACTCCTCACGCTTGGCGCCGGTGAAGCACAAGATCAAACTCTTCACGCCCGAGGTTGGCGCGCCCGAATCATGCCTCTTTGATCCGCCTGGCGGCGGTAAGGCACAGGCCGGAACTCTTCACGCACCGCGCCGGACGGTCGGGGTGAAGCCCTGCACTTCTGGCATAGGGGCTTTTCGCGCTGGTTGCCGAGGGCAGGGTCTCTGCACGCTGAGTAATTGTGGTGTCCGGAGCGGACCCCTATCCGGCCAGGGACGGTGCTCCTACCGTGGCCTTTCGCAGGTTGAGGCCCGGGGCGGGGGTTGGGATGCCCTGGGGTGGGGGCTGGGCCTGTCGTGGTTACGCTGGGGGCGTGAGCCTTACTGAGAAGTCCGAGGACCTGTTCGCCCGTGCCCGCGAGATCGTCCCTGGAGGGGTGAACTCTCCCGTCCGCGCCTTCGGCGCCGTCGGTGGTACGCCCCGGTTCATGGCCTCGGGGCAGGGGCCGTACATCACCGACGTGGACGGTAATCGCTACGTCGACCTGGTGTGCTCCTGGGGGCCCATGATCCTTGGGCACCGGCACCCGGCCGTGGTCGAGGCCCTGCAGGAGGCGCTCGCGGCCGGGACCTCGTTCGGTACGGCCACGCCCGGCGAGGTCGAACTCGCCGAGGAGATCGTCTCCCTCGTCGAGCCCGTGGAGAAGGTCCGCCTCGTCAGCTCGGGCACCGAGGCCACGATGTCGGCCGTACGGCTGGCGCGGGGGTTCACCGGCCGGGCGAAGATCGTCAAGTTCGCCGGCTGCTACCACGGCCACGTGGACGCGCTGCTCGCCTCCGCCGGGTCGGGACTGGTCACCTTCGGGCTGCCCGACACCCCCGGTGTCACCGGAGCGTCGGCCGCCGACACGGTCGTGCTGCCGTACAACTCGGTCGAGGCCGTCACCGAGGCCTTCCGGGAGTTCGGCGACGAGATCGCGTGCGTGATCACCGAGGCGTGCCCGGCCAACATGGGCGTCGTCCCTCCGCTGGACGGCTTCAACGCCAAGCTGCGTGAGCTGTGCACCGCCCATGGCGCCCTGCTGATCCTCGACGAGGTGCTCACCGGCTTCCGGGTCTCCGAAGCCGGGTGGTACGGCCTCGACCCGGTCGAGGCCGATCTGATGACCTTCGGCAAGGTCATGGGTGGTGGTCTGCCCGCCGCCGCCTTCGGTGGTCGTGCCGACGTGATGGCCAATCTCGCTCCCGAGGGGCCGGTCTACCAGGCGGGCACCCTGTCGGGGAACCCGCTGGCCTGCGCGGCGGGCCTGGCCACCCTGCGTTCCTGCGACGAGGAGGTCTACGACCGGGTCGACGCCGCCGCCCTGATCATCGGCCGTGCCGCCTCCGACGCCCTGGCCGCGGCCGGAGTGCCGCACCGCCTGCAGCGTGCGGGCAGCCTGTTCTCCATCTTCTTCACCGAGGACCAGGTCACCGACTTCGCCGGTGCGCAGACCCAGAACACCGCCGCCTACCGGGCGTTCTTCCACGCCATGCTCGACCAGGGCGTCTATCTGCCTCCCTCGGCGTACGAGGCGTGGTTCCTCTCCTCCGCCCACGACGAGGAGGCCCTCTCCCAGGTGGTCGAAGCCCTCCCCGCAGCCGCCAAAGCCGCAGCCCAGGCCTTCTGAAGCCGTCGCTCGGACCTGCCGACCCGAAACACCTCGGCCTGGGTGTGCCCCCGCCCCCAGGCTGAGAGGCGCCCTGGGTGCCCCGACGCCAAGCCTGAAGAGCTCCGCCCTGGACGCCCCGGCGCCAGAAGTGAAGAGTTTGGTCTTGTGCTTTACCGGTGCTGTGTGTGAGGGGTTTTCGGTTCGGGCGCGCCGGTGCTTGGACTGAGGAACGCAGGAGCGAAGCGACGGAGTGACGAGGGAAAGCGCCGGCTCGAAGCGCCCGGACCCGCGCCGCCGTCAGGCGGCGCAAAGAGACACGTCGCAAGGAGACACAGCCGCAACTAGCTGAGATCGATGTCGATGTCGAAAGGGACCGGGACGGTCAGGCGGCCGTGGTGGATGCCGGTGAGGCCGTAGGCGCCGGTGGCGGGGTCGAGTTCGTAGACGTAGACGACGGGCTTGCCGTCGTTGGTCTCCACTTGCCAGAAGTGGGTGATCCCCGCTTCGGCGTAACGGAACGGCTTGGTCTTGCGGTCACGATCCTCTGACTCGGGAGAGACGATCTCGACGACGAGGTGCACTTCGTCGGGCGTGTAGAAAGTCCGTTCGTCGTCATCGGCCGCCACGGTGTCGATGACGACGATGTCGGGGCAGGGGCGTGTGCGGTGTCCGAGTTTGACGTCCATCTGGTCCACCGCTGACAGCGACTCCGGGGTCTGTTCGTCGAGCGCCTCGGTGAGGCGACGGATCATGCGCTGGTGGAAACGCTTCTGGGGGGACATGAAGACGAGGGCTCCATCGATGAGTTCGACGTGCTTGAAGAAGTCGGGCTCGCCGTTGGGTCCCTCTGCCGGAAGGTGGTCGAGGTCGTCGGCCTTCCACCCCCAGGGGGGTGGTGACGGCCAGTATTCGAGCGCGCTACTCACGGTGTTCACCGTGGCGTCATCCTCGTCACCCGGTGTGCTCATCCCAGATCATCTCCGTTGCCCTCCGTCCATTGTCTCCTGCCTCCCCGCCCCGAGGCCATGAACACGACCTGGACGCGAAGAAGACACAGGGAACACAGGGCTCCGCCGCCCACGGCGGAGCCCTCCTGTTCGAGTGCCCCGATGCCAAGCGTGAAAAGGTCCGCCCCGGACGCCCCGGCATCAGAAGTGAAGAGTTTGGTCTTGTGCTTTCCCGGTGCCAAGTGTGAGGGGTTTTCGGTTCGGGCGCGCTGGCGCTTGGACTGAGGAACGCAGGAGCGCAGCGACGGAGTGACGAGGGAAAGCGCCGGCCCGAAGCGCCCGAACCCGCGCCGCCGAAGGCGGCGCAAAGAGACACAACATTATTTCGAGCTCAGGATCTGCTCCAAGCTCTCAGGAGCGGAGAGGAGTTCGTTGACCTGTTCGGCGGTCAGGTCCTTGCCGTTGAGGCGGAGGGTCGGGGTGCTGTTGACCTTCTGCTTCTGGGCGTATTCGGTGGCCTTGTCGACGTCGGCCCCCATCTCCAGGCCGGTGACGCACTTGTCGAACCCGGCGTCGTAGAAACCGAGGTCCCGGGCCCAGTTGAGCAGGTCCTTGTTCTCGAAGCCGTTCTGCCCCTCGACCGGCTGGTTGGCGTACAGCGTCTTGGCGTAGGAGGCCCACTTGTCGGGCGGGGTGCACAGGGCGGCGTTGGCGCCGCGCCGGGAGACCGACGGTACGGGTTCGGGGTGGGCGGGGGCCTGGAAGAGCTGGAACGGCCGGAAGATCACCCGGGCCTTGCCCTCGGCGGCGGCCTTGTAGATCGCGTCGCCGGCGGTGTCCTCAAGCTTCTTGCAGAAGGGGCACTGGAAGTCCTCGAAGATCTCCAGGGTGGGGGCGGTGACGCCCTCCTTGGCCATGAGGATCGAGCCGTCCTCCTGGCGTGTGGTCGGGGCCAGCGGCCCGGTGTAGGCGACGGCCTTCTGGTTGCTCTGACCGGCGTTGTTCTGCGCCACGACGACCGCGACCACGATGACCGCCGCGGCGGCTATGCCACCGAGGACGCCCAGCAGCAGTTTCCGCTGCCTGTCCTTGGCGGCCTGCAGCCTGCGCTCCTCGGCGACGCGCTCCCTGGCCGACTGCCGCCGGGCGTTCTTGCTCATGAGGACTCCTCATCGATATCGCTGCGGCGGTCAGACCGGCTGGCCCGCCCGCCGGTATTCGTCGGTCACGACGCATCCGAAAAGCGCCACGGTTATCACGTGTACGGCCGTGCACCACAGGCAGATCTTGCCGAGGACGAGCAGTTCGGCGCTCACCAGGTAGACCACGAAGAGCACGCCGACGATCACGCTGCCGAGCCGTACCCAGCGGATGAGGGGGGAGGCCGAGCGCCAGGCCCACGGGGTGGTCAGCACCGTGATCGCGGCGAAGAACAGCAGGCCGAGCACGGGTACCGGGATGCCCAGCAGTTCGGAGTAGCTGCTCGACGTCACCGAGGCGCAGTCGATCGTGGAGTTCTCCGCGCACACGAGGGGCACCGCGGTGTCGTAGTGGGCGAGGGTCAGGTAGGCCGAGACCGCCAGGCCCATGACGCTCAGCAGGATCGTCGCGACGAGGAACCAGCGCGGCCGTTCCGGTGCTCGACCGGGGTGCGGGTGAACGTCTGTGGCCATGGGGTTTCCTATGGGGGTTCCGGCTTCGCGTCGCCGTGCGGGACAGAGGCGAGGCTAGAACAAAGGGCGTAAGAGGGCGGTAAGGGGCTTGGTAGTGCGTCTTTGGGTGCTCATGGGGATCTGTCGGGTCTGAGCGACGATAGCCGGGACAGGCTTTCCCGAAGTAGGGGACAAAGTCCTTGGAAAGACCCGGGGTGGTTTTCCTTTCGTGATTTCTGCGGTTCGGTGGGGACTTTTCGGTGTGGGGAGTGGTTGTGTTCCTCCCGGAAGTGGGGGTTGTGAGAAGTCGAGGGTGGCGGCGAGGATCGGGCAGGTAGCCTGACGGAGTCGGTCGTGGGGCCGTGCCGGTGACTCCCCAGGGCGGTGCCCGAGGGGAGACGCGCCGGACGGTCGTGCATGTGCCGGTGTGGTGTCATGGGCGGCCTACCATGATCATCGGAGATACGTGGTAGACGGTCGCCCTCCGGATCGATCATCGTCCCCCGATTGGAAAAGCCTGTGACCGAACGAGGAACGTATGTGCTGGGCATTCCCACCGCCGCGGGCGGCAAGGTGGTGTTGCCTTTCCTGACGGGGGAGCAGGCGGAGCGGGTCAGGGCGTCGTTCGCGGACGTCGCCCAGGCCGCGGCCCAGGTGAAGGAGAGGCCGATGGGAGCGACGCGCCCCTGTGGCAACTGTGAGGGAAACGGCCACTATTACGAGACCCGTGAGACCAAGACCGCCGCGGGCGGGACGGTGGTGACCCAGGTCGAGATCACCTGCCGTCCCTGCAAGGGGAGCGGGCAGGTCAGCGCCAAGGACTGAGGTCTCCGTTCTTCGGTCCCCGTACGGCCTCCGGGGGCGGCGGCCGTACGGGACCTGATGCCGCAAAACCACCCAGGCGTCGCGAAGCTGTACGGGTGGCTTGAAAGGGTATGAACGAAGGCGATGGGCCGGGCTGGGCGAAGGTGTGATGGATTCGGCGACTTTCGTCCCTGTTCGTGCTTTTTCTTTAGCAAAGGGAGCTTTTTCCGCTACGGGCGTTTAGAGTTGCTACATGCTGGATCTCAACCGCCTCAAAGCTCTGCACGCCGTGGCCGTGTACGGATCGGTCGGCGCGGCGGCCGACGCCCTCATGGTGACCCCGTCCGCCGTGTCTCAGCAGCTCGCCAAGCTCGAACGGGAGACCGGCGCGACGTTGCTTGAGCGCAACGGGCGCGGGGTCCGGTTGACGGACGCGGCCGGGTTGCTCGCCGACCACGCCGAGCGCATCCTCGCGCTGGTCGAGACCGCGGAGGCCGACTTCGAGGCGCTGCGGGGAGCGGTCGTCGGCAGGTTGAGCATCGGGGCGTTCCCCACGGCGGCGCGGGGGCTGCTGCCCGCGGCGCTGTCCCACCTGCAGCGGCGCCACCCCGACCTCAGGCTCCAGCTGCACGAGCGGGAGCCGGAGCGCCAGCTCCGTGAGGTGAGCAGGGGTGAGCTCGACCTCGCGGTCGTCCAGGACTGGATGAACCGGCCGCTGGCCGTTCCCGAGGGGCTCTCCAGGGCGATGCTCTTCGACGACGTCGCCGACGCGATCCTGCCCTCGTGCCATCCGCTGGCCGACCGGCAGGAGATCGAGCTCTCCGAACTGTCCGGCGAGCGATGGATCAGCTCCTCGCCCGGTACGGTCTGCCGCGACTGGCTCGTCTACACGCTGCGTTCGGCCGAGCTCGAACCCGACATCGCCTGCATGGCCGACGAGTATCCGACCCACCTCGCCCTCGTCGCGGCCGGACAGGGCTGCGCGATCGTCCCCCGTCTCGGCCGCGACTTCGTGCCCGAGGGGGTGCGGATCGTCCCGCTCAGGCCGCGTCCCACCCGGAAGATCTACGCGCTCTGGCGCACCGACGCGGCCCGCCGCCCGGCGATCAGAGCCGCGGTCGAGGCGCTCAGGCTCGCCTCCGAGCCCCACTGTCCGGCGGGTACGGCCGATCCGGTCGGGGAACCCGTCGAAGGCTGAGCGCGCGGGCCGGGCGCCACGGTGACCGGCCCGTGAACAGGTGTCCCATATCGGCCACAGATCGGCCGTAGAACGGTGAGATCATGCACGAAGCACCGGAAAACGCCGCTAAACCCGGAAGTCGACTGTCTTCGGCGCTGGCGTCGTCCGGGCGGCACAGCCACACTGGTCCATCTATGCGCCCTATTCATCCATACCTGTCGGTAGGCTGGCGGCACCATGGCTGAGACGACCGTCGTTCACCTCCTGCGCCACGGTGAGGTGCACAACCCCGCGAACATCCTGTACGGCAGGCTCCCCGGATACCACCTGTCGGAGACGGGAAAGCAGATGGCCGAACTGGTCGCCAAGTCCGTCGCGGGACGAGACGTCACGGCCCTGTTCTCCTCCCCTCTGGAGCGGGCCCAGGAGACCGTCGCTCCGATCGCCTCCTCCTTCGGCCTTGAGGTCACCCTCGACGAACGTCTCATCGAGGCGGAGAACATCTTCGAAGGCGTCTCGGTCGCCGGGGGCAACGGCGTCTTCCGCAGCCCGCGCCACTACCGCCACCTGTGGAACCCGCTGCGTCCCTCCTGGGGAGAGCGCTACACCGACGTCGTCCGGCGGATGAAGAGCGTGATCGACACCGCCAGGGACGCGGCGCGCGGTCACGAGGCGGTGCTGGTCAGCCACCAGCTGCCGATCTGGATCATCCGGCTCGCGGCCGAGGGCAGGCGGCTGCCGCACGACCCCAGACGCAGGCAGTGTTCGCTGGCCAGCCTCACGAGCTTCTCCTTCGAGGGCGACCGGCTGGTCAGTGTCGGATACAGCGAACCCGCGGGCGCGCTCGTCGGGCGCCCTGCCGTACCGGGCGCCTGACCACGCCGGTAGAGTGACTGCTCTACCGGTTGTAGTACAGGAAGACTCAGCCCCTGATGCGCGCAAAACCCTTCGCCGCCGTGCTGCTCGTGGCCGTGTCGATCGTCACCGTGGCCGGATGTGCCGGTAACCAGGGATCGCAGCCGCAGAGCGGGGACACCCGCTTCGTGCCGGGTGACGGCAAGATCACCACGTTCGAGGCCGCCGGCCGCAAACCGGCTCCAGCCGTCGAGGGCGAGACCCTCGACGGCAAGACCGTCTCCCTGGCCTCGTACAAGGGCAAGGTCGTGGTGCTGAACTTCTGGGCCGCCTGGTGCGCGCCCTGCCGCTCTGAGGCGCCGGTGCTCAAGGACATCGCCGCCAAGACCAAGGCGTCGGGCGTGGAGTTCCTCGGCATCGACTTCAAGGACCGCAAGGCCGAGGCCCAGGCCTTCGAACGCAGCCAGCAGCCCGGATACCCCAGCATCTTCGACCAGCCGGGCCGGATCGCGCTGTCCTTCCACGGCACCGTGCCCCCGGCCGCGATCCCCTCGACGCTGGTCATCGACCGCCAGGGCCGGATCGCGGCCCGTGCCCTCGGCGCCGTCAAGTACAACGACCTCCTCGACGTGGTCACCAAGGTCGGCGGTGAGCACTGAGGTGGGAACCGACCTGACCGCGACGGTCGCGAGCGGGTCGCTGCTGCTGGCGTTGCCGATCGCGGTGGCCGCCGGCCTTGTCTCCTTCCTGTCGCCCTGCGTGCTGCCACTGGTGCCCGGCTACCTGTCGTACGTGACGGGGATGAGCGGTGATCCGAGGCGCGGCCGGATGGTCGCGGGCATCGGGCTGTTCGTGCTCGGCTTCGCGCTGGTCTTCGTGGCGGGCGGGGCGATCTTCGGGAGTCTCGGCGAGGCGCTGGCCGACAACGCCGCGATCATCACGCGGGTGCTCGGCGTACTGACGATCGTGCTCGGCCTGGCGTTCATGGGGGTGCTGCCCGGTCTCCAGCGTGACCTGCGCATCCACCGGATTCCAGCCGCAGGGCTGGCCGGGGCGCCGCTGCTCGGCGTGGTCTTCGGCCTCGGCTGGACCCCCTGCATCGGCCCCACCCTGGGTGTCGTGCTCACCCTGGGACTCACCGAGGGCAGCGCGGGGCGGGGAGCCCTGCTGGCCTTCGCCTACGCGCTCGGCCTCGGACTGCCCTTCCTGGTGGCGGGGCTGGCATACCGTAGGGCACTGCACACGTTCAAGGCGGTTCGCCGCCATTCGCAGCTGATCACCCGGATCGGCGGGGCCATGCTGGTCGCCGTCGGCCTGCTGCTCGTCACGGGACTCTGGGGAGAGCTCGTCGCGACCATGCAGGGGTGGATCGGCGGATTCGAGCCGGTGATCTGATGGAGGAAGTCAAGCAGGCCGAGCCTGGCCGTACGGCCGGGCGGCGCGAGCCGGACGGGGACGAGCGGGCCGTACGGCCGGGCTCGTTCGGCGTGGTCGCGTGGGCGCGCTGGTTCTGGCGCACGCTCACCTCGATGCGCACGGCCCTGATCCTGCTGTTCCTGTTCGCCCTCGCCTCGGTCCCGGGGTCGATCTGGCCGCAGCGCGGCGTCTCCGACGCCAAGGTCTCGCAGTACTTCAGCGACAGCCCGGCCCTGGCCGAGTGGCTCGACCGGCTGTGGCTGTTCGACGTGTTCAGGGCGCCGTGGTTCGCCGCGATCTACCTGCTGCTGTTCCTGTCCCTGATCGGCTGCGTGCTCCCACGTGCCGCGACGCACCTGCGTGAGCTGCGGAAGAAGCCCCCGGCGCCGCCGCGCAACCTGCTTCGGCTGCCGCAGAACGCCTCCTTCGAGGGTGACCTGACCGTCGAGGAGGCGGCGAAGCGGCTGCGCCGGATGCGCTTCCGGGTGGTCACCGGGCCCGGCTGGGTCTCCGCCGAGAAGGGCTACCTGCGTGAGACGGGCAACCTGATCTTCCACGTCGCGCTGCTCGGCCTGCTCGTCGCGGTCGGCGCGGGCGCCCTGTACGGCTACCGCGGCAACGTGCTGGTCGTCGAGGGGGAGGGCTTCGCCAACACGGTCGCCGCCTACGACCGCTACATGCCCGGCCAGCAGGTCAGCGCCGAGTCGCTCGAACCGTTCTCCTTCACCCTTGACGACTTCCAGGCCACCTACATCGCCCAGGGCGAGCGGCGTGGCCAGCCACTCGACTTCGAGGCCAGGCTCAAGGTCACCGACGCCCCCGGCGCCGGGCAGCGCGACTACACGCTGAAGGTCAACGACCCGCTGGACGTCAACGGCACGCTGACCTACCTCATCGACCACGGCTACGCCCCCACCTTCAAGATCACCGACGGCAGGGGGCAGGTCGCCTTCGACGGTCCCGTGCCGTGCCTGGTCGTCCAGCCCGCGACGTTCACCTCCGAGTGCGTCATCAAGGTGCCCGACGCCCAGCCGGAGCAGCTCGGCCTCCTGATCGGCTTCCTGCCGACCACGGTGCCGATGAACGGTGAGTGGATCTCGGTCTTCCCCGGCGCGGCCAACCCGACCGCCCAGGTGTACGGCGCGTTCGCCGGGGACCTCGGGCTGCGCAACGGCAGGCCGCAGTCGGTCTACGAGCTGGACCCGACGAGCCTGAAGAAGATGAAGCCGCTGGTCATGAAGGCCGACCCGCTGGCCGTCGGCAAGAAGCTCGACCTGCCGAACGGTATGGGGTCGATCGAGTTCACCGGGCTCAGGCAGTGGATCGCGCTGCAGATCACCCACGACCCGGGCCGGATGCCCGCGCTCGTCGCCTCCGCGCTCTCGGTGATCGGCCTGGTGCTCTCGCTGACCGTCCGCCGCCGCCGGGTGTGGGTGCGGATCGGCGACCGGCAGGAAAAGGACAGTGGACACGTCGAGATCGGCGGTCTCACGCGCACCGAAGGCAGCGATTTCAGCGAGGAGTTCGCCGGGATCGTCGCCGCTTTGAATCCAGGAGTGAACAACGATGCCCGTTGAGGTCGATGTCGGCCTCGCCACGCTGAGCGACCAGCTCACCCTGGCGACCGTGCTGCTCTACATCGTCGCGATGATCGGCTACGCCCTCGACCTCGGCTTCGGCCGGGTCAGAAGCACCGCGAAGGCCAGGACCGCCGGTGAACCCGCGCTCGTCACGGTCGGCGGGGACGCGGCGGGTGTCTCCCAGGACACCCCCCGGGACGAGGCGCCCGAGGAGAAGGCACCGCCCGCCTGGGCGCTGCGGGCGGCCCCGGTCGCGCTCGCGCTGACCTGGCTCGGCTGGGCCGCGAACCTGGCGGCCATCCTGACCAGGGGCTGGGCCATCGGCCGCTGGCCGTGGGGCAACATGTACGAGTTCGTGGTCGCGATGTGCTTCGCGGCGGTGAGCGCGTTCCTGTTCATGCACCTGCGCTACCGGAACCTGTTCCTGGGGGCCTTCGTCACGGTCGCCGCCGCCCTCGGGCTCGGCTTCGCCGTACGGTATCTGTACGTGCAGGCCGGTCCCGTCGTGCCGGCGCTGAACTCCTACTGGGTCGCCATCCACGTGTCGGCGGCGATCATCGCCAGCGGCCTGTTCATCATGGCGGGCGTCGCCGGTGTCCTCTTCCTGGTGAGGAAGGACAGCGCGGTCCGGCTGCCGTCCCGGCAGGACCTGGAGCGGGTCGCGCACCGCGCCATCGTGGTCGGCTTCCCGATCTGGACGTTCGCCGTCATCGCGGGCGCCCTCTGGGCGGACAAGGCGTGGGGACGTTACTGGGGCTGGGACCCCAAGGAGGTCTGGGCGTTCATCACCTGGATCGCCTACGCGGCCTACCTGCACGCCCGCGCGACTGCGGGGTTCAGGGGCAGGGCCGCGATGATCGTGCAACTCATCGCCTTCGCCTGCCTGATGTTCAACCTGGTCGGGGTGAACATCTTCCTCGGCGGTCTGCACTCCTACGCCGAGGTTCCCGGCTGAGACCGGTCCTTCCCGCCCGTCAGGAGGGCGGCCGTGCCGTACCTCCTGGCGGGCTTTCGCATGCGCTGTTCACTCCTCGTCACGCAGCCGCCGCTCCAGGTCCCTGAGGAACTCGGGGTCGTCGTCGGGGCCCCTGGGGGCCTCGCGGCGCACGGGCCTGTGGTCGTCGGGGGGGAGCGTTCCCCTGGCCCCGGAGACGCTCGGCCTGCCGAGCAGGAGCCAGAACACGCCGCCCGCGACGGGCAGCAGCAGCACGATGATCACCCATAGGAGCTTGGGCAGGTTTCTGGCGTCCTCGTCCGGCGTGGTGATCGCGTCGAACAGGCAGTAGAGCCAGAAGGCGAGTATCGCCAGACCGACAAGCAGGGGCATGCCCGAACTGTAAGCCATTCGGCGGCAGGGTGCGGTCGTGGCCCCGATCCGGGTGACTGACGGGGGCCCACGCCGTACGGTGGAGCCTGTTGCCACTTCCTCCTGGGGCGTGTGATGGCGAATTCGGCGGACAAGGGCCGTCATCGGCGGCGCTGGTGGCAGCGGAGCCTGCCACAGCGCACGGAGAGTGTCGCAGGGAGAGCGGTCCGTGACGCGCCGCTCGCGCCGGAGTGGCGGATGGGCGCCGTGACGGCTCCGGTGGTCGACCGCCCGCAGTACACCTGGCGGGACTTCGAGCTCGACGACGAGCGGCCGAGGGCCATGCCGAACCCTCCGGACGCCCCCGGGATGGGCGACGGCCTACGGCACTGCGGGCGGCTCGAACGCATCCTGCACCGCCAGTGGGACGCCGACCAGGGGCCGCCGTCCGCGGACGCCGTACGGGCGGTCGAGAGCCTGGCCAGGCTGCCCGACATCCTCAAGAGGAAACTCGCCGAGGGGCTCGACGGCATCTACGTCGGCGCGGGCGGGGTGCCCGACCTGGACGACATGGGCTATCTGCGGGGCGCGCCGCTGCCCTCGGGCCGGGCGACCTGGGACATCTGCGCGGGAGCGTACGGCGACCGCAAGATCGTCGTGGGGGACCGGCCCTCGCCGACTCCGGACGTGATGATGCACGAGGTCGGGCACGCCCTGGACGACGTGGACGCTCCCCACGGAGACTGGGTCTCCGACTCTCCCGAGTTCGCGGCCCTTTATGAGAGATGCGTCCCTATGCTGGCCTCCGGGTTCCACCTTCAGTCGGGCGATCTGGGGCGTAAGGAGTTTTTCGCTGACGCCTTCGCCGCGATCGTTTCGCGGCAGCGTCCGGCCCTGGTGGACATGCTCGGCGGTAACACGAGGCTGGCGCTCGATGTCATGTTGTTCTTCAACCGGCGTTACGGAATCTAGGTGATCTGGGATGTACGTCATCCGGCTCGCTGACGGAACGCTGCGCGTGCCGCAGACTCTGTCCAGTGATGACGGGCGTCTGATCGGCAACGCGTACGTGGAACTGCTACCGGGAGATCCGGACTACGACCGGTGGCTGGCGGAGGCGTTCACCGAGGAGGAACTCGCCGAGCGCAGACGGCGCTGGCTTGAGGAGAACGACGATCTGGAACGTGAGTTCCTGGCCTTCAAGGCCGAACAGGACGGCTGAGGTCCCTGGGGACACCCCGGGTGGGGGCGGGGTTGCGGCTCGGGGGGTGCGAGCCGTACGACTCCATCGGTGACCCTGCGGCTTTCCGGGTGGGGGCCCCGTAGGACCACCGATGGTGTGACGTCATAAGTCGTCAGACACGCGGTGCGTCGCCTGCCGGCCTTTCGGCCGTCAAGACGTCTTCCCCGCGCAGAAGGGCGTGCACTTCCGACTCGCGGAACCGCCGATGCCCTCCGGGGGTACGGATGCTGCTGATGCGGCCTGCCGCGGCCCAGCGTGTAACCGTCTTTGGGTCGACCCGGAAGAGGGCGGCAACCTCTCCGGGCGTCAGCAGACGCTCGCTGCTACTCTCCACAATCTCTCCCCCTCGCATCCCGCTTCCTGCCAGCGGGCGGACAGGTAACCAGTGTGCCGAGCGAAGTCTGATTTATCCGTGCTTTTCTACAAAGATCACGGGTTGTTATCGACTGACTGCCCGATTGTTATATGATAGAGCCTCTTTGAGAGTCTCGTGGGTGTTTCTTTACGAAACTGATCTGTTGTGCACACTAGCAGCGCTCACGCGCAGTGCGAAGCACCCACTTCGGCACCCCACACCTACCCCTGAGCAGGCCGGGTGTGGGGTGACGTAACCTCAACGCTGTGCATCCCGTCTTCGTTTACACCGTCTCCCGGCTGGGACTCCTGGCCGTGAGCATCGGTGTGCTCTATCTCCTCGGCCTTCGCCAGCCCTTCATCCTGCTGGTCGCCGCATTCCTGGTCAGTGGGGTGGCCAGCTACGTCCTGCTGTCGAAGCAGCGCGACGCGGTGAGTCAGCGATTCACTAAGAATCAGGAGTGATCACGGCAACGGGAACATGCCGACTCGGGCATGGTACTCGTGACCAAGCCGCGTTGTGTCACTACCAACCAGTAACCCTCCGTGATGGGCGAGGAATGCCTTGACGCCGATTCCGCGCTCCCTGGTGGGATTCCACGACAGGGCCTTGCCGGTGCGCGGATCGATCGCCGAGATTCCCGGCCTCGGGACCGCTCCAGGGCCCGCGGAGTCGTGGCCGAGCGGGTTGTTCAGCCACCGCTGGTGCCCGCCGACGTACACGGCCGCGCCCGTCACGGCGACCGCGTAGAGCGAGTCGCCCCCGGTGAGGTTCATCCAGGTCGGCCGCACGTTCTCCAGTGAGCCCCGGGGGCGCGTCTCGAAACGCGCCGTGCTGTCACACGGCTTGTCCGGCCCCTGGGGGCCGCCGGTCGTGACGATCGCGAAGTAGCTCCCGTCCGGGGCGAAGTCCACCCCCCGGACGTAGGAGGGGAAGACGGCCTTGCACCTGGCCGCGTAGGTCGAGGTCCGCCAGTCGGCGACCTTCGCGGGACGGGCGGCGACGTCGACGAGCCCGAGCTGCGGCCGGGAAAGGCCGTTCATGGTGGTGAAGTCGCCCGCGACCACCAGCCGGTCCCCGCTCAGCGCCATCGAGGCGATCTTGACCCTCCGCCCCCTCGGATCGCCAAGCCGTACGGCGAAGCCCGCGTCGACCACCCCGCTCACGGCGTCGAGCCTGGCCAGTGCCGTACGGCCGGTCCCGCTGATCCCGATGAAGTCACCGCCGACGTAGAGCCGGGAACCGGACCTGGCCAGCGCGGTGACCCCGCCCCCGTAGGTCTGGGCGCCGAAGTCCGTCATCGGGGCGCCGTCGGACAGCCGCAGCCTGACCAGGCCGTTGGTGTCCGCCCCCGAGGCGGCGGGCCCGACCGACGACAGGCCTTCGGTCTGGGTGGCCGTGGTCTCGGTGAACTCGCCCCCGGCGTAGACCGTGCCGCCGGGGCCGTCGACCAGCGCCCTGACCTGTCCGTCCAGGATCGGCGCGAAGCCCGCGAGAACACGCCCGGTGACCAGGTCGTAGGCGAAGATGTTGGAGCGCTCCACCGTGGTCCTGCTCCCGGCGTTCCTCACCTGGCTGAAGGATCCGCCGACCACCACCGTCCTGCCGACGAGCGCGATGGCGTTGACGATCCCGTCGAGCACATGGGGGGTGTTGTTCACCGGGTTGGCGGAGACGACCCGCGTGTGCCGTATCGTGCCCGCCGCCGCGGGCGAGGCCGCCCAGGGCGGCAGAAGAACCATTGCTGCGACCAGCGCCGAAACGCTCCTGGTAAACATTCGGTAATTCCTAGCAGACCCACAGTGTTCAAGCCGTCACTTTCCGTGGATGCCGGAGTGCCCCCGGCCACGACCGCCCCCGACACCGGGAACGAGGACCAGCCCCCGTGCTTCTCGGCGCCGTGCGCGAGGTTTTTGATCTTGCGCTTTACCGGCGCCAAGTGTGAGGGGTTTCGGTTCGGGCGCGCCGGCGCTTGGACTGAGGAGTGAGGGAGCGAAGCGGACGAACGACGAGGGAAAGCGTTGGCCTGAGGCGCCCGAACCCGCGACGCCGCCAGGCGGAGCAAAGAGACACAGCCCCGCGACGCCGCAGGCGGAGCAAAGAGACGCAGACGGCGCTAATAGGCTGGGCCCCATGACGCGCGCTTCGCTGGACAAGCAGCCGCATGAGGTCGCCGCGATGTTCGATCGCACGGCCCGGCGGTACGACCTGGTCAATGACGTTATCTCCCTTGGCCAGGTCAGGCTGTGGCGCAAGGCGACCGCGGCGGCGGTCGACGCGGGCCCCGGGGAGCTGGTCCTGGACCTGGGCGCGGGCACCGGCACCTCGACCGACACCTTCACCTCCCTCGGGGCGCGGGCCGTCGCCTCCGACTTCTCGCTGGGCATGCTGAGCACCGGGGTACGGCGGCGCGGCGGTTCCGGCATCTCCGGTGGCGGGGTGCGGGGGGTCAGTTTCATCGCGGGTGACGCGTTGCGGCTGCCGTTCGCCGACGACGTGTTCGACGCGGTGACGATCTCGACGGCGTTGCGCAACGTGCAGGACACCGGGCAGGCGCTGCGCGAGATGCTGCGGGTGGCCAAGCCGGGCGGACGCCTGGTGATCCTGGAGTTCTCCCACCCCACGCTGCGTTCTTTCGACCTGATCTACACGCAGTACCTCATGCGGTTCATGCCGAAGGCCGCCAAGGTGTTCGGTTCGAACGACGACTCCTACGAGTATCTGGCCGAGTCGATCAGGGAGTGGCCGGACCAGGCGGGGCTGGCGAAGATCATTCAGGAGGCGGGCTGGAAGCGGGTCGCCTGGCGGAATCTCGCTCTGGGCATCGTGGCCCTTCATCGGGCATATAAGCCCGCGTGAACATTGACAGGCGATAGCAGTACCCGCCTGACACTTCTCGCCGCAAAGGGGTTAGACTTCGGCGCGACAAGTTTGTGAAGGTCTTCACAAAGGAACGAAAGGCCCCACCCCGAGGCCCTCAAAGCGTGTAGGACAGGACAGGTCCCGTGACCGTGCCAGCCGCCGTACAGCGGAATGTCGCTGAGGCTGACGCCGACGTCATCGTCGTCGGCGCCGGGCCCGCCGGTTCGACAACCGCTTTCCATCTCGCACAGGCCGGGCTTGACGTCCTGTTGCTTGAGAAAACCACTTTCCCCCGCGAGAAGGTCTGCGGTGACGGGCTGACGCCCAGAGCGGTCAAGCAGCTCATCGCGATGGGCATTGACATCGACGCCCCCGGTTGGGTCAGGAACAAGGGCCTGCGCGTGGTCGGCGGCGGCAGACGTTTCGAGCTCGACTGGCCCGAACTGGCCAGCTATCCGGACTTCGGGCTTGTCCGCACCCGCCAGGACTTCGACGAGATCCTCGCCTCCAACGCGGTGCGCGGAGGGGTCCGCCTGCTGCAGGGCGTCAACGTCACCGGCCCGATCCTCGACGACCGCAGCGGCCACATCGTGGGCGTGGTCGCCAAGAAGGACGGCGAGGAGGTCACCTACCGGTCCCGCCTCGTGGTCGCCGCCGACGGCAACTCCACCCGCATCTCGCTGGCGATGGGGTTGCACAAGCGCGAGGACCGCCCGATGGGCGTGGCCGTGCGGACCTACTTCACCAGCCCCCGTCACGACGACGACTACCTTGAGATCTGGCTTGAGCTGTGGGACGGCGAGACGCTGCTGCCCGGCTACGGCTGGGTCTTCGGCGTCGGCGATGGCACCTCCAACGTCGGTCTCGGGTTGCTGAACACCACCGAGTCCTTCAAGGGCATGGACTACCGCGACCTGCTCAAGCGCTGGGTCAAGGGCATGCCCGAGGAGTGGGGCTTCAGCCAGGAGAACATGACCTCCCCCATCAGGGGGGCGGCGCTGCCGATGGCGTTCAACCGTCAGCCGCACTACACCAGGGGTCTGGTGCTGGTCGGGGACGCGGGCGGGATGATCAACCCGTTCAACGGCGAGGGCATCGCCTACGCGATGGAGAGCGGTCAGGTGGCGGCCGAGACCATCGTCCAGGCGCTCGGCCGTACGACTCCGGCGCAGCGTGAGCGTGTGCTGCGGGCCTACCCGCAGACGCTGAAGGACGCCTACGGTGGCTACTTCACCCTGGGCAGGGGTTTCGTCGAGCTCATCGGGCACCGCGGGGTGATGGACTTCGCCGCCAGGCACGCGCTGCCACATCCCGGACTGATGCGCTTCGCGCTCAAACTCCTTGGTAACCTCACCGACCGACGAGGCGATGCGTCAGACCGCATCATCAACGCTCTGTCGAAGGTCGCGCCGTCGGCATGACCTCAGCAAACGTACGGAACGTGGAAGGCAAGAGCGATGATCGCCCTGCCTAGACTTGCACAACGGCCTGAACAAGGAAACGACCTGATGAGCTGCGCGCCGGCGCGCGTGGAGATGGGAGAGGAGGCGTAGCGATGGAGTTGTACGCACCCATCCTGGTGCTCGCCGTTCTCGCGGCGGGATTCGCGATCTTCTCGGTGACGATCGCGCCCTTCACCGGTCCCAGGCGCTGGAACCGCGCGAAACTTGACGCCTACGAATGCGGGATCGAGCCGACGCCCCAGCCGGTCGGCGGCGGTCGCTTCCCGCTGAAGTACATGATCACCGCGATGCTGTTCATCGTGTTCGACATCGAGATCATCTTCCTCTACCCGTGGGCGGTCGCGTTCGACCAGCTCGGGGTTTTCGGACTGGTCGAGATGGTGCTGTTCATCGTCACCGTGCTCGTGGCCTACACCTACGTGTGGCGCCGCAAGGGTTTGGACTGGGACTAGACATGGGTCTTGAAGAGAAACTTCCGAGCGGGTTCATGCTCAGCACGGTCGAACAGGTCGCGGGCTGGGCGCGGAAGAACTCCGTCTGGCCGGCGACCTTCGGTCTGGCCTGCTGCGCCATCGAGCTGATGTCGACCGGTGGTCCCAAGCACGACCTGGCGCGCTTCGGCATGGAGCGCGCCTCGGCGTCTCCGCGCCAGGCCGACCTGATGATCGTCGCGGGTAGGCTCTCGCAGAAGATGGCGCCGGTGCTGCGCCAGATCTACGACCAGATGGCCGAGCCCAAGTGGGTCATCGCGATGGGCGTGTGCGCCTCCAGCGGCGGCATGTTCAACAACTACGCCATCGTGCAGGGCGTGGACCACGTCGTCCCCGTCGACATCTACCTGCCCGGCTGCCCGCCGCGGCCCGAGATGCTCATCGACGCGATCGTGAAGCTGCACGACAAGATCCAGAACATGAAGTTCGGCGCGCACCGTGCCAAGCAGATCGACGAGCTCGAACTGCAGGCGCTGCGGGCGCTGCCCCTGATCGATCAGGGGACCGCCAAATGAGGTGCCGCGACGACCGGCCCCGCGCGACGGACGAGGAGCGGTGAGGGACCGACATGAGCAGTGACAACCTCCCCGGGGTCCCGGAGGAGCCGATCGCCCGCACGGGCATGTTCGGTGCCAAGGGGACCGGTGACACCTCCGGCTACGGCCGCCTGGTCGTACGGCGCAAGCCCGAGCTGTCGACCCCCCGCCCCTACGGCGGCTACTTCGACACCGTCGCCGACGAGCTTGAGCGCGCCCTGGGCCCCGAGCTGGCCGACGCGGTCGAGCGTGTCGTCGTCGACCGCGGCGAGCTGACCTTCCACGTCAGGCGTGAGCGTCTGGTCGAGGTCGCCAGGACCCTGCGCGACGACCCCGCGCTGCGTTTCGAGCTGTCGCTCGGCGTCTCCGGCGTGCACTACCCCCACCTTGAGGGGGAGGAACTGCACGCGGTGATCCACCTGTGCTCGATCACCCACAACAGGCGCCTGCGCCTTGAGATCGCGTGCCCCGACGCCGACCCGCACATTCCCTCCACGGTCTCTGTCTACCCGACGCACGACTGGCACGAGCGGGAGACCTGGGACTTCTTCGGGATCGTCTTCGACGGCCACCCGGCGCTGACCCGCATCATGATGCCGGACGACTGGGACGGGCACCCCCAGCGCAAGGACTACCCGCTCGGCGGTATCCCGGTCGAGTACCGCGGCGCCGAAATCCCCGCGCCCGACCAGAGGAGGTCGTACTCGTGAGTGCTCCGTTCGAAGAGATCACGGACGCCACCGAGGGCAAGGTCTACACCGTCTCGGGCAACGACTGGACGGAACTGGTCGAGACCCTCACCGGACAGCAGGACGAGCAGCTCGTCGTCAACATGGGTCCGCAGCACCCCTCGACGCACGGCGTGCTGCGTCTGGTGCTGAACCTGGACGGCGAGACGGTCACCGAGGCCCGCACGGTCATCGGCTACCTGCACACGGGCATCGAGAAGAACATGGAGTTCCGGACGTGGACCCAGGGGACCACGTTCGTGACCCGCATGGACTACCTCGCGCCGATCTTCAACGAGACGGCCTACTGCCTGGGCGTCGAGAAGCTGCTCGGCATCACCGACCGCGTCCCTGAGCGGGCGCAGGCCATCCGCGTGATGATGATGGAGCTGACCCGCATCTCCTCGCACATGGTGGCCATCGGCACCTTCGGCATGGAGCTCGGCGCGACCACGCCGTTCCTCTTCGGGTCCCGCGAGCGCGAGATGGTGCTCGACGTGATGGAGTACATCACCGGCCTGCGGATGAACATGGCCTACGTACGGCCCGGCGGCGTCTCGGTCGACCTGCCCGCAGGCGCGGTCGACAAGGTCGGTGAGCTGCTCAAGATCATGCCGCAGCGCATCAAGGACATGCGCAAGATGCTCGACGCCAACCCGGTCTACCTGGCCAGGACCAAGGACATCGCCTACCTCGACCTCACCGGCTGCATGGCGCTGGGTGTCACCGGGCCGATGCTGCGGGCCGCGGGCCTGCCGTGGGACCTGCGCAAGTCGCAGCCCTACTGCGGTTACGAGACCTACGAGTTCAACGTCCCGACCGAGAAGACCGCCGACGTCTACGGCCGCTATCTCGTCAGGATGGCCGAGATGGAGGAGTCGCTCAAGATCATTGAGCAGGCTCTCGACCGGCTCTCCGGCCCGCTCAAGGGCGACCGGGTCATGGTGGACGACAAGAAGATCGGCTGGCCCGCGCAGCTCGCGCTCGGCCCCGACGGCCTGGGCAACTCGCCCGACCACATCGCGCACATCATGAGCGGTTCGATGGAGGCGCTGATCCACCACTTCAAGCTGGTCACCGAGGGCTTCCGGGTCCCGGCCGGGCAGGCCTTCGCCTCGGTCGAGTCGCCCCGCGGCGAACTCGGCGCCCACGTGGTCAGCGACGGCGGCACCAGGCCCTACCGCGTGCACTTCCGCGACCCGTCCTTCACGAACCTGCAGGCGGTGCCCCCGACCTGCGAGGGTGGCATGGTCGCCGACGTCATCTCGGCCGTGGCCTCGATCGACCCGGTCATGGGAGGGGTCGACCGATGAACGAGGAGAGGAACGAGGAGGGGGGCGCGACCGTGGGCACAGGGTACGCACCAGAGGTCCGTGAGCGCCTTGAGCGCGACGCCAAGGAGATCATCGGCCGGTACCCCCGGCCGAGGTCGGCCCTGCTCCCGCTGCTGCACCTGGTGCAGTCGGTGGACGGCTACGTCTCCGACGCCGGACACGAGTTCTGCGCCGAGATGCTGGGCCTGAGCAAGGCCGAGGTGGTCGGTGTCTCCACCTTCTACACGATGTACAAGCGCAAGCCGATGGGCGACTACCACGTCGGGGTGTGCATCAACACGCTGTGCGCCGTCATGGGCGGCGACCAGATCTGGGACGAGCTGTCCGAGCACGCCGGGGTCGGTCACGACGAGGTGACCCCGGACGGGAAGATCTCGCTGGAGCGGCTTGAGTGCAACGCCGCCTGCGACTTCGCCCCGGTGATGATGGTGAACTGGGAGTTCTTCGACAACCAGACGCCCGAGTCGGCCAAGCAGCTCGTCGAGGACCTCAAGGCGGGCAAGGACGTCTCGCCCACCCGGGGTCCGAAGAAGCTGTGCACCTTCAAGGAGGCCTCGCGCGTGCTGGCGGGCCTGCCCGACGGCCAGGCCGGTGACGGCCCCTCCGCGGCGGGCGCCTCCCTGGAGGGCCTGAAGGTCGCCAAGGCCAACGGATGGAAGGCACCTGAGCCATCATGACGACTCTCACTCCGGTCCTGACGGCCAACTGGGACCGGCCGGACTCCTTCACCCTGGACGGCTACGGCGACTACGCGGCGGCCAGGAAGGCGCTGGGCATGGACCCGGACGCCGTCATCCAGGCCGTCAAGGACTCCGGTCTCCGCGGCCGTGGCGGTGCGGGCTTCCCCACCGGCATGAAGTGGGGGTTCATCCCCCAGGGCGACGGCAAGCCGCACTATCTCGTGGTCAACGCCGACGAGTCCGAGCCGGGAACCTGCAAGGACATCCCGCTGATGATGGCCAACCCGCACGCGCTGGTCGAGGGCGTCATCATCGCCTCCTACGCCATCCGTGCCAACCACGCCTTCATCTACGTGCGCGGCGAGGTGCTGCACGTCATCCGCCGCCTGCAGGCGGCGGTCGCCGAGGCCTACGCCAAGGGCCTGCTCGGCAAGGACCTCTTCGGCACCGGGTTCGACCTGGAGCTGGTGGTCCACAGCGGCGCGGGCGCCTACATCTGCGGCGAGGAGACGGCACTGCTCGACTCGCTTGAGGGACATCGCGGCCAACCTCGGCTCAAGCCCCCCTTCCCGGCCGTGGCGGGCCTGTACGCCTCGCCAACCGTCGTGAACAACGTGGAGTCGATCGCGAGTGTTCCCTCGATCATCGCGAACGGGGCCGACTGGTTCGCGGGGATGGGCACGGAGAAGTCCCAGGGCTTCGGCATCTTCTCGCTGAGCGGCCACGTCACCCGGCCCGGCCAGTACGAGGCGCCGCTGGGCATCACACTGCGCGAGCTGCTCGACATGGCGGGCGGAATCCGGGCTGGGCACCGGCTGAAGTTCTGGACCCCCGGCGGATCGAGCACGCCGATCTTCACCGACGAGCACCTGGACGTCCCGCTCGACTTCGAGTCGGTCGGGGCCAAGGGGTCCATGCTCGGCACCCGGGCCCTGCAGATCTTCGACGAGACGACCTGCGTGGTGCGGGCCGTACTGCGTTGGACCGAGTTCTACGCGCACGAGTCCTGCGGTAAGTGCACCCCCTGCCGGGAGGGCACCTACTGGCTCAAGCAGGTGCTCAAGCGGTTGGAGAAGGGACAGGGCACCGAGGAGGACCTGTCCACGATCACCGACATCGCGGACAACATCCTGGGACGCTCCTTCTGCGCCCTGGGCGACGGCGCGACCAGCCCCATCCACTCGTCGGTCAAGCACTTCAGGGACGAGTACCTCAAGCACTTCGAGATCGGTGGCTGCCCGTTCGACCACGCCCCCTCAAGGCTCTGGGGGAACAAGTGAGCGGACGGCACGCAACCGGCAAGCACAGCACCGTTTCGGTCATGAGGCCGACGGAGGAGGCGCCATGACCGTCGAAGCGACCACCCCGGCGCAGACGCCGGTAGAACTGGTAACCCTCACCATCGACGGTTTCCAGGTGAGCGTCCCGAAGGGCACGCTGATCATCCGGGCGGCCGAGCTGCTCGGCATCCAGATCCCCAGGTTCTGCGACCACCCGCTGCTGGACCCGGCGGCCAACTGCCGCCAGTGTCTGGTCGACATCCCCGATGCGGGCAACGGCAGGGGCTTCCCGAAGCCGCAGCCGTCCTGTGCCATCGAGGTCGCCCCCGGCATGGTCGTGCAGACGCAGCTCACCTCGCCCGTCGCCGAGAAGGCGCAGCGCGGCGTGATGGAGCTGCTGCTGCTGAACCACCCGCTGGACTGCCCGGTCTGCGACAAGGGCGGCGAGTGCCCCCTGCAGAACCAGGCCATGTCCAACGGCCAGGGCGAGAGCCGCTTCCAGGAGAGCAAGCGGACCTTCCCCAAGCCCATCGCGCTGTCCACCGAGGTGCTGCTGGACCGCGAGCGCTGCGTGCAGTGCGCGCGCTGCATCCGCTTCTCCGACGAGATCGCCGGTGACCCGCTCATCGAGTTCTTCGAGCGCGGGGCCAAGGAGCAGGTCAGGACCGCCGACGGCGAGCCGTTCGAGTCCTACTTCTCCGGCAACACGGTGCAGATCTGCCCGGTCGGCGCGCTCACCGGCGCCGCCTACCGCTTCCGGGCCCGGCCGTTCGACCTGGTGTCCACGCCCAGCGCGTGCGAGCACTGCGCGAGCGGCTGCTCGCTGCGCACCGACCACCGCCGCGGCAAGGTCACCCGCCGCCTGGCCGGGGACGACCCCGAGGTCAACGAGGAGTGGAACTGCGACAAGGGTCGCTGGGCCTTCACCTACGCGACCCAGCCCAACCGGCTCAAGACCCCCCTCGTCCGTGACGAGAAGGGTCACCTGGTCCCGGCCTCCTGGCCCGAGGCGCTGGCCGTCGCGGCCCGCGGCCTGGCCGCGGCGCGGGGCAGGGCGGGCGTCCTGGTCGGTGGCCGGGTCACCGTCGAGGAGGCGTACGGCTACGCCAAGTTCGCCAGGATCGCGCTCGGCAGCAACGACGTCGACTTCCGCGCCAGGCCGCACTCCGCCGAGGAGGAGCGCTTCCTGGCGCACGCGGTCGCGGGCAAGGGCATCGAGATCCGCTACCGCGACCTGGAGAGCGCCCCGGTCGTGCTCCTGGTGGGCTTCGAGCCCGAGGAGGAGTCGCCGATCGTCTTCCTGCGTCTGCGCAAGGCGTGGCGCAAGAAGGGCCTGAAGGTCTTCTCGGTAGCGCCGTTCGCCTCCGAGGGCCTGGCCAAGATGGGCGGCACGCTCGTGCGCACCCTGCCGGGCGCGGAGACCGCGGCCGTCGAGGACCTCGTCTCCGGCGTCTCGCCGATCTCCGAGGAGATCAGGCGGGCAGGCGCGATCATCCTCGCCGGTGAGCGGCTGGCCACCGTGCCGGGCGCGCTCTCGGCCCTGGTACGGCTCGCCGACACCAGCGGCGCCAGGCTCGCCTGGGTCCCGAGGCGGGCGGGGGAGCGCGGCGCCGTCGAGGCGGGCGCGCTGCCGAACCTGCTGCCCATCGGCAGGCCGATCGACGACGAGAACGCCCGCACCGAGGTGGCCAGGGCGTGGAACGTCTCCTCGCTGCCCTCGACCCCCGGCCGTGACACCTCCGCCATCCTGACGGCGGCGCTCGGCGGCGAGCTGGGCGCCCTCGTGGTGGCCGGTGTCGACCCCTACGACCTGGCCGACCCGGAGGCCGCCCTGGCGGCCCTGGAGAACACCCCGTTCATCGTGAGCCTCGAACAGCGCCCCAGCGCGGTCACCGACCGCGCCGACGTCGTGCTGCCGGTCGCCTCGGTGAGCGAGAAGGCTGGCACGTTCGTCAACTGGGAGGGGCGCGGCCGTACGTTCGAGGCGGCCGTCCCGGTCCCCGGCGTCATGAGCGACCTGCGGGTCGTCTCCTCGATCGCCGACCAGATGGACGTCCACCTCGGCCTGCCCGACCCCGCCGCCGCCCGCCGTGAGCTTGCCGCGATCGGCGCCTGGCGCGGCCCGAGGGCCGAGGCGCCGAACGTGGGGGCCTCCCGGGCCGCCGCCCCGAAGGAGGGCGAGGCGATCCTGGCCACCTGGCACCGGCTGCTCGACGACGGCCGCCTGCAGGACGGCGAGCCGTACCTCGCGGGCACCGAGCGCGCGACCGTCGCACTGGTCTCCGCCGCGACCGCGGCCGAGGCGGGTCTCACGGACGGCGGTGAGATCACCGTCACCGCCGAAGGCGGCGCGGTGAGCCTGCCGGTCCTGGTCGCCGACCTGCCCGACCGGGTCGTGTGGCTGCCCGCGAACTCCGCGGGCCGTTCGGTGACCCGCGACCTGCGCGCCACGGCCGGTGACGTCGTCAGGCTCGGCGCCGCGACCGCCGCCCAGGTCTCGGGCGCCGTCCGCGAAGTGAATGAGGAGCGGTGAGCGACCAATGAATACGCACTTGCTCGCGGTTGCGGGCGATCCGTCCCTTGCGGACTTCGGCCACGACCCGCTCTGGATCAGCATCATCAAGGCCGTCGTCATCTTCGTCGTCCTGATGCTGGGCGTGCTGTTCGGCGTGTGGTTCGAGCGCAAGCTCATCTCCCGTATGCAGAACCGCTACGGCCCCAACAGGGCCGGTAAGTTCGGCCTTCTGCAGTCGGTCGCCGACGGTCTGAAGATGGGTCTCAAGGAAGACCTCATGCCCAGGACCGTGGACAAGGTGATCTACTTCATCGCCCCGGTCGTCCTGGCGGTCCCGGCCTTCCTCGCCTTCTCGGTCATCCCGATGGGGCCGATCGTCTCGATGTTCGGCGTCAAGACCCCGCTGCAGCTCACCGACCTGCCGGTCGCGGTGCTGCTGGTGCTGGCGATGGCCTCCATCGGCGTCTACGGCATCGTCCTGGCCGGTTGGGGCTCGCGCTCGCCGTACACGATCCTGGGTGGCCTGCGGGCCAGCGCCCAGGTGGTCTCCTACGAGATCGCGATGGGCCTGTCGTTCGTCGGCGTCTTCCTGTACGCCGGGACGCTGTCCACCTCCGAGATCGTCGCCTCGCAGGCCGGAGGCAGGGAGGTCACGCTCGGCGGGCTGACCCTGCAGCTGCCCTCGTGGTACATGGTCCTGCTCATCCCCTCCTTCCTCATCTACGTCATCACGATGCTGGGTGAGACCAACCGGGTCCCCTTCGACCTGCCCGAGGGTGAGGGCGAGCTGGTCGGCGGCTTCCAGACCGAGTACTCCAACTCGCTGAAGTTCGCGGTCATCATGCTCGCCGAGTACGTCAACGTCTTCGTGGTCTCCGCGGTGTCGATCACCCTGTTCATGGGCGGGTGGCGGGCGCCGTTCCCGATCTCCATGTGGGAGGGGGCCAACACCGGCTGGTGGCCGCTGCTGTGGTTCTTCCTCAAGATGGTGCTCGTCTTCTCGTTCTTCATCTGGTGCCGCGCCTCGCTGCCGCGAGTCCGCTACGACCAGCTGATGGCCCTCGGATGGAAGGTCCTCATCCCGGTCAACCTCGGCTGGATCCTCCTGGTGGCGACCATGAAGGCCTTCCAGATCCCGGGCGTCAACAGGCAGCTGATCCTGATCCTGGCCGGCCTCGTGCTGGTCGGGTGCTTCGCGCTGTGGTGGCGCTTCGACAACGTGCTGCAGAAGCGCAGAGACGCCAAGGCGGCCCAGGTCGAGGCGGAGTTCGCGCAGCTCGACGCAGAACCGGCCGCGGGTGGCTTCCCAGTGCCGCCGCTCGACCTGCCGCACTACCACGGGGTAGCGCGCAAGGAGGTTCCCAGTGGGAGCAACTGATTGGCTGAACTCCGTCAAGGGGTTCGGCGTGACCTTCCACACGATGTTCAAGAAGGTCGAAACGGTCAACTACCCCGAGGAGAAGCGGCCGACGGCTCCGCGTTTCCACGGCCGTCACCAGCTCAACCGCTGGCCCGACGGCCTGGAGAAGTGCGTCGGGTGCGAGCTGTGCGCCTGGGCCTGTCCGGCCGACGCGATCTTCGTCGAGGGAGCGGACAACACCGACGAGCAGCGCTTCTCGCCGGGCGAGCGCTACGGGCGCACCTACCAGATCAACTATCTGCGGTGCATCCTGTGCGGCCTGTGCATCGAGGCCTGCCCGACCCGGGCGCTGACCATGACCAACGAGTACGAGCTCGCCGATTCGAGCCGCGAGAGCCTCATCTACACCAAGGAGATGCTGCTGGCGCCGCTCGGTCCCGGCATGGAGGCCCCGCCCCACGCCATGCGTCTCGGCGAGACCGAAGAGGACTACTACCGGCTGGGACGAAACAATGGGTGAGACCATCACGTTCTGGGTGCTGGCGGTGGTCTCCGTCGGCGCGGCCCTCGGCCTCGTCTTCAGCCGCAAGGCGGTCTACTCGGCCCTGATGCTGGGCATGGTCATGCTCTCCCTGGCGGTTCTCTACGCCGTCCAGGACGCGCCCTTCCTGGCCGCGGTGCAGATCATCGTCTACACCGGCGCGGTCATGATGCTCTTCCTGTTCGTGCTGATGCTCGTCGGCGTGGACTCGGCGGACTCACTGGTCGAGACGATCAAGGGACAGCGGTTCTGGGCGGCCGTCGCGGGCCTGGGCTTCGCGGCCCTGCTCGCGCTCGCGGTCGGCAACACGCTGATCGGCCCGGCCAAGGGCCTGGAGAACGCGGTCAAGCAGGCGGGCGGCAACGTGCCCAGCCTGGCCCAGCTGATCTTCACCAGGTACGTCTTCGCCTTCGAGGTCACCTCGGCGCTGCTGATCACGGCGGCGCTCGGCGCGATGGTCCTGGCCCACCGCGAGCGCGTACGGCCCAAGGCCACCCAGCGTGACCTGGCCCGCGCCCGCTTCAGCGGTCCGCAGCCCTCGCCGCTGCCCGGCCCCGGCACCTACGCCCTGCACAACGCCATCGACATGCCCGCCCTGCTGCCCGACGGCACGATCGCGACCAAGTCGATCAACCGGGTGCTCGCCAGGCACGAGGAGGAGGACGGCGTCACGCCGACCGACCCCCGGCGGGCGGCGATCGTCAAGCAGATCCTCGTCGAGGAGCGGCTGGCGGAGCAGGACGTGACCCCGGACGACTCCCACGCGGACGCGCGGGCCGTCGTCGAGGACAACGTCGCTCAGGACTCCTCCCAGGCCGGCACCGAGGACGAAACCGTCGCGGACGAGACCGCGACGGGCGAGGCCGTACGGGAAGCCCACCAGGAGGACGGCAAGTGACCACCCACTATCTGGTGCTCTCCGCACTGCTGTTCGCGATCGGCGGCATCGGTGTCCTGACACGACGCAACGCGATCGTGGTGTTCATGTGCATTGAGCTCATGCTCAACGCCTGCAACCTCGCGTTCGTCACCTTCGCCAGACAGCACGGCAACCTGGACGGCCAGATCATCGCGTTCTTCGTGATGGTCGTGGCCGCGGCAGAGGTCGTGATCGGTCTGGCCATCATCGTGATGATCTTCCGAACCCGCAGGTCCGCGTCGGTCGACGACGCGAACCTGCTGAAGTACTAAGAGGTGGCAGGTGCAATCTCTCGCTGAGATCGTCCCGCACTCCGGTGGGGTGGTCGGGGTCTCCTGGCTGATGATCGCGCTGCCGCTGATCGGCGCCGCGATCCTGTTGCTCGGCGGCCGCCGTACCGACCGCTGGGGGCACCTGCTCGGCGTCGCCATGTCGCTGGCCGCGTTCGTCGTCGCGGTGCTGTCCTTCGTCGAGCTGCTCGGTCAGCCGGAGGACAAGCGCCGGATGGCGGTCGAGCTCTACCAGTTCATCCCCGGCGTCGCGAACATGGGCCTGCTGATCGATCCGCTGTCGATCAGCTTCGCCCTGCTGATCACCGGTGTGGGTTCGCTGATCCACATCTACTCGATCGGCTACATGTCGCACGACCCCGACCGTCGCAGGTTCTTCTCCTACCTGAACCTGTTCGTCGCGGCCATGCTGCTGCTGGTGCTCTCCGACAACTACGTCGGGCTGTTCATCGGCTGGGAGGGCGTCGGTCTGGCGTCCTACCTGCTGATCGGCTTCTGGCAGTTCAAGCCCTCGGCCGCGGTGGCGGCGAAGAAGGCCTTCATCGTCAACCGGGTCGGTGACTTCGGCCTCCTGATCGCGATCTTCACGATCTGGACCACGTTCGGCTCGGTCACCTTCAAGGAGGCCTTCGGCGCGGCGGGCGGCGCCTCGGAGGGCACGCTCACCGCCATCGGCCTGCTGCTGCTCCTGGGCGCGTGCGGCAAGTCCGCCCAGCTGCCGCTGCAGTCCTGGCTGCTGGACGCGATGGAGGGCCCGACCCCGGTCTCGGCCCTCATCCACGCCGCGACCATGGTCACCGCCGGTGTCTACCTCGTCGTCCGCTCCGGCGCGTTCTTCGAGGCCGCCCCGACCGCGCAGCTCGTCGTGACGATCGTCGGTGTGGCCACGCTGCTCGCCGGTGCGATCATCGGTTGCGCCAAGGACGACATCAAGAAGGGCCTGGCCGGCTCGACGATGTCGCAGATCGGCTACATGATGCTCGGCGCGGGCCTCGGCCCGGTCGGCTACACCTTCGCCATCGCGCACCTGATCACCCACGGCTTCTTCAAGGCCAACATGTTCCTCGGCGCCGGTTCGGTCATGCACGGCATGAACGACGAGGTCAACATGCGCAAGTACGGTGGGCTGTTCTCGGTGATGAAGATCACCGCGATCACCTTCATGATCGGCTACCTGGCGATCATCGGTTTCCCGCTGCTGTCCGGTTACTTCACCAAGGACGGCATCATCGAGACCGCCATGGAGCACAACCAGATCCTCGGCTGGCTCGCCGTCGTCGGCGCGGGCATCACCGGCTTCTACATGTCGCGGATGGTCTTCATGACCTTCTTCGGCAAGCGGCGCTGGGAGGAGGACGCCCACCCGCACGAGTCGCCCGCCGTCATGACGGTTCCGCTGATCATCCTGTCGATCGGATCGATCTTCCTGGGTGGTTTCCTGGTCCTGGGCAACCGGTTCATGCTCTTCCTCGGCCCGGCCGTCGGCCTGCCGGAGGAGCTGCCCAGCTTCCACCCCTTCAGCGTCCCCGGCCTGGCCACGCTCGCGCTGGTCGCCGTCGGCGCCGCCTTCGCCTGGTTCAGGTACGGCGCCGCCGAGGTGCCCCGGGTCGCCCCGCGCGGCTCGTTCCTCACCACCTTCGCCCGCCGTGACCTGTACGGCGACGCACTCAACGAGGCGCTGCTCATGCGCCCCGGCCAGTGGCTGACCCGGCTCGCGGTGTTCTTCGACAACCGAGGCATCGACGGCCTGGTCAACGGGCTGGCCGCGGCGATCGGCGGCACCTCCGGGCGGCTGCGCCGCGTGCAGACCGGCTACGTACGGTCGTACGCGCTGTCCATCCTCTTCGGTGCCGCCGTGGTCGTTGGCGCGCTGCTCTACGTAGGGAACATGTGATGCCCTGGCTCTCGACCCTGATAGCCGTGCCCGTTGTGGGCGCGGTGGGTGTCTCCCTTGTCAAGAGTGACAAGCTCGCCAAGCAGGTGGCCCTCGTGGTCTCGCTGGTCGTGTTGGTCCTGACCGCCGTGATGGCGTTCAGGTTCGACCCGGCCCTGGGCGCCGCGAAGGAGACCCGCTTCCAGTTCGCCGAGGTCTACAACTGGATCCCGGCCTTCGGCGTGCACTACGGCGTCGGCGTCGACGGCATCGCCCTGGTGCTGATCGCGCTGTCGGTCATCCTGGTGCCGATCGTGATCCTGGCCTCCTGGCACGACGCGGACGGCACCGGGGCCGCGGCCCCGCCCAAGCGGTCCGTGAAGACCTACTTCGCGCTGCTGCTGGTGCTGGAAGCGATGATGATCGGCGTCTTCGCGGCGACCGACGTCTTCCTCTTCTACGTCTTCTTCGAAGCCATGCTGATCCCGATGTACTTCATGATCGGGTCGTACGGCGGCGCCCAGCGGTCCTACGCGGCCGTGAAGTTCCTGCTCTACTCGCTCTTCGGCGGCCTGCTGATGCTGGTCGCGGTGATCGCGCTCTACGTGATCGCCGAGAAGGGCACCTTCATGTTCCCCGAGTTGGTCGGGGTCATCCAGGACCCGACCACGCAGAAGTGGCTCTTCCTCGGCTTCTTCATCGCCTTCGCGGTCAAGGCGCCGCTGTGGCCCTTCCACACCTGGCTGCCCGACGCCGCCGCGCAGGCCCCGGCCGGCGCGGCCGTACTGCTGGTCGGTGTGCTGGACAAGGTCGGCACCTACGGCATGCTCCGCTTCTGCCTTGAGCTGTTCCCCGACGCGGCCAAGTTCTTCACGCCGCTGGTGATCGCGCTCTCGGTGATCGGCATCATCTACGGCGCGATCGTGGCCATCGGCCAGACCGACATGAAGCGCCTGATCGCCTACACCTCGATCTCGCACTTCGGCTTCATCGCCCTCGGCGTGTTCGCGATGACCACGAACGCGGGCGCCGGCGCCACGCTCTACATGGTCAACCACGGCTTCTCGACCGGTGCGCTGTTCCTGATCACCGGGTTCCTGATCTACCGCCGCGGTTCCAGCCAGATCGCCGACTACGGAGGCGTGCAGAAGGTCGCCCCCGTGCTGGCGGGCACCTTCCTGATCGCCGGGCTCTCCGGCCTTTCGCTGCCGGGTCTGTCGACCTTCGTCAGCGAGTTCATGGTCCTGCTCGGCAGCTACGAGCGCTACGTCGTCCCGACGGTCATCGCGACCACCGGTGTGATCCTGGCCTCGATCTACATCCTGTGGATGTACCAGCGCACGATGAACGGCCCGACGGCGGAGAAGGTCAAGGGCCTGCCCGACCTCGACGCCAGGGAACGGTGGGTGGTCGGCCCGCTGATCGTCATGATCATCGCTCTTGGGTTCTTCCCCAAGCCGGCGCTCGACATGATCAACCCGGCGGTGGACCACACGCTGTCCAACGTCCACATCTCCAACGTCCACATCACTCCGGCCGTCGCTGAGAAGAAGGGGGCCGGGCAGTGAACGGCACCACCATCACCAGCCCGACGATCGAGTACGCGCTGCTGTCCCCGATGCTGATCGTGTTCGGCGCGGCGCTCGTCGGTGTGCTGGTCGAGGCGTTCGCGCCTCGCTACCTGCGCAAGTCGATCCAGATGCCGCTCACGCTGCTGGCGCTGGTCGGCGCGTTCGTCACGACCATCCTGACGGCCCTCAACGGCCTGCCGGAGCGGGCCGCCGCCATGGGCGCGGTCGCGGTCGACGGTCCCGCGCTGTTCATCTGGGGCATCATCCTCATCCTGGCCTTCGTCAGCGCGCTGCTGATCAACGACGACGACCAGTTCGTCGCGCAGGCGGCGGCCGTACCGGGCAGCGTGGACGAGGAGGAGGCGGTCCGCAGCGGATTCGCCCAGACTGAGGTCTACCCGCTGCTGCTGTTCGCGGTCGGCGGCATGCTGCTCTTCCCCGCGGCCAACGACCTGCTGGCCATGTTCGTCGGCCTTGAGGTCATGTCCCTGCCGCTGTACCTGCTGTGCGGCCTGGCCCGCCGTCGCCGCCTGCTCTCGCAGGAGGCCTCGGTCAAGTACTTCCTGCTCGGCGCCTTCTCCTCGGCCTTCTTCCTCTACGGCACGGCCCTGGTGTACGGCTACGCCGGGTCGGTCGACCTGAGGGCCATCAGCGAGTCGCTCGGCAGCGTCTCCGGTCAGCAGACCCTGCTGCTCGTCGGCATCGCGCTGCTCGGCGTCGGCCTGCTGTTCAAGATCGGCGCCGTGCCGTTCCAGGCGTGGAAGCCCGACGTCTACCAGGGCGCGCCGACCGCGGTCACCGCGCTGATGGCCTCGACCGTGCTGGTCGCCGCCTTCGGCGCGCTGCTGCGCGTCTTCTGGGTGGCGCTGGGCAACCTCGACTGGGACTGGCGCCCGGTCATGTGGGGCGTGGCGATCCTGACGATGATCGTCGGTGCGATCCTGGCGATCACCCAGACCGACATCAAGCGCATGCTCGCCTACTCCTCCATCGCGCACGCGGGCTTCATGCTCACCGGCGTGATCGCCACCGGCGCCGCGGAGCAGAACTCCCAGGCGCTGTCGGCGGTCCTGTTCTACATGGCGGCCTACGGCTTCACCACGGTCGGCGCCTTCGCGGTCGTCACCATGGTCCGCGACGCGGGCGGCGAGGCCGGGCACCTGTCCCGGTGGGCGGGTCTGGGCAAGCGGTCCCCGATGCTGGCGGGCATCTTCGCCTTCTTCCTGCTGGCCTTCGCGGGCATCCCGCTGACGAGCGGTTTCTTCGGGAAGTACGCGGTGTTCACCGCGGCGGTCGGCGGCGGGGTGCTGCCGCTGGTCATCGTGGGTGTGGTGAGCTCGGCGATCGCGGCGTTCTTCTACGTCCGCGTGATCGTGCTGATGTTCTTCAACGAGCCCGCGGCGGACGGCCCGAGCATCGCGACGCCCAGCGTCGGCACCTCGGCTGTGGTCGCTCTGGCGGCAGCGGCTACCGTAGTGCTGGGGGTCTTCCCGCAGCCGGTGCTGACTCTGGCGGACCAGGCTGCGTCCGCGTTGTTCATTCGTTAGAGGAGTAGTGCTTCATGGCTGCGCCACCCGTTGTTGATCTCCCGTTCGTCGACGAGCGGTTGGCGCAGGACCTCGCCGACGGACTGGCGGAGGTCGAGAAGCTGCTGCGGTCCTCGGTCGAGAGCCGGGACTCCTTCGTCACGGAGGCGTCCCGGCATCTCATCGAGGCGGGCGGCAAGCGGTTCCGGGCGATGCTCGTGCTGCTGGCGGCCCAGTTCGGCTCGTCCGGGGCTTCGGGGGTGGTTCCCGGAGCCGTGGTCATCGAGCTGACCCATCTGGCCACGCTGTACCACGACGACGTGATGGACGAGGCCCCGGTGCGCAGGGGGTCACCGTCGGCCAACGCCCGCTGGGACAACACCGTGGCCATCCTGACCGGCGACTATCTGTTCGCCCAGGCCTCGGAGATCCTCGCCGATCTCGGCCCCGAGGTCATCCGCATCCAGGCGCAGACGTTCTCCCGGCTGGTGCGCGGGCAGATCCGCGAGACCATCGGCCCCCGTGAGGGCGAAGACCCCATCGCCCACTACATCGAGGTGCTGGCCGACAAGACCGGGTCCCTGATCGCCACCTCCGGCCGGTTCGGTGGCCTGTTGAGCGGCGCCGCTCCGGAGGTCGTCGACCGGCTGACCAGGGCCTGTGAGGCGATCGGAATCGGCTGGCAGCTCGGTGACGACCTGCTGGACGTGGCCTCCGAGTCCGCCGAGTCGGGCAAGACGCCGGGAACCGACCTGCGTGAGGGCGTTCACACCCTGCCGATGCTGTACGTCCTGGCCTCGGAGTCGCCGGAGGACGCGCGCCTGCGTGAGCTGCTGGCCGGGCCGGTGGCCGAGGAGGACGTCGAGGAGGCTCTGCGCCTGCTGCGCGCGCACCCGGCCATGGAGCGGGCCCGCGCGGAACTGGTCTCCTGGATCGATCGGGCACGCAAGGATCTCTCCGGCCTTCCGGACATACCCGCCAGAGCCGCCTATCTCGCCCTGTGTGACTACGTCATCGAGCGCTCGGGCTGATCCGCCCATCGGGGCGTACGGCCCCGCTGCGGGCTTTCCAGCGGCTTTCCGGCCAACCCGACTTTTCTGGATTTTTCGTCTTTTGTGGATGGGTGGGCTGTGCCAGCCGGCCCGGCTCCTCAGTGCTCCTCAGCGGCTCGTCATCCCCGCGGGCTGAGCCGTGACGCTCTCGCGTACGGCGCGGCGGGAGCGCCGGGCCGTACGGAGACCGTCCCAGGTGAAGACCGACAGGGCCAGCCAGACGATCGCGAACCCGACCCAGCGGCTGGCCGGCATGACCTCGTGCACCACGAGGATGCCGACGAGGAACTGCAGAACCGGGGCGATGTACTGCAGCAGCCCGACCGTGGTGAGCGGCACCCGCAGCGCCGACGCCGTGAAGAGCAGCAGCGGGATGGCGGTGATGACGCCCGCCCCGACGAGCAGCAGGGCGTGCCCCAGGCCCTCGGTCCCGAAGGTGTTCTGCCCCTGCCCCTGCAGGAAGGCCAGGTAGCCGAGCGCGGGAAGCAGCAGCACCAGGGTCTCGACGGCCATGCTCTCCGCGGCCCCCACCTGCGCGATCTTCTTGACCAGGCCGTAGGTGCCGAAGCTGGCCGCCAGCGTCAGCGCGATCCACGGCGGCCTGCCGTAGTCGATGGCGAGCAGCAGGACCGCTACGGCGCCGAGCCCGACGGCTCCCCACTGCCACGGCCGCAGGCGCTCCTTGAGCAGCACGACGCCGAACAACACGCTCACCAGCGGGTTGATGAAGTAACCGAGCGCGCTCTCGACCACATGTCCGGCGTTGACCGCGTAGATGTAGACACCCCAGTTGACCGTGATGATCGCGGCGGCGAGGGCGAGGAGGGCGAGCTTCCTCGGGGTGCGCAGCAGTTCACGGAACCACGACCAGTGGCGCCGCACGGCCAGGATCACGACGACGGCCGCGAGGGACCACACCATGCGGTGGGCGAGGATCTCCAGGGCTCCGGAGGGCTTCAGGAGCGGCCAGTACAGGGGAAACAGCCCCCACATGCCGTAGGCGGCGATGCCGTAGAGGACCCCACGTCGTGATTCAGGCATGTCCCCCATTTTTACTGCTTACGCGATTTAACACAAATTAGTGATACTTGTCCGACGATTAAGGTGCGCTTAAGGGAACACGGGGGCGGCCAGGATGGTTCCTAGCTGGTGAGAACGTGTCAGAAGGAGGTTCGCAGCATGGGCTGGCTGTTCGGCAAGGACAAGACTTCCATGGTCGTCCCGGAGAACGCGCTGCCGGGCCGTACCACCCCGATCGCGGTGCCCGCACGCCACGCGGTCCTCGACGCCCCGCTGGCTCCGCCGTACCCCGAGGGAACCGAGATCGCCGACTTCGGCCTGGGCTGTTTCTGGGGCGCCGAGCGCAAGTTCTGGCAGACCCCGGGCGTGGTCTCCACCTCGGTCGGCTACGAGGGCGGTTACACGCCCAACCCGACCTACGAGGAGGTGTGCACCGGCCAGACCGGCCACACCGAGGTCGTTCGCGTGATCTTCGACCCGTCCCGCGTCTCCTACGAGGAACTGCTGCGCGTCTTCTGGGAGAACCACGACCCGACCCAGGGCATGCGCCAGGGCAACGACGTCGGCACCCAGTACCGCTCGGCGATCTACTACCACTCGCCCGAGCAGGAGAAGTCCGCCCTGGCCTCCCGCGACGCCTACCAGAAGGTGCTCGACGAGGCGGGCTACGGCAGGATCACCACAGAGATAGCCCCCGCGGGCGACTACTACCACGCCGAGGAATATCACCAGCAGTACCTCTACAAGGTCCCCAACGGCTACTGCGGCATCGGCGGCACGGGCGTGGCCTGCCCGGTGGGCCTGGTGCCGACCGAGGAGTAGCTCTCCAAGGAGTACCGGTCTTCGGATGTGGGGCGCTCCGTTGTTCGGTCCGCGTCGCGGTGAGACCACGTGTGTCGGGCACCGCCTGGTTACACTCGACGCATGAGCGTGATGCGTGAGGAACTGCACCACCTGGTGGACTGCCTGCCCGAGGAGAAGGTGGCCCCTCTGCTTCGCCTTGTGCGTGACCAGTTCGATGAGCGGCCGGTCATCCGTGACCTGCCGTTCATCGGGATGCTTGAGGCCGAGCCAGATTTCGCGGAACGCTCTGAAGAGATCTTGCGCTCGGAGGACAATCACTCTTTGTGATCGTCATCGATTCAGGGCCTTTGGTCGCAGCAGTCAACATCCGGGACCGGTATCACGACCTCTGCGCCAGGCTTCTGCGGAGCCACTCCGGTCCGCTTCTCGTTCCCACGACGGTCGTTACGGAAGTCTGTCAGCTCATAGAGAGACGGCAAGGAAGCAAGGCGGAGGCGGCGTTTCTCAGCTCCTTTCGGGCTGGGTTGGTTCTGGTCCAGGTCACCACCGAGGATCTGGACCGGATGAGCGAGCTTGTGGAGGTGTACGCCAACCTTCCGCTGGGTGCTGTCGACGCCTCCGTGGTCGCAGTAGCTGAGCGGCTTGGCTTGACCGAGGTGGCCGCACTCGATCGCCGTCATTTCACCGTCGTACGCCCCCGGCATGTGGATGCATTCACTCTCCTGCCCGAACGGCTCTAAGCACGAGATCGAGGACGCGTCTGGTGTCCTGTACGCGTATCGGTTACTGCGGTTTGGGTGGGACGGCGTGGCCTGCCCGGTGGGCTTGGTGCCGACCGAGGAGTAGCTCCACGGCGCTCCGCCGTATGGCTCGCGCTCAACTTTCTGGACACGGGTCGTCTGCTGTCTGGTCATGGTTGATCTGAGGTCGTCCGTCGTATCGGCTGTTCGAACCTGGGTCGTCGCCGACAACTCGGTGAGGGCGGACAGCGGTGCGGCTCATGATGTCGGCTTTGCCGACCAGTAGCGGTGTTCACTTCTCGGGAACAGGACTTAAGGGTCCTTGTGTCACCGAGAAGTGGTACCAAAAAATGGTACCGTCGGTCGTATGGCTGAGACACGGCTTCGGCTGCCGGATGAGACGTACGAGCAGATCAAGCAGATCGCCGGGAATGACGCGCAGAGCGTCAACTCGGCGATGGTGGTGGCCATCGAGGAATACATCGCCCGACGGAGGCGGGAGCGCTATCAGACGATGGGCCGGAAGATCGCTGAACGAGACCGGGAGTTGCTGGAGCGGCTCGCTCGATGACGCTCTATCCGACGACCTCGGACCTTCTCGCCTTGGCCGAGGTGGTGCTGCCCGAGGTCCTTCTCCGCGACGGCGGCCAACTGCACGCAGCCGTGCTGCGCCCGCAGACCACCGTCTTCGGCGAAGACGCCTATCCGGACCTGTGGGAGAAGGCTGCGGCTCTGATGCAGAGCATTCTGATCGGGCACCCTCTGGTGGACGGTAACAAGCGGCTCGCCTGGGCGGCGTCCGTCGCCTTTCTGGAGGACAACGGGGAGATCCTGGAGTATCAGGACGTGGACGAAGCCGAAAGGCTCGTCATTGCCGTGGCGACGGGCGAGCTGGAGGACATCCCCGATCTGGCGCAGCGACTTCGCAAACTTCGTGAGTGAAGACCGACGCACGATTGGGTTCGCCACCTCACCTCCGACGAGCTGCGCGCCTTCACTCTCGAACTGGTGGAGGCGCTCTCCGACGCCGCGGAACTGGATGTCGACCTCACCACACAGGAGGTCATCGCGGGCTGGCGGGCGACCGCTCGGATCAAGGCCGATCCCGCCCATCCCGCCCATTACGCCCAGGCTCGCAAGGCCACAGGCGGTGACTACGGGCCGGTAGAGGTTTCGGCGTGAGCCCGAAACGCGGTGACCGGGTCACGGTCCCGCCTCCGGATGACGAATGGGGCATCCGGTTCGGTGCCAGTGATGCGGTCAAGGGGTGGGAGGAACTGTGCCGCCACGCCCTGGGCAACACACGCCGATGTTTCGAGGCACCGCGCGCCGATCCCCGCTCACGAGCGGATCACGAGCGTCGACATCGCCTACGCGGTGACCTCGCGACTCATCGTCATAATGGCCAGGACCTGGAGCAATGGGAATTCGAGATCACCAGCGGCGGGCGCGTCCGCTATGTCATCGATGACGCCACTCGCACTGTCTGGATCGTCCATGCCTCACCCCGTCACCCGAAAGACACCGACACCTGAAGCCGGAGATGGGGAGCCGATCAGGTGATCCTTTGTCCGGGCCGCGACAGTTGTCCGGCTCAAGATTGAAAAGAGGGAGAGCCGGTGAGGTGGGAGCAGGGGCGTGCCGCACTTGAGGGCATGCTCGGCCGCGGTGAGATCGAAAGAGTGGCGGCGAGCCGAGCATAGGCGGAGGAACTGCTGGCTCAGGCCCGAAAACACATGGTGACGGCTCGCCTTGCGATGGAATCGGATCCGAGTGGCCGGTGTCGGCCGAGGCGTGGCTCCGCGCCTCTCGCCGTACGGCTCGCCCGGGGACGAGCCGTTTCGCTGCCTGGACTTCATCCGGTAGTTCGGCGGCGGATCAGCGGATGGTTCCCCAACCGCCATCCAGATGCCGGGTCACGGGCCGGTGCGGAAGCGTCGTGGGCACCGGAGATCGGCCGTGGACCTCCGTACGGCGAGCCGTTCGGCGAGGTGGCGCGTTCCGCCGCCGCGAACGGTCGTGCGTCCTGCAGCAAGATCCAAGTCGCTTGCAATCGCGGTCCGGAATCCTGCTGCCGTACATCACACCGGGCCGTCACGCAGGAGCGTCATGCGCCGGGGCAGGTTCATGCCGGGGAATCGCAAGGGCCACGAGGCGTCCGGCAAGCTGCCGCGACCCCGTCGCTCCTTCTGCTGACGCGATCACCGGCGGGTGATCGACCGGGTCGGGTTCGGCGGTGCGGGCCCTCGAACGAAATCGCGAACGGCGGCCCTCGAACGAGATGGGGAGGCAGTGGACACAGGCATCATGCCATTGGTCGGGATCGTGTTCGGAGCGGTGTTCATCGGGACCAGCGTCCGCACCATCACCGTTGGACGGTGGTTACGGCGGCACGGGGCGCGGGTGCCGGGCGTCGTCGTGAGACTGCGCCGGTCCGGCGGCCATCACAGGGGTGTGTACTACCCCACCCTGCGGTTCCAGACGGTGCAGGGTTCCGTGGTGGAGATCGAGTCGGATCTGGGCTTCAACCCGTCGCCGGTTCGTCCGGGCCAGCAGGTCATGGTGGTCTACGACCCCGAGCGGCCCCAGCGTGTCCGTGTGGACGGGATGGGCGGCGGTGGCGTGCTTCACGGCGCGCTGTTCCTGATCGTCGGGGTGGTCGTCCTGGTGGTCTCCCTGTTCTTCACGGTCAGGGCCTGGTTGTGAGGACGACCACTGCGGCATCGGGGGCGCCGACGTCCGGCTGGGGCTCGTCCGGGTCCCACGGTGCGGAGGTACGGTCTCGGGCCGTTCGGGGTCTCACGTCGCTGTCCTGTGGAGGAAGTCGACGACGCGGGTGTTGAGGTCGGCGGCCTCGTGCCACGGCATCGCGTGGTGGGACAGGCCCGGCAGTACCGCGATCTCCGCGTGGGGGAGAAGGCGTGCGGCGGCGGACGCGACGCGGTGCGGGAAGTGCGCCCTGCCGCCGCCGGCGAGGAGGATCAGGGTCGGAGTCGTGAGCGCGCGCAGCGATCCGGGCTTGGGCCGCCTCCCGGTCACGATCCTCGTGTCCGGGAACTCCGCGGCCAGGCCGTAGAGCCGCAGCCAGGCGGGGTCGGCGTGCGCGCCGCCGGTCTCCCATGCCAGGAACGCCCGCGCGCGCGAGGCCGTCGGCCGCGCGAGGGACGGCAGCGCGCGTGCCAGGTATCCCGCCCGGAACCCTCCGAAACACTGTGTCGGATCGAGCAGGACGAGCCGCCGGACCCGCCGGGGCGCGTGGAGACCGTACGTCAGGGCGATCCACGCGCCGTAGGAGTGCCCGCACACCGCGGCGTTTTCGACCCCGAGCCCGTCGAGTACCCCGTCCAGCCAGCCGAGCAGGTCACGGACGTCGCGAGGGGGACGTTCGCCTCGGACGCTCCGTCCCGGCTCGCCGATGCGGTCCACGGCGTACACCCGATGGCGGTGCGCGAACGCGGCGACGTTGGCGAACCACATCGCCGCCGTGGTGCCACCGCCGTGCAACAGGACCAGCGGTGGGCCGTCCACGGGGCCGCACGCGTTCACCCGTGTCGTGCCGTACACCGACGGCAGATCGATCGACTCGACCCGGACCGGCCAGCGCCCGAGGACCGTGTCGTAGGCGGAGAGGAAGGCCGTGTTCCCGTCGTCGGACATGCCCACCCCGATAAGTGTCTCGCTCGGCAATAATCTCGTTGAGCGAGATAATGCCATACTGGGGCGGTGACGAGGAGCCGGGAGGGCGGCGGGGACGTGTACGAACAGGACGCCGGGATGCGGGTGGTCCATCTGCTGCGCGCCATCACCGTGGAACTCGACCGCATGGGAGAGAGGTTCGCCGCCGGACACGATCTTCATCCGACCGATGTGCGCGCGCTCATCTGCCTGCTGGACGCCGCCCGTACGGGCACGCCCGCCACCCCGGGAACGCTGGGGGCGAGTCTCGGCCTCAACTCCGCGGGTACCACGGCGGTGGTCGACCGGCTGGAAAGACTCGGTCACGTACGCCGGGAACGCGACACCCGGGACCGTCGGCGGGTGCTGCTGAAAGTGGACGAGAGCGCCGTCGCGCTCGGATGGGGCTTCTTCGGCCCGCTCATCCACGAGATCGTCGCCGTCATGGGCCGGTTCGACGCCGCGGAGCAGGCGACCATCGAGCGCTTCCTCGGCGTTGTGCACGAGGCCGTCGCCCTGGGGCGAACCGCCCAGGACTAGGTTCCGCGTGTCATCGGCGATGCCTTACCAAGGTCGGCCGCTGCCCGCTGCTGTCGTTCATGGTCTTCGGAGGGAGCGGTTCATTCGCCGGGCGTAGGGGTCCGTGCTCGGGGTGGAGGCTCGGCCGCGGTGCCGCCCCGTCGGTAAGTTGTTCGGTTCGATCTCTTCGGCCGGAGCGAACAAGGCGGGTTGGTTTTGTTCGGGTTACATCGACTCAGCCGAACAAAATCATGGGAGAGCCGGTGTCAGGACCGGGCAGACCGTCCAGGGCGACTGTGTGCCAACGTCTCGACGAGGCCGTTCGAGAGCTTCGTGACCGTCTGGGTGGGCTGCCTTCGCCTGCTGAGGCGGAGGACATCTGGTAGCAGGAGGCTCACAACAGCACTGCGATCGAGGGCAACACGCTCGTGTTGCAGGAGGTGGAGAAGCTCCTTGAGGAGGGCCGGGCGGTAGGCGCGAAGCCTCTCAGGGACTACATGGAGGTGAGGGGGTACGGCGACGCCGCGAAGTGGGTGTACGGGCAGGCGCTGGAGCCGGGAGACTGGCAGAACGGAGATCTCATCACGCTCCAGGAGATTCGGCGATACATCACACCGCCATGTCGCTCGTGTGGGCTGTGGACCCTCACCCGCACGCCACTCCTGCCGAAGGCCCGGGGAACTTCCGGCGACATGAGATCGCCAAGTTCCCCGGGGGTGTGAAGCCGCCGTCATGGCCGGAGGTCGACTCCCGGATGCGGGACTGGGTGAGGATCGTCGATGGCCTCCGCGGTGAGTCCGAGGAGCCCCTCCCCGAACGCTTGGCACATGTTCACAATCGGTTCGAGCAGATACATCCGTTCCTTGACGGCAACGGGCGGACGGGTCGTTTGGTGCTCAACTTGGTACTCGGCAGGATCGGCTATCCACCGGCGATCATCTACAAGCGCGACCGTGACAAGTATCTGCAGGCGATGCGCCGAGCCGACAATGACGAGTTCGGCCCGTTGGGTGAACTCGTCGCACGCAGCGTGACGACGAATCTGTATCGCTTTGTCATGCCGGCGATGGCCGGTCCGGTCAAGCTCGTCCCCCTGCCCGCCCTCGCGACACGCGACGTCACCGAGAACGCCCTCCGGGTGGCTGCCGCACGGGGGCGCCTGCATGCGGTCAAGGGCGACGACGGGATGTGGCGCAGCAGCAAGAAGTGGGTGAACGACTATCTCAAGTCAAGGCACCGCAGGTCGTGATGCGTCCGCTGCGGATGAGAAGTCGCCCAGGTGGCAGGACCGCTGAAGAGGTTCGGCGTCTCGGCCTGGACGGTGATTCGCGAAGCCGGTCGTCTCGCCGCTGCGGGATCGCCGATCCGTGGGTGATCCAGGTGGGCACCGTACGGCGGGTCAGGGCTGGGCGTGGCGGGTGAGGCCGAGGGTGGCGATGAGGTCCTCGTGGAGTTCGAACCAGACACGGTGGCAGGAGTCCACGTCGGTGCGGTCGACCCAGGCGCCGTCCCCCGCCTGTGCGCGTGCCAGGGCCGCGGTGAAACGTGTGTCGTATCCGCGGAACCGCGTGAGGACGTGACCGAGCCGGCCCACGAGCGGGGTGAGCGCCCGGCCGACGCAGGCGAGTTCGTGGAGGACTCCGGCGTCCCAGGTGGGGTCGGAGTGGTCGTTGACGGCGAGCCGATCGTTGGCGGCGGGCCGGAGTTGCCAGTCGGTGCAGGCCTGCAGCAGGAGAGCGTTCAGCGGGAGGAACCTGCGGTGGACGTCTCGGACCTCGTCGGCGGCGCCCGCGAGGGTGAGTTCGGCCGCGAGCCGGCGCTCGTTCTCGGCCCGGCCGGCTTCGGTCAACGACCAGCCTCTGGTGTCGGCGAAGGAGGTGTGCTCGACCCAGCCACGGCTCTCGGCCTCGCGTAGTACCTCTTCCGCCGTGGCCGTGTCGAGCCCGTACCGGCGGGCGATCACCGGGGTGTCCGCGAACCCGGTGACGCGTACGGCGTGCAGGATCAGGAGGTCGGGCGAGGAGTCGTGTGTCATGAGCCGGTGTCCTGTCGTGCGGTCAGGCGGGTGTAGTGCTGCTGGCATGCCTGCGGGGAGTTGAACCCCATCACGTGCGCCATCTGCGCCCAGGTCAGGCCCGCGCTTCTGGCGATGAACAGCAGGGCGGATTCGAGCCCTTCGACCTCGGCTCGTGCGGCGGGCAGGAGGGCGAGCGCGTCCAGGATGCCCTCCGGGTCCAGGTCGGCGTTGCGCCAGACGGCGAACTGCACGAGGTCGACCGCCGACAGCGGGGCGGGCGGGGGACGCCACGGACGGGCGTCGAGCTCGTTCGCGCCCAGGTCAAGAAGCCGCTCACGCGCGTCCCGCTCACGCCCGGCCTGGGCGTGGTCGGCGTGCGCGCCGGAGGCGATGTCGTCCTTGCGTGACATGCGTCCCAGCATGCACAATCAACAAATTGTTGTCAACGTTATATTGAAGGGCGAAGCGGATGATCGTTTCCCTTGGGGAGGCCGTCGCCGACACCTGCGGGGGCAAGGCCGGTGCGCTCGGCGCGTTGCTCAGGGCGGGTCTGCCGGTTCCCGACGGCTTCGTCGTCCCGTTCGCCGCCTACCTCGCGGCCGGACCGGACGACGCCGACGCGGCGCGGCAGGAGATCGGGGCCCGCCCGGTCCCCGCCGCCGTGATCGACGCGCTGGGGCGCGCGCTGGACGAGCTCGGCGAGCCGTCCGTGGCCGTACGGTCATCGGCGGCGAAGGAGGACACCGGTCAGGCGTCGGCCGCCGGTCAGCACGAGAGCTTCCTCGCCGTGCACGGACCCGACGAGGTCGCCGAAGCCGTAGGAGCCTGCTGGGCCTCGCTGTTCTCCCCGCGTGCCGTCGCCTACCGGGCCGGCTCCGGCTGCGACGACCTTCTGATGGCCGTCATCGTCCAACGCCACCTGGACGCCGAGGTGTCCGGGGTCATGTTCACTTCCGCGGGTCCGGACGACGTGACCCGGATCGAGGCGTCCTGGGGTCTCGGCCCCAGTGTCGTCGAGGGCAGGGTCACCCCTGACGCCTACCGTGTCTCCCGGGACGGGTCGGTCATCCGTACCGTCGCGGACAAACGGCGGCGTCTTGACCGGAGGGGCACGCGGCTCGTCGTCCACGACGTGCCCGTCGCCGCCCGGGACCGGCCGGTGATCGACGACGCGACCGCCACGCGGCTGGCCGAGCTGGGCGAACGGATCGCCGCCGTGCTCGGCGGCCCGCAGGACGTCGAGTGGGCGATCGCCGACGGCCGCGTCTGGATTCTGCAGGCACGGCCGGTCACCGCCGCGCTCCCGCCACCCCTCTCCGGTGCCTCGGACGTCACGGCCGCCGGGCTCGCCGGGACGCCGGGCAGCCACGGGACCGTGACCGGCACCGCGAGGATCGTCCGTGGTTTCGGCGACTTCGCGCGGGTGAGCCCGGGGGACATCCTCGTCTGCCCCTTCACCGACCCTGCCTGGACGCCGCTGCTGCGCGTCGCCGCGGGAGTCGTCACCGAGACGGGAGGCGTGCTCTCCCACGCCGCGATCGTCGCCAGAGAACACGGCATCCCCGCCGTCCTCGGCGTTCCTGACGCGACGAACAGGCTCCGCGACGGCGCCGTCATCACCGTCGACGGCACCGCCGGAACCGTCACGGCCGACCACCTCCGTCCGAGAGGAGACGGGGCCCCCGCCCCTGACCACGCATGACGACCAGACACCTCTACCTCGTGCGTCACGGCGCGGCCGACGCGTTCGGGGAACTCACCGACACCGGGCGTCGGCAGGTGGGCCTGCTGGGCGAACGGCTCGCGGGTGTACCGGTCGACGTCGTGTGGCACTCTCCGCTACCGCGTGCCGTGGCGAGCGCGCGTGAACTCGCCCGTCGTCTACCGGACGTGCCGGTGATCGAGGCCGCCGAACTCGTCGACCATGTGCCCTACGTTCCCACCGCGGCTGAGACGCCTCCGTCCTGGGCCGGCTTCTTCGACGGCTACGACGATGCCGAGGCGGCCTTCGGCCAGAGCCTCGCCGAGGCCCTGGTCGCCCGGTTCGCGAAGGTCACCGGCTCGGCCGAGAAAGCTCCCAGGTCCACCCACGAGGTTCTGGTGACGCATGCCTATCCGATCGCGTGGCTGGTACGGCACGCGCTGGACGCGCCGCCGTCGCGGTGGCTCGGGCTGAACAGCGCCAACACCGCCCTGACGGTCATCGAGTACCGCGACGGCCTGCCACCGACGATCGTGATGTTCAACGACATGAGTCACCTCCCGCCCGGCCTGCGCTGGACCGGATTCCCCGAAGGCGTCAGGCCGTGAGATCACCAGGCCCGGACTGTTCAAGGCCAATCGGCAGGGGTTTCTGTGTGGGCGGAAAGCGCCGAATTCCGGCCCGGGTTCACCTGGTTCGTTCCGCGTTCAATTGAGCCTGGGCTTTTTTCGGCGAGGGTTTCTCCGCGCGGTCACGCCTTCGGCGTTTTCTCTGCCGCCGACGAAAAGTCGTGACGCGTTCGTCCGCGGCGTCGGCCGGGCTTCCCCGGCCCCGGAGAAGAGGAACGGGCCCACGGGCGATTGCGCCGATCCCGTGGGCCCGTTCTCGTCAGGTGGTCGTTACTCGACGGAGCAGAGCCTGCCGTTGAGGGCGAACCTCAGGGGGGCGGGCTGGGCGCCGCTGTAGGAGGCGGTGAACCCGATCTGGGTCGTCGAACCCGGGTTGACGACCTTGTTCCACTGCTTGTTCGTGCCGCTGATCCGCGAGCCGTTCTGGGTCCAGTCCGCGGACCAGCCCGAGGTGAGCTGCGCGGACGACGCCGGGTAGTCGACCGACAGCGTCCAGCCGTCGATCGGGGTCGTGCCGATGTTACGCACGTTGATCTCCGCGTTCAGCGTCGAGCTCCACGTCGCCGCGCGGTAGGAGACCGTGCACGTCGGGGTCGGGGTGGGGAAGCCCTCCCTGGCCAGGACGGACAGCATGGAGGACGGCTCGCTGAGGTTGCCGGCCTCGTCCTGGGCGACCACGAAGTAGTTGTAGCGCCGCCCGACGACCACGTCGGACTCGGCGAAGTTCAGGATGCCGGAGGACGAGATCGTGCCGACCCTGTCGTAGGCCGAGGGGTTCTCACGGTAGACGTCGTACTCCTTGACCCCGACGTTGTCGGTCGAGGGCTGCCAGCAGAACGTGGCGCCCCGGTAGTCCTGCAGGCAGGCGTCCTGCAGGCCGGTCGGCCGGCTCGGCGGCACGCGGTCGCCGGGCTTCGGGGACGGCGAGGGCGACGGGGTCATCCCGGTCAGCGCCGGCACCGTGATCAGTTCGGACGGCGGGCTGACGTTCCCCTCCGCGTCCCTGGCCACGACGTACAGCGTGTACCGGCGGTTCAACTCGCCGGAGACGACGCTGCTCGGGTAGGTCGTGGTGGCGGCGAGGACGAAGCCGTCGACGTCCAGGCGGTACACGTCGTAGATGACGCCCCCGCTTTCGTCCGACGAGGCGCTCCAGCAGATGGAGGCGTAGCCGGTCTGGGTGACGGGGGCGAGTGGCACCGGGCAGTGCCACAGGCCGACAGGGCGCGTCGGGGAGCCGGGATTGGTCTGCGTGCTCGTGGGGCTGGGGCTGGGAGTGGACGCGTGGGCGATGCCCCCCCACGGGGCGGCGGCCATGCTGATCGCCAGCATGGCCGTCAGTAACGCCACCGTGAGAAACCCGAGGCTGAGGAGGACCGTCCCGGAGGATCGTCTGCCGATTTGCATGATGTCCCTGTCGAATCGTCTTTTGGCGTTTGTCCCCCCGCGGTGATTGTGGAGTGTTTTTGACATTCCGTAAAGTCACGATTTTGCAGGCTGGCGAAAGCCCAGGTCCCGCCGTACGACGTCGGTCGGCGCTTGGCGCGTCCGGCACGGGCCGCCGTCACCGGCCGTGCCCGCAGGCGCTCGACCTCCGTGGCGGAGAGAGCGCGGGGCGGCCGCCCAGGCCGTCATCGCCCCAGGTCACGCCCAGCTCGGGCGGTGTGACGCAGTTCACGTCACGTTCCCGGCCCCTGACCGGTTCTCAGCGGGCGAGAAAGGGAGAGACAGATGACCCATCACATCGTGGTTCTCGGAGCGGGGTACGCGGGGCTGGTCGCAGCCAAGCTGGCGGCGCGACAGAAGGGGACCAGGGTCACCCTGGTCAACCGGCGGGACCACTTCGTGGAGCGGGTACGGCTGCACCAGCTCGTCACCGGTCAGCGTCTTCGTGACCTGCCGCTGGCCGACCTGCTCGCGGGCACCGGGGTCGAGCTGGTCGTCGACACGGTGACCGGGATCGACGCCGACACCCGGACGGTACGGCCGGCGCACGCCCCGGAGATCGGCTACGACACACTCGTCTACGCGCTGGGGAGCCAGGCCGACCTGAGCCCGGTGCCCGGAGCGGCCGAGCACGCCCACACCGTCGCCACCCTCGACCAGGCCGAGCGGCTCAGGGCTCGGCTGCGGGACGGCGGCACCGCGGTCGTCGTCGGGGGCGGGCTCACCGGCATCGAGACGGCGGCCGAACTGGCGGAGTGCCTGCCGGAGGTGAAGGTACGGCTGGTCACCGAGGGGGCGTTGGGCGGCGCGCTGTCGCGGCGGGCCCAACGGCACCTCAACGCGGCCTTCGGCCGTCTCGCCGTCGAGGTGCGCGAGCATGCCAGGGTGGCCGAGGTGCACGGCGACCACGTCACGCTGGAGGGTGGAGACCGGCTCGGTGCCGACGTCACGATCTGGACGACCGGCTTCCGGGTTCCCGAGCTGGCGCGCCAGGCCGGGTTCTCCGTCGACGACGACGGGCGCATGCTGGTGGACCCGACGCTCCGCTCGGTCTCGCACCGGGAGGTGTACGGCATCGGCGACGCGGCGGCCGTGCGCACGGCCGACGGCGTGGAGTTGCGGATGGCCTGCGCGACGGGGCTTCCGGTGGCCCAGCAGGCCGTACGGGCGATCACCGCGCGTCTGGCGGGGCGGACGCCCGATCCGGTGCGCTTCAGGTACGCCAACCAGTGCGTCAGCCTGGGCCGCGACGACGGTCTGATCCAGTTCGTGCGCGGGGACGACAGCCCGGTCGAGATGGTGCTCACCGGGCGGACGGCCGCCGTCTACAAGGAGGCCATCGTGAGGGGCACCGTCATGGCGTTGCGTCACCCGTGGATGCCGACGCGGATGCCCGGACGCTGACGGGCGCGGGGGCGTCGTCAACAGTCAGGGGGATCCTCGGTAGGCCGCGAGCGGGACCGGTGGATCACCTCCCAGGGGGACGATCTTCACCCGGGGTACGACCAAAAATTGATCTTCACCGCGCCGCCTCTCTGAATGTGATCGCACGCAGAAGGGAACCGATGGAGATGAAGATGAGGACGTATGGCAGGGTCGTGCCCCTTGTGGCGGCGACCGCCGCGGTGGCGGCACTGACCGTCGCCTCTCCCGCCTCGGCCGCGTCCACCGCGGCGGTGACGATCAGGGTCGAGCGGGCCTACTCCGAGAACGTGCCGGAGTGGGGCACGCAGTTCACCTGCCCGACGAACCAGGTGCTCACCGGCCGTTCGCACACCGGTGACGAGAACGCCTGGACCACGTACTACTGCAGCTGGATCCTCATCAACGGCGAGCAGGTCCGGGTGTCCCTCGGGGACTGGACCCCCGGCCAGAAGGAGAGCAGGTCCAGCTACAGCGCCCCGGCGGACCAGGCGCTCGTCGGCCGTTCGCACACCGGTGACGAGAACGGCACCACGCGCTACCGCACCGCCACGCTGTCCTGGCAGGGCCGTCCGGTACGGCTCACCGGCGCCGTCTGGAGCGGCGACCTCAAGGAGAGCAGGCACACCTTCCAGGCGGACTACAACCGGGTCCTCGTGGGCCGTTCGCACAGCGGTGACGAGAACGGCAAGACCCGCTACCAGCACGCCCTTGTGACCTTCGAGGGCTGATCCGCCCATCGTCGGCCCGGTCGCCGAGGTGATCGGGCCATCCCGGCGGGAGACGGGTCCTGTGGCCGTCATCGCACAGGCCGTGCGGGTCCGTACGAGGCCGCGCGGTTCCGCGCAGGTTCACGCGGGTCCGTGCCGCACCGTGATCCGTGTCCCGCCTTTCGGCCGCAAACGCACGCAGAAGGGAACCGAGAAGATGAAGACGAGGACGTACGGCAGGGCCGTACCCGTGGTGGCGGCCGCCGCCGCGGCGGCGCTGACCATGGCCTCTCCCGCCTCGGCCGCGACGATCAAGGTCGAGCGCATCTACCAGGAGACCGTGCTGGAACGGGCGGACGCCTTCGACTGCCCGGCGAACCAGGTGCTCACCGGTCGTTCGCACATCGGTGACGAGAACACTAGGACCACGTACTACTGCAGCTGGATCTTCATCAACGGCGAGCAGGTCGAGGTGCACTCGGGAGACTGGACCGCCAGCCAGCGGGAGAGCAAGTCCAGCTACATCGCCCCCACGGACCAGGCGCTCGTCGGCAGGTGGCACACCGGTGACGAGAACGGCATGACGCGCTACCGCACCGGCGCCCTGTACTGGCAGGGCCGTCAGGTGCGGCTGACCAACCTGACCTGGAGCGGTGAGTACAAGGAGAGCAACCACAACGCGCAGGCCGGCTACAACCAGGTCATCGTCGGCCGTTCGCACAGCGGTGACGAGAACGGCAAGACCCGTTACCTGTACGCCACGGTGACCTTCACGGAGTGATCCGAGGCCCCCTGTGACCCTGATCGCCGCCGACACCCCCCACGGCGGCGATCAGCCGTTTTCCGAGGTGCCCGCCGTACGGCGAAGGCTGTCAGGTCAGGGGGCCCGCGAAGACGATGATCTCGTCGATGTCTCCGGCGGTGGTCACGTGAACGACGTCCGTGCCGGACAGCACGGTCTCGCCGTCGGCCGTCTCGTAACGCCAGCCGAACCTCGCCCACTCTCCCGGGGCGTCCACCCGGGTCGTCCTGACGAGGCGCCCCGGCCCGGCGGGGTGGCCGTGGACGACCTCGGTGATGAAGTCGTTGACGGCCTCACGGCCGGCACCCCGGCCGAGCGGTCCCCAGAAGACGACGTCGGCGCTCACCGCACGGCTCAGGAGGGTGGCGCGACGCTCGGGGTCGGAGGTGGCGGTGGCCTCGACGAAGACGTCGATCGCCTGCGCGTGGAGATCGTGGAGATCGTCGCCCATGGCCCCGGGTCCTTTCGACGGTACGTTCCCGACACGCTACAGCGAGCGTACGACGGTCAAGATGTCCTAGGTCGTGGGGGAGGGGCGTTCTACGATCCTGGGAAGGGGGTGGGGGCCATGGCGGAGGAACTGACGGGTCTGGCGGGGCTGCTGTACGAGATGGGGTTGCTCAAGCGGTACCGGCGCACGGGGTGGCTGGTCGCGGGGGTGCGGGATCCGGAGAGCATCGCCGACCACTCCTTCAGGGCGGCGGTCATCGCGAGCGTGATCGCGGCGCTTGAGGGCGGGAATCCCGAGCGGGCCGCGTTCATGAGCCTGTTCCACGACACCCAGGAGACCCGGATCACCGACATTCCCTACCTCGGCAAGCGTTATCTGAAGGCGGCCTCGAACGAGGAGGTCACCGCCGACCAGGTGAGCGGGGTGCCCGAGGTCGTGGCGGGGATGGTGCGCGGCGCGGTCGCCGAGTACGAGGAGAAGACCAGTCTCGAAGCCGTCTGCGCCCGTGACGCCGACAAGCTCGAATGCCTCGTCCAGGCCGTCGAGTACCGCGAGCAGGGGCACCAGAACGTCCAGCCGTGGATCGACAGCTCGCTGGCCGCGCTGCGGACGGCCTCGGCCAAGCGGCTGGCGGACGAGGTGCTCGACACGGGGTCGCTGGAGTGGGTGACCCAGGTCCTCAACGGCGACTGAGCGCTTCCCGAGAGGGCGGGCCCGGAGGTCAGGGAACCGTCAAGGGAAGGTATCGTGAGGATGTTCGCCCAGCTCAGCCCCCTTCCGCCTGCTCGGCGGCCCCGTTCGGGGAACCGCCGGAGGAAGGCAGGGGAGAGCCACGGGGAAGCTCGGAAAGCTTAGGAAAGCCCCATGAGCACTCACGTTCACGTCCGTGTCAGCGACGGCCTGGCCGTCACCGAGACCGGCGACCTGGTCGAGGGCTACCGCTGCGGGTGCGGCGCCACCTGGACGAGGGTCCACCGGGCCGACGAGGGACAGCCGGAGCGCTGAACCCCCCGCCGTCCGGGGCGCGCGAGGGCGCGGGTCAGGCGCGTACGGCGCACAGGAGACGGTTGTGGCCGCGCTGCCACAGGCAGCCGACCTCGACGAAGCCCGCGTCCAGCAGCGCGTCGACGTGCGTGGACAGCAGCGGGGACTCGGAGCCGTGGTGGTCGGCGCCCGCGGTGGCCCGCTCGGTGTTGAGCTCGGCGAAGTCGGGGTCGGCGGCGACCGCGTCCCACCACTGACGCCAGTCCTCGGGACGGTTCCCGGCGAACCTGCGCTCGGCCTCCCGGTCGTGCACGACGCGTTCGAGCCGGGCCAGGACCGGGGTGGTGTCGTCGGTCTCCAGGTGGTCGCCGTTGAGCAGCAGCCCGCCGGGGCGCAGTACGGTCGCCACCTCGGCGTACATCTTCGCGATGTCCTGCGGGGAGATCCAGTGCAGCGCCGTGGTGCTCACCACGGCGTCGGCGGGCCCGTCCAGGCCGAGCAGGTCGCTCCAGCCGGGGACGCGCAGGTCGAGGGAGACGAACCTGAGGCGCGGATCGGGGTAGGCGGCCCGGCCGAGACCGAGCAGCAGCGGGTCGGCGTCGACCGCGACCACCCTGGCCTCGGGGAGGCGTTCCAGGATTCGGGCGGCCAGTGAGCCGGGCCCGCAGCCGAGGTCGAGGACGAGAGGGTCGGGACGGCCCGCCGCCTCGACGGCGTCGATCAACGCGGTGAAACGCTCCTCGCGGTCGGGCAGGTAACCCTCCTGCTGGCGGTCCCAACGCGTGATCCACTCGTGTGCGACATCGTAGGTGAGCACACAGGCCTCCTTGTGACCGTCTTCTATGCTTTAGGCAGTTACAAACTAGAACGCGAGAAGGTAACCGGTCAAGTGGATTTCAACAGTCACACCGATGGGGTCGTCCGGATCGCGGTCGCACTGGTCAACGCGTTGACGCCGGGAGAGGCCCGAGGCCGTCCCTTCGCGCCGCCCCACGACCTCGCCGCCGCGGCCACCGAGGTGCTGCGGGACGCCGGATACCCCGACCACGAGAGGCTCACCGAGGACGAGGCCGCCGAACTGACCGGGATCGCGGCCAGACTGCGCGAGGTCTTCGAGGCCGTCGCGGCCGAGGACGTCGACACCGCCGCCCTGAGGGTCAACGACCTGCTCACCGAGACGCGGGCCCGGCCCTCACTCCAGCGGCACGACGGCGAACCCTGGCACCTGCACTTCCACGGCCCCGGCGGGACCGTGTCCGCCGACTGGGGGGCCAGTTGCGCCACCGGCCTGGCGATCGTGCTGGGCGGCGAGTTCCGCGACCGCCTCGGCGTCTGTACGGCCCCGCACTGCGACCGCGTCTACGTGGACGTCTCCCGCAACGGCACCCGCCGCTTCTGCGGCACCGCCTGCCAGAACCGCGTCAAGACCGCGGCCTTCCGCGCCAGGGAGGCCAGGGGGAGACTCACTCCGTGACCAGGCCCGCCTCGTGGGCCAGAACGGCGGCCTGGACCCGGTTCCGCAGGTCGAGACGGGTGAGGATGGCGCTGACGTGCCCCTTGACCGTGCCCTCGACAAGCCCGAGCCGCCTGGCGATCTGGGCGTTGGACAGCCCGGCGCCGAGCAGGGCGAGCACGTCGCGCTCCCGCTCCGTGAGCGTCTCGACCCTGGCACGGGCCGCCGTGGCACGGCCCAGCCGGGGCGAGCGGAGCTCCCCGATCACCCGCGCGGCCATCCTCGGCGACAGGTAGGCGCCGCCCCCGGCGACCGCGTGCACCCCGGCGATCAGCTCCCGGGGGTTGCCCGACTTGAGCAGGAAACCACGCACACCGTCGTCGAGTGCCCTGGTCAGGTAGGCGTCCTCACCGAAGGTCGTGAGCACGGCGACGGAGACCGAGGGGGCCGCACGGATGATCTCGACGGCGGCGGAGAGGCCGTCGAGCCGGGGCATGCGGATGTCGAGCAGGGCGACGTCCGGCCGGTGCGCGAGGGCCATCTCGACGGCCTCCCGCCCGTCCCCGGCCTCGGCAACCACCTCGATGGCCGGATCGGTGGCGAGGATGGCGCCGACCCCGGCCCTGACCATCTCGTCGTCGTCGGCCAGCAGCACCCTGATCATGACTCCCCCACGTGTGGCAGCGTGGCCACGACCTCGAACTCCCCGCCGCGCGGTCCCGCGCGGAAGGTCCCGCCGTGCTGCGGGACGTACTCCCGCAGCGCCGCCAGGCCCGCTCCTCCTCCCGCGCCCCGCCGTACACGCCGGGGGAGGGGGTTGACGACGGTGACCACGGTCGTGCCGTCCGAGGTGGCCAGCCGTACCCGCACGGCCTCCCCGGCGGCGTGTTTCGCGGCGTTGGTCAGCGCCTCCTGGACGACGCGGTGGGCGACCCGGCCGACCACGGGCGGCAGGTGCCCTACGCCGTGCCATTCGAGCGAGACCGGCAGGCCCGCGCCCGAGGCCCGATCGACGAGGGCCCGCACGTCCTCGGCGTCGCGGGCCGGGGCCGGGCTCAGCGGCGCGGGGCCGCCGTCGCGCAGCAGGGCGAGGACCTCGGCCAGGCGCTCGGTCGCGAGCCCGGCGCCCTCCCGCAGCTCGGCGGCGGCCCTGCGGTGGCGTTCGTCCAGGTCGGAGGCCATCTCAAGGGCCCCGGCGCGCAGCGCGAGCAGGCTCAGCTCGTGTCCGAGCGTGTCGTGCATGTCGTGGGCGATACGGGCGCGTTCCTGGAGCATGGCCCGCTCCGCGGTGACCACGACCAGTTCGGCCTGCTGGTGCGCGGAACGGCCGAGCAGCCACGGCAGCGCGACCGTCAGGCCGAGCAGCAGCGCCCCCACCCCCCACACCTCGCCTCTGACCAGGCCGAACACGACGTCGAGCACCACCCCGGCCGCGCACGCGCCCAGAGCGGGAGCCACCTTCGGCGCCCCGCGCCCGGCCAGCAGGCTGATCACGAAGACGGCCACGCAGAGCGCGCTGCTCCACACCGGCACGTTGTCGGTCATGCTCAGCGCCACGGTGACGCTCGTCACCGCGCACACCCCGAGCGCGGCCACCGGGTACGGCCCCAGCAACGCCACCCCCGCGACGGGGGCGAGCAGGGCGGCGACCAATGCCCACCCGGCCAGCTCGTCATGGGACATGGCGACGACGGCCAGCAGCCCCACGAGCAGGACCGACGCCCACGGCGGGACGGGCGAACGCGCCGCCGCCCGGCGTATCCAGCTCGTCATGACACCGACACTATCGAGGCCATCGCCATCCAGGTCATCACCGCCCAGGTCATCACCGCCCAGGTCGTCACCGCCCAGGTCGTCACTGCCCAGGTCATCACCGGTCAGGAGGTCACCTGCCGGGACGAAAGGTACGGCGGAGCCGTACGAGGGCGACGACGCGGGTGGTCAGCACGGCGAGGTTCGACAGGGCCGCGACCGCCGTCCAGGTGACCAGCGCGACCGAGTAGTAGAACAGCTGCAGGTGGGTGAGGTCCCGTCCACCCCCGGCGAGCATGCCGAGCAGGCGGGGCAGGAGGACCAGCAGGACGAGGGGGAACAGCCGGGGCAGCAGCCTCGGCAGGAGCCGCCACGCCGGCCGGGAGACGAACCGCTCCGCCCAGCGTCCGGTGCGCCGCAGGTTGCGCACCCCCAGAACCAGGCTCAGCAGGGTGAGGCAGGCCAGCACCAGGTCGATGATCAGCCGCAACGAGGAACCGGTCTCCGGGCTTGCGCCGGTCACGAGGGTGGCCAGCTCCTCCGCCAGCGCGCCGATGCCCTCGTTGCCGAGGCCGATGCCGCCGTTGCCGATGACCGCGATGCCGTAGCCGCCGGGAAGCAGCAGCTGGTGGGCGGTGTAGGTGAACCAGATGCCGCTGTGGCTCACCCGGCCCCTCGCGTCGGTGTCCCAGCCGAGGCCGTACGTCCAGCGCCGGTCGGAGGGGGTGTGCGTGGTCCGCACGCCCTCGGTGGACAGCAGCCGGGTACCGTTCGGGGCCACGCCCCCCTTGTTCTGCGTGATCAGCCAGACGGCCATGTCCTCGGCGGTGGTGATCACGCCGTCCGAGCCGCCGACGAACCGCTTCGGCTCCGGGGCGGGGACCGACATCCCGTAGGCGTAGAGGTGTCCCTCGCGCACCCCGGGCGGCAGGTCACGCGGCGTCTGGGAGATCGTGGTCGTCGAACGCATCCCGGCGGGCCCGAACACCTGCCGCCGCATGTACTCGGCGAACGGCTCACCCGTGACGACCTCGACCAGCCGGGCGGCGAGGTGGTAGTTCGTGTTCGTGTAGAGGTGCCGGGTGCCCGGCTCCGCGGCCAGCGTCGCCGTCCTGGTGCGCGTCACGGCGTCGGCGGGGGAGTCGGGCTGCGGCAGGCTCTTCTCCGGGAAGGTGCCGTCGCTGAGCCCGGAGGTCTGCTCCAGCAACTGGCGTACGGTGATCCGCTCGCCACGGGGGTCGGCGATGCGGAAGCCGGGCAGATAGCTGCGCACCGGGGCGTCCAGGACCACCTTGCCCGCCTCGGCCAGCCGCATCACGGCGAGCGCGGTGAAGGACTTGCTGACCGACGCGACCGGCATCGGCGTCGTCGCGGTCACCGCCGCGCCCGAGGAGTCGTGGCCGTACCCGCCGGTGTACAGCACCCGGTCACCCAGGGTGATCGCGGTGGCTATGCCCGGGTAGCCGGTCCTGGCGGCGTACTCGGCGACCACCCGTTCGATCGCCGCGGGAGTCGGCTCCCGTACGGCTCGCGCCTCCCGCGCGGCGACCGCCGCGGCCGGCGGTACGGTGACCGCCGTGGTCGTCAGGGCCATCAGGAGGGCGACCGCCGTGGTCGCCGTTCTCCGCCTCGAACCTCTGTTCCGCCACACAACGCGCTCCGATCGTCTCGTTGACGAACGTCACGCTAAACACCGTGAATCACCAGGTCAGGAGCCCGAAGTAAGGGGTGACCCCTGACTTTCGTCAGGTGCGGGTTTTCTCTTGGTGGCCTGGGAGGTTCGTGGGGCGCCATAGGCTGTGGGGCATGCAGGAACCGGTGGAGAAGCAGACGAGCGCCCTGTCGAAGATCGCCCTGCTGGCCGGTGCCGGGGTGGCGGCGGGCGCGCTGGTCGCGGGACTCGCGCTACCGGCGGTGGGCGGCGCGGGCTTCGGACTGATCTCAGCGAGTAACGAGATGAACCTCGCACCCGAGGAGCTCGTGGAGCCGCCCCCAGCCGAGGTCACGGTCGTCGAAGACTCCAAGGGCAAGCCGATCGCCCGCTTCTACGAGCAGTACCGCGAGGTCGTGGGGTTTGACGAGATCGCCCCGATCATGAAGACGGCCATCATCTCGATCGAGGACTACCGCTTCTACGAGCACGGCCCGATCGACATCGAGGGCACGATCCGGGCGCTCGCCAAGAACCTGCAGGCGGGCGGGGTCGCCCAGGGCGGTTCCAGCATCACCCAGCAGTACGTCAAGCAGGTGCTGCTCAACGCCGCCGACACCGAGGCGGCCAAGAACAAGGCGCTTGAGGCCAGCTACGCGCGCAAGCTCAAGGAACTGCGCTACGCCATGGCGGTCGAGAAAAAGTACACCAAGGACGAGATCCTGGCGAAGTATCTGAACATCGCCTACTTCGGTGCGAGCGCCTACGGGGTCGAGGCGGCGGCCAAGCGGTTCTTCGGCATCAGGGCCGACCAGCTCACCCTGCCGCAGGCCGCGACGCTGGCCGGGGCCGTGCAGGACCCCAACGCCACCGACCCCAACCTGGGCAGGAAGCAGCAGGAGAAGCTGCTGAAGCGGCGCAACGTCGTGCTCGACCGGATGGCCGAGCTCGGCAAGATCTCCAAGGACGACGCCGCGAAGGCGAAGGCCACCAAGCTCGGCTACAGGGGCACGGGCCTCCCCGGCGGCTGCGAGTCCAGCAAGTACCCGTACTTCTGCATCTACGTCCGCAACGAGATCCTGAAAAATCCGGACTTCGGGAAGAAGGCCGCCGACCGGCTGAAGTTCCTCAACCGGGGCGGCCTGACGATCAAGACCACGATCGACTCCGACATGCAGGCCGCAGCGGAGAAGGCCATCAAGAAGCGGGTCCACGCCTCGGACAACCCGCTCGCCGCCGAGGCGCTGGTCCAGCCGGGCACCGGGGCCATCAAGGCCATGGCCGCCAGCAAGCCGTACGGCGGGGACACCGACAAGCACGAGCTGGCCTACAACCCCGTCGCCGACGCCGCGCACGGCGGCCTCACCGGCTTCCAGGCCGGATCGACCTTCAAGACCTTCACCCTGATCACCGCGCTGAGCAAGGGCATGAAGATCAGCGACGGCTTCAACGTCGGCGCGGGCTACACCGCGGCCGGTTACTCGACGTTCAAGAACTGCGCGGGCGGCACCGCCGGAGACCCGAGCCACACCGTCACCAACGACGAGGGCTCTCCCGGCTGGCGGACCCTGCAGACGGGCACGTGGGGCTCGGTCAACACCTTCTTCATGACGCTCGAACAGCACGTCGGGCTCTGCGAGGTGGTCAAGACCGCCAAGTCGCTGGGCATCCACCGCTCCGACGGGGCCAAGCTCCAGGAGTACGAGACCTTCACCCTCGGCACCAACGAGATGGACCCGGTGACCGTGGCCAACGCCTACGCCGCGATCGGCGCCCGCGGGAAGTACTGCGCGCCGATGGCGATCTCCCAGATCACCGACCGCGACGGCAAGGTCACCACCTACAAGCCCAAGTGCCGTCAGGCACTCGACCCCGAGGTCGCCGACGCGACGGCCGACGTCCTCTCCGGCGTGCTCACCAAGGGCACCATGCGGGGGGTCGGCGGCATCGGCCGGGACGCGGCGGGCAAGACCGGCACCACCGACGGCTACGCCTCCGCCTGGTTCGCCGGGTTCACCCCCGACCTGGCGGGCGCCGTCAGCATCGGCGACCCGCGCGGCTCGCAGACCCACAAGCTGGTGGGCGTCACCATCGGCGGCACCTACTACGGCTCGGTCGTCGGTGCCAGCATCTCCGGGCCGATCTGGAAGGACACCATGCTGGCGGCCCTGAAGGACGTCCCGCCGACCAAGTTCACCCCGATCAACACCTCGCGGTTCGGCGGATGCGGCCAGAGCTGCCAGCCCGCGCCCCCGCCGGACGAGAACGACCGGGGTCCGGGCGACGACAACAACGACGACTGGCGGAGCGACAACGGCGACCGGGGCGGCTGGGGGAACCACGGCCGTGAGAACGACACGGGGGGCAACGGCCGGGGTCCCTTCGGCTGACCGCGGGCCCGCTCAGGCGGGCCGGGCGATGGTCTCGGTCAGACGGGAGAAGGAGTCACCCCCGTGACCGGCCTCGACGGCCCGCCGCGCGACCGCCCTGGCCGCGTCGATCACCCCGGTGTCCAGCCCCCTCGCCTGCGAGGCGTGGGCGATGTGGTCCATCCCCGCCAGGGCCGACAGCAGCGCCGAGGCGGAGCCGGGATGCTCGCCCTCGTCGACGTGGCGGGCGAACTCGTCGATGGCGACGGGCAGCAGGGCGCCGATCCCCTTGGCGAACGGGGCCAGCTCCCTGGCTGACACGCCCTCGGCCCTGGCCAGCGCGAAGGCGTGGACCAGGCCGCTCACCGACGTCCAGAACAGGTCGAGCAGGGCGACGTCGTAGGACGCGGCCCGCCCGGGGTCGGCGCCCAGATAGACGCCGCCCGCGCCCAGCGCCCCCAGCGTCGCGCGGTGCTCCTGGTAGGTCTCCTGGTCCCCGCTGTACAGGATGACGGCCTCGGGACCCCCGATGGACGTCGTCGGGGTCATGATGGCGCCGTCGAGATAGCGCACGCCGTTCTCCTCGGCCCAGGCGGCGGCCCGGCGGGAGCGTTCCGGCGTGTCGGCGGTGAGGTTGACCAGGGCCCTGCCCTTGAGGGCGGACCCCGCGGGTTCGACGATCGCGTGCACGGCGTCGTAGTCGATCACGCAGACGACCGTCAGCGGGCTCGCCTCGACGGCCTCGGCCGGGGTGCCCGCCCTGGCCGCGCCCCTGGCGACCAGGGTCTCGTCCTTGTCCGCCGTACGGTTCCACACGGTCGTCGGGTGGCCGTTGTCGAGGAAGGCGCCCGCCAGCGCCTGGCCCATCGGCCCCAGGCCGAGAACCGTCACCGGAACACGGTGGTCGTGTGTCATCTTCCATCCGTCTCTGAGTCTGGGAAAGGGGATGTCCTGCCGGCGGGGACGTTTCGATGCTGGTTCCCAGCCCGGATTTCCTCAAGTACCCACTCTCCTGTCAGCTGCTTACCTCCCGGTAAGTGACCGTCGGGTTCCGTGGGCCGCTGCCCGGAGGCCGGGGCCCGGGGGTACGGAAAAATCCTGAGAAAAGTTTCGGGTGGGGTGTCGAAATCGCGTCGGCCCGTTCGAAGCGTGGTCAGAAGGCCGGACACACGCCCGGACGATCCGGGCGAAGAAGGAGACACACGATGCGGTACATGATCACCCTCAGCCTCAGCGAGCAGCCGCAGACCCCGCCGCCCGCCGAACTGATGGAGGCCATCGCCAAGCTGGGGGAGGAGGCCACCGCCGCCGGTGTCCTGCTCGACACCGCGGGGCTGGCACCGAGCGACCAGGGGGCACGGGTCGAGCTGACCGGCGGACGGCTGAGCGTCACGGACGGCCCCTTCGCCGAGTCGAAGGAGCTCATCAGCTACGCGCTCTACCAGGTGGGCTCGAAGGAGGAGGCCGTCGAGTGGGCCTCACGCTTCCTGCGGCTGCACCGGGACCTCTGGGCCGGTTGGGAGGGGCAGGCGGACATTCGGCGCGTTTTCGGCCCCGAGGACTTCGCCGCCTCCGCCTAGGATCGGTGGCCGTGACGGGTGATGACGTTCGCCGGGTGGTCGAGGCGGTCTGGCGGATGGAGTCCGCCCGGGTGGTCGGCGGGCTCGCCCGCATGGTGCACGACGTCGGGCTCGCGGAGGAACTGGCGCAGGACGCCCTGGTCGCCGCGCTCGAACAGTGGCCGGAGACGGGCGTGCCGGACAACCCCGGCGCCTGGATCACCCTCACCGCCAAGCACCGGGCGATCGACCGGCTGCGCCGCGTGACCCGTTACGACCGCAAGCTCGAAGAGGTCGGCAGGGACATGGAGATCCGCAGGCAGGCGGCGGAGGCGGAACTGGACGACGTCCTCGACGACCACGTCGGCGACGACGTGCTGCGACTGCTCTTCACCGCCTGCCATCCCGTGCTGCCCACGGAGGGACGGCTCGCGCTCACCCTGCGTCTGCTCGGCGGGCTGACGACGCGGGAGATCGCGCGGGCCTTCCTGGTGCCCGAGCCGACCGTCGGACAGCGGATCTCCCGGGCCAAACGGACCCTCACCGAACGGCGGGTGCGGATCGAGATGCCCGCGCCCGCCGAGATGGGGGAGCGGCTCTCGTCCGTCCTCGAAGTGATCTACCTCATCTTCAACGAGGGTTACTCGGCGACCGGAGGCGGCGACTGGACGCGTCCGGCGCTGTGTGAGGAGGCGCTGCGGCTGGGCAGGCTCACCGTGGGTCTTGTGCCGGGCGAGCCGGAGGCGCACGGCCTGGTCGCGCTGATGGAGATCCAGGCGTCCCGTCTCGGCGCGCGGACCGGGCCGGACGGTGAACCCGTGCTCCTGCTCGACCAGGACAGGAGCATGTGGGACCGGCTGCTCATCCGCCGTGGCCTGGAGGCGCTGGGCCGGGCCGAGGCGCTCGGCACCCTCGGCCCGTACGGCCTGCAGGCGGCGATCGCCGCCTGTCACGCCCGTGCCCTCCACGCCGAGGACACCGACTGGGAGCGGATGGCCGCGCTCTACCGGGTGCTCGCCCACGTGGCGCCCTCTCCCGTCGTCGAGTTGAACCGCGCGGTCGCGGTCGCCATGGCGTACGGCCCGGCGAAGGGCCTGGAGATCGTGGACGGGCTGGCCGGGGAACGCGGGCTCAGGGACTATCCGCAGCTGCCCGCTGTACGGGGGGATCTGCTGGCGCGGCTCGGCCGTACCGAGGAGGCGCGGGCGGAGTTCGGGCGCGCCGCCGCGCTGACCCGCAACGAGCGGGAGCGGGCCGTCTTCCTGGCCCGCGCTTCAGGCCCGGTCGTACCAGGTGACGGTCGCGCCGTTGCTGAAGGAGCGGCTCGCGGCCGGGGTGAAGAGCGTGGGACCGAAGGCTCCGGAGAAGGCTGAGACGCCCGCGCCCGCGACCACGGGGTAGCTCTTGACGATCATTTCGTCGATCTCCGGGAGCAGGGAGCCCGCGAGCTTGCCGCCTCCGCACAGCAGGATGTCCAGGCCGTCCTCCTTCTTCAGCGCGCGGACCAGCTCCACGGGGTCGCCGGAGACGAGATCGACCGTGGGGTCGGCGATCTCGGGGATGGTGGTCGAGACGACGTACTGCCTCAGGTGCGTGTAGGGGCTGGTGATCCCGGCGTCGAGGGCGGGCTGGTAGGTGCCGCGTCCCATCAGGATCGTGTCGAAGCGGTTGTTCGGCGCGTCGAGGCCGAAGTGCGCCCGGACGTGGACGGGGACGGTCTCCGGGTACCTGGCGTTCATCCACGTCGTCATGTCGTCGGCCAGGGGGTAGAAGTCGTACTCGCCGCCGGGACCCGCGATGTAGCCGTCGATGCTGACACCGATGTAGTAGACAAGCTTTCGCATACATTCACTCCACTTGAAGTACTATGTTCGTAGTGGTTTGGACCGTAGTACTACATGTGGAGTGGTGTCAACCGAGATGCGACAGAACCAGGCGAGACGGGCCGCGCTGCTCGACGCCGCCATCGACGTGCTGGCCCGCGAGGGCGCGCGCGGCCTGACCTTCCGTGCCGTGGACGCCCAGGCGGGGGTGCCGGGGGGTACGGCCTCCAACTACTTCGCCAACCGCGACGACCTGCTGACCCAGGCGGGGGTGCGCGTCTACGAGCACCTTGAGCCGGACGCCGAGACCGTGGCCAGGAGTCTTGAGGGCACCCGTGACCGCGAGCGGGTGAAGCAGCTCATGCACGAACTGGTTGAGCGGGTCAGCACCTACCGGGCCGGCTATCTGGCCCTGCTCGAACTGCGCCTTGAGGCGACCCGTAGACCCGGACTGCGCGACGTGCTCACTCCGAGAATCAGGGCGGACGTCGACGCGAACATCGGCTATCACCTGAACTCGGGGCTTCCCGGCGACGCGACGGCGGTGACCCTGCTCTATCTGGCGATGAACTGGCTGATCGTGGAACGGCTCACGCTGCCCGGGGTCTTCGGGGAGGAACAGGCGCGTGAGCTGGTCGAACGCGCGGTCGAACGCCTCATCCCGGAGGGGTGACCGTTTCGACGAAAAAGCACTACAAAGCGTGATATAAGTGGCGAGAATTGTCGTTTCGTGAAACCTCGATGAACAGAATATTCGTGGTGATATGAGAATTTTCGCGCTGGTCGCCGGGGCTGTTATGGCGGTTTTAGTGGCTTTTGGAGTGCTTGGTGAGTTAAGTGGAGAAAGTGGCTTTTCCACCTCATCGGTAAGCTCGGTGAACTCGGCGGCGACCGTGCGCGAGGTGGCCTCTGCCGAGGGAGTGCGGGCGGCGGGAGCTCAGGTGGCCGCCGCCGGCACCAAGACGGTGAAGACCTCGATCCTGAAGGTCGGCGGGAAGTCCTACCTCTCCGCCCGGGTGACCAGCACGTACGGCGTCGCCAGGCGGTTCACCGTGAAGCAGCGCGTCTGCGCGGCCCGCACCTGCCGGACGGTCGACGTCGTCCTGACCGTCGGGGCGGGCATGACAGGCTGGCAGGAGAGGTATCTCGGCACCGGCTCCTACCGCAGAAGCGGCGCCCCCCGTGTCACGGCGACCGCCCCGCCCGCGCCGCCCGCCGTACCCGCCGCTCCGCTGCCCGTCGCCACGCCGACGGTGACCGTGACGGTCAGGGAGACGGTACGGGAGACGGTCACCCTCGCTCCCGTCGTCGCGGCCACCCCCACGGTCACCGTCACCGTCACGGCTCCTCCGCCGGGGGCCGTGGACACGTGCGGCGCGCCCGTCAACTCCTACGGCTTCACCTTCTGCACGTCAGGCGCCAGGGTGACCACGCCCGTGACGGAGGCCTGCCAGGTGTTCGGCTGTATCGACAACTTCTATGCGGGCGAGGGCTATCTGGTCATGTGCCGGGACGGGAAAGTGAGCATGTCCGGCGGTCTCAACGGGGTCTGCTCCTACCACGACGGCTGGCTCAGGGACATCTACCGCTTCGCGGTCTGAGGGCTTTTCGCGGAGGACCGGGGGAAATACCCTGCACGGCATGATTGAGGTGGAGCTGCGCGGCTGGGGGCCGGACGACGTGGGGGTCGTGATCGGCGCGTTCGAGTCGCCCGACATGGCCGACCAGGCGGCACGGCCGATCGACACGCGGCGGGCCGCGCTCGAATGGATGGGGACGTGGGGCTTTCGTGACGACGCCCACGCCTTCGCGGTCGTCTCCGGCGGCCAGGTGGTCGGCAACGTCGCGGTGAGCAACATCGACGCGCACGACACCGGCTGGGTGTCCTACTGGACGGTTCCACACGCCAGGGGCCGGGGGGTGGCGGTCGCGGCCGTCACCAAACTGGCCCGCTGGGCCTTCGCCGAACGGGGGCTGTTCCGCCTCGAACTGGGGCACCGGATGAACAACCCGGCCTCGTGTACGGTGGCGACCCGGGCGGGCTTCCCGGCCGAGGGGGTCGAGCGGGCCAAGCTGAACTACGGGGGCGTGCGGCACGACGTGGAGCGGCACGCGCGCCTGGCCACGGACTGATCCAATGGACCGTACGGGCCAAAATACTGATCCCAAAGCATGATTTTTCGCGCTATAGGGGAGTTTGTCGATAGCTGCAATATCCGTGCTTGACGCCCTGGTCAGGGCGGGGAAACGGGTGCCGGGGTGGGCGCCGTGCCAACAGCTGATGAACAACGCGGGGGGCGGAAGCTAATCGTTTTTCGGGAAATATAGAGTTTTCTCGGAAACGGGAACCTTTGGCTTCTAAGGCGCGTCCACACTGAGAAAGGGGGAGGCGATCCACAGTGGATGACATCGCGAGGCTGATCGGCTTCGAGGCGAAGCTGGCGTCGCAGGAGGCGCTGGCTCACGGCGGTGACCTGGAGAGCGCGGGCGCCGTCCAGCTCGTCAGGTTCTGCCCGACGCTGATCACGGCGGAGGTCGACGACGACGCCGCCTGTGTACGGTTCCAGATCGTCGACGAGGACCTGCGCTGGTTCTGCACCTGCGAACCAGGCAGAAAGGGCAACTTCTGCGCCCACTGCGTGGCGACGGCCAACTCGGTCGCCGGAGCCGTCCGACGCACCGAGGCCCTCCAGCCCCGCAACACCTCACGCCCGATGGCCGTGTGAACAGGCCCTGACGCACCCCCTGGCACCCGCACCGGTGCCAGGCCCGTGGGGTGGGCTTGTCGGGGTGAGATCCCTCCAGGACTGATGAGCGCCGCCGCTTGAGGCGATCACGGGCCCAATCATGTGGGCGTTGCCTGCGAACCCTTCAGGGCGATGAGTGACAACCTCCCTTCCTCATCTCCTTCTTCGACAGGGAGATCACCGCTTTAGCGGCATGTTCGCGTGAACCAGCGGTCTCCCGGCGAACCCGTCTTCGTACGGACCCGGATGGGGTGGCCTTCCACGTAAGGGGTCAGGGGCAGTGGGCGTGGTCGTGGAGGGCTTCCAGGAAGCGTGTGGTGTCGCTCAGGTCCGGTAGGACACAGGACGCCCCCGCCTGTCGAAGCTCCTCGACCCCGGTGCGGCCTGTCGCCACCGCGATGACCGGCACACCGTTCTGAACGGCGGCCTCCACATCAGCCGGGGTGTCGCCGATGACCACTGCCTCGTGCGGTTCCAGCGGCCCGCCGTACAGGGCGGCGGCGCGTTTCACCGCGATCCGCACCAGCTCGGCCCGCACGTCGTCGTCCTCACCGAACGCGCCCGCCTCCCAGGTGATGGCACGGTCAAGCCCGAACGTGTGCAGTTTGAACCGGGCGACCTCGCGGACGTTACCGGTCACCACCGTCTGCACCACCCCGTCTCGGTCGGCCACGGCTTGCAGCGCGGCAGCCGCTCCCGCCAGGGCATGGCCCCGCTGTCGTACCTCAACCCGCCGCAGTAGATGAGCCTCGGCCAGGGCGGCGGCGAACCGCTCGAAATCATCCCTGCCGGTCGTCAGGCCGTGCAGCCGGGCGGTCTCCCGGAAGATCACCGCCTCGGTGAGGCCGTCGATCCTGGCCTGCTGCCGCATGACCACCCCGGTCACCCGCTCGAACGCCTGCGCCGACAGCTCACGCCCGATGCCTCGCATGTCGATCAGTGTGTGATCGATGTCCCACAACACCACCCGGGTCACCGCCACCCCCTCGATGTACGGCTCGCTCTTGTCGGAATCCGGATCGCCCGAAGATCAAATGTCGGTAAGAGGATCACTTTATGCGGGGTTCCCGGTGAGGGGAGGCCTCAACGCCAGGTGTGAGGGAGGGGCGTGTTCAGGCTGGTTCGGCGCCGTGGGCGGTGGCGATGGTGTCGATGTGGTGGGCCAGGTCGAAGTCCTTGGCGGTGAGGCGGTGTCCGGCGTCGTGGGTGGTGACGGCGAAGCGGATGCGTTGCCAGGTGATGTGCATGTCGGGGTGGTGTCCGACCTCGCGGGCCTTGGCCGCGACGTACATCGCCAGGTGGACGCACTCGTGGTAGGTGTGCTGGAAGGTGCGCTCGATCGTGTGCCCGTTCCGTTCCCAGCCGGGCAGCCCGGCCAGGCGCTCGGCGATCTCCTCATCGGACAACGGGTGGAGGGTCATCGTCATCTCCATCGTGAGGGGTCAAACCAAGGAAATGATCTCAGCCAGTTCCCGGCCTGAAGCGGTGGCCGCCCATGCCGTCGCGTGTCGCGGAATGGCCTTGAGCTCCTGACGTAGCCGCACCGATCCTGTGCCCTGAGCGATCGGTGCGGTGGTCGAAACGATCTGGATGACTCGTTCCGGCTCGGGAATCGCCGCCAGAGCGCTTGCCTGACGCGCCCAGAAAACGCCGTTGTCGCGCCGGGCTGATTCCGGGGCTGCGCCCAGGATTTGGTCCCAGAGCGTGATGGCCTCACGGTAGGCCCCGAGCCGCAGGTACGCGGTCGCCCGTTGGATGTCGATGTATCCGGGGGTTCGGCGGCATGCGTTGCCCCACGGGTGTTCGTCATCCACACGACCTACCAGTTCGGCCGCCCGGTCAAGGAGACGATCGACCTGCTCCTTGTCCTTCGCGGGAAGCATCGAATGGCCATGCGCCTGATGCACCAGAGCGAGAACGCGGACCTTTGGGCACAGTTTGCTCTCCTCGGTCAGCGCGGCCTCTGCGTAGTCGACCACCATCCGGCCGTCCTCCAGATCGACGGCCAGCATCGCCTTGTTGGTGAGGGCATAGCTGATGAGTTGCGGGTTCTGGGAACGATGGGCCATGTCCAGAGTGAGGGTTCGCCAATTTCCGGAGTGTTTGATGTCGCCCGCGTCCTGGTAGAGCCAGCCGAGCAGCGCCGCGTAGGCGACTCCGGCGCTCAACAGGCCACGGCGCACGGGCGCGTCAGCTGCTTGGGCGAGTTCTCTGATCAGCTGAGCCTGGGTTGCGACGGTGGGAATGAGGTGGCGAGGTCCTAGCCACATGTCGGCCTTGTAGTGGCCGGGAAGCTGTTCGAGGAAGTACATGACGAGCTCCGGTGCTACGGGGCCTTGATGGGGCGGGTACGGAGTGGGCTCGATGGTACTTGCGTCCACGTCGGTGATGGTGCGCTGTTCTGGCCGGGCGGAATCGAAGAGCCGGGCCTCTTCAAGGCAGAACACCTGGCAGTACAGCAGGCGGTAGGGGTCTTTGGGCTGGTGTTCGCCAGCTTCCCATTTCTTGATGTTGCGGATGATGCTTTCACGTTCGGGAAGGCGGCTCTGCGTTTCCGGCCCGGCGGCCCTGACGAGTTCTCGCGCCATTTCCTTTTGGGTCCAGCGGCGCTTACGTCGTTCGGCCCGTAGCCGCACGGCCCATGGGGGTGTTGTGCCGGGCATCGCAACGCACCTCTTCACGGGGTTGGGGAACCACGACTTCCCTCAGTCTCCCTCACTGCCACCTGTTCGCGCGTGTACTTAACGCGCTGTGATGACTACAGATCAGCACTTGAGGCAACCGGCGGACTCGCCCGGCGGCTGAACCACCGAGAGGTTCCTTGATCGAACAGAGGAGGTCTGAGTCGTGCACGATGGCACGTCCACGACGACCGCACCGGCGATCCCCGGCTGGCGGTTGATCATCAGCGACACCGGCCGGTTCTGGGCCATCCGCAACCGGGCTTTCCCGCGTACGGCGTTGTGCGTCGGTGCGGAGCCGACGGTGGACGCCGACACCTTTGAGGAGGTCCAGGCCGCCGTCACCGAGCAGGAGGAGAAGGCCCGGGGCGCCGTTGCGGGGGTGTCCTCGTGACCGGGCGGCATCGGGACGGGCTGCCGTACGCGGCGGTGTATCGGCGGGTCTGGGACGGCCCGGCCCGCGCCGAGGCCGAGCGGATCAACCAGTCGTGGACGGACTGGACGGTGCTCTACAGCCTGGGGAGACGGTGCTTCTACGCGATGGCCGCCTGGGACGGTCCTCGGCCGGTGATCGTCGAGGACTCGACCGGTGAGGGATTGGAGGAGCGGATGCGGGAGGCGGAGATGATCCGGGCGACGCGGCTCGCGGTGCGGTCTTCCCCGGCGCCGGTTCGTGGCGGGGCTTCCCGTAGGCGGGCAGGGCCCTCCGGGGTGGCGGTCGCCGAGGAGCCCGGCGGGGAGACGGTGTCCGCCGGAGGGCGTTCGCCGGGTGGGAGGGCGGCATGACGACCTGGATTCCTCGTCAGGTTTCTGAGTTCTCCGATCGAACCTGTGACTCCGTGCAGGCGGTCCACCCGGGCTGGCTGGTGTTCCACAGCTCGACGACCGGGCTGTGGAGTGCCTACCGGAGCGTCCTGTTCGGCAGGCCGTACGCCGGGGACGTGCTGCTGGTGCGAGCCGGGTCGGCCGAGGAGCTGGACCGCAAGTTGAGCGCCCAGACGGCCCCGGTGGTGCCGCCGAGCATCCAGGCCGTCGCCGTCGCCCGTGCCATCCAGACCGCCCGGGTCAGGAAGCCGGCTCGGGTCTCCTGGGTTGTTCAGGCCGTATGCCCTGGTCAGGCCGTTGCGCCGGACGGGTCCACGGCGTTGCGCGGACTGCTGCGTTCCCAATAGCCGGTACGGCGACCCCGTGAGCGTGCGGTCCAGGGATGAGGGACCTGGGCCGCACCCAACCTCCTGAAAGCCGGTACGGCGGGCATGGACGTCATCCCACCCGTCGCCCGCCGTACCTCCTTGAACGTGCGGCTCAGGTAGGAGGGACCTGGGCCGCACACCCTCGCAGGACGGCTCCCACACGCCGAGCGTGCCGGGGAAGGAGGGGGCCGTCTGGCGCACCGGCCCCGATCGTGTGGGGCCGGTCCTCCTCCAGGGTGCCCGGCCGTCGTGCTCCCCGGCTCGGGGCCGGGCACCCGCCCCCTGAAAAGGCACCCGCCCTGACCACTCCCGCACCCAGGGACGACCATGACCGACGACGAGCGACGCATGATCGATCTGCTCATCAGCACCCACCCCGCCTGGCGGTACGAACGCCTCCACCTGCCCGGCCTGCCCACATGGTGGGCCATCCGGTACCGGCCGTTGCGACCCGACCAGCGCAGGGCCGGGGCCAGAGACATGCTCGGCCGTACGACACTGCGCCGCCTCGCCGGAGCGTTGGCCTGGCACGACGAGATCATCCACCGAAGCCGCTACTGAAGGAGTCCCTCCAATGTCCCCCCTCAAGGCCGTCGCCCCCGACGGCACCTTCGCCACCGGGCCCGGCACCACCGAACGTCTCCTCACTCCCGGTGAGGTCGCGCGGATCTTCGGTGTGGACCCCAAGACCGTCAACCGGTGGGCGCTGACCGGCCGCATCCCCTCGGTCAGGACACCCAGCAGGCAGCGGCGTTACCGGGAGAGTGACATCAACGCCCTTCTCAACGCCGGCTGATCCAACCTCCGGAAAAGCCCTGCGAACGCCGCGAGGCGTAGGTCAGCCGGGGAAGGCGACGAGGCGTGCGGGTCAGTCCGGGAGGAGGACCGACAGGAACGCCGCTGAGGCGGTGTCGTCGGCTACGGCGTCGGAGAGGACGGAGCGGATCGACTCGAACGCCGGCGGGTCGGCCTCGCGCAGTGTCGAGGAGCGCGTCCAGACCAGCAGGTGTTCACCGGCAGGCAGCCATTCGAGGTCGGTGAGGCAGTCGTAGAGGGCGTCGAGGTTGTGCCCGAAGTAGTCGGGGAACGACAGGGCCTCGGCGATCGCCGACATGGCCTCCGCCGAGGTGGTGATCCCGGAGCCGTCGACCCGGTGCGTGACGGCGTCGCCGTGGTCGGTCTCCACCTGCTCGGCGACCCCGGGAACCTCGGGGACCTCCGTGACCCTGGAGACGCGCGGCGCCCCCGAGGACGACTCGGTGATCTCCGTCGCCTTCGCGACCGTGGGGTCCTGCGGGCCGCGGATGGCGCGCAGGGTGCGCAGACTCTCCTGGGCGGCCGGCCCCTCCTCGAACGTTCCCCTGGGCAACGTCGGTCACCTCCGTACGTCGACGATGACGAAAGTCCGGTAGTGGTCGCCGGTGTAGTAGAGCTCCCGGGTCCCGTCGCCGCTGATCAGGCGCCGTGCTCCCCGGTCGCGGCTGCCGGGGGTCGGGACGGTGTACTCGTGGTAGTAGCCCTGCTGCCTGACGGGCAGGCGGCGTTCCCGGTTCTGGAAGACCACGCCGTCGCGGGAGTAGGGGAAGGGACCGCCCTGCCGGATGCGCTTCCAGGTGGCGGCGGCCTCGGGAGGCAGCGCCGACAGCGTCCTGGTGGGCATCGTGCCGTCAGCCCGAGGGCTCGCCGCGGGCGCGCTACTGGCGCGGGCCGGCTGCTCGGGGGTCGTGCATCCGGACAGCGCCATCACCAAGGACAGCACTGCGGACGAGACGAGAGCGGCGGTTCCCCGAGGTGTCACCTGGCCAAGCTACCCGTGACCACGTCAGGAAAAACGGCCGGGGGTGTGTGGCCGACGCAAGGATTGGACAGACATTGTCTAGTTGTCAGACAATGTCCGAATGAAGTTCGCCGTCGTCGCCGCAGCCGTGCTCTGGGGGACCGCGGGCACCGTGGGGATGCTCGCCGCCGGAGTCGATCCGGTCTCCCTGGCCGCCGCCCGACTGGTCCTCGGAGGGCTGGTGCTGGTGGTCGCCGCGCGCAGACTCCTGCCCAGGCTGCCCCGAGGGGGGATGCTCCCGCTCGCCGCCCTGGCCGTGGCCGCCTACCAGCTCTGTTTCTTCGCCGCCGTCGGCAGGACCGGGGTGGCCGTCGGCACCGTGGTCGCCATCGGCAGCGGTCCCGTCTTCACCGGACTGCTGTCCTGGTTGCTCGACAGGCGGGTGCCGTCGGGGCGTTGGGCGGCGGCGACGGCGGCGGCCGTGGCGGGCTGTGCCGTACTGACCGGTGGGGGAGGGCAGGTGCGCCTTGACGGGGTGCTGCTGGCGCTGCTCGGCGGTCTGCTGTACGCGTTCTACGCGGTGACGGCGGCCAGGGTGATCGCCACCGGGGTCCCCTCCGACGCGGTGATGGCCGCGATGTTCGGCGGCGCGGCCGTGGTGATGCTGCCGGTCCTGCTGTGGACGGGCACCGCCTGGCTGGCCGAACCGCGTGGCCTGCTCACCGCCGTCTATCTCGGCTGTGTCTCCACCGCGCTCGCCTACGTCCTGTACGGCAGGGGCCTGCGGGTGACGCCCGTGGCCACCGCGGCGACCCTCGCCCTGGCCGAGCCCGCGGTCGCGGCGCTGCTCGGTGTCGTGGTGCTCGGTGAGCGGCTCACGCTCGTCTCGGCCTGCGGCCTGGCCCTGCTCGGCGCGAGCCTGGTGGTGGTCGCCCTTCCCGAACGCGTGGCGGCGTTAGGGTCTTCGGCGTGACCGTTCCCCTGCGCCCTGTCTCCGCTGTGAACGCCCTCGCCGACGCGCTGCGCAGGCGGGTGCTCTCCGGGGAGATCCCCCCGGCGACCCCGTTGCCCGAGCAGGAGCTGTCCACCCTGTACGGCGTGGCCCGCCCGACCGTCAGGGAGGCGCTGGCCGTACTCGTGCACGAGGGGTTGCTCAGGCGGGAACGGCACCGCAGCGCGCAGGTCGTCGAGGTGACCGTGGCCGATCTCGACGACCTGATGTTCGTCAGGCGCCCCCTTGAGGATCTGATGGCCGTCACGCTGGCCGGGCGCAGGGTCGAGGAGGCGGACGCGGCGCTGGGCAGGATGGCCGCGCTGCCCGCGGACGCGCCCTGGTCGGAGATGGTGGCCGAGCACATGGCGCTGCACCAGGCCCTGGTCGTCGCGGTCGGCAGTCCGCGTCTTGAGCGGCTCTACACCTCGCTCGCCGCGGAGACCCGTCTTGGCCTGGTACGGCTGCGCACGGTCTATCCCGACCGGGAGGTGCTGGTGGCCGAGCACCGGGAGCTGCTCGACGCGATCGGAGCGGGGTCGCCGGAGGAGGCGAGGCGGGCGGTGGCGGCGCATCTGGATCACGGCTGGGGCGAATGAGGCTTGCACCCGGCGCCCGGTAGTCGTCACAATCGCGGCCATGCACGGCAATTCAGTGCCGGACTCCTACGTGTACGTCACGGAGGAAGGCGTGGCCCGTCACTACGCGGACGGCAGCGTCGACGCTCTCGCCTGGGAAGACGTCGTCGAAGTTCGCGTGGAGGGTGACTCGGAAACCGAGTCAGACATACTGTACATTTTACTTAACCGGGGTGGACAGGGATGTGTGGTGCCACAATCGGCAACCGACACCACCTTCCTCGCACGCCTGCGGTACCTGCCTGACTTCGACGTGGAGCGGCTCGGTGAGGCCGTCGAGAGCCTCGGTGAGGGTCATGTCGTGGTCTGGCGCAGCCCTGATCCTCCCAATCCGCTGCCCGACTTCGAGTACGACTGACGTCGTGCGGTCCGGCGCGCCCTCAAACCAACCGGATGGTAATCGTGCACGCGTGGACCGTTCCGTCAAGGCGTTCCTTCTGTCCCTCTTCGGCCAGTAGTGGACAGTAAGGCTGTATTCCCCTGCCCAGAGGTGATCACTAGGATTTCAGTGGGTTTCCACGCTCCTGGTGCATTCGGGAAAGCTGTCAACCAATGAAATGAGATGCGCGTCCCGTTACCTGGTAACGATGGGGCATCTGGGTGGGGTGGTATGAGAGTGGGGACAGAGGAGCCCGCTGCTACGCTCCTCGGCGATTCAGTGCGGACCGCTCCAAGTATCTGGACGCGATCCTACGCACGGATTCTGTTGGCCGGCGATCTCGCGTGCGCGGTTGTCGCGTGTGAGACCGTCCTTGGAGTTCGACTCTGGTTCGGCGCCTTCATCCCCAGGACGGAGGCGTTGTTCGGGCTCGGTCTCGCCCTGGCATGGCCCCTGTTCCTGGCGGTCGGCGGCGCCTACCGCAAGCGCGCGCACGGCGAGGGGACAGAGGAGTTCCGTGCGGTCTTCGACGGCGGGGTCGGACTGACGGCCGCCGTCGCGATCGGGGCGTACGCCACGCAGGCCACGATCGCCCGAAGTTTCGTGATGGCCATGCTGCCGCTGGCGCTGGCGCTCACGGTCGCCTTCCGCTACTGGATGCGCAAGCGGCTGCACCGCAGGCGCGCCCTCGGCGAGTACATGCGTCAGGTGGTCGCCGTCGGGCACCGGGAGTCGGTGCTCGACCTGGTCATGCAACTCAGAAGGCAGCCCCACCACGGCATGACCGTGGCCGCGGCCTGCCTGCCCTCCGGTCCCGACGACATGGACGTGGACGGGATCCCCGTGCTCGGCGGCTTCAGCGACGTCCCCGCCGTCGTCGCCAAGGTGGACGCCGACGCCGTGGCCATCCTGGCCTGCCCCGAACTGGACGGCGTCGCGCTGCGCCGGATCGCCTGGGGTCTTGAGGACGCGCGAACCGACCTGTTCGTCGCGCCCGCCCTCATGGAGGTCGCCGGACCCCGGATCAGCATCCGCCCGGTGGCCGGAATGCCGCTGCTGCACGTGGAACACCCCGAGTTCGACGGCGCCAAACAGCTCGCCAAGAGCCTGTTCGACAAGGCCGCCGCGGGCTTCGCGCTGCTGCTGCTCGCCGTACCGATGCTGGTCATCTGCCTGCTGATCAGGACGACCAGTTCCGGGCCCGCGCTGTTCCGGCAGGTCAGGGTCGGCAGGGGCGGCCGGGAGTTCAACGTCGTGAAGTTCCGCACGATGGTCAACAACGCCGAACGGCTCAAGGTCGAGCTTGAGGAGCGCAACGAGTTCGACGGCGTGCTCTTCAAGATGAGGAACGATCCAAGGATCACCCGGGTGGGGGCGTTCCTGCGCCGCTACTCCCTCGACGAGCTGCCGCAGCTGCTCAACGTGGTCCGCGGGGAGATGTCCCTCGTCGGGCCGCGCCCGCCGCTGCCGAGCGAGGTCGCGCAGTACGGCGCCGACGTGCGCCGCCGCCTGGTCGTCAAACCGGGCATGACCGGACTTTGGCAGGTCAGCGGACGCTCCGACCTCAGCTGGGAGGAGTCGGTCCGCCTGGACCTGCGCTACGTCGAGAACTGGTCGCTCTTCCTTGACCTGCAGATCCTGTGGAAGACATGGAGCGCCGTCATGGGCGGAGAAGGGGCTTACTAGCTGTGAAGGCTCTCGTGCTCGCCGGGGGGTCGGGCACCCGGCTCCGGCCCATCACCCACACCTCGGCCAAACAGCTCGTCCCGGTGGCCAACAAGCCCGTGCTCTTCTACGGGCTCGAAGCCATCGCGGCGGCCGGGATCAGGGAGATCGGCATCGTCGTCGGCGACACGCAGGCGGAGATCGAGGCGGCCGTCGGTGACGGCTCCGCTCTCGGCCTGCAGGTCACCTACCTGCGGCAACAGGCACCGCTCGGACTCGCCCACGCGGTGCTGATCGCCCGGGACTATCTCGGCGAGGACGACTTCGTCATGTACCTCGGCGACAACTTCATCGTCGGCGGCATCGGCGACGTCGTCGACCGGTTCACCCGGGACCGGCCCGACGCGCAGATCATGCTCACCCAGGTCGGCGACCCCAGGCAGTTCGGCGTCGCGGAGCTGGACGGCAACGGCCGGGTCGTCGGTCTTGAGGAGAAGCCCGCCGAGCCGAAGAGCGACCTCGCGCTCGTCGGCGTCTACCTGTTCACCCCGTTGATCCACCGGGCCGTGGCCGAGCTCAAGCCGTCGTGGCGCGGCGAGCTGGAGATCACCGACGCGATCCAGTGGCTGATCGAACGGGGTCACCGGGTCGAGTCGTCCGTCATCTCCGGCTACTGGAAGGACACCGGCAACGTCACCGACATGCTTGAGGTCAACCGGCTGGTGCTCGAATCCCTCGAAACCCGCCTGGAAGGCCGGGTGGACGACGTCAGCGAGCTGATCGGCCGGGTGGTCGTCGAACCGGGGGCCGTGGTCGAACGCTCCCGCATCGTCGGCCCGGCGATCATCGGCGCGGGCGCGCGCATCCTGGACAGCTACGTCGGTCCCTTCACCTCGATCGCCGCGGACTGCGTGGTCGACGGCAGCGAGATCGAGTACTCGATCGTGCTGCCCAGGGCCTCGATCTCCGGGGTCTCCCGGATAGAGGCCTCGCTCATCGGTCACGACGTCGAGGTCACCCCCGCCCCCAACACCCCCAGAGCCCACCGCCTCGTGCTGGGCGATCACAGCAAGGTGCAGATCAGCTCATGAAGGTCCTGGTCGTCGGTGGGGCCGGCTTCATCGGTTCCCACTACGTCCGCACGCTCGCGGCGGACGGTGTCTCGGTGACGGTGCTCGACAAGCTCACCTACGCGGGCAACCTCGCGAACCTGCGAGGCGTCCCGCACAGGTTCGTGCTCGGTGACATCTGCGACGCGGAACTGCTCGCCGAGGTGGTCCCCGGGCACGACGTCGTCGTCAACTTCGCCGCGGAATCGCACGTGGACCGGTCCATAACGGGTGCCGGGGAGTTCGTCAGGACGAACGTGCTGGGCACCCAGACCCTCATGCAGGCCTGCCTCGAAGCCTCGACCCCCAGGGTCGTGCAGGTCTCGACCGACGAGGTCTACGGCTCGATCGACGTCGGCTCCTGGGCCGAGGACGCGCCGTTGCGGCCACGCTCGCCGTACTCGGCGGCGAAGGCGGGCGGCGACATGATCGCCCAGGCCTACGCGGTCACCCACGGCCTGCCGGTCTCGATCACACGCTGCGGCAACAACTACGGGCCCAACCAGTACCCGGAGAAGGTCATCCCGCTGTTCGTCACCAACCTCCTGCAGGGGCGCAAGGTGCCGCTGTACGGCGACGGCGGCAACGTCAGGGACTGGATCCACGTCGCCGACCACTGCGCGGGCATCAGGCTGGTCGCCGAGCGCGGCGAACCCGGCGAGGTCTACCACATCGCCGGTACGGCGGAGCTGACCAACGTCCAGCTGACCACACTGCTGCTTGAGGCGTGCGACGCGGACTGGGACATGGTCGAGCGGGTCGAGGACCGCAAGGGACACGACCGCCGCTACTCCCTGGACGACTCCCGGCTGCGGGCCCTCGGCTACCGGCCCTCGGTGCCGTTCGAACGGGGTCTGGCCGCGACCGTCCGCTGGTACGCCGACAACCCCGACTGGTGGAAGGCCGCCGCCGAGGCCCAGGACAGGACCCCCGAGGAGAAGATCGCCCTGGAACGGGCCGTCGCCGGGGAGAACGGATGAGCCGGTGGCTGGTCACCGGCGCCTCCGGCATGCTCGCCGCCGAACTGCTCGGCCTGCTGCGCGCGCGGGAGGAGTCGGTCGTCGCCCTGACCAGGGACGATCTCGACCTGCGTGACGAGCGGGCCGTACGGGACGTGGTCGCCGAGCACCGGCCCGGCGTCGTGGTCAACTGCGCGGCCTGGACGGCGGTCGACGACGCCGAGACGCACGAGGACGAGGCGCTGGCCGTCAACGGGCACGGTGCGCGGGCGCTGGCCGAGGCGTGCGAGCGCCTGGGCGCGCTCATGATCCACCCCTCGACCGACTACGTCTTCGACGGCACCGGGGCCGAGCCGTACGCGGAGGACGCGCCGACCTCGCCGGTCAACGCCTACGGGCGGACCAAGCTGGCCGGGGAACGCGCCGTGCTCGACACGCTGCCGCACACCGGTTACGTCCTGCGCACCGCCTGGCTGTACGGCGCGGCGGGCGGGAACTTCGTCAGCACGATCGCGGGTCTGGAGGGGAACAGGCCGACCCTGGACGTCGTCGACGACCAGCTCGGCCAGCCGACCTGGGCGGGCGACCTGGCGGCCCGGATCGTCGAACTGGCCGAGATCGCCCCGGAGCCCGGGGTCTACCACGCCACCTGCTCCGGGCAGGCGAGCTGGTACGAACTCGCCCGGGAGATCTTCACGCTGCTCGGCGCCGACCCGGGGCGGATCAGGCCGGTCTCCTCCACGGAGTTCCCGCGCCCCGCGCCCCGCCCGGCCTACAGCGTGCTGGGCCACGACCGCTGGGCCACGGCCGGTCTACCGCCGATGCGCGACTGGCGAGAGGCCCTTCGAGAATCAAAGATCTTGACTAGTGATTAAGCTGTGTTTCTTTGCTCCGCCTTCGGCGTCGCGGGCTTGGGCGCCCAGGGTCGGTGCTTTCCCTCGTCGCTCATCCGCTTCGCTCCTTCGCTCCTCAGTCCAAGCACCGACGCGCCCAAGCCGGACACCCCTCACGCACGGCACCGGGTCAGCTTCGGGCGGCGAGTTCCCGGTAGTACGCCTGGCACGCCGCGTAGGTCGGGAGAAGGCCGGTTTCGAGGGCTTCCTTGAGGGTGGGGGCGGCGGCGTCCTTGTCGGAGAGGACCGGGTCGAGGCCGGCGGGCCACTCGATGCCCAGGTCGGGGTCCAGGGGGTTGAGGCCGTGTTCGCGGCCCGGGGCGTACGGCTCGGAGCACAGGTAGGAGACCGTGGCCTGTTCGCTGAGCGCCATGAACCCGTGTCCCAGCCCCTCGGCGACGTAGAGACCGCGCCGGGACTCCTCGTCCAGACGTACGGCCTCCCAGCGGCCGAAGGTCGGCGAGCCGACGCGGATGTCCACGACGACGTCGAGGATGGCGCCGGAGAGGCATGTGACATACTTCGCCTGCCCAGGAGGCACGTCCGCGAAGTGGATGCCGCGCAGCACGCCGCGCCGGGAGACCGAGCAGTTGACCTGTGCGAGATCGATCGCGTGCCCGACGGCTTCCCGCAGGTCATGGGCACGGTAGGTCTCCAGGAAGGCGCCGCGCGGGTCAGTGTGGACACGCGGGGTGTGGCACCAGGCTCCGTCGATGCTCAGGGGTTCCATGGGCGGAAGCATGACACAGCGCGTGGCTGTAACACCCCAGGACCGCTGGGCGAAATCCTAGGGTTCGCCCTCATTGGAACGATCTTGCAAGTCACCGGTCGAGCCGCGTCGCGCGGCGAGGGAGCGTATTGATGACAACGTGCCGCCTGTGCGGGTCCACGAGTCTTGCCAGTGTGGTCGACCTCGGGGCGACGCCGCCCTGTGAGTTGTTCCTCACCGCCGAGCAGGTCGACGAGCCGGAGACGACCTACCCGCTGCACCTGAGGGTGTGCACCGGGTGCTGGCTGGCACAGATCCCGCCGCTGATCACTCCCGAGGACACCTTCACCGAGTACGCCTACTTCTCCTCCTACTCGACCTCGTGGGTCGAGCACGCCAGGCGGTTCGTCGACGGGGCGGCCGACCGGCTCGGGCTCGACGAGAACTCGTTCGTGGTCGAGGTGGCCAGTAACGACGGCTACCTCCTCAAGCACGTCGTCGACCGGGGTGTCCGCTGCCTGGGCGTCGAGCCCTCGAAGAACGTCGGCCAGGCCGCCAGGGACAGGGGCGTGCCGACGCTGACCGCCTTCCTCGGCCCGGAGACCGGCGCCGAGGTGCGGGCCGAGCACGGTCCCGCCGACCTCGTGGTCGCCAACAACGTCTACGCCCACATCCCCGACGTCATCGGGTTCACCCAGGGGCTGCGCGCGCTCGTGGCCGACGACGGCTGGGTCTCCATCGAGGTGCAGCACCTGCTGACGCTGATGGAGCTCAACCAGTACGACACGATCTACCACGAGCACTTCCAGTACTACACGGTCGCCTCGGCGCAGCGCGCCCTCGCCTCCGGCGGGCTGGCGCTGGTCGACGTCGAACTGCTGCCCACGCACGGTGGCTCGATCCGGCTGTGGGCGCGTCCCCAGGAGGTCGCGGGCGAACCCACCTCCCGGGTGGTCGAGGTGCTCGCGGCGGAGAAGGCGGCCGGGCTGCACGAGCTGTCCGGATACGCGGAGTTCGCCGCCCGGGTCGCCCGGGTACGGCGGGACCTGCTGAGGTTCCTGGTCGAAGCCGCGGAGCAGGGCAAGACCGTGGTCGGCTACGGCGCCCCCGGCAAGGGCAACACGCTGCTCAACCACTGCGGGATCCGGCCCGACCTGCTGCGTTACACCGTGGACCGCAATCCGTACAAGCACGGCAGGTTCACCCCCGGCACGCGGATCCCGATCGTGGCGCCCGAGCGGATCGCCGAGGACCGGCCCGACTACGTGCTGGTGCTGCCCTGGAACCTGCGCGAGGAGCTCTCCGCGCAGCTGGCCTACGTCCACGAGTGGGGCGGGCGGCTGGTCTTCCCCATCCCGAACCTGGAGATAGTCGAGGTGAACCCGTGAAGGTCGTCCTCTTCTGCGGCGGGTACGGCACGCGGATGCGCAGCGGCACCCCCGGTGACGTGCCCAAGCCGATGCAGCTCGTCGGTCCCCGGCCGCTGATCTGGCATGTGATGCGCTACTACGCCCACTTCGGGCACACCGAGTTCATCCTGTGCCTCGGGTACGGCGCGCACCACATCAAGGACTTCTTCCTCAACTACCAGGAGACGACCTCCAACGACTTCGTCCTGCGCGGGGGAGAGGTGGAACTGCTGTCCACCGACATCTCCGACTGGTCGATCTCGTTCGTGCAGACCGGGATCGACTCACCGATCGGCGAACGGCTGCGCCGGGTCCGCGACCACCTCGACGGAGACGAGATCTTCCTGGCAAACTACGCGGACGTGCTCACCGACGCGCCGCTGCCGGAGATCATCGACCGCTTCGCCGCCTCGGACGCCGGAGCCTCGATGATGGTCGTCCCGCCCGCGGAGACCTTCCACTGCATCGAACTCGGCGAGGACGGCATGGTCGGCGGGATCACCCCGGTCAGCGACATGCCCCTGTGGATCAACGGCGGCTACTTCGTGCTCCGCCAGGAGGTCTTCGACCACATCCCGCAGGGCGGTGACCTCGTCGCCGACGGCTGCGGACAGCTCGCCAAGCGCGGCAGGCTGCTGGCCTACCCGCACCGGGGCTACTGGAAGCCGACCGACACGGTCAAGGAGCGCATCGCGCTCGACGAGGCCTACTCCAGGGGCGACCGGCCGTGGGCGCTGTGGGAACGCGAACCGGAGGTGCGGTCCAGATGATCGGATTCCGGCCCGCGGCGGTCGGCGGCGTCGTCCTGCTCGCCGCCCACTGCGACGACCTCGCCATTGGGGCGGGCGGCAGCCTGCTGACCCTCTGCTCCGCGCGTCCCGGCCTCAGGGTCGACGCCCTGGTGCTCTCCGGCGGCGGCACCGAGCGCGAGGAGGAGGAGCACGCGGCGCTGACCGCCTTCTGTCCCGGGGCGGACCTGCGGCTGACCGTGCTCAAGATGCCCGACGGGCGGCTGCCGGCCAACTGGGAGGAGGCCAAGGCCGCGGTGGAGGACCTGCGTTCCAGGACCGATCCCGACCTGGTCCTCGCCCCCAACCCGGCCGACGCCCACCAGGACCACCGGGGCCTGGCCAAGCTGGTGCCGACCGCCTTCCGCGGTCACCAGGCACTCGGCTACGAGATCGTCAAATGGGACGGCGACCTCGGGCGGCCCTCGGTCTACCAGCCGCTGACGCCCGAGGTGGCCGAGGCCAAGGTGACCCTGCTCCAACAGCACTACCCCTCACAACGGCAACGCCCCTGGTACGACCGTGAGGCCTTCCTGGGGCTGGCCCGCATCCGCGGCATCGAGTGCCAATCGCGCTACGCGGAGGCGTTCTACACAAGCAAGATGACTCTCGACCTGGCTGGAGGATGAACCGGATGCGCGTGCTGCTGACCGGGCACCAGGGCTACCTGGGAACTGTGATGGCCCCGGCACTCACCGAGGCGGGCCACGAGGTGATCGGCCTGGACTCGGGGCTGTTCGCCGACTGCCTGCTGGGGCCCGCTCCGGCCGACCCCGCCGGGCACCGGGTCGACCTGCGTGACGTCACCGCCGAGCACGTGGCCGGGATCGACGCGGTCGTGCACCTGGCCGCGCTGTCCAACGACCCGCTCGGGTCGCTGGCACCCGAGCTGACCTACGACATCAACCACCACGCCTCGGTGCGTCTGGCCAGGCTGGCCAGGGACGCCGGGGTGCGGCGGTTCCTGTACGCCTCGACCTGCTCCGTCTACGGCGCCTCCGGCGGCGACGAGCTGGTCGGGGAGGAGGCGCCGCTGCGTCCGGTGACGCCGTACGCCGAGTCCAAGGTCCGGGTCGAGGACGACCTGACCGCGCTGGCCGACGACGACTTCACCCCCGTCTTCATGCGCAACGCCACCGCCTTCGGGTTCTCGCCCAGGCTGCGCGCCGACATCGTGCTGAACAACCTGGTCGGCCACGCCCTGCTGTCCAACGAGGTGCGGGTGCTGTCCGACGGCACCCCCTGGCGCCCGCTGGTCCACGCCAAGGACATCGCCGAGGCGTTCGTGCTCGCGCTGGCCGCCCCGCGGGAGGCCGTACACGCCAGGGCGTTCAACGTGGGCACCGAGCAGAACAACGTGACCGTCGCGGACATCGCGGCCGAGGTCGTGGAGGCGGTTCCCGGCTCCAAGCTCGTCATCACCGGTGAGGCGGGCGCCGACCCGCGCTCCTACCGGGTCGACTTCTCCCGCATCCGTGCGGCGCTGCCCGGCTACGAGGCGAGCTGGAGCGTCAAGGCGGGCGCGGCCGAGCTGGTCGACGCCTACCGGAGGTTCGGGATGACCGAGGACCTGTTCAAGAACAGCTTCACCCGGCTCGCCAAGCTGGCCGCCAGGAGCGCCGACGGCACCGTGGACGAGACGATGAGACCGCGTGAGGCGGGCGTCGGTGACAACTGACGCCCCCCAGACGGCAGCAGGGGAGAGCCGCGAGACCGAGGGCCGTGAGATGCACGCCCTGGTCGAGCGGCTCTACCCGCTCTGCAGGAGCATCACCGGCGACGGGCTGCGCCGTACGCTGGAGATCGTCTCCGGGGAGATCCCGCTGGAGGTCAGCGAGGTGCCGACCGGCACCGAGGTCCTCGACTGGACCGTGCCCAGAGAGTGGAACATCCGCGACGCCTACGTCAAGGACCCCTCGGGCGAGCGGGTGATCGACTTCGCCGCGTCGAACCTGCACGTGGTCGGCTACAGCGTGCCGGTCTCGGCGACCATGACCCTCGACGAGCTGCGCGGGCACCTGCACACCCTGCCCGAACAGCCGGACCTGGTTCCGTACCGCACCAGCTACTACGCCGAGAACTGGGGGTTCTGCCTCAGGGAGAACACCCTGGCGGCGATGGGGCCGGGGCCGTACGAGGTGGTGATCGACTCGACGCTCGCCGACGGCCACCTCACCTACGGCGAGCACGTCGTGCCGGGGCGCAGCACCGACGAGGTACTCATCTCCTGCCACGTCTGCCACCCCTCCCTGGCCAACGACAACCTCGCGGGCGTCGCGGTCGCCACCCGCCTCGCCCGGCGGCTCGCGAGGAGCGACCCGCACTACACCTACCGGTTCGTGTTCGCGCCGGGCACCATCGGCGCCATCACCTGGCTGGCGCGCAACAGGGAGCGCGCCGGGCGCGTCAAGCACGGCCTGGTGCTGGCCTGCGCGGGCGACAGCGGATCGCTGACCTACAAGCGCAGCAGGCGGGCCGACGCCGAGATCGACAGGGCGGTCCGGCACGTTCTGCGCTCCTCGGGGCGTGAGCACACGGTCCTGGACTTCTCCCCGTACGGCTACGACGAGCGGCAGTACTGCTCGCCCGGATTCAACCTGCCCGTCGGCTCCCTCACCAGGACGCCGTACGCCGGATACCCGGAGTACCACACCTCGGGCGACAACCCGGATTTCGTCTCGCCCGAGGCGATGGCCGACACGCTGGAGACCTGCTGGGAGGTGACGCGGGTGCTCGAAGGCAACCGCCGTTACCTCAACCTCAGCCCGTACGGCGAGCCGCAGCTCGGCCGTCGGGGACTGTACGGCTCGCTGGGGGGCCGTAGCGACACCAAGCAGGCCCAGATGGCGATGTTGTGGGTGCTGAACCTCTCCGACGGGGAGCACACCCTGCTCGACATCGCCGAAAAGTCAGACCTGCCCTTCGCCGTCGTGGCGGAAGCGGCACAGGCCCTGCGTGGTGCAGGACTCCTCAAGGAGTAGTGGAGATGACGCGGTTGCAGGCCGTCACGGAGCCCGGGGTGCTCAACCTCCGGGTGGGGGAGACGGTTGAGGTCCTGAGCGAGGCCGAGATCATGGCCACTCTGGACGAGAGGGGAGAGCTCGACGAGCTGCCCTTCATGCCGGAGATGCTGGCTTTCTGCGGGAAGCGGCTCACCGTGCACAAGGTCGCCTACAAACTGTGCGACACCATCAGCCGCAGCGGCATGCGCAGGATGGAGCGTGCCGTACACCTCACCGGGGCGCGCTGCGACGGGTCGGCGCACGGCGGATGCCAGACGGCCTGCCTGATGTACTGGAAGGAGTCCTGGCTCAAGCGGGTCGATCCCGGTTCCCCGGAGCCGGAACCGGCCAAGGAGGCCGAGGGGTCAGGAGGGGGTCTGGCGAAGGGCCGCGCGCTGCTGCCCATCCTGGAGGTGGCGTCCAGGAAGGAGCCGGGGGAGGACGGGCAGGAGCGTTACTCCTGCCAGGCGACCGAGCTGCTGCGCGCCGCGCCGACCTGCCTGCCGCTGAAGGAGTTCGGGCAGTACGTCACGGACGTGAAGACGGGCAACGCGAGTGTGTTCTTCACGCTCCGCGCGCTCCTGGTCGGCCTGTTCAACCGCTACCAGGAGCGCAGCCGGCGGTTCCTGCCGTCGTGGCTGCAGATCAGGGGCGGCCTGAAATGGGGCTTCGTCAAGGGGCGGCTCACCGGGGCGACGCCGAGCATGACGCTCGACCTCCAGCCGGGAGAGCTCGTCCGGATCAAGCCCAAGGAGGAGATCCTCAAGACCCTCAACCAGGACCTGCTCAACCGGGGGATGGGGTTCGAGGAGGAGATGTCGCGGTACTGCGGGAAGACCGCGCGGGTCCTCTCCCGGGTCGACCGGTGCATCGACGAGAAGACCGGTCGCATGCTCACGATGAAGAGCCCCTGCATCATCCTTGAGGACATCGTCTGCGCGGGCGCGTACAGCGTGAGCTGCCCCCGGCAGTTCCTCCCGTTCTGGCGGGAGATTTGGCTTGAGCGGGTCCACGAGCCCGCCTGATCGGACCGGGACGCTGCGGCGACGGCGGTTCGGCGGCGAACGGTGAAAGGTAAGAGATGGAACACACGCGGGACTCCGGGCCGGTCGTGACGAAGGCGGAGTCCGGGGCCCCCGATCCGGAGGGCGGGCCGGACACGCCCGCCTCCCAGCTCGGGGAGATCGGCCGCCAGGCGGGCCGGGGGCTGCGGTGGAGCGTGCTGGGCAACATGGTGATGAAGGCGGGCTCCTTCGCCATGAGCCTGGTCATGGCCCGGCTGCTCGTGCCGGCGGAGTTCGGCATCTTCGCCATCGCCCTGGCCGCCAGCCAGTTCGTCATCTACATCAACGACGCGGGCATCATCGCGGCCACCGTGCAGTGGCGGGGCAAGCTTGAGGAGATGGCGCCGACGGCGACGGTCGTCGCGATCACGTCGAGCACCCTCCTGTACGCGTTCTTCTGGGTCTTCGCCCCCTACTTCGCTGAGATGTCCGGCAGCGAGAGCGCGACCGGGGTGATCCGGGTCCTCACGGCGGTCAACCTGGTCTACGGCCTGACCGCCGTGCGCAGCGCGGCGCTGCTGCGCAGGTTCGAGCAGGACAAGCTCACCAAGGCCAACCTGGTCGGCTTCCTGGTGACCGCGCCGGTCACCATCACCCTTGCCGCCAACGGCGCCGGGGCCTACAGCTTCGCCTGGGGTCAGCTCCTGGGCGCCGTCGCCACCGGGGTGCTGGTCGTCCTGTACGCCAGGGTCAAGGTCGGTTTCGGCCTCGACCGCGCCATGGCCAAGAAGCTGCTGGTCTTCGGGCTGCCGCTGTGCGTCACCCTCGGCATCGAGGGCCTGCTGCTCAACGTCGACTCCGTCATCGTCGGCGACGCCCTCGGCGCCGAGCAGCTCGGCTTCTACCTGCTGGCCTTCAACATCTCCAGCTGGGTCCCCGGGCTCGTCGGCACCGCGGTGCGCTACGTCGCGCTGCCCAGCTTCTCCAGGCTCGCCGAGCAGGGCGGTGACTCGGTCTCCGAGGGGGTGCAGCGGGCCATACCGCTGCTGCTGTCCATCGTGCTGCCGTTCGGTGTCCTGCTGGGCGTGCTCGCGCCCGCGGTGATCGGCTTCCTGTACATCCCGCGCTGGGAACCGGCCGCCGAGGTGCTGAGCTTCCTGTCGGTCCTCATGGTCGTGCGGATGATGACGGCGCTGGTGGTGGACATCCTGGCCGCCATGGGCGCGACCAAGGCCACCATGTGGCTCAACCTCGGCTGGGCGGTCGCGCTGATTCCCAGCCTGATCCTGGGCGCCCAGGTGGGCGGCATCCGCGGCGCGGCGATCGCCCACGCGGTGGTCGCGCTGGTGGTCGCCGTACCGCTTTCCGTGCTGACGATGCGCCGCGCGGGCGTCGTCCTGGGCCCGGTCGTCTCCGCCCTGGGGCGCCCGGTGCTCGGCGGGGTGCTCTGCGCCGCCGTCACGGTGACGCTCGTCACCGTGATCAGCGACGGCATCCCCTTCGTCCACCTGGCCGTGGCCGGCGGCGCGGGGCTGCTCGTCTACGTCCTGGTCGTCGTACCGCAGGCGGTACTCAAGCAACTGGGCAGCCGGGTGACCGGGCTGATCCCGGCACGTTCACGTTGACCCGAGAAGGAAATCGGATGGTTGATTCCGACACACTGGTGTCCATCGGACTTCCGGTGCGCAACGGCGCCGATCGGCTGGAAGGCGTGATCCGGTCGGTGCTGGCGCAGGACCACCGGAACATCGAACTGCTGATCTGCGACAACGCCTCGACGGACGGCACCGAGGAGCTCTGCAGGGAACTGGCCCGCTCGGACGAGCGGATCGTCTACCGGCGGCACCCGGAGAACATCGGGCTGCTCAACAACTTCATGTACGCGGGCAGGAACGCGCGGGGGACGTTCTTCCGGTGGATCGGCGACGACGACCGGCTGGAGTCCCACTACGTCTCCACCACGCTCAGGGCGTTCGCGGCGGACGAGCGGCTCATCCTCGTCACCACGCAGATGTCCTACACCGACCCGGAGGGCACGACCAGTACCAGCGCCTACGAGGGCAGCGGGCTGCTCTCCGACGACCCGGTCGACCGGTTCGCCGAGATGCTGCGCCTGCTCAACGAGAGTCACCTGCTGATCGACCCGCTGTACGGCCTCATGCGCCGCGAGCCCGTGATGTCCATCCCCCGGCGGAACATGCTCCGCGAGGACGAGGTGTTCGCCACCAAGCTCGCGCTGGCCGGGCCGTGGGGCCACGTGCACGAGGTGCTCGCCCACCGGCACTGGAAGCACGAGAGCATGAACGTGATCAGCGGCCGTCTCGGCGTCCCCGGCTGGCAGGTGCACTTCTCGACGACCCTGCAGTACATGGAGATCCTCCACTGGCTGCGTGAGGCCGACCTCGGGCTGACCGAGGAACAGCGGCGCCGCGCGCGTGCCGCCGCCCGCCAGATGTACACCCGCCGCCAGCGGCGGGTGGTGTCCCGGCGCAGCCGCAAGCTCGTACGGCTGGCCACCGGGGCGCTCAGGCCCGGGAACTGACCACCGTGAGACCCCAACCCCAGCCAACCCCCGTAAGCCCCTAACGTCGCGGACAAGGAGCACAGGATGACCACCGTCTTTTCCAACAGCGTGGTGGACGACGACACCCGGCGCGGCTTGCTCTACGAGGGGAAGGTGTTCGTCTACTCCTCGACGCCCGCCTCCAGGGACCTCATCGCCTTCGCCCAGGAACTGATCGCCGACGCCTTCGGCGACCGTGACCCGGAGACCGCCCAGTACGACATGCAGGTCGAGGAGTTCGCGGCGCTGCTGGCCGACCTCAAGCCCCGGTTCATCCACCACCCGGAGTGCAAGAAGCTCCTGCCGGCCGTGCTGGAGGAGCTGGGCTGCCGGCTCGACCGGACCTACTTCGACGTCCCCAGGATGCGTACCTCGACCTCGAACGACTACCTCACCTCCGGCATCTCCTACGCCTTCCACCCGCACCGGGACTGCTGGTACTCGGCGCCGTTCAACCAGGTCAACTGGTGGATCCCGATCTACCCGGTGGTGCCGGAGAACGTGATGGCCTTCCACCCGGCCTACTTCGACGCCCCCGTGCGCAACGGCAGCGCCCGCTACGACTACGCCGAGTGGAACCGCAGCAGCAGGCTCTCCGCGGCCCAGCACGTGCGCAGCGACACCAGGGAACAGCCGAAGCCGGAGGAGCCGATCGAGCTCGACCCGCAGGTACGGGTCGTGCCCGAGCCGGGCGGGGTGATGCTGTTCTCCGGCGCCCAGCTGCACTCCACGGTCCCGAACACCTCCGGCAGGACCCGCTTCAGCATCGACTTCCGTACCGTGAACATCGACGACGTCCGGGCGCGCAGGGGCGCGGTGAACGTGGACGCCGCCTGCACTGGGACCACCCTGCGCGACTTCGTGCGCTGTGCCGACCTCGACCCGATGCCCGAGGAACTGGCGCTGGCGTACGAGGCCGAGGCTCTCGCCCGGGTGAGCTGAGGACCGCGCCGACCGTACGCCCCCGCCGTCAGGGCGCGGGGCGTACCTCCGCGCGCGTCCGCGACATCCTGGCCCGCATCGCCGTACGGAGCGCGGGCCAGCTCCGGTGACGCTGGAACGGCAGCTCGAAGACCGCCGCGAACAGCCAGGCCGTGACCAGCGACAGCGGTACGACCAGCGCCGTGCCCACCAGGAAGGCGGGCAGCCCCGTGGGCACGTTCGGGGCGACGACCAGCAGGAAGACCGTCACGACGATGGGCGCGTGGATCAGGTAGAGCGTGTAGGAGAAGGAGCCGAGGCTCCGGATCGGCCGCAGGTCGAGCAGCCTGATCAGGAGTTTCGCCCGGCCGGTGGCGATCGCGGCCAGTGTCAGGCCGACGGCCGGGCCGAGCGCGATGTCCATCCAGAAGAAGTTCCCGACCGTCCACACCGAGCCGCGAGCGAGGATCACCGCGAGCACCGGCAGCGCGGCCGCCAGGGCCAGCCACTGCCAGGGCAGCCGCCGTACCCGCTCGCCCGCGGCCAGGACGCCCGCGGCCACGACGCCGATCGCGAACAGCACCGCGAACTGGGGGGTCAGCCGCAGCAGCATGCTCACCACGTGCACGCTCGGCGCCAGCAGCCCGATCACCGCGACGACGGCGGTGACGGCGGCGAGCATCACGACCGCGCCCGCCCTGCGCAGCAGGATCAGCATCACCGGGAAGAGCAGGTAGAGCTGGGCCTCGACGGCGATGGACCAGAAGGCCCCGTTGGGGCTCGGCGCGCCGAAAACGTCCTGCAGCAGGAGACCGTAAACAAGGACGGACTTGGCGGTCGGCGCTCCTTCACCCGGCTGGGCGGCCAGTGTCCAGGCGATCACCAGACTGAAGACCAGGGCCGCCCAGTAAGGCGGCAGAATGCGCCAGGCGCGTCGCCGGGCGAATCTCCGCAGGCTGCCCAGTCGCCATCCGGACCGGGCGGGGGAGACCGCGAGAGAGAAACCGGACAGTACAATGAACACCACTACGGCAAAGTGTCCGTAAAGGAGAAAACCAAGCCAAACCGGCCCGGCGCTTGCCGGGAATCCCGGGAAGGCCATCAGCCAGCAGTGGTGGAGCATGACGAACAGGGCGGCCACGCCTCGGATACCGTCCAGTCCCGCGAGCCTGCCGCGACCCGCGAGCGTCTCGGCGGGAGTCTCTGGCCGGCTTTCCTGGGCGTCCTGGTGGGACGACCCCATCCGATCAACTCCCGTCTCGGGCCCTCACGGGCTCCTGATTTCTACCCTATCTTGGCCTATCAACGGGTCTATCGCTGTATGGTCCCCAGACGTAACATCCCCAGAGGGCGCCGAAGGCTCGGCCTCCTTTCGATCATGTAACAGGAAGAGCGCACTCGGCGATGGGTAACTGTGTTGTCTCGGGGGTTCGCTGTGCCCCGGTGTGAATGAGGGGCGGAGGCATATGGACTTCTGGAAGACCATTTTCGGTCTCGCCAGACGTAAGGCCATCGGCCCGCCCCTGGCGGTCCTGTCCATCATCTCCGCGAGCCTGGTTTTCTTCCTGCTGCCGACCTATTACGTGTCCACGGCGTCGATGGTCCTGACGACCCCGGCCACCGGTGGAACGCTCTCAGCCGACCCGACCAAGCCGTTGGGCCTGACCAACCCGCTCCTGCAGTTCAGTGACGGCCTGCGCGTCACCTCGGGCATTCTCATCCTGTCCATGAACACCCCCGAGGTCGCGGCCGAACTCGGCGTCGTCCCGAACGGCCCCACCCAGATCGTGATCAACGACGGGCGGACCAACCCCGACCTGCTGGGCATCAGCACCAACGGCCCGTTCGTCTACGTCGAGGTGCAGAGCAGGTCGGCCGCCGCGGCCCAGGACGTCGTGCTGCGCGCCAAGCAGCGCATCCGCAAGGAACTCGCCGACCGTCAGCAGGCGCTCAAGGCCCCGCGTTCGACCTTCATCACGGTCGTCGACGTCGTGCCCTCCTCCGTCCCGACGGCGAAGATCTCCGGCAAGCTCACCGCCGCGGGCGCGACGATGTTCCTCGTGCTCCTCGGCGGCCTGAGCATCGTGTACGGCGTGACCCAGATCAGGGGAGGCCGCAGGCGTCCTCCGCAGGACTCCGCGGGTGCCGCGCGCGACGAGCGCGAGGCCCAGGAGGAGCAGGCCTGGGAGGCCGCGGGAGCGGGCCGTGAGAGCAGGACCCCGGCCGCCGACCCGCCCGTGATGGTGCCGCACGCACCCGTCGTCTCCGACTCCGCTGAAGGACCGTTCCAAGACGAGTCCGCAGGTCTGGTGGTCGTGGTCGACGACGAGGACCAGCACGACCAGGCCTCGGACACGGTTGTCTTCACCCGGGTCGGCTGGCGGGACGAGCGGAAATGACATCTCCGGAAGCCCGGGGCCACGGGGCCCCGCCGTACGGCAGGCCGGGACAGTAACGGCCCGCCGGTGCGGGCGATGACATTGACGGATCACGGTCACGGCGGCCGCGATCCGGTTCGGGGAGGCGCGCGTGGACTTCTGGGGAACAGTCCTTGTTCTGTTCCGGCGCTGGTACGTGGTCCTGCCGACCTTCGTCCTCTCGCTGGTCGCGGCGGCGGGGATCTACTCGACCGTTCCCACGACCTACACCTCCTCAGCCGTCCTCATCCTGACCACGCCGACCACCGGCGGCAGCCTGCCGACCAACCCCCGCATGCCCAACGGCCTGACCAACCCGATGCTGAACTTCGACCGGGGGCTGAGCATCTCGGCCTCCATCCTCATCGCCGCGATGGGCACCCCCGACATGGCGACCCAGCTGGGCGCGGTCGAGGGCGGCGACACGGCCTTCAAGGTCAACAACGGCAGCAGCAACATCGAGTCGCTGGCCACCGGGCCGTACGTGTTCATCGAAGGGGAGAGCTCGACGCCGCAGGCCGCCAAGGACATCGTGGTCAGGGTCATCGCCAAGACGAAGCTTGAGCTGATCAACCGCCAGGAGGCGGTGAAGGCGCCGAAGGCGACCTACATCAGCGCCTACGAGGCGGTGCCGCCGACCGAGCCGCTGGCCCAGCGCGGACGCAAGATGCGCGCCGTCGCCGCGGCGGCGGGCGTCGGGGTGATCGCGAGCCTGTTCATGGCGTTCACCGTCGAGAGCTTCGTCACCAACCGCAGGCGGCGCCGTGAGGAGGCGGAGGCGAAGGCCGGAGGAGACCCGGGCACCCCGCCGGGGACCTCCAGGAAGGCGACGCCCCCCGCGGAGCCGGTGACGGGCCGGCTCAACGGCCGTCTGCCCGCGGGCTCCCCGGTCACGAGGCCGTGACCCGTGGCGTCCTCCCCGACCTCCACCAGAGGCTCCACCGCAAGCGCGCGAGCCGTCTCCCGTGACCTCGCCCCGCCGCTGCCCAGGCACGCCGACGGCGCGACCCTCGTCAGCTTCTTCGTCGTCTCCCTGACGATCATCCCGGCCCGCCTGGTGTTCCGCGGCATCCCGCTCTCGCTCACCCCGGCCAACTTCATGGCCCTGCTGGCCGTCTTCTGCTGGATGTTCGCGCACTTCACCACCACGCTGGGGATGGCCAAGGGACGAACCCCCGTGCGCACCGCGCTGTTCGTCTTCCTGACCGCGATGATCGCCACGTTCGGCTACTCCACGTACGGCTACCTGCCCTCCGACGAGCTCAACCTCGCCGACCACGCGCTGATCCTGCTGGTGGCCAACGCCGGGATCGGGCTGATGATGTGCGACGGGGTCCGGGGCGCCGACCGCCTGGACTTCGTGCTGAAGACCGTCGTGGTGACCGGTGCCGCCGTCGCGCTGGTCGGCGCCCTGCAGTTCCTGATCGAGTTCGACCTCACCCGCTATCTCGCGCTGCCCGGCCTGCGGTACACCTCGGAGGACGCCTCCATCATCGCCAGGTCCGAGTTCCGCCGGGTGGCCGCGACCACCGGCCACCCCATCGAGTTCGGCGTCATCTGCGCGATGGTGCTGCCGCTGGCCGCCCACTACGGCTTCAAGGCCCGTCAGCTCGCCCAGCCCGCCCTGCGCTGGTGGGCGTGCGCGGGCCTGATCGCGCTCGGCCTGATGTTCTCGGTCTCCCGTTCGGCGGTGCTGAGCCTGGCGGGCGTCGCCTTCGTGCTGTTCCTCGGCTGGCCGGCCAGGCGGCGTGTCCAGGCGGTGCTGGTCGCGCTGGTGTTCCTGGTCGGCATGCGGATCGCGGTCCCCGGTCTCATCAACACCTTCTACAACCTGTTCGCCAACGCGGGCAGCGACGACAGCATCCAGTACCGCACGCACGACTACGACGTGGCCGCCTACGAGCTGGCCAAGCACCTGTGGCTGGGCCGGGGGATGGGCACCTGGTACGCCCCCAAGCACCAGGTCTTCGACAACCAGTACCTGTTGTCCGCGGTCGAGACGGGACTGCTCGGCATCGGGGCGGTCGTGGCGATGTTCGTGTGCGGCATCTACTCGGCGCTCAGGGCCCGCCACCTCAGCACCGACCCCGCGGTCAGGGACCTCGCGCTGACCCTGGCCTCCTGCCTGGTGGTCCCGCTGATCGGGGCCGCGACCTTTGACCTGATGTCCTTCGCCACGGTGACCGGCCTGTCCTTCGTGCTGATCGGCGCGACGGGCGCGTTGCTGCGCGCCACGGTGAGCACCGCCGTACCACGGCCCCGCACGCACCGCCTCACCTGGCGGGAGGCCGCGCAGCTGGGGATGCGGCGCCTGTTCGGCCGGTCGAGGCGCTCGGCGGCGCAGGGCTGAGCCCCGGGAGAGGGCGCCCGGAGGTCTGACACGACGACGGGGCGGACGCGTGCGCGCCCGCCCCGTTCTCACGCCGGATGAAGGAGTGTCAGCCCTCGCACTGCAGCGGTCTGACGATGGAGGTGACGTTGTAGTTCCTGTCGATCGTCACGACCGAGTTGTCCTTCCACCTGATCCTGTCGCAGTCGGCCTCGACCGGGCCGTACTGCCAGCTGTCGTCGACGATCTGGTTGCCCTGCACGATCAGCGTGCCGCGCCCGTTCTTCAGCTGGATGCTGTAGGTGCCGCCCATGACGAGGTTGTCGGTGACCACCGCGTCGACGATCTTCGGGTCGGTCAGGAAGATCGGCGCCGTGATGTCCTTGACGCCCCGCTGGTCGATGGTGTTGTGGTCGAAGACCAGGCCCTTGCCTCCGCCGTAGGTCTGGATGCCGTCGGAGTGGTCGTCGGGGTTGGAGCACAGGTCGATGAAGGAGTCGCGGATGCTGACGCTGTCGCCCCCGACCCGGAAGCCGTCGCCGTGGTTCCTGACGAGCACCCGCTCGGCGGCGAACTTGCTCTCCCCGACGCCGGGCAGGCTCTGGCACTTGTTCTCAAGGCCGACGGTCGAGTCGAAGATCTTGAAGCTGTAGGTGTTCGGGCCGTACTCGTTGATGACCCTCCCGTCGATCTGGCTGTTCCTGACCGTCACGTTGTTGGCGGTGATCACCAGGTCGCCGGGGATGCGCACGCTGTCGAGCACGGCCCCCGCCGTGGTGACCCGGTAGCTGTGCCCGTCGTTCAGGCTCTTGGTCGTCAGCCTCGTGCCGGGCGGGACACCGGTGCAGTCGGGGGTGGGGTGGCCGTCGCAGCTACGGTCGCCCGGCTCCTGGGGCCTGGTCGGCTCGGGGGAGTGCGTCGGCTCGGGGGAGTCCGTCGGTTCGGGGGAGTCCGTCGGCTTCGGGGAGCGCGTCGGTTCCGGGGTCCCGGTGGGGGACTTGGTCGGGGTCGGCTCAGCCGTCCTGGTCCTGGTCGGGGTGGGGGTGTTGCTCCGGGTGGGCGTCGAGGTGGGCTCTTCGGTGGGCTCGTCGGTGGGTTCCGAGGTCGGCCAGCGGGTCCACGTGGGCGTCGGGGTCGGCCGGTGCGTGGGAGTCCGGGTGAAGGTCACGGTCGGCGTCGGCTTGTGCGTGGGCAGGCCCGTCGGAAGGTCCGTCGGGAGATCCGTGGGCAGGCCCGTCGGCAGGTCCGTGGGACTGCTGGTCGGCCAGTGCGTCCACGTGGGGGAGGAGGACGGCCAGCGGGTGGAGGTGGGCTTCGGGGTGGTCGGCCTGCGGTGCCGCTCGTGCCAGCGGAAGACGACGTCGACCCAGTAGTTGTAGCCCTTGGGGTTGGACCGCTTGGGGAAGGCGCTGGTGCCGTACCCGAACACCCCGGCGTTGCGCGATGTCGTGCTGAGCGGGCCGGAAGTGGCCGGTCCCGTTGCCTGGGAGCCGACGTAGGTGCCGTTGGTGCTGTGGTACGAGACGGTGTAGACCTGGCCGGCCCGCAGCTGCACGGGGGAGGCGAACCGGGCCTCCTGCCAGCCTGAGGCGGTCTCCTTGGGGAAGGTGACCTGGGCGAGGCGGCGGCCCCGGGAGTCCCAGAGGCTGCCGGTGTGCCGTCCCTTCTCGCCGGAGGCCTTGTAGAAGCGGACGCCGGTCACCGAGCCGCTCTTGGCGGCGGTGAAGCGGGTGCCGAGCTCGACAGGGGAGCGGTCGGTGTGCGTGGGCGCCTTCACCGTCTCCTCCGACGACCAGAGACTGGTCTCCTGAGGCTGTTCCGGCTCCTCGGAGGCGGCGGGCCCGGCCGCCGCCGCGGGCGTGACGGTGACCTCGTCGTTGTGGGTGACGACCCAGGCGACCGGAACGGTCACCCCCACCAGGGCGACGACCAGGGCCGCCACCAGGCCGGGACGCATCCGTTTGCGAGGGGATAAGCCGTGCTGGGGTTCCCCACCCCGGCGAGGGGGGTGTGTACTGGCCATCTCTCTGACCTCCGCACCGACCTGAGGTCGGCTCGACGACATGTCTGCTTGGTCCTCGTGCAGAGGACATTGTTACGACAGAGGCCAGAGATACGCATCATTTTCAGATGATTATCCGTAAGTGTTATGACATATCGGTCTGATGGCGATGCGAAGATCAAATTTTTCGTGTATACGGCAGGGACCGAAAATGAAGATCGAAAACGGTCACCCCACGCACTTCAGCGGGCCGACGGTCGAGGTGACGCGGTACTCGGAGTCGATCGTGACCAGCGTGTTGTCCGCCCAGTCGATTTTCTCGCACTCGGAGTCGACCGGCCCGTAGACCCATGACCCGTCGACGAGTTTGTTGCCCCGCATCACGAGCCTGCCCCGTCCGTTACGCAGCTGGATGCTGTAGGTGCCGCCCATGACGAGGTTGTCGGTGACCACCGCGTCGACGATCTTCGGGTCGGTCAGGAAGATCGGCGCCGTGATGTCCTTGACGCCCCGCTGGTCGACGGTGTTGTGGCTGAAGACCAGGCCCTTGCCTCCGCCGTAGGTCTGGATGCCGTCGGAGTGGTCGTCGGGGTTGGAGCAGAGCCGTACGAAGGAGTCGCGGATGACGACGTCGTCGCCTCCGACCCGGAAGCCGTCGCCGTGGTTGCGGACGTGCAGCCGCAGGGCGGTGTACTTGTCCTGGCCGACGCCGGGCAGCGACTGGCAGCCGGTCTCCGGGCCGACGGTCGAGTCGACGATGGTGTATCTGAAGGTCTTCGGGCCGATCGCGTTGATGACCAGCCCGTCGATCCGGCTGTTCCTGATCGTCACGTTGTTGGCGGCCACCAGCAGGTCGGCGGTGATGTGCACGCCGTCGAGCACGCTCCCGGGCTCGGTGACGCGGTAGGCGCCGGGCTCGGTCAGCGTCAGCTTCTCCAGCTTGGTGCCCGGCGGCACACCGGTGCAGGCGGGGGTGGGATGGCCGGGGCAGCGGGCCACGGGGCGGGAGAGGTCGCTGGGAGTCGGCGAGGCGGCTCCCGGGGTGTCCCCCGACGTGCTGCACGCCGTCACCAGGGCCAGCGCGGCCGCCGACAGGACACCGAGCGGGACGAGCCGTCGCATCTTCACTCCGTCGCGGTAGGGGCAACGTCAGGGCCGATGAGCCGCCTCTGCAATTGTGCCCACGAACCGGCGGAAAGGTCTCTCCCGCTGATCGATGAGACCGGAAGCGGCCAGCGAATGCCCAGGTCGGGGTCGTCGTAGCGGACGGAGAGGTCCTCGGCGGGGTCGTGCTCCCTGTCGATGCGGTAGCAGACGTCCGTCTGCTCGGTCAGCGCCTGGAAACCGTGCAGCATGCCCGGCGGCACGTACAGGGTGACGAACGTCTCGTCGTCGAGCAGCACCGAGACCTGCTCGCCGAAGGTCGGCGAACCGGGCCGGGCGTCGACCAGCACGTCCTGTACGGCGCCGCGGGCGCAGCGCACCAGCTTCGCCTCTCCCCGCCCGGAACGGCCGTGCATCCCGCGGATCGTCCCCTGCCGTGAGCGGGACTGGCTGTCCTGCACGAAGCGGGCCGGGTCGAGTCCGGCCTTCTCGGCCACGGCGTTGTCGAACGTCCTGGTGAACAGCCCCCGGTCGTCACGGTGTGGCGTCGGAATGAACAACAACACCCCGTCGATGGCGGTTCGTTCTACTCTCATGCTGTGAATCCCTTCGAGAGGCGGAAGGCGGGCCGGTGAACGACGTCACCAGGCCGATCGTGAGCATCGTGGTCCCGGCCCACAACGAGGAGGCCGTCCTCGCGGGCAACCTCGACCGGCTGCTCGCGGGCACCGAACCCGGCGAGTTCGACGTGATCGTGGTGGCCAACGCCTGCTCCGACCGCACCGCCGAGGTGGCCGTACGGCCCGGCGTGCGTGTCGTCGAGACCCCCGTCCCCGGCAAGGCCAACGCGCTGCGCCTCGGAGACGAGCTCTGCGCGACCTTCCCCAGGATCTACCTGGACGCCGACGTGGAACTCGACTCCGGCTCCGTGCGCGCGCTCGTCGCCGCCCTCGACCGTCCCGGCGTGCTGGCCTGCGCCCCCGTCCCGGTGTGGGACATGACGGGGGTGAGCTGGGTGGCCAGGCGCATGCACAAGGTTCACAACGAGCTGGTGGCCCCGTTCAGGGCGCTGGCCGGGGTCGGCGTCTACGTGCTCACCGAGGAGGGACACGCCAAGGTCTTCCCCATCCCGGACGTGCTGTCCGACGACGGCTGGGCACACGGCAGCTTCGCGGTCCACGAGCGGGTCGTCGTGCCGCAGGCCAGGTCGCTCGTGCGCCCGGCCAGGACCGTGTCCGCGCACCTGAAGCGGCGGGTGCGGGTACGCCTGGGCAACCGCCAGCTCGCCGCACTCGGCCGCTCCGCCCCCGAGGGACGCCTGCGCCTGGGCTCCCTGGGGGCGTTGCTGACCGGGGGGAAGGTGAGCCCGCTCGACGCGGGCTGCTACCTCGCGGTCCTGGTGATGGACCGTGCCATGACCAGGGCGCGCACCTCGCGGGGCGGCCAGGTGCAGTGGGGCACCGACACCGGCAGCCGCTCCGAGGCGGGGTAGCCGGACGGGCCGCCCCGCCGTACGGCGCGGCCTGTCAGGCACCGGCACGCTCGGTGATGGTGTATATCCTGATCGTGCCGAAAGGCCCTTCCTGCTTGTCCCGGCGTCCCCGGTTGACGGTCCTGAGGTGCCGGAAGCGCCCGGTGCTCATCAGGAACTCGTCCTCCGTGGGGTTGAAGTAGATCACCGTGACCTCGCGCGGGTTGTCGTCCACGCTGGCGATCAGCCTGCGCATCACGGTCGCGAAGGTCTCGCCCCTGAAGGGGTTGTTGAGGAAGACGACCGTGACGTCCCGGGGGATCTCGTAGTCGAGCACGTCGGAGTTGACCAGCTCGACGTCCGCGCAGCGCAGGCGCAGCCGGGTGCCCGCGACGTTCTGCCTGGCGATCTCGCTCAGCTCGGCGGACAGCTCGACCCCGATCACCTTCCTGAAGGGGTAGCGCCAGGCCGCCTCAAGCACCATGCGTCCCATGCCGGAGCCGAGGTCGACGAACACGTCGTCCGGGCCGACGGCGTCGCGGGGGAGCGTGCGGCGCAGGGTCTGCCAGTTCGCGGCCGAGTAGTAGACCCGTTCCTCGTGCGCGAGCCCGAACTTCTCCAGGCTCACGACGTCGGAGGTCCGCACGCCGTACCGGCGCTCGAACAGCAGCCGTACGGCGCCGCTGCGCAGCGACCGGTAGTGGCGCCTGAACCCACCGGCGACCCCGCCGAGGAGGGCGCCGGCCCCGGCCGTGACCTCGACGGTGGCCTCGGTGACGGCCTCCACGAAGGAGGCCAGTTCACCGGTGGTGACGCTCAGCAGAAGCCCGCTCATCGGGGGCGCTCCTCTCTCGTTGTCTTTCCCGGCGTCAGGAGACGGCGGCCTCGTAGGCGGCCAGGAGCGCCTTGGAGGACTGCTCCCAGGACAGCGGGCCCGCGACACGGGCCCTGCCGATCTCGCCCATCCGCCTGCGCTCGGCGGGGTTGTCGAGCAGGTGCGCGACGAGCTTGGCGAACTCCGACTCGTCGTTGGCCGGGGCGTAGAGCGCGGCCTCCCCGGCGGAGACCCTGGCCTCCTTCAGGTCGAAGGAGACGATCGGGCGGGACATCGCCATGTACTCCATGATCTTGTTCATGGTGGACACGTCGTTGAGCGGGTTGAGCGGGTCGGGGGCCAGGCACACGTCCGCCGCCGACAGGTAGCGCAGCAGGTCCTCGTCGGAGATCCGCCCGGTGAACTCCACCTGGTCGGACAGACCGAGCCGGTGGGAGAGCGCGACCATCTCGTCGAAGGTGTCGCCGCCGCCGAGGAAGACCGCGTGCCAGTCCTTACGGCCGACCTCGTCGCGGAGCTTGGCCAGCGCCCGCAGCGCGTAGTCGACGCCGTCCTGCGGCCCCATGACCCCCAGGTAGCACAGCATGTACGGCTTGCCCTTCTTGAGGCCCTCCTCGACGGGGACCTGGCGGAAGCGCTCGACCGCGGGCGCGCTGCGCACCACGAACACCTTCTCCGGCCGCTTGCCGCCCCGGCTGACCGCCACGTCGCGGTAGCTCTCGTTGGTGGCGATCACCACGTCGGCGGTCCGGTAGGTGAGCCGTTCGAGCCTGCACACCGCCCGGTAGAGGAAGTCCTCACCCCGGTCGAAGCGGGACAGGTACAGCTCGGGCACCAGGTCGTGCTGGTCGAAGACGAACCGCGCGCCCTGCCGCTTGAGCCGCTTGGCGACGAGGTAGAGCAGGTCGGGCGGGTTGCAGGCGTGCACCACGTCCACCCGGCCGACCCGCCTGGCCAGCCGGAAGGTGTGCCACAGCGCCGAGCCGTACTCCTGGACGTAGCCGAGGGGGCCGCCGGTCGCCGCCTTCAGCGGGTAGCGGTGGATCTTCACCCCGTCGATCTCGGCGTACGGTTCGGTGTCGCGTTTGGTGCCCTGCGGGCAGATGACGTGCACGTCCCACCCGGCGTCGCGCAGCGTGGTGCTCTCCTGCCACACCCGCCTGTCGAACGGGACGGAGAGGTTCTCGACGAGGATGAGTGCTTTACCAGCCAAGGCCAACGTATCCAGGGTGCGCCCGGCGCGTCTCCGCGTCGGGAAGGCGGACGAGGTCGATGATCGTGCGGTCTCCCGCGTTGTCGAGCGCGCTCAGCACCGCGGGGTCCTTGCAGCCGACGACGCAGACGTCGGCGTGCGCGAGCACCTCCTCGACGGAGTTGGTCAGCAGGTCGCCCAGGTGCGGGAGCCTGCCGTCGATGTACTCCCTGTTGGCGCCCATGAGCCGCGACAGGGTGACGTTGGCGTCGTAGATGCGCAGGTCGTAGCCCTTGCCGAGGAGCCGTTCGGCCAGCTCGACCAGCGGGCTCTCCCGCAGGTCGTCCGTACCGGGCTTGAAGGACAGCCCGAACAGCCCGACCTTGCGGCTGCCCGCGGCGGTCACCAGGTCGAAGGCGCGCCTGAGGTGGTCCTCGTTGGAGGGCAGCACGTGCGACAGCAGCGGCACCGAGACGTCGGCCCGCCTGGCCGCGTAGACCAGGCCGCGCAGGTCCTTGGGCAGGCAGGAGCCGCCGAAGGCGAAGCCGGGGCGCAGGTAGGCCGTGCTGACGTTGAGCTTGCGGTCGGCGAGGAAGACGTCCATGACCCGGTGCGAGTCGAGGCCCAGGGCCTGGCAGATCGCCCCGATCTCGTTGGCGAAGCTGATCTTCAGACCGTGGAAGGCGTTGTCGGCGTACTTGGTCATCTCGGCCACCGCGACGGGCACCCGGAAGACCTCGCCGGGAAGCCCCTCGTACAGCGCGGCGACCGCGTCACCGCTGGCGGCGTCGAACTCGCCGATGACGGTCTTCGGCGGCTCGAAGAAGTCGCGCACGCTCGTGCCCTCGCGCAGGAACTCCGGGTTGACCGCGACGCCGAAGTCGACGCCCGCCCGGTAGCCCGAGGCCTTCTCCAGGATCGGGATGAGCAGGTCGGTGCAGGTGCCGGGCAGCATGGTGCTGCGGAAGACGATCGTGTGCCGCCCGTTCTTGGCGGTCAGGGCCTGGCCGATCTCCTCGGAGACCCGCTCCAGGTAGACGGTCGACAGGCTGCCGTTCTGGGCCGAGGGGGTGCCGACGCAGATCAGGGAGATGTCGGTCGCGCCGACGGCCTCCGCCACGTCGGTGGTCGCCCGCAGCGCGCCACTGGCCACGACCTCCGCGGTCAGCTCGCCGATCCGCTCCTCGACCACCGGGGCGTTGCCCCGGGAGATGAGGTCGACCTTCACGGGGTTGACGTCGACGCCGACCACCTCGTGCCCGCTGGCCGCGAGGCAGGCCGCGGACACGCAACCCACATAGCCGAGCCCGAACACGCTGATTCTCATTTGTGCGCTGCCTCCATCGCGTCATGTGCGGCCGGGCGCGAGGCAGGGGGCGTCTTGCCAAGCCTCGCCCGACTCACCCGACGGCCGGATGATTCCTTGTGGTCGTTGCGTTCTGTGTGGTGGTTCATCGTCAGGGTCCCGGCGTGGCTAGCGGTTCAGGTTCCGGAGGCCGTGGACGATCTTTCGCAGGCCGGGGCCGAGAGCGGACGACTTCGCCGTCTCGACCACGGAGTCGCGCGCCCGCCGCAGTGTCTGCCGGGCCGAGCTACGTGTCACCATTCCTTGGCATACCAGCGTTTCGCCGGTTTTGGCACGCCTTTTGTACTCATCGTCGCCTCGTCCGAGGTCGATACGCGTGATTCCCATCGCCGGGGCGGCGATCGCGAGCTCACGCAGCAGCATCCAGCCGGGGGCGAGGTTGCCGAAGTCGGGGTCGTAGACAGGGAACCACCAGTGCAGCACCGAGCCCGAGCGGATGCCGAAGTGCGCCGCGAGCAGGTGCGGGCCCGCGTGCAGCGTGGACAGCACGCCCGCGAAGGAGGTACCCCGGGTGCGCAGCAGCCCGCTCATCAGCTCGTGCCGGTCGGGCGCGGCGAAGTAGTCCTTGGCGCCGGTCGCGGCGTACTGCGCGCGTTTGAGCTCGATCACCCGCTCCAGGACGTCCTGGTCGGTGCTGTCGGCGACGAAGCGCACCGGGCCGTGGGTCCGCTCGGCCTTGGCGGCGCGGCGGCGGGCCTGGCCCATGTTGTCCTTGCCGCTGCGCGAGGCGCGTCCCAGATAGCCGTCGAGGCCGCCGGAGACGTCCAGGAACGGCGAGGGCCTGCGGGACTCGATCCACGGCTCGAAGTCCGCGCAGTCCTCGACGAGGTGGTCGAAGGCGAAGCCGCGTACCCCGTTGGTGAGCAGCCCGAGCGGCGGGAAACCGGTGCCGGGGGCGAGCACGGGCCCCTGGAAGTCGGCGGCGGGCCAGCCCGCGGGCCTGATCAGCGACCGCTCACGGTGGTGGGGCAGCAGCGCCCTGACCGCGCCCGTCCCGTCCCTGCCGACGGCGACCGTCACCTGCCGCCCGCTGGCGTGTACGGCCTGCGCGAAGCCGGGGTGGAAGTAGGGACTGTCCAGGGCGGGGTTGGTCTCCCGCAGCCGGTGCCAGGTCTCCAGCTCCTGCGCGGTGAGCGCGTCGAGGCGGACCGTTCGTACGGCGTGCACCCGCGCGGGCTCCGTGCTCGCGGGCATGCTCATCGTGGTCTCTCTTCTCGAAGGCGGCGGGGTCAGTCCGCGAGCTTGTGGACGCGGCGTGAGGGGCGCAGGAGCGCCACCACCGAGGCCTTGGAGATGCGGCGTCCCATGAGCGCGCGAAGCGCCTCGCCGAGGACGACCGCCAGGTAGTAGGCGAGGAAGGCGGGGGTGCTCCTGCGTCTGCGGAAGAGCTTCACCTTGTTCACGATGAGCAGGGAGGCGAGCATCGGGTTGATCGCGGAGTCGCCGCCGATGTGCTCGACGACCGAGGCGGGCTCGTACCAGGTGATCCAGCCGTGGTCGCGGGCGCGCAGCGAGAACTCGGTCTCCTCGCTGTAGAGCAGGAACGACTCGTCCCAGGCGCCGATCTCCTTGATGACGTCGGTCGAGATGAGCATGGCGGCGCCGGTCGCCCAGGCCACCTCGCCCGCCTTGGCGTACTCACGCGGGTGGGTGACCATCTCGCCCAGCGTGCCGATCCGGCCCGCGAGGTTGCCTCCGATCACCGCCTCGACCACGGCCCTGCCGACGGCGGGCATCCGGCGCAGCGAGGGCTGCAGGCTGCCGTCCGGGTTGACCAGGAGCGGGGCGGCGATGCCGCGCCCCGGCCGCCGCAGCGACTCCGCGAGCGGCAGCAGGGAGCCGGGGCGCAGCCTGCAGTCGGGGTTGAGCACCAGGACGGCGTCGAGGGTGGCGACGTCCAGCACCTCGACGCCCGCATTGATCGCCGCGGCGTATCCGGCGTTCCTTCCGACCTGGACGACCTGGACGGGAAGGTCGGTGACCTCGCCGACGACCTTGAGGCAGTCGTCCTTGGAGTTGTTGTCGGCCACGATCACGTGTACGAGGTTGACGCCGCGCGCGCCCTCACCGAGGGACCGCAGACAGCCTTCAATCACCTGGGCGCTGTTGTAGGTGACGATCACTATGGCGATCCGGGGGGGACCAGGCGTCATACACGGGTCATCGTCGACCGGCGTGACGCCGTTACTACGTTCCAAACCACGCTCCCGCCTGTCCGGCACCTGGCCCGGCGCCTACTTTGGCAGCCGGATTCCCCTTTTCGCACTCACGTTCAGATCGTCAGTAGACGACCTTTACAGACGTGTTCAGCCGCGAACGCGTTTGTATGTCCGAGAGGCTATGCGGCGCGCACGAACAGGCAAAGGGGGGGTCCCGTCCAGGACACGAGGAGCCCATGTCGCGTCGATGTCGTGGCGCAGGCTGTTGCGGGCCTGGAGCCAGGAGGCGGGCCTGGCGCGGCCTCCGTCGCTGGTGTAGGCGCGTGTCACGTTCGCCTGCCGCAGCCTGCTGAGCACGCGCCTGTCGTAGGAGCCGAAGGGGATCGCGACCCGCGAGACCGGCCGTCCGGTGAGCGTGCCGAGGAACCGGTTGGCCTCGGTGATCTCCTGGACGGCCTGCTCGGCGTCGAGCTTGCGCCAGTCGCGGTGCCCCCAGCCGTGCGAACCGATCCGCATGCCCGCGGCCTGCAACTCCAGCACCCCGGCCTCGTCGAGCCTTCCCGGCTCGCCGAGCAGCCCCGCCAGCACGAAGAACTCCGCGGTGAGGCCGCGTTCGAGCAGGCGGGGCAGGCCGATCTCCAGATCCGAGGCGTTGCCGTCGTCGAAGGTGATGCGGACGTCCTCCCGGCCGACCACGGCGTCGAGCACCTGTTCGAACTGCTCGACGCTGACCCAGGTCTGGTCCTCGCCGGGGTCGAGCTCACGGTCGGTCGGACCGATGCCGTGCACCGTGAGATTGACGACCGAATGCACCGACTTCCTCGTTTCTGATTCGGCACCCTGATCGTAGAAGGGTGCTGACTTATGTCCGGTGTCTTGGTGGATATCGTATTTTTGGTTGGACCGTTACAGATGCTTCGCGTACCACTCCACGGTCAGCTCCAGTCCCTCCTCAAGGCCGACGGTGGGGCGCCAGCCGAGCACCTCGGTCGTCGGGACGATGTCGGCGATCCTGGCACCGTCCAGCGGGCGGCCGGGGAGCGCGCCGTACCGGGGACGCAGCGGGCTGTCGGTGATCCGCACCAGCGCCTCGACGGTGTCACGGATGGAGGTGGCCGTCCCGGTCCCCACGTCCAGGCTCAGGCCCGCGGAGCCCGGACTCCTGCCCGCCGCAAGGAAGGCGTCGACGACGTCGTCCACGTAGACCCAGTCGATCAGGCGCGTCCCGCTGCCGATGGCCGGCTCCTCGCCCCGCAGCAGCGAGAGAGTGACGTACGGCACCAGCCTGTGGTGGTTCATGTCCCCGGGGCCGTAGACCATTCCGACGCGCAGGGTGGTCGCGTGCACGTCCCACAGCTGGTGGAACATCCTCGCGTAGCCGTTGGCCGCCCACTTGGCGACCGCGTAGGGGGAGGAGGGAGCCTTGCCGCCCTCCTCCGGCCTGAGCTCCTCAAGCGACCCGGCCAGCACCGTCCGGGTCTCCGGGTGGTGCTCGGCGACCGCCGTCAGCAGGTTGACCACGCTGGCCAGGTTGCTGTCCAGCATCGCGCGCACGACGCCGGGATCCCGGGTGCCCGTGACCTCGCTGGCCAGGTGGAAGACGACGGAGGGGCGCAGGGAGGCGATGAGGGCGCCGATCGTCTCGGCGTCCCCGACGTCGGCGACGTGCCAGGTCGCCGGGTCGTCGGAGTCCTGCCTCGGGGTACGGCTCACGGCGTGCACCCGCGCGCCCAGCTCGCCCAGGCGCCGCACCAGATGGGTCCCGATGAAGCCGCTCGCACCCGTGACCAGGACGCGTGATCCGCTGTACCGGCTGAAATCCTCCTGCCCGGAGGTGAGGCGATCTCCGGCTAACGGAACCGTGAGCATTGGCGTTCTCCTCGCATGGGACGAGTTCGTCGGATGCTTTCCGTCAGACCCTGCCACATAGGGTATGTCTCCCGAAACACGGTGACACGTTGTGTGCGGGTCTTTGTCCCCATACCTCGCCTGACAGGCGAATGTGGAAGATATCAACTTCACCTGAAACTAACCTGGATTTCCGGAAAAGCAAACGGGGTCGCTCGGGCGAGCGACCCCGTTGCCATGCTTTCCGGGCTTTCCGGGCTTTCCGGTACGGCCCCGTCCGGGAGATCCCGGGAGTCGGGGTCGGTCGTCGTGGTCAGCCGATGCGCCAGGTGTCTCCCGCGAGCAGCAGGTCGTCCAGGTCACCGGGGCCGCCCTTGCCGGTCGCCTCGGCCAGCTGGCCGGCCATCAGCTCGTCGTAGGAGGGACGGTCCACGCTGCGGAAGACGCCGATCGGGACGTGCTCGAAGGCGGGCTCGTCCAGCCGGGACAGGGCGAAGGCCAGCGTCGGGTCAGGCCGGCTGACGTCGTGGACGAGGATCTCCTCCTCGCTCGCCTCGGAGCGCGGGACGACCTCGATGCCGCCGTCCGGCCTGCGCCGTACGGCCTTGGTCGCCGAGACGATCGGCTGGCCGTGCTCAAGGCGCAGCGTGATGGAGTCACGCTGGTCGGGGTCCTTGAGCTGGTCGAAGGCCCCGTCGTTGAAGATGTTGCAGTTCTGGTAGATCTCGACCAGCGAGGTGCCCCTGTGCTCGGCGGCCTGGCGCAGCACCGAGTGCAGGTGCTTCCTGTCGGAGTCGATGGTCCTGGCCACGAAGGAGGCCTCGGCGCCCAGAGCCAGCGAGATCGGGTTGAACGGCTTGTCCAGCGAGCCCATCGGGGTGGACTTGGTGATCTTGCCGACCTCGGAGGTCGGGGAGTACTGGCCCTTGGTCAGACCGTAGATCCTGTTGTTGAACAGCAGGATGTTCAGGTTGACGTTACGGCGCAGCGCGTGGATCAGGTGGTTGCCGCCGATGGACAGCGCGTCGCCGTCACCGGTGATCACCCAGACCGACAGGTCGGGCCGGGAGGCGGCCAGGCCGGTCGCGATCGCCGGGGCCCGCCCGTGGATCGAGTGGAACCCGTAGGTGTTCATGTAGTACGGGAACCGGGACGAGCAGCCGATACCCGAGACGAACACCATGTTCTCGCGCTTGAGGCCCAGCTCGGGAACGAAGGACTGGACCGCGGCCAGGATGGCGTAGTCACCGCACCCCGGGCACCAGCGGACCTCCTGGTCGGACTTGAAGTCCTTCATCCCCAGCTTGACGTCGGACTTCGGCACCAGGGACAGGCCCCTGCCGTTCTGGATCTCACTCACTGTCGATCACGTCCTGGATCACGCCGGCCAGCTCCTCGGCCTTGAACGGAAGCCCGCGCACGCGGTTGTAGCTGATGATGTCGACCAGGAAACGGGCGCGCAGCAGCAGCGCGAGCTGGCCGAGGTTGATCTCCGGAAGCAGCACCTTGTCGTAGGCGCGCAGCACCTCGCCGGTGTTGGCGGGCAGCGGGTTGAGGTGGCGCAGGTGGGCCTGGGCGACCTTGCCCCCCGCCCTCCTGATCCGCCGTACGGCCGCCGCGATCGGCCCGTAGGTCGAGCCCCAGCCGAGAACGAGCACCCGGGCGTCGCCGTCGGGGTCGTCGACGTCGAGCGGCGGGATGTCCTGGGCGATCCCGTCGATCTTGGCCTGGCGGAGCCGGACCATCTTGTCGTGGTTGTTGGGGTCGTAGGAGATGTTGCCGGTGCCGTCGGCCTTCTCGATGCCGCCGATGCGGTGTTCGAGACCCGCGGTGCCCGGGATGGCCCAGGGACGGGCCAGGGTCTCCGGGTCGCGCTTGAACGGCAGGAACGTCACGCCGTCCTCGCCGTTGGGGCCGTCGGCGAACTCGGTGGAGATGTCCGGCAGCTCGGCGCTGCCGGGCACCCGCCACGGCTCGGAGCCGTTGGCCAGGTAGCCGTCGGACAGCAGCATGACCGGCGTGCGGTACTTCACCGCCAGGCGGGCCGCCTCGATCGCGGCGTCGAAGCAGTCGGACGGGGTCGCGGGCGCCACGATCGGCAGCGGCGACTCGCCGTTGCGGCCGTACATGGCCATCAGCAGGTCGGTCTGCTCGGTCTTGGTGGGCATTCCGGTGCTCGGCCCGGCCCGCTGCACGTCGACCACGATCAGCGGCAGCTCGGTGGTCACCGCCAGGCCGACGGTCTCGGCCTTGAGCGCGACACCCGGCCCGGAGGTCGTGGTGACGCCGAGGGCGCCGCCGAACGAGGCCCCCAGCGCCGCGCCGACACCGGCGATCTCGTCCTCCGCCTGGAAGGTGCGGATGCCGAAGCGCTTGTGCTTGGACAGCTCGTGCAGGATGTCACTGGCCGGGGTGATCGGGTAGGACCCCAGGAACAGCGGCAGCTTCGACTGGACCGAGGCGGCGATCAGGCCGTAGGCGAGCGCCTGGTTGCCGGAGATGTTGCGGTAGACGCCCGGCGGCAGCTGGGCGGGCTTGACCTCGTAGGAGACCGAGAAGGACTCGGTGGTCTCGCCGTAGTTCCAGCCCGCCTGGAAGGCCGCGATGTTGGCCTTGGCGATGTCGGGCCGCTTGGCGAACTTGGTCTCAAGGAACTTGATCGTGGTCTCGGTCGGCCGGTGGTAGAGCCAGCTCAGCAGGCCGAGGGCGAACATGTTCTTGGAGCGCTCGGCGTCCTTCTTGGACAGGTCGAAGCCCTCAAGCGCCTTGACCGTCAGCGAGGTCAGCGGCACCGGGTGGAGCCGCCACTCGGCGAGCGAGTCGTCCTCAAGGGGGCTGACGTCGTAGCCGACCTTCTGCAGGTTGCGCTTGGTGAACTCGTCGGTGTTGGCGATGATGTCGGCCCCGCGCGGCAGGTCGCCGAGGTTGGCCTTCAGCGCGGCGGGGTTCATCGCCACCAGGACGTTCGGCGCGTCACCTGGGGTGAGGATGTCGTGGTCGGCGAAGTGGAGCTGGAAGCTCGAAACGCCTGGCAGAGTGCCTGCGGGGGCGCGGATCTCCGCCGGGAAGTTGGGGAGGGTCGACAGGTCGTTGCCGAACTCCGCCGTGCCCGATGTGAAGCGATCACCGGTCAGCTGCATACCGTCGCCGGAGTCACCGGCGAAGCGGATGATGACGCGATCGAGTTGCTGAACCTGCTTGGTCACAGCTCAGTCCTCCTCGACGCGAAAAGGCGCCGTTGATGGTGGCATGTTCTCAGTTCCATGCTAGATCCCTGGGGATAACCCGTAGTGGCTTCGCGTTCCACTCGGCGGAGGAGTGTGACGCATGTCGCAGATCCCTCGGTGGAGGCCGAGTCGAAATCCGGGCGCGGTGAAGACGCGCGTGGCGGCCTGGCGGCGGCCGTGAAGGAGGTCATGATCGCGAGCGGCAGGCCCGACACAGCCCGGCGGCGAGCCGACACAGATCCACGTGCAGGCGGCCGAACAGGACGGTAAGGGTCACGATGCCTAACTATATGTCCCACCAGGGAGGCGGCCTCATCGCCGGTGGCTATGTACTCATAGCCGGCGGCTATGGGGTGACATGGAGACGCCCTCCGCGGGACACCGGTTCTCGCGTCCCGCGGAGGGCGTCTTCGCCCAGCTCCTCAGCCCTGTGAGCCGTCGGCCGAGATCATCTCGCGCGGTCCCTCACCCGAGTCGTAGACCTCGCCCGGCTTCATGCCGGCCTTGCCGTACAGCTCGGGGACGGTGACGAAGGTGTAGCCCTTGTCGCGCAGTCGTCGCAGGATCTCGGGAGTCGCCTTCGCGGCGGTGCCGCCGACGTCGTGCATGAGGACGATCGATCCGGGCCTCGTCTGCGAGACGACCCGGTCGGCGACGGCCTTGGGATCCCGGGTCTGCAGGTCCTTGGCGTCGACGTTCCAGCGAACCAGGGCCAGGCGGTACTGCCTGGCGACGGGCGGCACCCGGTCGTTGACCGCCCCGTACGGCGGGCGTACCAGGCCGGGATGGCGTCCGACGGCCCGTCCCAGCGTGCACTGGGCGCGGCCGAACTGGTCGCCCATCCTGCTGTCGTCCAGGGTGGTCAGGTCACGGTGCGACCAGGTGTGGTCGCCGACGAGGTGACCCTCCCGCATGATCCGCCGCAGCAGCGCGGTGTGGGCGATGGAGTTGGTGCCGACGGCGAAGAACGTCGCCCTGGCGCGCTGGGCGTTCAGCGCGTCCAGCAGCCTCCCGGTGCCCGGGCCGGGACCGTCGTCATAGGTGAGTGCGACGCACTTGACCTTGGCGCAGTCCACGCTGCCGTAGGCGGTGCTCTCGGCGACCGGCAGGGCGGCGTACTCCTTGTACTTGGCCATCCGCTCGGCCCGGTGGTCGACCCCGGCGCCGAACTCGACCGCGGAGCGTTGTGCCCGCTCACCGGCGGGGGACAGCAGCCCCTTCACCTTCGCGGCCGGTACGGCGACCCTGCTGAGGGTGGCGCTTCCCACCTGCTGGTCGTCGAACTCGGCCACGAGGTCGCCGCGGCGGTTGAAGGCCAGCGAGTCGAACAGCCTCGCGTCGGCGGTGATCGCCTCGGGGTCGATCCCGGATCCCGACCGGCCCAGCTGGTCACGGGTGAGCCTGGCGAGCTCGCCCAGCGCGGCCCTGTCCTTCAGCAGGTCCGCGGAGTCGAGGACACGCTTGTCCACCCGGTCGTACCAGACGGTGGTGCGCTCCTCCGACCAGCGGGAGTCGACGGTTCTGCCGATGGTGAGGTTCACGCCCATCATCTGGGTCGAGACCGTCGGCAGCTGCCAGTCCACATTGAACTCGGGCCCGGGCCGGCCGGTTTCCGTGCCGCCCCTGTTGGCCTGGTTGAACGACCGCAGATGCTCGGTGATCGTGCGGTGCAGTCTCTCCGTCAGGCGTGGCGCGTCGCTGACGGACGGGTAGACGGCGTGGGCGCGCAGGCCCCCGGTCTCCCCTTCGGTGACGGTGTGCATGGTGAGTCCGGGGACGTCGGCCGGGTCCACGGAATCGATCAGTGTGGGTTCCGAGGGGATCGGCTCCTGCGCCCTGGGTGTCGCTGTCGCGGTGCCGCACCCTGCGGCCAGCACGGCGATAAGCGCGATCCCTCCGGAAAACCGGATTTTAGGCATAAACGGCACATTACTTGAAAAAGAGTGGTATTTACGGATGCTTGGTATTAAAGGGTGCAGAGTTTGGGATTGACGGCAGGGCCGCATGACGGGGGAGGACGGTGCTGCTATAGCTGGTGGGGAAGGCCTCGCCGTACGCGGAGAGACTTCGGGAAACCCCGTGGAGAGGGGGAGTCATGCACGGTTACTACGGCCCCTACGCGGTGGTCGGCGCGCTGCTCGTCCTGGGCGTCGTGATCGTGTCCGGCGCGCTGCTGGTCAACCGCCTCCTGCGTCCGAGCCGTCCCACCCCGGACAAACTGACGACCTACGAGTGCGGCGTCGACCCGGTCGGTGAGGGCTGGGCGCAGTCCCAGGTGCGTTACTACGTCTTCACCTACCTCTATGTCGTTTTCGCGGTGGACGCCGTCTTCGTCTTTCCGTGGGCGACGGTTTTCGCCGACCCCGGCTTCGGTACGGCCGCGCTGGCCGAGATGTTCGTCTTCCTGGGCTTCGTCGCGCTCGGCGTGCTGTACGCCTGGCGCAAACGCGTGCTCGCCTGGGCCTGAGAACCGCCGGGCAGGTGGGGGACAATGAACAACATGGCGGACCTTCCGATGCCCACCCGGGCACCCACCGTCGGACCGGCCTCACGGCTGGCCCCGAAACCCATGCGCTTCATCCTCAACTGGGGGCGGCGCTACTCGCTGTGGGCGTTCAACTTCGGGCTCGCCTGCTGCGCGATCGAGTTCATCGCGACCTCGATGAGCCGCCACGACTTCATCAGGTTCGGGGTCATCCCGTTCGCGAACGGCCCGCGACAGGCCGACCTGATGATCGTCTCCGGCACGGTGACCGACAAGATGGCCCCGGCCGTCAAACGGCTCTACGAGCAGATGCCCGACCCCAAGTACGTCATCTCCTTCGGCGCCTGCTCCAACTCCGGCGGCCCCTACTGGGACTCCTACTGCGTGACCAAGGGGGTGGACCAGATCATCCCGGTCGACGTCTACGTGCCCGGCTGCCCGCCCCGCCCCGAGGCGCTGCTCAACGGCATCATGCTCCTCCAGGAGAAGATCGCCGCCGAGGGCATGGAGGACCACCGTGCGTGAGGCCCTCGTGGAGCGGTACGGCCCGCGCGTGCGGCTTTCGGAGTCCTTCGGCGAGACCACGGCCGACGTCGAGCCGGGCGACTGGCTCGACCTGCTCGCCTTCGCCCGCGCCGGAGGGTACGAGTTCTTCGACTGGCTCACCGCGGTCGACGACCCGCCGGACGCCTTCCAGGTCGTCGCCCACCTCCTCGACCCCGTCTCGCACCGGCGGCTGCTGACCCGCACCCGGGTGCCGCGCGCCGACCCCCGCCTGCCCAGCGCGGTCGGCGTCTTCAGGGGCGCCGACTGGCACGAACGGGAGACCTTCGAGATGTTCGGCGTCGTCTTCGACGGGCACCCGAACCTCGTCCCGCTGCTGCTGCCCGAGGGCTTCGAGGGCCACCCGCTGCGCAAGGACTTCGTGCTGGCCGCCAGGGTCGCCAAGGCGTGGCCGGGGGCCAAGGAGCCGGGCGAGTCCGACCACGGCTCGCCGAGCCGCCGCAAGACGCTTCCCCCCGGCGTGCCCGCCGACTGGGGGCGCGATGGCTGAGGTGCTGGAGGCGGCCCTCAGGCTCGTCCTGGTCGTCGCCGCCTTCCTGGTGCTGCCGCTGGTCGCCGGTCAGGCCGAACACAAGGTCATGGCGCACATGCAGTCCCGCCTCGGCCCCATGTACGCCGGGGGTTTCCACGGCTGGGCCCAGCTGATCGCCGACGGCGTCAAGTTCGCCCAGAAGGAGGACGTGATCCCCGCCGCGGCCGACCGCCGGGTCTTCGGCCTGGCGCCCGCGGTCGCGCTGATCCCGTACCTGCTGGTCATGGTCGTCATCCCGGTCGGTCCCGGCCTGGTCGGGGCCGACCTGGACGCGGGCCTGTTCTTCGCGCTGGCCGTGATGGGGGTCGGCGTGCTCGGCTCGATCATGGCCGGGTGGTCCTCGGGCAACAAGTACTCCCTCATGGGCGGGATGCGCTCGGCCGCCCAGCTCATGGCCTACGAGCTGCCGCTGGTCCTGGCCGCCTCCAGCGTCGCGATGGCGGCGGGCACGCTCTCCCTGCCGGGCGTCGTGGAGGCCTGGCAGTGGTGGTGGCTGCCCTGGCAGGCGATCGGCGCGGTGGTCTTCTTCGTCGCCGGGCTCGCCGAACTGCGCCGCCCGCCGTTCGACATGCCGATCGCGGACTCCGAGATCATCATGGGCCCGATGACCGAGTACACCGGCATGCGGTTCGCGCTGTTCATGCTGGCCGAGTACGCCGGGATCATCGTGCTCTGCGCGCTGACCACGGTGCTGTTCCTCGGCGGCTGGCAGGGCCCCCTGCTGCCCGGGCCGGTGTGGACGCTGCTGAAGACGGCCCTGCTGGTGTTCGTGGTGATCTGGGTGCGGGTGAGCTACCCCAGACTCCGTGAGGACCAGCTGCAACGGCTCGCCTGGGTCGCCCTGGTGCCGCTGGCGCTGCTCCAGCTCGCGCTGACCGGGATCGTCAGGGTCCTCTGACGCACCGGCCGGATCACTCCCGGCGGAAGACCAGCGCGAGCGAGCGCAGCGCGAGCACGAAGCCGACCAGCAGCAACGCGAAGCCGACCAGCGCGAACAGCCGCAGCTCGGGCGTCACCATCGGCCCCGAGTCCGCCGCGATGAGCACGATCGCCCCCAGCGTCGCCGCCGCGGCCAGGACGGCGACGACCACCTGCTGCACGAGACCGGTCAGGAAACGCCGGTCCCCCTCGTCCGCCAGCGGCCTGATGTTGATCGAGATCCTGCCGTGCTCAAGGTCCTCGGTGAGTTTGTTGAGCCGCCTGGGCAGCCGCTGCAGGATCGGCAGGAAACCGGCGAGACGGCTCTCCAGGTCGGCGCGCACCGACTCTGGCGAGAGGAACTCGCGCATCATCTCCCTGCCCTGCTTCCTGACCGCGCCGACCACGTCGAGGTCGGGGCTGATCAGGGTGAGCGTGCCGTCGAGCGCGGCCAGCGCCCTGAAGGCGGCCGCGATCTGGGGCGGTACGGCGAAGCCGTACGCGTGGATCAGCTTGAACAGCGCGGCGAACAGGCCCGCGCTGCCGTTCCTGCCGAACCCCGAGCGGTAGCGGACCATGAGCTGGCCCAGGTCGCGTTCGAGCTCCCGTTCGGCCAGCCCGTCCGGCCGGTCGAGCATCTCGATGAGGGAGTCGGTGGCGCCGATCGCGTCGTTGTTGTCGACGGCCAGCAGCAGCATGCCGAGCGCGTTACGGGTCGACTGGTCGAGACGGCCGACCGAGCCGAAGTCGAGCAGCCCGAGCCTGCCGTCCTCGGTGAGGAGGATGTTGCCCGGGTGCAGGTCGGCGTGGAAGACGCCGGTGTGCACGAGCTGCCTGAGGATCTCGCCGAGCAGTCGTCCGGCGATCGCCTCCCGTTCCGCCGGGGGCAGCGCGGTCAGCAGCTCGCCCGCCTCACCGACCGGGGTGCCGTCGAGGCGGTCCATGACCAGGAGCCTGCCGGTCGAGTACCCCTCGTGGGCGACGGGCACCCTGATCCCGTCGCCCAGGGTGGCCGCGACGCCCCGCAGGTTGTCCAGCTCGACGGTGTAGTCGAGTTCCTCGTCGAGGGAGGCGGCGAAGCCCTCGGCCAGCCGGGACACCCGCAGCGACCTGCCCCACGGCGTCGTCCGCTCAAGCCACGCGGCCAGCCTCAGGATGATCTCGACGTCCGAGGTGACCTGCTTGCGCGCCCCGGGACGCTGCACCTTGAGCACGACGGGCTTGCCGTCGAGCAGCCGGGCGGAGTGGACCTGCGCGACCGAGGCCGAGGCGAGCGGGGTGGGATCGACCGTCTGGAAGACCTCGGTGAGCGGCCTGCCGAGCTCCTCCTCGATGGCCCGTTCGATCTGCTCCCACGGCTCGGGCTCCGCCCTGGTCTGCAGGGTCGCGAGCTGGTCGACGAAGACCTCGGGCAGCAGGTCGCGCCGGGTCGAGAGCATCTGCCCGAGTTTGACGAAGGTGACGCCGCCCTCGTTGAGCGCGTCACGCAGCGAACGGGCGATCGCGGCGGGCCTCTCCCCGGCCCTGCTGCGTCGTCCGAGGTAACCGCCGAGCCCGTGCTTGGCGGCGATCCGCATGACCTGGGTGTAGCGCCGGGCCCTGCTCCTGCGGGCCTTCCAGCCGCGCAGGAACGCCGAGGGCGCGGGAAGCGTGCCCGTCGGGACGAACAGTTCGAGCAGGACCAGGACGATCAGGCCGATCACGAAGGTCCACGCGGTGACCAGGGCCATGACGGCGAAGACCACGCTGAGCGGGGCGTTGATCCTGCCGTTGGCGTAGACGCCGGTCATCGTGCCGACCTCGGTGGCCGCCCACGCGACGCTCAGGCCCAGGACCACGCCCATGACGAGGGCACGCGGCCAGCCGACCGGCACCCCGAGCGTCCTTCTGGCGAAGAGCGCGACGAGATAGGCGTTGACGATGGTGGCGAAAACAGCGATCAGGTTGGACATGTCAGTATCCGTCTCCGCCGTTCGGGCCGTCCCCGGGTGCCATGGCGCAACCCTAATGCGTTTTCCGGACATAGATCGGTATGTCCGGCGCCGTGTTCACTGGACGATGCGCAGCATGATGTCGGCGGCGGTCGGCCGGTTGCCCGGCTGCTTGTCCAGGCACTCCGAGGCCAGCGGGCGCAACGACTGGGGCAGCGCCGACAGGTCGGGATGCTGGTTGATCACCCGGTTGAGGATCGCCGGGATCGTGTCCTCGCCGAAGGCCACGCGCCCGGACGCGGCGAAGATCATGGTCGCCGCCCAGCTGAACACGTCCGTCTCCGGGCCGATGTTCCCCCCGGCGAGCTGCTCGGGGGACATGTAGGCGGGGGTGCCCATGATGTTGCCCGAGGTCGCGGTGACCTGGTTGAGGGCGCGGGCGATGCCGAAGTCGATCACCCGGGGGCCGTCCGGGCCGATCAGCACGTTCGCGGGCTTGAAGTCACGGTGCACGACCCCCGCCCGGTGGATCGCGGCGAGCGCGCCCGCCGTGGCCAGGGCGAGCCGGGTCAGGCCGTCCTCGTTGCGGGGACCCTGGTCGCGGACGAGCTGCTCCAGCGAGATGCCGTCCACGAACTCGCTGACGATGTAGGCCTGGTCGTCGGTGATGTTCACGTCGAGCACCCTGGCCGTCGAGAAGGTCGCCACCTTGCGCGTCGCCTCGACCTCCCGCAGGAACCTCTCCCTGACCATCTGGTCGCCGGTGAGGTGCTGGTGCAGGAGCTTGATCGCGACCTTCTGCCCCTGCGGGGTGAGGGCCAGGTGGACCGTGCCCTGCCCGCCCTTGCCCAGCTCCCCGATCAGCCGGTACGGCCCCAGCCAGCCCTTGGTCGGGTTCTGCTGCTGGGTGGGAGCCGGCTGCGGCCGGGACGGCTGGGAGTGCTGGAGGTGAGGCTGGGGCTGGGGCCGTACGGTGTGCTGGACCGGCCGGTGGGCGGGCGGGTGGACGTTCGAGGCGACGGTCGGCGCGGTCGGGTACGGCACGGCATGGACCGGGGGCGGGGGCGCGTTGAAGGACTGCACGCCGTAGTTCGGCATGTTCCGCGGGCCCTGCGCGTTGTGGGGGTCCTGCCTGAAGACCGATCCTCTGATGATCAGCGCGTGCCCCATGCCGCCGAGCCAGCTGCCGAAGAGCCCGATCGTCGTGACGGCGTCCAGCCAGCCCGGCATCAGGTCGGTGTCGTCGTAGACGGAGATCGCGACGATGAACACCCCGATGCCCAGGGCGTACAGGACCGCGGCCAGGGCGTGGAGCGGGCTGCGCAGTCTGCGGGCGGCGTGCGCCATGATCAGGGGCGTCCCCATGCCACAGGTGAACAGGGGGACCAGTGCCCACACCACACTCAGCCCCGTATTCGATCGAGGAGGTGGCGGCTGGTTGTGCCACGGGGCACCGTACTGGTGGGACATGTGGCGAAGAATACGTATTTCTGGTTGGTCTTGCAGTCCTCTTCAAGGGTGATTCTTCGGCGGAAGGCGACACTCGAACACACAGTCTGTGGATAACGGCTGTGGATAACTTGGGATGATCGGCGGACGTGTTGTGTTTTGCGAGGTTCTCGCGCACGGGTTCTCGTTCGCGGGGGACGGGGATGTCAAGATGTTGAGGTGGCACGGATACCAGGAGTGGGGCTGGCGAAGGGGCTCTCCGTCACCCTTCGCCACATGCTGAGCAAGTCGGTGACCCAGCAGTACCCCGAGGTGCGGCCCGACCTGCCCGCCCGTAGCAGGGGCGTCATCGGCCTGGTCGAGGAGAACTGCACGGTCTGCATGCTCTGCGCCCGTGAGTGCCCCGACTGGTGCATCTACATCGACTCCCACAAGGAGACGCTCCCCGCCCCCGAGGGAGGACGGCCCCGCGCCCGCAACGTGCTCGACCGCTTCGCGATCGACTTCTCCCTGTGCATGTACTGCGGCATCTGCATCGAGGTCTGTCCCTTCGACGCGCTTTTCTGGTCCCCCGAGTTCGAGTACGCCGAGGGCGACATCCGCAACCTCCTGCACGAGAAGGACAGGCTGACCGGATGGGCGGAGACCGTGCCCCCGCCGCCCGCGCACGAGCCGAACGCCGAACCGCCGAAGGAACTGGCCGCCGGGTCCCGGCCGACCCGCACCCCGCCGTCAAGGCCCGGCGGGGGCCGTACGGCGGGGGGCGGTCCCGTGGCTCCGGGCGACTCCCCGGATGTTCCTTCAGGTGATTCCGGAGACTCGGGTGCGCGGCCGCCTCGGGACGCTTCCGGACCACCGGGTTCTTCGGCTGGGGACGGGCCGGCACGGCGTGTTTCCGCGGGGCATGCGAATGTCCGGGCGATCAGGCCGCCGGGTGCGCTTCCGGGGAAGGACACGCCTCCTGCACAGGACGCCTCGGGGGCCTCCGGGTCTTCCTCCGATCCTTCGGGTCCTTCGGGGCCTTCAGGTGCTTCGGGGCCTTCTGCGGCTTCCGGGGCCTCGGCCGGGGGCAGGCCCGCGCGGCGTGCTTCGGCGGGGCATGCGAATGTCCGGGCGATCAGGCCGCCGGGTGCGCTTCCCAAGAAGGACACGCCTCCCGAGGAGGAAGCGGGGGGAAAGTTTTCCACAGGCGAGCCCGCCGGTGAGAAGTTGTCCACAGGTGGGGGTGGCGTGCCACCGGCGGAGGGCGCGACGGAGCAGACTTCTGCCACGGAACCGAACAGCGGGCCTCAGAGGCCTGAGGAGCCCGGGGAGTCCTAGGAGGAGACGTGGCCGACGTGCCGTCCTATCTGTCACCGACGGGGCAGGAGATCGTCTTCCTGCTGCTCGGCGTCGTGGCGGTCGGGGCGGCGCTGCTCGTGGTGACGACCAGACAGCTCGTCCACGCGGCCCTGTGGCTGGTCGTCTGTCTCGGCGCCCTCGCCGGGGGCTATCTCGTCCTGACCGCCGAGTTCGTCGCGTGGGTCCAGGTGCTGATCTACGTCGGCGCGGTCGTGGTCCTGTTGCTGTTCGGCCTGATGCTCACCCGGGCCCCGATCGGCAGGGCCGCCGATCTCGACAGCCGTAACCGGCCCGTCGCCGCCGTCGTGGCGACGGCCACCGCGGTCGTGCTGGTCACCGTGGTCGTCGACGGCTTCCGTACGGCCTACGCCCCCCTTGAGCCGGGTGGCGGGTCCGCCAGAGAGATCGGCTCCAGCGTCTTCCGCACCTGGGTGCTTCCCTTCGAGGTGCTCTCGGTCCTGCTGCTGGCCGCCCTCGTCGGCGCCATCGTCCTGTCCCGCACCGACATCCGTGGGAGGAGATGACGTGCACGTCGTCTATCCGGCGGTCGTCTCCGCGCTGCTGTTCTCCATCGGGGTGTACGGCGTGCTCGCCCGCCGCAACACGATCCTCGTCCTGATGTCGGTCGAGCTGATGCTCAACGCGGTCAACCTCAACCTCGTCGTGTTCGACGTGTGGCTGCGCGACCGGCTGCACAGCGGCCAGGTGCTCACGCTGTTCGTCATCGTGATCGCCGCGGCGGAGGTCGGCCTGGGGCTGGCGATCGTCCTCGGCCTCTACCGCAACCGCGCGACCGTCGACCTCGACCGCCTCCGCGCCCTGGCCGAGTCCCCCGACCCGCCCGCCGAGACTCCCGCCGAGACTCCCGCCGAGACTCCCACCGAGACTCCCACCGGGAGCCCTTCGGGAGGGCCGCAGAAGGGCGCGGCGGGGCAGACCGCCAGGGCGGCCGTCGTCACGGCTCCCACCCACCCGCCGGGCCGGGACGACCCCCCGGAGGTCACGCCGTGACCGCCGTCGCCCTCGTCATCCTGCTGCCCTTCCTCGCCGCCGTCGCCGGGCTGCTGGGCTCCAGACTGCCCAGGGGAGCCAGGGGCGGGGCCGCCGACCTGGCCGCCAACCGCAGGGCGGCCCTGATCGCGGTCGTCCCGGCCGCCCTCTCCGCCCTGCTCGCCCTCTGGACGGCCTACACCGCCCTCACCGGCGGGGGCGTGTCAACGGGCACGCTCGACGTCATCCCCACCGGGTCACTGCCGATCTCGGTCGGCCTCCTCGTCGACCCCCTGTCCGCCTCGGTCGCGGTGCTGGTGACCGTGGTCGCGCTGGCCGTGCAGGTCTACTCGGTGGGCTACCTGTCAGGAGACCGGCGCTACCCCTCCTACAGCGCCTTCGTCAGCCTGTTCACCAGTGCCATGCTCCTGGTGGTCCACGCCGCCGACCTCCTCGTCCTCTACGTGGGCTGGGAGGTCATGGGCCTGTGCTCCTACCTGCTGATCGGCCACTGGTGGGAAGACCGCGCCAACTCCCGGGCCGCGATCAAGTCGTTCCTGGTCACCAGGGTCGGCGACGTCGGCTTCCTGTTCGGGGTCTTCGTCCTCGGCACGGCGGCCGGGAGCTTCAGGATCGCCGACGTCATCGCGGCGGTCCCGCTGATGTCCTCGGGCACGGTCGTCACCGCGACCCTGCTGCTGCTCGCCGGGGTCGCGGGAAAGAGCGCCCAGGTGCCGCTGCACACCTGGCTTCCCGACGCGATGGCGGGCCCGACCCCCATCAGCGCGCTCATCCACGCCGCGACCATGGTCGCGGCCGGGATCTTCCTCGTCGCCCGTCTCCACCCGGTCTTCGCCGGGGCGGGTCCCACCCTGGACGTGCTCGCCGTGGCCGCCGCGCTCGGCATGCTCGGCGCCGCGCTGGCGGCCCTGGCGCAGGACGACCTGAAACGGGTCCTGGCCTACTCCACGATCAGCCAGCTCGCCTACATGGCCGGAGCCCTGGCCGCCGGGTCGGACGACGCCGCGATCCTTCACCTGATCACCCACGGCGCCTTCAAGGCCCTGCTCTTCCTGTGCGCAGGGGTCGTCATCCACACGGTCGGCTCCAACCTGATGAGCGCGATGGGCGGCCTGCGGGGAAGGCTTCCCGTCACCTTCGCCGCGATGACCGTCGGCTTCGCCGCCCTGATGGGCCTGCCCCCGGCCAGCGGCTTCTTCAGCAAGGACGAGGTGCTGGTGTCCATGGAGCGGGCCCTGTCCATCGGGCCGCTCACCGACGCCGCCGCCCTCCTGCTGTACGGCTGCGCCCTGGCCACGGTCGCGGTGACCGGCGCCTACGCGACCCGGGCGTGGCTGCGGACCTTCTTCGGCGAGCGCCGGGCCGTACCGCTTCCGGTGTCCGCCGCTCCGCACACCGGCGGTTCCCGTGAGGCTCCGGCGAGCATGCTCTGGCCGGTCGTCGTGCTCGCGGTGCCCACGCTGCTCCTCGGGTTCACGGGCGTCGGCTTCGCGGGTGCCGCCGACGTCCACTGGGGCACCGCCGTCCTCAGCGTCCTGCTGGCGCTGCTCGGGGCCGCCTCGGTCTACGTCGTCTGGCGCGGCGCCCCGCTGGACGACCCCGCCCGGGTGCTCGGCCCCTTCCGGGTGTTGTTCGAACGGGCCTTCTTCGTCGACTCCCTCTACCGCGCGCTGTTCGTCCTGCCGGTGCTGCGCCTGGCCCGTCTGACGGCCCGCGCCGACGACCGGGTGGTCGACGGCGCCGTCCGCGGCTCGGGAAGGGCGACACTGAGCCTGTCCGGCCTGGTCAGGGCGACACAGAACGGCAACGCCCAGCTCTACGTCACCGCCGTCCTTGCGGGTGTCCTCCTTCTCGCGGTGGGGGCGGTGGTCCTCGGATGACCGGCCATCTCCAACGCCGAGCGCCGCGCCCTGGTCGCCGTGACCCAGGCGGTGGTCCTCGGATGACCGGCCGCCTCCGCCACGGCCCCGCGTGCCAGGTCTCTCCCGCCGACCGTTCCCGCCGCGATTCCCACCGTGATCTCACCGCCCGGGGCACCGTCCCGGCCCAGGAGAGGGGGGCCGGGAGATGAGCTGGGTGCCGGTGGCGATGCTCGCGGTTCCGCTGGCCGGGGCCGTGGCGCTGCTCATGCCGTACGGGAGGGGGCGGCTGCTCAGGGCGCACGCGCTGACGGTCTCCGGGGTGACGTTCGCGCTCTCCCTGGTGGCCGCCGTCACGTACGTCCGTGGCGGCGCGACGGGCATCGGCCTGGAGACCGACCTGGCCTGGGTCCCCTGGCTGAACCTGAGGTTCCACCTCGGCGTCGACGGGGTCTCCCTGCCGCTGGTCGTGCTGACCACGCTGCTGACGTTCCTGTGTTTCGTCTACCTGTGCCGTGGGGGCGCCGGCGGAACGGACCGGCTGCCAAGAGGGAGGCCGGGGCCGGAGCGGGCCAGGGCACTGGTGTTCACGCTCCTGCTCCTCGAAGTCGGCATGGTCGGCACCTTCCTCGCCCTCGACCTGCTGCTGTTCTTCGTGTTCTTCGAGGTCGTCCTGGTCCCGATGTACTTCGTGATCGCCATCTGGGGCGGTCGTGCCCGGCGGGCGGCGGCGACCAAGTTCATCCTCTACACGCTGCTCGGCTCGGTCGTTCTCCTGATCGGCCTGCTGTTCGTCTGGGCGGGGACCGGCACTCTGGACATGGTCTCCCTCGCCGCGGCGCACGGGGCGGGCATGTCCCGCCCGGCGCAGATCCTCGCCTTCGTCGCCATCGGCGTCGGGCTCGCCGTCAAGGCCCCGATGTGGCCGCTGCACACCTGGCTGCCGGCCGCCCACACCGAGGCGCCGACCGTCGGCTCGGTGCTCCTGGCGGGTGTGCTGCTGAAGATGGGCACCTACGGCTTCGCCCGCATCGCCATCCCGATCCTGCCCGAGGGCGCCGCGGCCGTCGCCCCCTGGCTCGGCGCGTTCGCGGTGATCGGCGTCATCTACGGCTGCCTGGCCTGTCTGGCCCAGCGTGACCTGAAGCGGATGATCGCCTACTCCTCGATCGGCCACATGGGGTTCGTGCTCCTGGGCTTCGCCACGCTCACCCCGGTCGGGCTCAACGCCGCGCTCTTCGGCAACATCGCCCACGGCCTGATCACCGCGCTGCTCTTCTTCGTCGCCGGAGCGATCAAGGAGCGCTACGGCACCGCCGACATCCCGGCACTCGGCGGCGGCATGCTGGCGCGCCTGCCGCACCTCGCGTCCCTGCTCACCTTCGCCTGCTTCGCCTCCCTCGGTCTGCCCGGTCTGGCGGGCTTCTGGGGGGAGATGCTCGCCCTCCTCGGCGCCTTCGACCCGGCGCCGGGTCTGTCCCGGCCGCTCTTCCTGCTCTTCATGGTCGTCGCGGGGGTCGGCACCGTCCTGACCGCGGCCTACTTCCTGGTCATGCTGTCCAGGGTCACCCACGGCCGTCCGACCGAGACCGTCCACGCCCCCCTGCTCACCGCGGCGGGCGCCACCGGGACGCCGGAGGCGGGTGAGGCGGCCCAGGAGGCCCGGGAGGCTCAGGAGGCGATGGTGGCCGCGGAGCGGGTGACGGAGAAGGTCACCGCGGACGCCGAACAGGTGGTCGAGGAGACCATGGCGGGCGGCAGCCCGCCGGACACGACCAAGAGAGACGGAGGTTCGGGAAGCGCGGGAGAAACCGGAAGCGGCCGAGGCACCGGAGGAGCCGGGAGCGGGCGCACGCGGGACGTGACCGCCCACGAACTGGCCGCCTGGGTGCCGCTGGTCGCCCTGATCCTGCTGTTCGGTCTGTGGCCGAAGGCACTGCTGTCCCTCACCGACCCGGTGGTCCACAGCCTGCTGGGGACGCCATGATCCAGTCGATCGACTACTTCGCGGTGGCGCCGCCACTGGTTCTGGCGCTGGCCGCCGGGCTGGTGCTGCTCCTGGACGCCTTCCTGCCGCGCAGGCCGTACGTCAGGCCGATGCTCGGCGTGGTCACGCTGGCCGGGGTGCTCACCGCCCTGGGCTTCGTGGTCGCGCAGGCGTCGCGGTCGGGCGAGGCCCTCCGGACCTTCTGCGTGCCCGAGGGCCTGACCACCGCGCCCAGGATCGTCCCGGCCCTCCCACCGGGTGTGCGGCCGACGACGGGGAAACCCACCGGAACGATCGCGGTCGCCGCCTCCGGGCCTGAGACGGGGGCCGTGCCGTCGTGCTCGTTCGTGGTCGACGACTTCACCCTGGTCTTCGCCGGGCTCGCCCTGGCCGCCGGGATCGTCGTGGTGCTGCTGTCCATGACCTTGCTCGCCTCCGGTGAGATCCCCGTCGGCGAGTGGCACTTCCTGCTGCTGTGCACGCTCACCGGCGCCGTCGCCCTGCCCGCCTCCCGAGACCTGATCATGCTGGTCGTCGCGCTTGAGCTGGTCTCGCTGCCGGTCTTCGCGCTCACCGGACTCAGACGCCACGACGGCCGTGCCTCAGAGGCGGCGGTCAAACTCTTCCTGGTCTCCGTGGTCTCGACGGCGGTGACGCTCTTCGGCGTCTCCCTGTTGTACGGCGCGACGGGAACCGTCCACCTCGACCGGCTGGCCCAGACCCTGCGTGAACGCGCGGCCGTTCCCGCCGTCCCCGGTCCCGGCCAGGCGGCCGGTGACGCGCTGCCCCAGGTGACCGGGACCACCGAGGCCTACGTCTCCGCGCTTCACCTCTCCTACGACTCGCCGCCTCCCGACCTGTCGTCCGTGCTGGCCGTGGCCGTCGTCCTGGTGCTGGCCGGGTTCGCCTTCAAGGTCGCCGCGGTGCCGTTCCACGCCTGGGCGGGTGACGTCTACCAGGGGGCGCCGGTCCCGGTGGCCGCGCTGCTCTCGGTGATCTCCAAGGCGGCCGGGTTCGCCGGGCTGATCCTCATCCTCGTCACGGCGCTGGGGAGCGAGGCGAGCACCTGGGGCCCACCGGTGGCGCTCGTCGCGGCGCTGACCATGACGGTCGGCAACCTCCTGGCGCTACGGCAACGCCACGCCGTACGGCTGCTCGCCTGGTCCTCGGTGGCGCAGTCGGGCTACATCCTGGCGCCGCTCGCCGTCCGTGACGACGAGGCGACGGGCGCGTCGATCGCCTATCTGGTGTTCTACGCGGCGATGAACCTCGGGGCGTTCGCGGTGGTCATGCTGGTCTCGCGGCGCGCCGCACGCAACGAACTGGACGACTACCGGGGGCTCGCCTTCCGCGACCCGGCCGCCGGGCCGGCGCTGGCGTTCTTCCTGCTCTGCCTGGCGGGCCTGCCGCCGGGGCTGGCGGGTCTGTTCGCCAAGATCGTGGTGTTCCGCGAGCTCGTCGGTGGCGGCGTGGCATGGCTGGCCGTGGTGATGGCGGTCAACACGGTCATCGGCCTCTACTACTACGTGGCCTGGGCGGCACGGATCTTCACCCCGGCCCCGCGCGGAGCCAGCCAGGGGGTTGTTTCGGATATGCCGGATATATCGGCTCCGGGGGCCGTGACGGCCCCGGAAAATCCGGTCGGCTCGGGGGAGGAAACGGGCGGCGGTCGCAGGGGGTGGTTGCCGGTCGTCGTCGCGATCGGACTGACCGTTGTCGTCTCCCTGGTGTTCTCGGTCGCGCCACAGGTGGTGCTCGACCTCCTCCCCGGGGGCTCCGGCATCGGGAGGTGAACGTTTTCGGGAACGTTCGGCCAGGCCGGAGACGTTGGAGAAGGTGAATCGGCATCAACCGACAAGGGGGGTGTAGTGCACCACAACGGTCTGCGTACCGCCGTCCTCCTTGGCGCACTGTCCGCGGCGATCATCGCCGTCGGGGCGTGGCTGGGCGGTGGCGTGGGCCTGCAGATCGGGGTTCTGGCCGCCCTGCTGACCAACGGTTTCGCCTACTTCTTCTCCGACCGGATCGCCCTGTCGGCCATGCGGGCCCGTCCGGTGAGCGAGGTCGAGCAGCCGACCCTGTACCGGATCGTGCGTGAACTCTCCACCGAGGCCCGTCAGCCCATGCCCAGGCTGTACGTCTCGCCGACCATGCAGCCCAACGCCTTCGCCACCGGACGCAACCCCCGCAACGCCGCGGTCTGCGTGACCTACGGCATCACCCAGTTGCTCGACGAGTCCGAGCTGCGCGGGGTCATCGGACACGAGCTGTCCCACGTCTACAACCGCGACATCCTGATCTCCTCCGTGGCCGGGGCGCTGGCCACGATGATCACCTACCTCGGATACATCGGCCTGTTCTTCGGCGGAGGAGACGACGACGAGGGGCCCGGTTTCCTCGGCGCGCTGCTCATGATCGTGCTCGGCCCGGTCGCCGCGGGGATGATCCAGATGGCGGTCTCCCGCTCCCGGGAGTACCAGGCGGACGAGTCGGGGGCCCGGCTGACCGGAGACCCCCTGGCCCTGGCCTCCGCGTTGCGGAAGATCGAGATGGGCGCCCGGCAGCTTCCCCTCCCGGAGAACGCCCGCCTCGCCTCGGCCTCACACCTCATGATCGCCAACCCCTTCCGGGGCGCGGGCATCGGCAGGCTGTTCTCCACCCACCCGCCGACCGCCGAGCGCATCGCCCGTCTGGAGCGGATGGCGGGCTACCGCCGCTGAGCGGGGCGGTAGCCCGACCGGCCGTCACGTATGCCCGGCACACACCTCGCCGCCGGTCACCGTACGTCTCTCAGCAGGCCGACCAGCGGGGCGGCGGCCAGCGTCAGCAGGCCACAGACCGAGAAGAGCACGAAGTAGTTCGGCCCCTCGGCGAAGGGGTCGGACCCCAGGCCGAGCAGGACCGGAGCCAGCGCCGGGGCGATAGCGCTGGGCAGGTGCTTGGCCATCGCGAAGGCGCCGAGATAGCGGCCCGCGTCCCGCTCGTCAGGAAGCACCTGGGTGACCAGGCCGAGATCGACGGCGTAGTAGACGCCGGTGGCGGCGCCGCTGATGACCGCTACGACGATCACCACGCCGACGCTGGCGGTCGCGGCCTTCAGCAGCAGCGTCACACCCAGGATCGCCGTCGCCCACAGCACGAACGGACGGCCCCTGCCGATCCGGGCCGACCAGCGGCCACCGAGATAGGCGAAGAGACCGGACAGCAGGGTGCTGGCGATGGTGGTCAGCCCGACCAGCGCGACGGCCTCGGCGGTCGGCATGCCGATGCGACTCTGCAGGTAGTAGAGCGAGTAGGACGAGATCAACGCGAAGCCGATGCTGACGAGCAGCCGCTGCACCCACAGCAGCCGGTAGTCACGGGCGTGCCGGGGCAGTACGAGCAACGCCGAGGCGAGACTGCCGACGTTCACCGGGCGTCGCTCGGCCGGGTCGAGACGACGGTCGGGCAACAGCGCGCAGAGCACGCCGGCGGCCGTCACGGCGAGTCCACCGCAGATCGTAAACTGCAGCAGCAACTCGCCCTTGAACATCTGGGACAGCGCCATGGCCGGGACGACGCCAAGCATGTTGCACATCGAGAACACGCCCGCCACCCGGACGCGGCGTTCCACGGGGAACTGGTCGACGACCGTCGCGGTCAGCCCGGCGACCATGGCCTGGTAGCCGGTGACGGCGACCATCCAGCCGACCGCGACGAGGGCGATCGACCCGGCGAGCGCCAGGAGGATCAGCCCGGCCAGGCCGAGCAGGGAACCGCCCAGGATCCACGGCCTGCGCATGCCGTACCGGCTGGTGGTGCGGTCGGACAGGTGGCCGCTGAGCGGGTTGGAGATCACCGTGGCCACTCCGCCGAGCGCGGCGACGAAGCCGAGTACGGCCTCCTTGTTGGCGGGCGCGATCTCCTGGACCTTGAGGCCGAGACCGAGGATCAGCGGCAGGGCCCCGGCCGCCGCGTAGAAGAGTTCGGCCACACCGATGGCCGCGACCAGCCCACGGCCGGTTTTTTGGGGTGCGCCGGTTTCCCGGGGAAGGGTGAGGGACACGGGGTCGCCTTTCTGGTCAGCCGACGAGGGCGGCGCGCAGCCGCTGGACGTGGCCCTCGGTCAGACCGTGGGCGGTGAGCAGCCGTTCGGCGCCCCCGCGGGCGTCGAGAGCGGTCAGGAAGGTACGGATGGCGGTCTCGGGGGCGTCGAGCAACCCGGACACGGCCCCCGCGACCGAGACCGAAGCGGCCGGGGACAGAGCGACCGGGGACAGAGCGACCGGGGGCGGGGTGGCCAGAGGCGAAGCGGCCGGGGACGGAACGGCCAGAGGCGAAGCGGCCGGGGGTGGGGTGGTCAGGCCGAGCATCGTCATGATCTGGGGGAGGTGCGTCACGGTCGCGGCGTAGTCGCGGACGATCGCCTCGTGATCCACCCCGACCAGATCGAGGATCAGGGCGACGACCAGGCCGGTGCGGTCCTTGCCCGCCGCGCAGTGCACCAGGGCGGGCAGCCCGTCGGCGATCTCCGCCACGACGGAGGCGAACCAGGCGGTGCGGTGGTCGAGCATCAGCACATAGAGGTCGCCGAGGTTGATTCCCGGCGGAAGGGCGGACAGGTCGGCGGGGGATCCCGAGGTGCCGAGGCGGGTGACCCTGACACCGAGGTCGGTCAGGAGGGTCCAGTCGTCCCCGGCGAGTTCGGCCTCGCTTCGCAGGTCCGCGACGAGCCGTAGTCCTTCGAGCTGCCCGCCGAGCAGATCCGCCAACCGGTCGGTGTCGGCGGCGGTCAGCCGGTGGGGTTGCGCCGAGCGCAGCAGCATCCCGGAGCGGACAGGAGTTCCGGCGCCTTCGGCGACGTCACGGAGGTTCAAGAGCGGCATGAGTCATATATATGACTGGCTGACCTGCGTGAACGCGGCGAAAAGATGGATTCGCGATGAACGGCCGGGCAATCCCTGGATCATCGGCGGGGCCGGGAAGGCGGGAGCCGTACAGTTGTCCAGATGCCCAGAGAAGCCCGCTACCGCGCGATCGCCCGTGAGCTCGGGCGGCGCATCGAGTCCGGTGAGCTGCCCCCCGGTGAGCGGTTGCCGACCGAGGACGCGCTCGCCGAGCGGTTCGGCGTGCACCGGCTCACCGCCAGGCAGGCCATGGTCGAGCTGCGCAGGGCCGGGCTGGTCGAGACACGGCACGGTCTGGGGAGTTTCGTCAGGCGTGTCCCGCGCCGGATCGAGGTGTCCATCGACCCGGTGACCCGCAGGCACCGGCGGGCCGACCTGGAGGGGCTGGCGACGGTCTTCGCCGGGGGAGAGGAGATCCTCGGCCGGGGGCTCGTCGAGCATCCGGCGGGGGCGCGGCACCTGAGGGTCGCGGGTGAGGAGGTCTACGAGATCACCACCCTGCTCAGGTCCGAGGGGGCGCCATGTGTGCTGAGCCGCTACCGGCTCCACCCGGAGCGCGCCGACCTGCTCTGCGACCCCGAACTCGGCGTGCTCGGCTCTCTGGAGGCCGGTGGGGTCTCCTACCGCTACACCTGGCACGCGATCTCGGCGGACCTCGCCGACCTCGCCGACCAGTCCGCCCTCGCGCTCGACGCGGGCGCCGCCGTACTGGTGCGTGAGGGGCTCGTCATGCACGGCGACGAGCCCCTGTGTCACGTCGAACGGCGCTGCCGGGCCGACCTCGTCTCCTTCGTCACCCGCTATGACCGGCCAGGTGACTGAGCAGCACCTCGGTGTCCAGCTCGTAGACCGGGGGAGCCGACGTCATCGGGACGACCGTGGTGATCACACCGTCCTCGGTGACGTCCACCCGGCTGAAGGCCTGTGACGGTATGCCCCTGGTCTTTCCCGCGGGCGCCATGGTGTCGGCGGCGTAGGCCCCGCCGGGACCGATCCAGACGGGGATGCCCGCCAGTGTGCCCGCGGACGCGCTGTGCGTGTGCCCGGCGAGGACGATCCGTACGTCGGAGCCGGTCAGCGTCCGCGCCAGCCTCTCCGGCTCCCGCAGGCCGATCCCGTCCATCAGCGGCAGCACACTGGGGATGGGCGGATGGTGCAGCACCAGCACGCTTCCGTCGGGCGCGGGCTCGGCCAGCACCGAGGCCAGCCACTCCAGTTGGTCGGCGGACAGTTCGCCGTGGTGCTCACCGGGCACGGTGCTGTCCAGCGTCACGATCCGCAACCCGCCGACCCAGGTCACCACGTCGTACGGCTCACCGCCCACCTGGTCGCCTGTCCGGTCACCTTCTCGGCCGTCCGCCTGGTCGTTGACGAGGGCCGAACGGAAGGCGCCCCGCTCGTCGTGGTTGCCCATCGCGACCACGACGGCCGCGCCGAGCTCACCGGCGGCCTTCTCCAGCGCCCGCGCGACCAGCCGGTAGGAGGGCTCGTCCCCCTGGTCGGCGATGTCGCCGGACAGGATGATCGCGTCCACGGGCTGCCCCGCGGCGACCACGGTGTCCAGCGCGTTCCTGAACGCCGTGGTCGAGTCGACGTGGCCGTGGAGCAGGCCGTCGGCGACGGCGTGGACGTCGGTGAGATGGATGAGGGTGTAACGCTTCATGACCACAACGGTCGTCCACGCCACTGAACGTGACCGGTCATCTATATGAATTACGGCCGTACGGCTCGCGGCGCACCGGTCAGGAGTGCTGGGTGACCGGGTCCGTCTCCTCGGGGGCCAGGCCGGCGATGCCGTCGATGCTCTCCCGGTTGTTCTTCGCCCGGTAGATCCGTCGCTGCTGCACGTCCTTGCGCTCCGCCCACTCGTCGAGCAGCGCCCGGTCCTTGTCGAACGACATGAACGGCACCGAGAAACCACAGGAGTCGGCGATGCGCTCACAGTCGACGACGATGATCGACCGGACACCCGGATGCGACCCGAACCTCGTGAGCAGCCCGGAGAACTCGACGTCACCGGGGGTGACGACCCGGCCTGTGCCGTACAGGCGAAGGATGTTCGGAGGACCGGAGAAGGCGCAGAACATGATCGTGATACGCCCGTTCTGGCGGAGGTGGGCGATGGTCTCCACACCGCTGCCGTCCAGATCGAGGTAGGCCACGGTGGTGTCGTCGATCACGGAGAACGTGTCGGCGTATCCCTTGGGGGAGACGTTGACGTGGCCACCCTGCTCGGGAGCGGTGGCGACGAAGAAGACCGGCTGCGCCTCGATGAACGCACGCAACCGGTCACTGAGCTTTTCATGGACTTTCCCCATGAAGAGAAGATATGTCCTCCCACCCGCCGAGCCTTGGCGCACCCGCCGGGTTCCAGACCACCGGCCATCAGCGGGCCTCGACCCATCAGCCGGGCTCTGGGCCGATTGCCGGGCCTGGGGCATCGGCCAGGCGTTGGATCACTCGCCGGGTAGCCACCAGCTCCACGGGGCGTTCTTGATCGGGAAGGAGTCCACCGTGTGGACGGTGCCGGTCCTCGCGTTCACCGTACGTTTCGCCGCCGAGGTGACCTGTCCGCCGTGGGCCTCGCTGAAGCTCGTCCAGAGCGTCAGCGTGCCCGCCGGGTTCCAGGAGAGCCGCTGCGCGCCGTCGTTGACCGAGACGCCGAGCCGTACCGCCGCCGAGACCGTGTCCGAGGTCAGGCTGTAGGTGTGCAGCCGAGCCTTCTTCGTCATCGCCCCGGTGACGACGAACGCCGTCGTGGTGCCGTCGTTCGCCAACGCGACCGGGGAGTTGTTGGCCACGATCTGCGGCACGACCCGGCTGGCCGTCACCCGCCCCGCACCGTCGAAGATCACGAACTCGGTGGTGCTGTCATCGGTGTAGCGGCTGGTGAGCACGTGCCGTCCGTCCGGGCTGAAGCCCATCACGTTGATCTTCGCGGGAAGCGTGGCGATCTTCCCGCTCTCACGGTCGACGAGCAGGGACGGCAGTCGCTCCTCTTCGTCGAGGTAGTCGATCACGACGGCCGATCCGTCCTCGGAGAGCATGGTGTCCACGCTGGCCTGGTCGAGCCCCTTGGGCAGGGTCGCGGCCCTTCCCGGCAGCGGGACGACCTTCCCACTGGTGACGTCACGAACGACGAGGACGTCCCCCCTGAGGTAGTTCACGACCCGGCCGTCACCGCTGACCGCGAAGGTCGTGCCCGCGTCCTTGTCCACGGTGCCGTTGGCCCGCCGGGGATTGACCCGCGCGTCGTCGAGCCTGACGGTCCTGCCGCTGCGCAGCGTCAACGTCCACTTCCCGCAGGGGACCGTGTGGTCTCCCTTGGCGCAGCTCTTGATCCACGCGTACCGGACCAGGTCGTCCGTCCTGGCCTCCGCCGGGGGAACGGTCATGGTCATGGCCACCACGGTGGCTGTCACGGTGCCGAGCGCGAGTACGGCCAGGCCGCGGATCGAGGACATCGCGTCTTCCTTTCGTCACCGAGGTAGATGCCTCCTCCGGGCGAAAGGTTCTGTCACGGATCAGCCACACCACCGGTTCCGGTACTCCAGCGGGGTGAGCCCGATCCTGCGGCGCATCAACGCGCGCAGGTTGGCGGCGGTTCCCAGCCCGCTGCGCCGCGCGACCACCTCGAAGCGCGACTCGCCGCGCTCGATCATCCGGCACGCCACGTCGAGCCGTTCCCCGGTGAGCCAGGCCAGCGGCGTGGTGCCCAGCTGCGCCCGGAAACGGCGGTGCAGCGTCGCCTGACTGACCGAGGCCCGCGCCGCCAGGTCGGAGACCGTGAGCGCGGTGTCCAGCCGTTCCTGCGCCCAGGCCAGGAGGGGCGCCAGGGACTCGTCCGGTACGTCGGGAACCGGCCGTTCCACGAACTGCCGCTGCCCACCGTCGCGGTGCGCGGCGAAGACGAGCCGCCTGCTCACGGCGTTGGCGACCTCCGCGCCATGGTCGAGCCGGACGATGTACAGACCGAGATCGAGCGCCGCCGAACTCCCCGCGGCGGTCAGGATGTCGCCGTCGTCCACGAACAACACGTCCGTCTCCAACCGTACCGACGGGAAACGGGACCGGAAGGAGTGCGCCCACTGCCAGTGCGCCGTGGCCCGTCGCCCGTCGAGGACCCCGGCCTCGGCAAGGGTGAAGGCACCACTGCAGAACCCGACCAGCCGGGCGCCCCGTGCGTGCGCCCGCCGAATGGCCGCGAGTACGGCGGGCCGCCGGGGAACCTCCACGTCGGGACGGTTGGGGACGATCAACGTGTCCGCCGTCTCGGCCGCCTCAAGGCCCGCGACGCCCGTGAGTGTGAAGAAGCCGTCCCGCATCGGCGTACGCGGCTCCGGCGAGCACAGCCGAAAATCGTAGAGGTCACGCCCGAGCTCCGGCCTGCGCAGACCGAAGACCTCGGTCGCGCACCCCAGCTCGAACGGGTTGGAGTTCTCGTCCACGATCACGACAACCCGGTGCAGCGCCTCCCCCGCACCCACCGCTCGTCTTTTGCCCTGCTCCGTATGCGCTTCGCGGGCCGTATGCACCGCCTGTTCCGTGCGCGCTTCTCGAACCGTGTGCGCCACCTGTTCTGTGTGCGCTTCGCAGGTTGTGCGTGCTGGCTGCTCTGCCTGCTCTGTGTGCGAGGATTCTTGCGCCATGTGCTATTCCTAGCACTCGCCCCGGCCGTACCGGTGGGCCAGGATTCACCTGTGAGCAACGAACCCATCGCCCTCGACGAGGCCCTGACCTCGTTCGACGCCCTCTGGAGTCCCCGCGTCGTCACGCACGTCAACGACTACGACGTTCGGATCGCCAAGGTCGAAGGCGAACACATCTGGCACGTCCACCAGGAAACCGACGAGTTCTTCCTGGTGCTCGACGGGGAACTGACCATCGGCCTGCGCGAACCCACCGGAGAACGCACGGTACGGCTCCCGCGCGGCTCGGTGTTCACCGTCCCCCGTGGTACGGAGCACCGGCCGTCGGCACCCACCGGCGCCGCGATCCTCATGTTCGAGCCGACCGGGACCTCGTCGGTCGGTGACCGGCCAACCGAGATCCCCGCCCACATCGACGCCACGACGGGCCACCCCCTCGGCACCTGACCAGAAGACCCGTGATGCCGCACAGAACCGTCAACCTTCGGGGGCCGGCATCACACGGACACGGCCGCCGTCGTGGGGAGGGCGGGGCGCCGTACGGGGGCTCCACTTCGGGCCTCGTCGCCGTGGACGCACGCCAGGCTTCTCGTCGGGCGTTTCTTCCCGGGAACGGACACGGTCGCCGTACGGGGGCCTCGTCATCGTGGACGCACACCACACCTCTTTAGGGCGCGGCGGCCTCTCTGCGGACACGCCGGGTTTCTTTCCGGAGGAAATGCGCGGAGGCTGCGCCACCATCTCCCCGCGGCTGAGGCCGTACACCGGTCCAGATGGGCGCGTCCCGGTCCGCCGGACCGGGGTTTGCCGAAGCGGGGCTCCGTGGGGCCGGAGTTCTGCCGGATCGGAGATTTCGTCGGGTCAGGGCACAGGCCTTCGGCCGTGTGCCCCTGGCATACCCGTTGGCGCTATCGGTAGTTCGTGAACTGCAGCGCGATCTCCAGGTCCTTGCCCTTGAGGAGGGCGATGACCTCCTGGAGCTCGTCCCTCTTCTTGGAGCTCACCCGCAGTTCGTCACCCTGGATCTGGGCCTTGACGCCCTTGGGGCCCTCATCCCGGATGATCTTCGAGATCTTCTTGGCGTACTCCTGGTCGATGCCCTCCTTGAGGGTGACCACAAGCCGGTACTCCTTGCCGGACAGCTTCGGCTCACCGGCGTCCAGGATCTTGAGGGAGAGCCCCCGCTTGATCAACTTGTCCTTGAACACGTCAAGGACGGCGTTGGCGCGCTCCTCGCTGTTGGCCTTGATCTCGATGGCTTTCTGCCCGCCCGACCAAGCGATGGTCGCGCCGGTGCCCTTGAAGTCAAACCGGTGCCCGACCTCCTTGACCGTCTGGTTCAGCGCGTTGTCGGCCTCCTGGTGGTCGATCTTGCTGACGATGTCAAAACTGCTGTCGGCCATGCGTCGACTGTCCTCTCTAGCTCTCCTGCCGACCCTAGCGCCTCACCTGTCGGCTCATGATGAACGTGACCACCAACACCACGACAACGGTGTCGAAAACCGCCGGGCCCAGCACCCCACGTGAACCGTCATCCCCTTCGTTCCCAGCCGGTACCCCCATGGCGCGGACGGCAAAAGTCCTGGTACGGCGGGCTTTCGGTAGGCAGTCTCCGCCGATGTCACGTCACACCCGGAAGTCCGCTATTCTTCTTCCTGTCGCCGCCGCAGGCGGAGGACAAGGCAGGTTGCCCGAGTGGTCAAAGGGAGCGGTCTGTAAAACCGTCGGCTCAGCCTACGCAGGTTCAAGTCCTGCACCTGCCACCAGCCAAAACGGCAGCTCAGAGCCCCGCGAGGGGCTCTTTTGCTTTTCCGGGACATGCGGCCGTACGCGGCCAGGAGCAGCCGTATGTCACCGCTCCACCGACATACGTGCAATGATCTTGAAGGCATTTCCCCAGGTGGAGCTGGGGTTTCCGGGCAGTGCCGGGGCGAGAATCGGCCCCGGAACGCCAAAGGACCCCGAGGTCCTGGTCGTACGGCAGGCAGCTCAGGCGGCCAGTGCGTCGTCTATCCGCCGGTTGGCCACGTCCTTCTGCCCGTCGAGGCACTTGGCGTAGACCCGCAGCAGGACGTCCACGCTGTGCCCGGCCCGCTCGGCCACCTCGGGAGCGGGGACACCCGCGTTGAGCCACAGCGACACCGCCGCGTGCCGCAGGTCGTACGGCCTGCGCGCCAGGGGAGAGGCCACCTGGGCAGGAGTGAGAGCAAGCTTCCTGGCCTTCTGCCAGACCTCGGTGTAGGCCGTCGAGGCGACCACCCCGCCGCGCTCACTCCGGAAGAGCCGCCCGTCCTGGCCGGTGCCGTACTCGGCGATGTGCTCCCGGAGGATCTCGACCAGCGTCGGCGGGATCGGTACCGGCCGTACGTCGTCACGCCCTCGATGCTTGAGTCCCCGCTGTCGGTCCACCGCGTGTCGACCTCGAGACGGGAGACGTCGACCGTCAGCCGCCCCCAGCCCTTGAGCGGGAGGTGGCAGCCCTGCACTCGCAGGCCGACCGCCCTCGGCCGGGCGCAGGGCCGCGTAACACATGTACGCGAACAGCGCCATGGCCGGCGACCCCGGCCGCGACCGCCCACGTGGGTGACCATGGTCAGGAGCTCCTGAGCCCGCCGCGGATTGACCGCCACGCGAGGGTCAACGGTCTCATTGGCCTTTAATTCGTGGAGTTACGAGGACTTGAGAGTCAGACCGGTCCCGGCCAGGCAGCCGTCGATCAGATGCGGCCGGTACTGGATCTTCTTCAACCCGCGCTTGATCGCACGTACCAGATGCTCCAGGTTCGCCGTGGCGAGGTTGGCCAGGCCGCTGCGGTTCAGCAGCGACCAGATGCCTTCCACCGCCTTTGAGATCGGGAGCGTAGAAGGGTGGCTGGAAGACCCGCAGCCAGTCGGCGTTGCCGGCGATGAAGCGTCGCATGTCCGGGCAGACGTGCCGGTTGAGGTTGTCCCCGACGAGGACGATCGGCGTGCCGAGCTGCACATGGTCCATGACGATCAGGTCCCGGTAGCCGTATCTGTTCACGCTTGGCTCGTTGTGCAGCGGTCAGGCCGCCGCCTTGCGCATACCGCAGCAAACCAACACATTCATATGATTACCGAACATCACGAATTAAAGATGAGTAACCACATGCTATCGGCGGTGCCATCAGATCGAGTGGCCGATGAACCGGGATGAGTGGTTCCGGACGTCGGCCACCCGCCGTGACAGGCTCGCTAGATGTCACCGAGTCGATACACGCGAGCTTCGCACGGAGACCTGCTGACCAGACCGGCGGATCCCATTCATGAATGAAGAGCTTTCCGCCGCGTTTACTGAGTCCGGTTTCAGCTTGACCGTGCTGCGCGGCATGGGAAACCCGCTTTCCGTAAACCATTATCTGGCCCGCAGCCGCGTACCGATTCACCCACCGCTTTCGTCCCCTACGGGGTCGCGCCGTCGGAGGTGTCCCAAGGCGGTGACGTCAAACGGCGCCGGCTCCGCATGTTGGAGATCGCGCATCGAACTCCACGCCGCATATCATGCCGATTCCTCAGGGCGGAACCCCGGCAAGGGGAGGCCTGCCGCATGAATCAGAAACACGGTCTTAATAGAAAGACTCTCAGCATCCACCGGCGTCGCAGTAGCACAGGATCTTGTCGCAGCCACAACCGCTGCGACACCAAGCTCCGCACTTGGAGTGGCGGTTACAGGGTTCCTGACACTGCCAGCAGCAAGCGAACACCTTCCATTCCTCGGGGCCGCACGCTCCCGCCTGGATCTGCGGAACGAGCATGCCGAGGAGCCTCGTCCCGATCGCTTCGATCTTGCTTAACACCAATCTCACGTCCCTTCTGGAGATTGACCTGCCTGGATGGCATGGTGCGTATGGTAAACAGCTAAAACATGCGCCTTCTGCTATGTCAAGGTTTTTTATTCGGGACGCGATGTGGTTCTGGTGCTGTGTGCTCAATATCATTTTTTATTGTTTCGGTCAACCGGTATGACGGAGCGTCAGCATGGAGCTGAGGTGGCGGCAGTTTTGAAGTCCGGTGCGGCCGAGTGGCGGGTTGACACGAGTCATCAACGATGCATAATCCTTCTTCTGAAGGAGAATTGCAATTTAACTCATAGTGTGCGCTCGACTGCGAATCCGATAGGGGGATTGCCGTGGAGTATGTAGCCATCACCATGAGATACATGCTGGGCGTTGTCTTTCTCGTTTCTTCGGTAAGTAAACTGTCCCGGCCGGGTGACTTCCATAAATTTCTTGACATGCTTCGCCGCACCGGCCTCTTGAATGCGCGCCTCTCGAAGCCGGTCGGTGTGGTCATTGTCTCCGCTGAGACCGTCGTCGCCCTGCTGCTTGTCACGCCGACGCGAATCACCTCGGTGCTGGGTGCCGCTCTCGCGGTAGGACTCCTGGCTACCTTTACCGTCGCGCTGTGGATTGTGCTGCACCGGGGAGCCGAGATCGAGTGCCACTGCTTCGGTGCGTCCAGGGCCGCCCTTGGCCGTCGTCATGTCGTACGGAACGCATCGCTCACCCTGGTCGCCCTGGTCGCCGGAGTGGCGGAGCTGAGCGCGACCCATCCGTCGACCCTGCCCGAGGCAGGAGTGGTAGCCCTGGCGGGTGCCCTCTGCGGCCTTGTCGTTACGCGACTTGATGACATATTCACGATCTTTGCGCCCATCGAGGGTTCTCCCAGAGGCTGAGTGACCAAGACATGGAAACCGAAACGTTCAGGAGGAACGGTGAGCTTTGCAGTTGGTATTTCGTCCGTAGCGATCCTTGTGACTCTTCTCAACCTCGTTCTGATGGCCGGCGTCATCAAACGATTGCGTGAGCACACGGAACTGATCTCCACGATGCGCCAGGGCGAGAACGTCAGGCCATCCATCGGCGTCGGCGAAGAGGTGGGGGACTTCGCCGCTATGACTCTGGAAGGGCGGGAGATCAGTAGAGGCTCGATTGACGGTGAGACGCTTGTCGGGTTTTTCTCCCCTGGCTGCGCACCCTGCGAGGAAAAGCTTCCTCGATTCGTCCAGTACTGCAGATCCCTGCCGGAAGGGTCGCGTGGCGCCGTCGCGGTGGTGGTCAGCTCCGACATGGCGACGGCTGAAAAATTCGTCACCGAGCTCTCCGGGGCGGCCACAGTCGTTCTGGAGCCCACGAACGGACCGCTCAGCAAGGCATTCAGGGTCCTGGCGTACCCGACCCTTGTCAAAGTCGGTCCTGAGGCGGGACGGTTGATCGTCACCGAAGAGGACGTGGACCTCTCCGTGGTCTCCGTCGCGCGTACATGAAGCCTGTTCAGGGCTCGGACCGCGATGCGGACATGATGAACGGGAAATCTGACAGGCTGAGAATTTTGGGAGGACTTCATCGTCTCACGGCGTCGTCCCTACTGAGCGCCAAAGCTGCGCCTGGGCTTCTTACGGTTTATCTCCTCTGTACTCTCGCAGCCGGAGCCATGCCTGTGGGGATCGCCTGGCTCACCACGGAACTGCTGGACCATTTGGCGCTTAACGCGCCGATCGATACGCTCGTGACGCTGGCTGTGCTCCTCGCCGCGGTCAGCGTCGTTACCGGTCTTCTACCGCACTTGATGCAATATGTGCGGGCTGAAATGGACCGCTGTGTTAGCTTCATGGCCCAGCACGAGTTGTTCTGCGCGGTCGAGCGCTTCATCGGGATCGGAAAGTTTGAGGATCCACGTTTCCTGGACCAGCTAAGACTGGCTCACCACGCCGGCGGCATGCCGAACGGCGTGGTCGACAGTCTGCTGGGCGTCATCCGGTCCGCGATAACCATTACTGGTTTCCTCGGCTCACTCCTTCTGATCAATACGACACTTACCGTGATGGTGATGATATCCGGGGTGCCGGTGCTGTGCGTCGAGATATGGTTGTCGCGGCGCCGTGCTCGCATGATCTTGGAGATCAGTCCAGTCGAACGGAAGGAGTTCTTCTACGCCGACCTCCTCTCTTCCGTGGAGGCCGCGAAGGAAATAAGGCTGTTCGGCATTGGTCCGCTGCTCCGTGAGCGAATGCAAAAGGAGCGCCGATCCGCCGATGCGGTGAAGAGAGGTGTCGACCGGCGGAACGCCCTGGTGCAGTCCGGCCTTTCCTTTCTTGCTTCGGTTGTCTTTGGCGGGGGCGTGCTCTGGGCGGTCCACTCCGCTTACCGGGGGGCGCTTACGGTAGGCGGAATCACGATGTTCATCGCTGCGATCGCCAGCCTTCAGAGCAGCCTGGTGTCGTTGGCCGGAGAACTTTCTCGCATACACCACGCCCTACTGATGTTCGGAAACTACAGCGAGGTTGTCAACGCTCGCCCTGATCTGCCCGCGTCTGCCTCCGAGAGGCTGCCGGCTCTGCGCGACGGCATCGAGTTCCGGGACGTATGGTTCCGCTACTCCGAAGAGCATCCCTGGATCCTGCGCGGAGTGAACCTTTTCATACCCCATGGGAAAAGTATCGCTCTGGTCGGGCAGAACGGTTCTGGCAAGTCAACTCTCGTGAAGTTGCTCTGCAGGTTCTACGATCCCAGCAAGGGGGTGATCCTTTGGGACGGCGTTGATATCAAAGACGTCGCCGTGGGTGAACTCAGGGAACGGGTCGTCGCAGTTTTCCAAGAATATATGCGCTACGACATGACCGCAGCTGAAAACATAGAGCTGGGAGACGTGGCGGCTGCGGGCGACCGTCGGCGCATAGAGGAGGCCGCCAGGCTCGCCGGTGTTCATGACGACCTCGTCTCCCTGCCGCAGGGATACGGCACGCTGTTGACACGCGCCTTCTTCGCCGGCTCAGAACAGAAGGACGATCAGGTCGGGGTCGTCCTCTCCGGAGGACAGTGGCAACGCCTGGCCATCGCGCGAGGTCTCCTTCGCTCCTCACCCGATCTCATGATCCTTGACGAACCGTCGGCCGGTCTCGACGCCATAGCCGAGTTCGAGATGCATGCGAGGCTGGCTCAGCATCGTCACGGACGAACCAGTCTGCTTATATCGCATCGTTTGAACACCGTTCGTGCCGCCGATCGAATTTTTGTGATCTCATCCGGCGAAATCGTTGAAGAAGGAGATCATGATTCTCTCATGGATCTGGGCGGAGAATACTCGTGCTTGTTCACGCTACAAGCGTCCGGCTATCAGGATCAGTCCACCGTGGAATCCTCTTCTGTCTCGGTGAGTTCTCCGGGACCTTTTTGAGTTCTGCTGGAACGCTTGGTCGCTAGGATGCGACAGATCGGATGAATGCATGGACCATGAGGCCGTTCCAGCTCCTATGGCGCCGCCGGAAAAAGCCGAGGCGGGCGGGAGAAGGCCGCACCTTGCCCGGATGTTTTTGATCACCGGTACCGTGTTGTTTTGGGGTGGCGGCATTGCATTGTTCGCGTGGGAACGACATGCACTGGCGGCGGCCTTCGTCCTATTCGGGATATTCTTAGCACTGATCTTGATCTCCTCCTTTCTGGTCGGTCGTGTGCTGATCTCGGTGACGATCGAGGGCAGCAGCATGCTGCCTACCTATCGAGAAGGTGATCGAGTGATCGTTCGCCGCCGGGCAAGGCCAAGAACCGGTCTCGTGGTCGTTGTGGAACTGCCTGAGGCGGATGAGGGGTGGCTTCTGCCTTCGCCATCCCCATATGCGGGAGAGGCCGAGATCTCAGGGCGAAGGTGGATGATCAAGCGGGTTGCCGCAGTCCCGGGGGATCATGTTCCTCCAGCGCTTCTTCATCGTCTGGGGAGGGAGGGGGCGGCATGGGTGCCGCCCGGAATGGTGCTCCTCCTCGGCGATAACGAAGAAGCCAGCTTCGATTCTCGGTATTTTGGTTACTTCCCTCAGGAGAGAGTTTTGGGTGTTGTCCTTACCGATCTTTAATTCGTGACGTTCAGCGATCATGTGAATGTACCGGGTCGCTGCGGTATGCCCAGGTCATGCGGTATGCGCAAGACGGCGGGCTGACCGCCGTCCAACGAGCCAAGCGTCAGCAGATACGGCTGCGCGCGGCCGAGCTGTTTGCTCGCGGCTACACCGATGAGCAGGCGGCCAGGGAACTGCGGGTCACGCGGACGTCGGCCAACCGGTGGTGCCGCGCCTGGACCCGCGGTGGCGGCGCGGCCCTGGCCTCCAGGGGCCCGGCGTCGCTGCCGAGGCTGGGTGAGGCGCGGTTCGCCCGGCTGGAGGCCGCGCTGACACAGGGACCTGTCGCGCACGGCTGGGACGACCAGCGCTGGACGCCGGCCCGTATCCGGCGGGTGATCGGCCGGATGTTCCACCTGACCTACTCCCTGCCGGGGGTGTGGAAGCTGCTCAGGCGGCACGGCTGGTCGTGTCAGGTACCGGCGCGCCGGGTGGTCGAGCGCGACGAGGAGGCGATCGCGGCGTGGAAGACGCAAGGTGTGGCCGACCGTGGGACCACCGCGGCGGACCTGGGGGCGTGGGTCTGCTTCGAAGACGGGTGCGGCCGGACGATGAGGTCACCGATGGCCCGCGCCTGGGGACGGCGCGGGGCGACGCCGGTGGTGAGGGCGCCGGGTCGCCGGGAGAGCAGGGCCTCGGTCGCCGCCTAACCTGTTACCGGCCCGGGCAACGGTTCCGGCTGATCTACCGGATCCATCGCTACCGGCGGCGCAAGGGCGAGGCGGCGAGCTTCACCTGGCGCGACTACCGGGACTTGATCGTCATGGCCCATGTGCGGCTCGGTGCTCCGATCGTGCTCGTCCGGGACAAGCCGAACCGGCACATCTGCCCGCGGATGCGGCGCTTCATCGCCGACTGGCTGCGGATCTTCCAGCTGCCGTCGTATGCTCCGGATCTCAAGGGCGGTGGAGGGCCTCTGGTCGCTGCTGAACCGCAGCGGTCTGGCCAACCTGGCCGCGACAAGCGTTGATCACCTGGTGCGCGTGATCAAGCGCGGGTTGAAGAAGATCCAGTACCGGCCGCATCTGATCGACGGCTGCCTGGCAGGGACCGGCCTGGTCCTCAAGTCGTCGTAACACCACGAATTGAAGATCAGTGATCGTCGCCCAGAACTACGGCATCGACGTGGACAAGGCGTACGAGTGGGGCCATGCGTTCCAAGGCCGTCATCAACCGGGCAGTAAGCCTTCCCTCCGTGAAGACGACCCTTTTCTGACTCGGGCTCCGTACCTGTTTCCGGCCTTCGGTAATATCTCTCGAAGGCCGGAAGTCCGCGTCCAATAAATCCAGTCGTTCGAGCTATTTCGCTGAGATCACCTCAATGACCGGTTCAGCAAAGAACGCCCTTGTACCACGCGAACTTGATCTCGTATGTAAGGCCAAGGAAGGTTGACCCCGGACGTACGCACTGGTCGTATCCGGGCAGGTCCCAGTGTCGTTCGACACGGATAAGGACATTGACATCTGAGTTGCAGTGGGTGTAGTAGGCACTCCCGCCGACCTCGTCGTAACCGCATTCGACGAGCGCCCCCGCGCCGCCCGATTCGCCGGCGGTCGTGATGGCGTTGGCGTATACCGGAGCAGTGGTCAGTGCCAGGGCGGCTAGCGTGCCGCCAACCGTCTTGAGGATCCGGGTAAGCATTCGTATTTCACTTCCCTTCGCGTCGTGCGTAATTTCATCCACAGTATCCAGTGGGATTTGGGTTGCTCCACCGTGATTCCTGCCAAACAGTCAAGGTTTTCTGCCAAAGTCCCTCGGCCGTGTTGCCCCTGCCCTGTGAGAACTAACGTCTTCGGAGCGGTGGTTCGCTTGACGGCACCCCAGGCAATGAGGGCGTTCACCGGGTATCGGTGCCTGTTCCTGTCTCGGCGCCAACGGTGGAGCCGTCGCCGATGTGCGGTTTGCCGGTCGGTGCTGGTCTTTAAGAAGACAAACCGGTCCGGCTACTCGGTTTTGATCGCGGTGAAGAACGATTCGGCCATCGCGTTGTCGCAGCGGACGCCGGTGCGGCCGGCCGAGGGGTGGATGGTTTTGTGCATGTTGACCCGGCTACCGAGGGTGGTGGGGTTCATGCCGGACTCGCGGGCCGCTGAGGCGACCGTGCGGGGGCCGTCCAGCATCATGCGGGCGGCTTCCTCCTTGAACTCGGGCGAGAACCGCCTGCGACGTCGCGTCGCGTGCCTATCTCTTCCAGGCTCTCTGTCAGGTTATGCGCCTGACTGTCCGGAAATCGTTGAGCACCCACGGTGACTCGCGCGACACTATGCTCACTCGTGGTGCAGCCGTATATCGCCCCCCGGACCAATGGTTGAAGATCCGGCAGGCCCATAGGCTCGAACGAGGTCCCACACCGCAGCGTCGGCGGACGGCGTGTTCCGTCGCGCCGGCGAAGGACACGCAGATCCCACCAGGGGAGGCACCTCGATGGAAGGCCGCCACGAACAGGACAGCGCGACCGCCGACGGCCGAACGTCGGCGTCCTTCCTGATCGACGAAGCGCTCATGTTCTATTACCCGGCCGCCCTGCGGGCCGTGGCCGCGACCGGCGTGGCAGATCATCTCGCGGACGGTCCGCGTACCGTCGAAGACCTGGCCCGGCGTACGGGTGTCAACGCGCAGAGCCTGTACCGGGCCCTGCGGGTGTCGGCGACCCGCGGGATCTTCGAGGAGTTGGACGACGGCCGGTTCCGCCTCACCCCTGCGGGGGACGCGCTGCGCACGGACGCGCCCCTGTCGGCGCGGTCGGCCGTACTGATGCTCACAGACCAGTCGATGTGGCGACCCGCCGGCGAGATGGAACGCTGCCTGCAGCAGGGCGGTCCGGCGTTCGACGACATCTTCGGCATGCCGTTCTTCGACCATTTCGCACAAGATCAGGCGACGGCGGCCATCTTCCACCATGGGATGGCGGCCATGTCCGCCCAGGAGAACGCGCCGATCGCCGCGGCCTGCGAATTCCCCGAATCGGGAGTCGTCGTCGACGTCGGCGGTGGCCAGGGCGGGCTGCTGCGGGAGGTGCTGGGCCGGGGGGACGGCCTGCGGGGCGTGCTCTTCGACGCCGAGCACGTCCTGCGAGACCACCTGCTGGACGTGGCGGAGACCCGTGGCCGCTGGGAACTGGCCGTGGGGGACTTCTTCACCGAGGTCCCCAAAGGAGACGTCTACCTGCTGAAGCGCATCCTGCACGACTGGGAGGACGACCAGTGCGTGGCCATTCTGCGCAACTGCCGTACGGCGATGCGGCCGGGCGGGCGGATCCTGGTCATCGACGCGGTCGTTCCCCCCGGCAACGCCCCGCACCAGGCGAAGCTCGTCGACCTTCTGCTGATGGCCTCTCTCGTCGGTCGTGAGCGCACGGCGCAGGAGTTCTCACAGCTTTTCGAGGCGGCCGATCTGCGGCTGTCCCGCGTCGTCCCCACCGGTACCGTCCTGTCCGTCGTGGAGGCGACTCCGAAGGACCCGGACGGCTGATCCCGGCCCGCGCCGAGCCTCCGGCGAGCGGGTGAGAACTCCTGTGCGGTTGCCCGCCGCCACCGCCCCGCGGGGTCGAGCCGATCTGCCTGAGCGACGACGTCAACGGGCACCGGCACGCGTTCCAGGTGTCTCCGTCGTACGGACAGGGGGGCGGTCGGTCCGTCTCCCGGCTGGCGGGAGCGGTCGGCGAGCTTCTCCCGGATCCCGCACGTCGCGGGGGGAGGGTGGTGCTCGAAGCGCTCCGGGCCGTCCCAGGTTTCAACTCGTGCGGTCACAGGCGGCCCACCTTTGGGAGGTCACGGACGGGTGGCCACCAGTAGATCGACCACGTAGGTCTCCTCCAGGGTCTCGTCGGGGAAGGCGTCGTGCAGGCGTCGACGCTCCTCGGTGAAGAAGGCGTGGGCCGTGGCCTGGTCGAGGACGAGGAACGCCGAGCGACTGCCGATGTTGGCGAGGTGCGTGTCGAAGGAGACCGTCCGCTGCCAGCGGAGCAGTCGGCGGACGACCCGTAGGCCGGTCAGACCGGTGAGCCGGATGGCCTCGCCGTCGTCGGGACGTGTCACAGGGTGCGGGGGCACTCCACAGTGACGCGCGATGCGCTCGTCCTGGGCGCGGATCCACGGAATGTCGAAGGCGTTGGTGTTCCACCACAGGGCGAGCGCGCCACCCGGGCGCAGGACACGCAGCGTTTCCGGGACAGAACGCTCGCTGTCGGTCCACTGCCAGGACTGCGCGTACGTGATGAGGTCGTGAGAGGAGTCGGCCAGCGGCAGGGCGTTGCCGTCGCCCCGGACGACCGGCACGTCAGGGAGCGTCCGGCGGAACTCGGTGACCATCGCCTCACCGGGTTCGACGGCGATCACGTCGGCGCCCCGCTCGCTCAGGAGTCTGGTCGCGATTCCCGTTCCCGCGCCGATGTCCGCGACACGGGCACCCGCCAGTGAACGGCCCAGTGATTCCTCAATGAAGTCAAAGAGCGCGGGAGGGTACGAAGGACGGCTCGCCTCGTACTGGGCGGCTGCCGCGTTGAACGAATGGGCGCGGGATTCGGTGGTCATCTCCTCATTATCTTTATCCGGTTCATGTTGACGATCGCTTCCGGTATCGGTCGGACCGTGGGTATTGGAAAGCCGTTGATCGCACAGTGAAAAGCGATGGAGAAAAGCCACTCGTCGGGAAGTCGCGGCGGCACGTTCACGACGTGCTCCCGGAACCGACGGGCAGACGCCTCAGCCGGGCCGCGCCGACGGCGTTGAGACCTACGCCCCAGATGAGGAGGACGGTGCCCCATTGCAGCCATGCCAGGGGGGTCATCTGGCCGGAAAGCAGGTTCCGGGCGGTGGCGTACGGCGCCAGCCAACCTTGGACGGGACTGGCGCGCAGCACCAGCCACAGGCCCATCGGTAACACGATGGTGCCGAGGCAGGCGACCACGGGTGACCGTAGCAGCAGGCCCAGCGCCGTACCCGTCAGCTGGGCCACGACCTGTACCAGCACGCCGCCCAGGACGAGAGTCTCCACGTTGAGCCAGGGGTTCGCTCCGGGGACGGCCGGAGTGAGGGTGAGGGCCAGGGCGCAGGTCAGGGCCCCGAACACGCCGAAGGCGGCGGCCAGCAGGGTTGCCGCCAGCAGGGTCGGGGCGAGCCGTGCCGTACGAGGTGTTCTTCGCAGGTCGTGGGTGAGCAGTACGCCCAGGAACGGCACCGTGATCGACATCAGGCTCTGCGCCGCTTCCGTGAGCATGGCGAACGTCCGGCCTGCGGGTGGTGCCTTACTCATGCCCACGGCCGCCGCCACGCCCGCCAGCAGGGTGATCGTGACCAGTCGGCGGCGGGTGCGTGTTCCGACGGAGCGCCGGAGCGCGTCGCCCAAACCGTTGTCAGCGTTCACCGGACATTCCCTCCAAAGTTAGCCCCGTCCACTTCTTATGGCATATGTCGCGCGATTGTTGAAGGTATCGGCATTAAGACCGTGTCCTATGTGGTGATGGCTTGTTGGTTGAGGCATGGGGCGGGGTACGTGGAGTTGGATTGTTCCGGACGGGTTGTGGGAGATCGCGAAGCCGCTGATCCCGCAGGGCGGTGGGACGCGGAACACGCCCGATGAGACGCTGTTCGCGGCGATCGTTCACGTGCTGGTCAGCGGGTGCGCATGGCGTGCGTCGCCGCCCTGCTTCGGGGTCTCCACGTCCACCGTTCACCGCCGCCTCCTCATCGAAGGCCGGTGTCTGGGGTCGGCACGCAACCGGTCCAGGGCCGGGCCCAGGTGCTCGACTGTGGTCGCTTCGGCGTCGGCCCGGTCAGGGAAGCGCACTCGCACGTCGTCCCCGCCCAACGGGACGGACGCCCCCTCTGAGCAACTTCCTGTTCGACGGCGGCGTGCTCAGCCCGGCCGAGGCCGCTCTCGCCACCCGGCCGCCGCGCGGCGAGGGGTGAAGGGCTTCGTCGGCCCCGTCCTGGCTGTCCCGGTGATCCTCTACGCCGTTGCGGGCCTGGGAAGGATTCTCCGCCATGCATCGGCCGATTCGCCGTCGAACGCCACGCGAGTGACGTCCGGCGGCGAATCCTTGCGCTCAAGTTCGTCCGACGAGCCGCCGGTGAAGCTTGAGGAGTACCTCAGACCATCACCAATGGGGTCGGAGGATTATGTACTGGACGCCGCTGTCGGGCCTTTTCAGAGGGATGTCCCGCCCCTTGGTGTGACCGTGCTGGGTGATGAAGACACCTCCCCAGGCGACATTGGGGCTCCCCTTTTTGGTGACAACGGCCGCGTGACGCCATGGGTCCTGGCCTGCGGACTTCTTGTGATGGTTGAACCAATAGATGATGTCACCGACCCGGACCTCGGGCCAGGTACCGTAAAGGCGGACTTCGGTGGCTCTTCTCCGCTTGCTGTAGAAGTGGTCAAAGTTATGCCGTACCGCCGCCCAGGAGTATGAATCGTGATCGAACCGTTCATACCAGAGCCTGTTGTTTTTCCGATGCTTCCAGCCATCCCATTTGCCGAACATCCGTAGCCCTCCGCCGTGGTTGAGGACACGGGAAACGAAGTTGGTGCAGTCCTGGCCGTATTCCCAACGGTCATAGGCGTGCTTGTGGGCCCAACGAACCATTCCTCCGGTGTTCACGGCGCTCTGGGACACCACGCCGGCACGGGGTGTCCGGGCCGCTGAGACAGTGCTCACCGGCGGTTCGGGGATCTCCTCCCCGTCTGTCAGGCCGTTGAGTTCGAACGAGGAGGGTTCGACCTTGGCATCGACATAGTCACCGCCGAGCTGCCGGGTCATCTCATAGCCCGATGTCTGCGCGGCCTGGGCCCGGAGGTGCAAGGACGCCGCCGGCGTTCGCTGCTCGAAGACGTAGTCGGTGGTCTCCTCCCAGTCACCACCGGTGGGTGTGTCCGCGTCCTGCGCGGGATAGACCAGGTCGGCGCTCACGGTCGCGCGAACAGTGATCTTCCCGGCCGAGGTGACCGACACGAGCGTGTCGCTCAGCCGGATGTTCCTCGTGGTCTGGCTGTTCTCCTGCGCGGGTGGGGGGATGTCGTCGGCCACCGTGCTCAGCACGGCGTTCACCGTCTCACCTTGCGGGCTCTCGGCCAGGGCGTCGTCAGCGGTCGTGTACTGACCGTCGGCGATCCCGGCACGCGCCTGGACGTAGGCGCGCACCGCATCGAGGTACTGCCCGGGGCCCCCGGGGACGGCGGCCGGGGTGGTCACCTCGCTGGTGACCCACGGCCCGCTGCCGAACGTGGTCCGTGCGCGTACCCGGAAGCGATAGGCGGTGCCGTTGGTCAGTTCGCCGACCACGACGCGCTGCCCTTCGCTGTCGACGGTGCGTACGACACCGCCGTCCGCTCCGATCACCTGCAGGTCGTAGCCGTCGACAGGAACGGCCGCGCCGACGTCGTCGGGCTGGGACCAGTTCAGGAGCACCCCGCCGTCGCCGGGCCGGGTGTCGATCTTCGTGATCGCTCCCGGTGCCGTGGGCGCCACATACCGGATCTGGACGGTGGCGTCCTCCCCCAGCGAGGCCGCGGGCACGCCATCATCCGCGATGAGGACCAGACCAGGGTCACGGAACTCCGAGTCGGCCGGTGTCGCGTGCCAGTCCTGGACGAAGGGCGTGACGTCGAGCGCGGCATCGCCGAATCCGTACTCGGCCTCGGGTTCTTCCACCAGTTGCTGGACGACGTCGGCGCCTGTCGCGTTCTCGGGAAGTTGCTGCTTGAGCGCGTGGAGCTTGAGCTTCGCGTCGACGGGGCACCCGGCGGCGCAGTGCGCGCTCCCCATGTTCACCGTGGCGGAGGTGATCTGCGCGCCTGCGGGAATCGACGCCGGATCGATGGTGACCAGGGTCAGCTTCCGGGAGGCGCCCCCACCGCCCAGTTGCGCGTCATTCGTCACCGCCAGCTGACACGCCGTGCCGCCGCACGCGTCCGGCGCCGAATACGCCACCCGGAAGGTGATCGTTTGCCTGCCCAGCGTCACGGTCCGCTCGGCCGGCGACTCCGGTTGCCGAGGCACGGTGAAGTCGATCGCACCGGAACGCGCGCTGCACGCGCCTCCGTCGGCGCACGACTCCATCTGCCAGCGGTAGGCGCCCCCTTGCTCGACAAGCCCCTCGGGGACGCGAAGGCTGACACGCTGACCCCCTTCGGCCGTGGCCACGCCGAGTGGCGAGGCTCCGACAGGCTTGCCGTCGATGTCGAAGAGGTAGAACCGAGCGGTCATGGATCGGGTGGACACCCTGCTGACGACACCGGACAGCACCGGGCTGGTCGGTTCTTCAAGGCCTGTGGCAAGGTCAGTGGGCACGTTCGCGGCATCGGTGGTGAACTTGCGCCGGACGGACCAGAGACTGACGTCGCTGCCGGTGCTCACCTTCACCTTGAAGTCGTAAGACTTCGCATTCTCAAGGACACCCGCGGGGACCGTCCATGACGACGTGCCCCCTGAGGGAACGTCCGGAACGTCCCCGCTGGCCACGACGTCGCTCCCGCCCTTGGGCATGACCACGAACGAGTGCTTCAGCGGACGCCCGTGAGGATCGACGGCCTTGGCGGTGAGCGTGGGAGTGGTGGTAGCGACGACATCCGCCCACGAGGTGTTCGACACGGCCGGTGTGGCCCTGAGGTCACCAGCCGGATCCGGGGTGGTTTCCTTGTCGACGGCGAAGAACACCGCGTCGAGCGAGCCGCGATACTGGTCGGCCGCCGAGTTCGGTATGCCGCCCAACGTCGGTCGGCCACTGCCGAGCTGGTCGACGAGACCGCCCGGAACAGGCTTGCTGCCCTTCAGCACGTTGCCGATGTAGACGGCTAGGGTCGTGCCGGTCTTCCGGCATTCGACGTCGTGCCAGGCCGTGTCCACGATGGTCCCTGCCTGGACCCGGACTTCGGCACCACCGTCGATCTTGACGACGCAGCTGGCCACTCCGTCGTCGACGTCCAGCTTCCACTGGTCGGAGGCGCTGGGGAAACCCTGCTGGATCACAGTGTGCTTCCCCGCCACCGGCGCGGAGCCGAACCGGATCCTTGCCCCGAAGCGGAAGGTTCTCGCCCCGGCGGCGGGGACGGCGGCGCCGCCTACTTCGATGAGCGCCGAACCGGTGGACGGGAACTGGACGGCGAGCCGACCGTTTTCGCCTGGGACGAGCTGAAGCACGGTGGTGTCGGGTTTGACGGTGCCGTGGTGCTTCTGGCCGGTGACGTCGATTACGGGGGCGAGTTTACCGTCATTGAAGTCGTAGCGGAAAACCTCGTTCAGCATTTCGTTGGACGCTGCCGCCGGGACGGCGGGCACCATAATGACCAATGAAGCAAGTACATTGAATGCGAACACCGTCGCCAAGATTCTTCGCCACACGGGACCACCTGCCGAAAGGTTGAATGATAAATCGGGAGAAAACACCGAAGCATGTAAATTGGAATACCTTCGCCAAGAGTCTTCGCCGCACGAAACAACTTGTCAAGAGAGCGAATAAGGCCGGATAGGCACATCGATGACGGAGGCATGCCGTCCCGGCAGGTGGAGGCAGGATTCCACGCCTTCAGAGTGCGGTGAGGCAGGATTTTTACCGACGGTTATCTTTCGTCCACACCCGCATGGGTCCTGAGGCTGTGCATCGGCCGATGCTCCCTCAACCTCACCGCTCCGACGATTTTCACCATGACCGGGCAGGACACAGTGACCGGATCGGCCGCCGTCCGCGCCGCCGGGCTGACCAAAACGTACGCCCCGGGAAGACAGAGGCGATCGCGCTCGCCGGCGTCCATGTGGAGTCCCCGTGCGAGCACTTCTCCGCGATCATGAGCCCGCCGGATCGAAGAAGTCAACGCTGTGCTGCTCGTCCTCCCCGGAGACGACCGACGAGCAGCACACCAGGCCGGCCCGGTTGCGCGCCGACCGGATGGAGGCCTTCAAGGCGCTCAACGGCGACGAGTGGGGGCCGGCACAGGCCGGCGTCGCGCCCGGGAGAAGGCGTTGAAGGAGGCGGCACGGGAGGAGGGCTGACAGGGAGGCGTGCCCCGCGCTGGTGGCCGGGGCGCGCCCGTCAGGTTCAGGGGATGTATATGAGGAAGTAGAAGCCCGCCCGGCGGTACTGGTCACCGGCGTAGTAGCGGCAGCCGGCCAGCCCGGTGAAATCGCCGTGCTCGGCGGCATCCTGCCAGCCGGCCCGGCAGTCGTCCATCGTCGCGTACCACTTGGACCAATACCAGTCCGGAGGCAGCGGAGCGAAGGCGTGGCTTCCGGCGCTCCCGACCGAGGCGGTCTGGTAGTTGACGGATGCGGATGCGGATGCGGCGCCGGCCAGAACGGCGGCGCCCAGCGCCGTCGCGAGTAGCGCGGCAGGTAATCGGCGGATCTTCACGGTGACTCTCCTCGGTCGGGTGGGTGGGAGAACACCTTCAGATGAGCACCGATCAGCGGAGCCGGGGAGCTCTCGGATTTCCATATTTCGGCTGCATGGTCCCGCTTCGGCGCCTGTCGGCTCGGAACCGAATCAGCTGCTCACCTGGTCGGCTGTCACGCCGCCCTCATGCCCGGCCTCGGCGGCTTTCGGCACCGCCTGGCACCTGCTCGACGGTCCGGTCTTCGAACTGGATGGGCGAACCGGCCAGGACATGCCATTACTGCATCCGCACCAGGGTCCTGGTCGCCGTCGGCTTCGGTGACCACCGTGACATCCCCCGTGATCACGCCCGCCTCATCGGTCGTCAGCCGCCCGGCCCTACGACTACTTCGTCCTCGTACTGTGCCGTCTCGCCATCCCGCTCCTGCTTCCTGGCCGACCTGTCTACAGGTGTCCCGCATCTCAGTCAGTGCCGCCCGCTTGTCCGCCACCGCCGTCTCACCAAATGAGTCAGGTCTGATCCGGATAGCCCAGATCGAAGGCGGCGTCGGTCAGGTGGGCCGTTCTCACCTCCGGGTCGTCGAGGAGTTCGCGGAGGGCGGCGAGTTTCCAGCGGTCGAGGAGGAGGGCGTGCACGACGCCTTCCTCGGCGGCTCCGGTCAGCTGGTACGGGGTCAGCCCGAATTCTTGGAAGTCGTCCGTTTCGTGGAGCAGCCCGGTCCATCGGCGGAACTCGGCCAGTGCCGTCGCGGGTTCGGCCTCGCACTGGTAGGTGGGGCTGTTGCCGGGGAGCATGCCGCGGTTCCAGACGATCGCGTTCGTCCGGGGAACGAAGGAGGAGTCGTCGTAGAAGGACGGGTCGTAGACGTAGGAGACGTCCGCTCCCGCGCAGATCCGGTGTTTCCGGTTGAAGGCGATGAGCTGTTCGGTGGTCATCGCGTGGGTGAACTCCACGACCGCGACGGTTTCGAGCGTCTTCGGGAGGGCGTCCACGGTCTTGCGGGTCTTCTCGGCGAGCGCGTCGTCGGCACCGGGATTCGTCTCCACGGCGGTGATCGCGTCTCCCAGGGCGCCGGAGGGGCCGGAGAGAGAGGGGGCTCGTATGGTGCCGAACAGGTTCTCCGTGATCTCGTACCCCTGTTGGGGCTGGTCATGACCGGCCCGGCGCGGTTCCCCGGTCAACGTGTAGGTCGCACCCAGCAGCCTTCCACCGTCGCTGTAGCCGTCCGACAGGCGTTTGTCGGGGTTCGCGACGCGGGCGACCGTGCCGTACACCTGGGCCAGTCGTTCGTCGTCGAGGTCGACGTATCTCGCCAGGAGTCCTTCGGCCGCGTTGAGCGCCAGGAACAGCAGGACGCTGACGCTCAGGACCTTGAGGAGGGACTTGGCCGCGTACGCCCAGTCGGGCTCTCTCGTGTTCATCGCCACGCTCCGGTGATCTAGATCAAGGAGCACCATAGCCACCCAGGTATGGAAATATGGTGAAATTTCGGCGAAAGGTGCTCGTAACAGAGAGCCTCCGGCTGGAACGGGAGATTTTCCGATCGGCACCTGGCCATGATTGTGGGATGAATTCCCTCAGGACCGTTGTCGCGGTTGTCATGGCCGGGGCGTTTCTCACCTCCTGTGGTTCGGCGCCGACCTCCTCCGCGCAGGTGAAGAGCAGTGCGACGGCCACGCCGACGGGAGGCGCCGGCGGCGAAGGCCTTTATCCCTCCGGTTTCGATCCCGGTGCCTACACGCCGCCGGACGACTGGCAGGAGGCCTGCAAAAAGAACTACACCGCTTTCGCCGTCCCTCTGCTCGCCGGATGGAACGCGATCCGGGGACTTGTCGAGAATTCGGAGTATTCCTCCTACCACTCCGGATCACTCAAGGTGATCCACGAAATGCTCACCGAGCCCGCGCAGCAGAAGGTGCTGAAAGCCTGCCTGCGGGCCGATCCGGTGGTCGGGGGCCGGTTCGAGAACGGTGTGGCGGTCCTCGGGGAGGTCGTGGACATCGTCTGCCGGGGGGAGGAGGCGCGGTCGTGCGGGAGGTGGGAGCTGACGGCGGACGAGCGGGTCGTGCTGGGCAGGAGCATCCCGCAGGTGCTCGCCGCGCTCCCCCCGAAACGCCAGGAGGGAAGCGCGAACGTCTCCGGGCAGAGCTGAGGCGACCGGGACCGCCGGTGCGCCCCGATCGGGTTCCGTCGCCCGGAAGATTCGTCGCCGCACTTGGAAATAGAACCCCTGGGGGGTATGTTGATGCCACACGACGACATACCCCCCGTGGGTAACGAGAGGAGAGGGCAATGTGCACTGCGTGTGCGTGCGGCACCCAGAACGGCGACTCCGCGCAGGCGGTGACCGGTGGCGCCGGGGCGGCTGAGGCGAACGTCTACACGGTCAGCGGCATGACCTGCGGCCACTGCGTCTCGTCGGTCTCCGCCGAGATCGGCAAGGTCGGCGGCGTGACCGACGTCCGGGTCGACCTGTCCAGTGGCGCGGTCACCGTCAGCGGAGCGGGCTTCTCCGACGAGGAGATCCGTGTGGCGGTCGAGCAGGCGGGTTACACGCTGGCCACCGCCTCGCCCGCCGGCGCCGCCTAGGCGATGCCCCCTGGGGGTAGCGAACACGACCTGTGGGCGGTGCCGTACAGGGGGCGGCGTTCTCCCGGAAACAAGGTGCCGCCCAGGAACAGGCCACCCAAGGACAGGAACCAGAACAAGCTGCCCGACAACAGGTGGTGGGCGTGCATTGGCGTGCACGCCCACCGCGGGGCCGGTCGAGTCGAATCACACCCAATCCCCACCCCCATCCTGCCTCGTCGGCAGGAATGCGAGAAATCAGGAGTGCGGCATGAATGCCGTCAATCCACGCAGGTGGCAGGCACTCGTCGTGCTCGCCGCCGCGCAGTTCATGGTCATCATGGACACCTCGATCATCGGTGTCGCCCTGCCCGACATGCAGCGCGACCTCGGCTTCTCCCCGGGCGGTCTGCAGTGGGTCTTCAACGCCTACGTGATCGCGTTCGGCGGCCTGCTGCTTCTCGGCGGGCGGCTGTCCGACCTGCTCGGCGCCCGTAAGGTCTTCACCACCGGCTGGGTCATCCTGATCGCCGGATCGGTCGTCGCCGCGGCGGCGAGCACCGCCTGGGTCGAGATCCTCGGCCGTGGCATCCAGGGAGTCGGCGGAGCGCTCATCGCCCCCGCCTCGATGACCCTGCTCATGATGCTCTTCGGGCACAACCCCCGTGAGCTGGGAAAGGCCATGGCCCTGTACGGCGCGGCCGCCCCGGCGGGAGGCACCGCGGGGGTGTTCCTCGGCGGCGTCATCACCGAGTACCTGAGCTGGCCGTGGGTCTTCATCGTCTATGTGCCCATCGGCCTGGCCACCCTGGCGGCCGTGCCCGCGCTACTTCCCTCCGTCCGGGGCAGGCGCGGTTCGGTCGACGTGCTGGGCGCGGTCTCCGTGACCGCGGGAATCGCCCTGGCGGTCTACGCCATCGTGCGGGCCCCTGAGCAGGGCTGGACCTCGGCGGCGACGGTGCTTGAGTTCGCCGGAGCGCTCGCGCTGCTGGCGCTGTTCCTGGTGGTCCAGCGCACCGTTCGCGAACCCCTCATGCCGCTCGCCGTCTGGCGCACCCCGGGCCTGGCCACCGCGAACCTCGCGATGACGCTGCTCGGCGCGGCCTGGATCCCGATGTGGTACTTCCTCAACCTCTACCTCCAGCAGGTCCTCGGCTACGGCGCGTTCCCCAGTGGCGCCGCGCTGCTGCCGATGACCGTCGCGATCATGATCTTCATGATCGGCATCACCGCCCGGCTGCTCGGCCGGTTCGGCGCCAAGCCGCTCATCGTCATCGGCCTCGCGGTCATGGCGGCGGGTGTCGGAGGCCTGTCCCTCGCCCGGCCGGACGGCGTGTTCGCCGTGGACGTCCTGCCCGCCTCCCTGATCGCGGCCGTGGGCATGTCCCTGGCGTACATCCCGGCGATGATGTCGGCCATGTCAGGGGTGGGACCGCAGGAGAGCGGACTGGCCTCGGGCATCGTCAACACCACCTACCAGATCGGTTCGGCGATCGGCCTGGCGGCCATGACCGCGATCGCCACCTCCCGGCCGGTCGAACCGGGTGACCTCGCCGGTCTCACCGACGGTTTCCAGGGTGCCTTCGTCGGCGCGGGAACGGTGGCCGTCGTGGGAGCCGTCCTCGCCCTGCTGCTCATCCGCAGACCGAAGCGGGCGGCCGAGAGCACGGGTGGGGAAACAGATGGGGAAAAGGAGACGGCCCACGCGTGAGACGGTTTCGGGGGTCCGCTTCGGCGGGCCCCCGGATCGTCGGTTCAGCCGTGGACCGGTATTCCAGTGGATGATCCGGCATGTCAGGCCATATGCGGTAGAAGTAAGAAGCATGACCGCAGAACATTCGCCCGTGAGACTCGTGAAGCTCGGAGCGAGCGTCCGGATCGGGGTGCTGTTCGGGGCGGTTTTCGGGGCGGCGACCTCTCTGGTCAACGCGACCTCCAACCACTACGCGGACCTCGAAAGCCGGGTCGCCACGACCAGTGGGGCGTCGGCCATCGAGATCGTGAGCGTGATGATCGACTCCGGCTGGGCCTGGGCGGGGTTGGCGGTCGCCATGGGATGGCTGATGGCCCGCACCATGGGGGGTGACCCAGGGGAGAGGACTTCCAGGCCGCTCGTCCGGGGGGCCGTCGCCGGGGCCGTGGCGCTGCTCGCGGCCACGGCGGCCTACGCCTTCGTGGACACCGTCTGGAGAGGCGAACCGCTGCTCTCCTGGTATCTCTCCGAATCGCCCATATGGTGGGTGGCCGGTGTCGTCCTCGGGGCGCCCCTGGGGGCCGTGGGCGCCTGTGCCGTACGGCCGGGAGCGATCGGTCTTCTCGCGAGGATGGTCGTGCCGGTCGGCGCGGCCGTACAGATGGTCGTGCTTCCTCCGGGCAGGAACGAACGGATCACGACCATCGGTCAGACGGTCGTGTGGACGCTCGCCGCCCTGTTCGTCGGCTTCGTCGGCGCCCGCTTCCTCAGCGGACGCCGTTCCGCACCACCGGTCCCGGAGCCCGAGTGAACACCGAGGGCGTCACCGCCCCAGCAGGTCGGGCTGGTCGATCGTCCACAGCCACGTGCCGTCACTCTGACGACGGGCCACCTCGACGGTGACACCGCCGTCGGGCAGGAGCACAGAGGTGAGCGCCAGGTCGCCGTTGCGCAGTGCGGGCAGCCTCCGTCCGGGGGTGAAGACGGGCCGGTCGCCGACCAGCCGTGTGTAGGCCTGGCGGATCTCGTCGGCCCCCCGGGCGAGCAGGCCGCCGGGCAGCGCCAGCACCGCGTCCGGCTCGTAGAGCGCCACCAGCCCCTCGACGTCGCCCGCGTTGAGGCGCTCCACGACGAACCGGCTGAGATCCTCCGGTTGGACGGCACGCTCTCGGACATCGTCAACGCTCATCGCCCATGCTCCCCTCGAACGCGGCATGTCGCCTCGGACGACAGGGATCATGCCAGGGAGGTCCGACAGAACCGGGACTCAGCGAAGGAACTCCAGGAGCACCGGGGTGATGGCCTCGGGGGCGGGACCGTGGCCCTGGCCGGGAAGGACGCGGCGGGTCGCGTTGGGCAGGGCCGCGGCCACCGCGTCGGCGGCCTCGGGAAGGCCGGGGAAGGTCTGGTCACCGGAGTAGACCACCGTCGGCACGGTGACCGAGGACCAGCGACCGGCCCAGTCGGGGTCGACGTTGATCTCGTGGACGCCGGCGAGGTCGTAGACGAGCGTCGGGGCGACGGAGACCATCTCCGCCCAGCCGGGAGACTGGGCCATCCCGTCGACGACCTCGGCCGGAACCCCGATGACCGAGGTCAGGTTGTAACGCATCGCCTCGTCGTTCTCGCCCTTGGCCAGCAGGGCGCGTAGCGCGGCCAGGTGCTCGGTGTGGTCGGCACCGGCGAACAGCGGCGGTTCGTAGAGCGCCAGTGCGGTGACGCCGATCCCGGCCTCCGCGGCGGCCAGGGCCACGGTGGCCCCTGAGGAACTGCTGTAGAGGGTGGCGGTCCCTCCGACGGCCTTGACCAGCGCGGCGAGATCCTCGACCTCGCGCTCAAGCGCCCACGGCGCGGTGTCGCCGGAGCGCCCACGGCCGCGCCGGTCGTAGTCGACGGCGGTGAAGCCCTCGGCGGCGAGCAGTCGCGCGACCTGGCCGGTGTTGTGGTCGATGGCACGGTGCTGGGTGGCGCCGCCGACGAAGACGACGGCGGGTCCGTCACCGTATCGGTCGTAGTCGACGACCGTGCCGTCCTGGGAGATGACTGTGCTCAAGATCCTGTCTCGATTCGTGAGGTCGGGTGAGGGACGCGTGGGCGCGCCACCGTCGCGGCCAAGGGTAGGGAGGGGGACCGACACTTTCGGTCCCTCCTTCGGCGATCAGGTCGACATCCGGGCGTTTCCACCTGGTGAAGGCGCCAACGGAGTGGGGGTAAGTCCGATTTGAGGGCACATGTAACATGCGTCTCGCCTGACCGATTCAGCACCAGTCCGAGCGAGGAGCGGCTGTGCGAGACATCACCGTGTTCAGCGGAAGCGCCCACCCTGAACTGGCGGAGGAGATCTGCTCCCACCTGGGGACACCGCTGCATCCGGTAAGGATCAAACGGTTCGCCAACGACTGTCTTGAGGTGCAGTTGCAGGCCAACTGCCGGGAACGGGACGTGTTCCTGATCCAGCCGCTCGTCCCGCCGGTTCAGGAGAACCTGGTCGAGCTGCTGCTGATGCTGGACGCCGCGCGAGGGGCGTCGGCGGCCAGGACGACCGTGGTGATGCCGCACTTCTCCTACGCGCGCTCCGACAAGAAGGACGCCCCGCGCATCTCGATCGGGGCGCGGCTGGTCGCCGACATCCTGGCGACCGCGGGCGCCGACCGGGTGCTCACCATGACCCTGCACTCCCCGCAGGTGCACGGCTTCTTCAGCGTGCCGGTCGACCACCTGCACGCCCTGCGCGAGCTGGCCGCCCATTTCCGGCAGTACGACCTGTCCAACACCGTCGTCGTCTCTCCCGACCTGGGCAACGCCAAGGAGGCCGCGGCCTTCGCCCGGCTGCTGGGCACCGAGGTCGCGATGGGGGCCAAACAGCGCTTCAGCGACGACCGGGTCACGATCGGCTCGGTGATCGGCGACGTCACCGGCAAGGACGTCATCGTCCTGGACGACGAGATCGCCAAGGGCACGACCGTGATCGAACTGCTCGACCGGCTCCGCGAGCGGGACGTCAGGTCGGTGCGGATCGCCTGCACCCACGGGGTGTTCGCCGCAGGGGCCCTCGACAGGCTGGGGGAGCAGCCGGACGTCGAGGAGATCGTCTGCACCAACACCGTCCCGCTTCCCGATCTCAAGCCGGACTCCAAGCTCCGCGTCCTGTCGATCGCCCCCGTGCTCGCCGAGGCCATGCGCCGCATCCACGACGGCGAGTCGGTCAGCGCCCTGTTCGACGCCTCCTGAAACCCGGCACCGCCGTACGGGAAATCCGCCGTACGGAAATGCGCCGTACGGGAAAGGTGTCTTTCCCGTACGGGGAACCACTTCGAGAATGCGGTCTTTCCGATTTCCGGGCTTCTCAAAAACGGTGTTCACGAAGGGGCCGGAAAACAGAAAGCCCACGAAGGGCTCCATGGTCGTCTCCAGGTCGCAGATTGGCGCCGAAGTGCGTTCTTGTGTCCTTCCTCCCGGCATTCCAGGATGAGGTCGTGTAGCTCATCCGGCATACCAGAAGAGGCGACAGTGACACAGACCGTGGAAATTCCGGGATATGTGGCGGGGACGTGGACGATAGATCCGGCCCATTCCGAGGTCGGTTTCGTCGTACGGCACCTGCTGATCAGCAAGGTGCGCGGGCGGTTCACCGCGTTCGAGGGGCGGATCGTCACCGGGGCCGACCCGCTGGAGTCGAGCGTCACCGCGCGGGTCGACCTGGCCTCGGTGGACACCGGAAACCCGCAGCGGGACGACCACCTGCGCTCGGCGGACTTCCTGGAGATCGACAGGTATCCGACCCTGACCTACCACGCCGACGCGTTGCGGCGTGAGGGGGAGGAGTTCGTCCTGGACGGCGAACTCACACTCAAGGGGGTCACCCGCCCGGTCCCGCTGAGGGTCGAGATCAACGGCTTCGGCCCCGACCCCTATCTTCCGGACCCCAGGGCCGGTGCCCGGGTCGGTTTCTCGGCGCGCGGCGAGATCGACCGCACGGATTTCGGGGTCAGTTTCAACAGCCCCATTCCCGGCGGTGAGGGACTGACACTGGGGGAGAAGGTGCAGATCTTCCTGGAGATCCAGGCGGCGCTCGTCGTGTGAGAGGGGATCACCCGCCGAGCGCGTCCCACAGGGTGGCGAACTCCTCCTCGGTCAGCGGGTTCAGGCCGAAGTCGTCGGGATAGAGCGGGCCCTCGGCCAGGAAACCGTGTTCGTCGGAGATGTGCCGCCACGAGTACCGGCGGGCGACGCCGTCGGCGCCGAGTTCGGCGTGCCTGACGGGCCAGTACTCGCCGCCGTCGTCGATGACGGCCTCGAACAGCCACACGTGGCCGTCGCCGTCCCTGCCGTACCAGTACCAGTGCCGCCGGTCGCTCTCGTCGAGCGCCCGGATCGCCGCCCTGCGTGGTTCCTGGGACATCGCGCTCCTTTGCGTAATGTGAAATACGCTACTTTCCGTTATGTTGCGTGTTCTTGGTCCGCTCCAGGCGGAGGTCAACGGTCGTCCTGCGGACCTGGGCGCCTTCCGGCAGCGGGCCGTACTGGCCCGGCTGGTCGCCGCGGGCGGCCACGTGGTCTCGACAGATCGTTTCATCGACGACCTCTGGCGTGGACAACCCCCGCCCAAGGCGCTGGCCGCGCTCCAGGTGTACGTGTCCAACCTGCGGCGGACCCTCGAACCCGACCGGCGGCCCCGTACCCCCGCGACCGTGCTGGTCAGCGCCGCGCCCGGCTACCGGCTGCGGCTCGACCCCGAACTGGTCGACGCCTGGGCCTTCGCCGCGACGGTCGAGGAGGCCGCCGCGGCGCTCGCCGGGGACGGGGCGGCGCGGGCGCTCGACCTGCTGGACCGGGCGCTGGCGCTGTGGCAGGGGCAGGCCTACGCCGAGTTCGCCGACCAGGAATGGGCCGTAGCCGAGGCCGCGCGCCTCGACGACCTGCGGCTGGCCGCCGTCGAACACCGCGCCGAGGCGCTGCTCGCCCTCGGCCGCAACGCCGAGGTACGGCTTGAACAGCACGTCCGCGCCCACCCGCTCAGGGAGAACGCCGTACGGCTGCTCGCCCTGGCCCACTACCGGGCGGGGCGGCAGGCGGACGCGCTGGCCGCGATCAGGAGGGCCCGCGAGACCCTCGCCGAGGAGCTCGGCGTCGATCCCGGCCCCGAACTGCGTGCCCTGGAGAGCGACATCCTCACCCACGCGGCCCGGCTGCGCTCGGCCGTACCGGAACGTCCCCTGCCGTCCCCACGCCCGATGCCGTCCGAGGAACCGGCCGTCGAGATGGTCGGCCGTACGGAGGAGCTGGCCGCGCTCGACGCCGTCGCCGACGGCCGTGGGCCGCGCACGGTCTGGCTGGGCGGGGAGGCGGGCGTGGGCAAGAGCACGCTCGCCAACGCCTTCGCCCGGCGCCTGGCGGGGAGGGGATGGCTGACCGTCACCGGACGGTGCCCGGAGACCGACGGCGGGGCGCCGCCGGCCTGGGCGTGGAGCGAGGCCCTGCGCGCCCTGGCCGCCGTCCGCCCGCCCCAGGAGGACCTCGCCGTACGGCTCACGCCCCTGCTGGCCGACGAGACCCCGGCGACCGGCCGGTTCCGGCTCGCCATGGCGGCCGAGGACTACCTGACGCGCGTCGTGACCGGCGGAACCCGGCTGCTGGTCGTGCTTGAGGACGTCCACCGCGCCGACGCCGAGACACTGCGCCTGCTGCGCCACCTGGCCGTACGGCTCGCGACCGTGGAGATCATGGTGCTGGCCACCTACCGGAGCGCCGAGACGACCGACGACCTTGAGGCGACCTGGGCCGCCCTGGCCGGGCGGGAGACCCACCGGCTCGCCCTGGGCGGCCTGGACGTCGCGGACGTGGCCACACTGCTGCGGGAACGCTCGGGACACGACGTCGATCCGGAGACCGTCCGCGCGGTCGCCGAACGGACCGGGGGCAACCCGCTCTTCGTCTCCGAGACGGCCAGGCTGATCAGCACGGACGGCACGGGAGCCGCCCTGGCCCTGCCACCCGGGGTGCGGGACCTGATCAGGCGCAGGATCGCCAGGCTGCCCGCGACCGCGCGGACCACGCTGCGGGACGCGGCGGTCGTCGGCAGGGACGTGGACGTGGACGTGCTGCTCGCGCTCGAAGGGTGCGACGAGGACACCGTGCTCGAAGGGCTTGAGGCGGGCGTCATGACGGGGCTGCTGACCGAGCCGGCCCCCGGGCGGGTGCGCTTCGCCCACGTCCTGGTCCGCGAGACCCTCTACGAGGACACGCCGGGGCTGCGCCGTACCCGGTTGCACGGCAGGGTCCTCGGGGCGCTCGAACGGGCCAGGCCGGGTGACGTCCTGGCCCTGGGACACCACGCGCTGGCCGCCGCGACCCCGGCCACGGCCGGGCGGGCGGTGCCGTACGTGGTGGCGGCGGCGCGGCGGGCGGCGGACCTGCACGCCCACCGGGAGGCGGGGGCCCTCTACCGGGGCGCGCTCGGCCTCGTCGAGGACGACAGGGAACGACTCGACCTGCTGTGCGGCCTGGTGGGCGCCGAGGCGCACGTGGGCGACGTGCTGGCCGCCAGGGCGGACCGGCGGCGGGCCATCGAGGTGGCGCGGCGGCTCGGGACGGGGCTCACCCGGGCGCTGACCGCCTACGACGCCCCGGTGACCTGGTCCATCCAGCCGGCCCGGCGGGTGGACGAGGAGTTCGTCGCCGCCGTCGAGGAGGCCCTGACCGGCGAGAACGACGACGAGACCCGCTGCAGGCTGCTGGCCACGCTCACCTTCGAGCTCGAAGGGCACCGGGAGGAGGAGTGCGAGGTCCACAGCGCCGAGGCGCTGCGCCTGGCCAGGGAGTCGGGCCGCGCCGAACTGGTCTGCCTGGCGCTCAACGCGCGCTACTTCGTCCTGCTGACGCCGCACCGGCGGGCCGAGCTCGAAGCGGTCGGGCGGGAACTGGTCGAGCTCGGCGGGCGCGCCGGGCTGCCCGGATACCGGATGCAGGGCCACCACGCGCTCTTCATGGTGAGCCTGGGCCGCAACGACCTGGCCGCCGCCCGTCACCACGCCGACCGGGCGCTCGAACACTCGACCACCGGCCAGCTGGGGCTGGCGCTGAGCGTGCTGGCGATGCTGGACGCCCTGGTCCTGCTGGTCAGGGGCGACTTCGCCGCCGCCGAGCGCTCCTACACGCGTACGGCGGAGCGGATGGCGGCGGCCGGGGGGCCGCAGGCCCTGGCCGTCGGTGTCTTCGGCCGGTTCGTGACCCGCCTGGCCGGTGGGCTGCCCCAGGACGTCGAGGAGATCAGGGCCGTCTACGAGCTGCTCCCGCCCGACACCTCGGAACTGCTGGTCGCGGCGCTGGCCGCCGAGGGGAGGCACGAGGAGGCCAGGGCGGTCTGGGAGCCGTACTGGCGGGCCAGGCAGGACTACTACTGGCTGATCCGGCTGACGCTGCGGGCCCGTAACGCCGTGACCCTGGGCGATCGGGAGGTCGCCCGGCGGTGTTACGAGGACCTGCTGCCGTGGGACGACGAGCTGGCCGGGCTGTCGTCGGGCTCGGTGACCCTGGGGCCGGTCGCGCATGTCCTCGGGGACCTCGCGGAGCTCCTCGGCGAGGACGGGGCAGGCCATTACGCCAGGGCCGTACGGGTCGCGGAACGGATCGGTTCCCCGCACTGGGCGCGTGAGGCGGCCCGAGCCCTGGCCTCGGCGCGCGAGACCTGAGAGCGCTCAGCCGTCCGCGAGGGGGCCGTAGATCATCCGCCTGCGGCGGCGGTGGCCGCCGCGCAGCAGGGAGAGCAGCACCGTCAGCACGGGACCCGCCATCCTGCGCAGCCGGACCAGCTCCTCGGGCCTGGCGTACTCCTCGATCCTGGGCAGCTCGGTCCTGATGTCACCGCCCTTGCGGACGGCCTTCTCGACCTTCGCCCAGTCGGCGACGGACACGTACTTCATGATGATCGGGAAGAGCAGCCGTTCCTCCTCCTCGATGTGCTCGTCGAGCATGTCGGCGAGCCTGGTGAGCAGGGCCGCGAGGCGGGAGGCGTCCCCGGTCGAGACGGTCGAGGCGAAGGCGGCGGCCTGGCCGACGACCTCCGCGAGCAGCGGGTCGAGTTCCGAGTGGTCGTCGCTCAGGTCCCGAAGGTCGACCTCGGCCCCCGCGGACCGTTCGATGACGGGCCAGAGCACCTCGTCCTCCGACACGTGATGGTGGTGGATGCCCGCGCACAGCCGGGTGACGTAGGCGCCGACGGCCGCCGCGCGGGCCACGTCGGCCGTCTGCCTTCCCTCGGCCAGCTCGGTGGCGAGTACGGCCAGGCGGCGGGTCTCCCCTCGCATGGCGCGATGGGTGATCTGGAAACCCAGTAGTTCGGGGGTCGTCACGGCTCTCTCCTCGGTGGTGTGTCTCGTGGTGAGACCACGATGTGAGAGGCCGCTTATGTGGCACTTGGTGACCACTTGGCGTGGGCGCGGGCCCCGGTCCCGTGATGATCCGGATTGATTTCGCATCACGCCGCCGAGCCGTGTATGGTTACACCTGTCCGCAGCGACGAGGCGAAGAAAAGACGCCAAGTCAGAGCGGGCAGGCCCCTTTAGCTCAGTCGGCAGAGCGTCTCCATGGTAAGGAGAAGGTCTACGGTTCGATTCCGTAAAGGGGCTCGACAGCCTCCAGGCCCTGACCAATCGGTTGGGGCTTTCGGCTTGGGTGGACGTTGAGGCCCACCGCAAGACGCTCAAGGACCCGGCGAGTGGACGGGGCATAACCGGGGAAACCCGGAAGATGGCCCTGACCTGCGCAAGTACGCAGTCAGTCCACAGGTCGGGTATCCTTGCGGGGGCCGTCACTCAGATGGCTCCAAGGCGGAGTAGCTCAGTCAGGCAGAGCAAACGGCTCATAATCGTTGTGTCGCCGGTTCAAGTCCGGCCTCCGCTACTACCCTCCCGGTCTCCCTTACGGGGCACCGGTGCGGGTTGTCCCAGTCCCGAACGTAGAAAGGCACTCCCAAGTGGCTGCCACCGACGTTAGGCCGAAGATCACGCTGGCCTGCCAGGAGTGCAAGCACCGCAACTACATCACGCGGAAGAACCGGCGCAACGACCCGGATCGGCTTGAGCTGAAGAAGTACTGCCCCAACTGCAAGACGCACCGGGCGCACCGCGAGACCCGCTAGTTCTCGCGAGGACTCCCGCATCTCTTCGGGAGACGGCTGCCTCGGTAGCACCCGCAAACTCAACGCGAACCGGCGTCCTCTTCGAGAGGGCGCCGGTTTGTCGCGTTCGCACAGCTTTCCTGCCCGGGTGTTGACCATGACCGACAGCCGCGCGGAGGCCGGGGAGGGCTACGGTTTCCTGGTGGCCGTACCGGCGGCCCCCAACCAGCTCGATATCCGTAAAGGAGCACGATGGCTCTGAACCGCGATTTCGTCGGGCGGGCGTCCACGCCCTCTCCGCCCTACGAGGTCAGCCGTGTGAAGATCAGGGAGTTCGCGGCGGCGATCGGGGACGACAACCCGGTCTACCGGGACGCCGAGGCCGCGCGGGCCGTCGGTCACCCGGACGTGATCGCCCCTCCGACCTTCCCCATCGTGTTCAGCCTGGCGGGCGGCTCGATCCTGGCCGACCCGGAGCTGGGGCTCAACTTCGCCATGGTCGTCCACGGTGAGCAGCGTTTCGAGTACCAGCGGCCGATCCACGCCGGCGACGAGCTGGTCACCGTCTCGACGGTGACCGACATCCGCAGCGTGGGCCGCAACGAGCTCATCACCGTCAGGAGCGACGTCTCCACGGTCGAGGGCGAGCCTGTCTGCACGACCTACAACACCATCGTCGAGCGCGGAGGGGCGGGCTGATGGCCGCGACGGTCAAGTACGACGACGTCGAGACGGGGCAGGAGATCCCCGCGGTCGACTACCCGGTCCGCCGCGTCAACCTGGTGATGTACGCCGGGGCCTCCGGCGACTTCAACCCCATCCACTGGAACGAGCGCTTCGCCAAGGCCGTCGGCCTGCCCGACGTCATCGCGCACGGCATGTTCACCATGGCCCAGGGCGGCCGGTTCGTCACCGACTGGGCGGGCGACCCCGGTGCCGTCGTCGACTACGGCGTGCGCTTCTCCTCCATGGTGGTCGTCCCGGACGACGAGCAGGGGGCGGTCATCACGGTCAGCGGCCTCATCGAGCAGAAGCTTGAGGACAAGCGCGTGGTGGTCGCGCTGACCGCCCGTTCCGCCGACTCCAGGGTGCTCTCCAAGGCCCGCGCGGTGGTCCAGCTGGCCTGACGGTACGGCCTCCCCGGGCCCCGGGGTCCGGGGGTGGAGTGTCGTGCCCGGCGGGATTTGTTTCGCCTGATTTCTCCTTCCGTGCGTGGGTAGCGTCCTGGAATGAGCGAAGTACCACCTCACGTGACCGCTCTCGCCGAGCGGTGGGTCAGGGCCAGGACCGGTGACGATCTCGCGGGGGCGGAGACGCTGCGCGGGGAGATCGAGGCCGAGGGCTGGCTCGTCCGCGCGCTCGGCGAGGGTTTCGACCTGGTTCCCCGGCCGTCTTTCGAGGTGTGGCCGACGGTCAGCGCCGTACCAGTACCCGAAAAGCCGATAAATCCGGAGAATGCCGAGGGATCGGTAAAAGCGGGCCGGGTGACCGGCACCGTACCGCTTGAGGAGGGCACCTCGGAGGCCGAGCGGGTGCGGGAGGCCGCGGCACCCGGCGCCCGCCCGGAACGGCTCGGTGACCTGGAGGCCGAACGGGTCGCCGGGACCGAGGCAGCTCCCGCCCAGGAGCCCGAGGGCGTCGAACTCACCGGCAGAGCCGGGAAGAACCGTGGGCCGGGGAACGCCTCCGGAGCCGGCGGCCGCGACAGGACCGGGGAGGACCGCGGGGACCCCGAGCGGATGATCGAATCCCAGCTGCTGTGGGACGCCAGCCTGTCGGTCTCCCGGCTGGACGAGGAGGTCACCCCGGTCGAGCCCGAGGAGCCGGTCGCGCCGCCGAGCGTGACGGTCGCGCTCGTGGTGGACGGCTGGCCGGAGGACCTGCTTGAGTGCGTCAGGGCCGTGGTCGCCCGCACCGAGGCCAGGATCATCGCCCTCGACCTGGGCAACGTCGACGGGGCAGGCGAGGTCCTTGAGGAACTGGTCAAGGAGTACCCCCACCGGGTCGAGGCCTGGCACGTGGCCGAGATCGCGCACTGGCGGGGAGGCACGGCGGGGTGGGGCGAGAGCCGTACGAAACTGCTGAAGCTCGACGGCGCGGACGTGCACGTGGTGATGGAGACCTCCACCATCCTGGACGGCGACGCGATCACCCCCCTGATCAAGGTGCTTGAGGACGACGTGGTCGCGGCAGGCTGGAAGGGCGTCGACCCGGGGGAGGACGGCCACGACTGGCACGAGGCGGGGCCCGGGGAGGTCAAGGGGGTGCTCGGCCACCTGTTCGCCGTACGCCGCGACGCCGCGCTCGCGGCGGGCGGTTTCTCCCGGGACGCGCGTTACTACCGCAACGCCGACCTGGAGTTCTCCCTGCTGCTGCCCGGCACGGTCGTCGCCCTCGACCGGGACCTGCCCGTCCACCAGGAACGGCACCGCGGCTACCACGACGTCGACCCGGCCTACCGGGACAGGGAGTCGCGCAGGACCTACGACCGGGTGCTCGGCCTGCTCCGCTCCACATAGCGGCTCCCCGTAGGCTGGTCGCCGGATTGTCGCACCGGGCGTGGGGAAGCGCATGACTGAGCGGGTCGCAGGGGTACGGCTGGCGCCGTACACGACGTTGGGGCTGGGCGGGGCCGCGAGGGCGTTCGCCGAGGCCGGGTCGGCGGAGGAGATCGTCGAGCTGGTCGCGGCGGCGGACGCGGCGGGGGAGCCGGTGCTCGTGCTCGGCGGCGGCAGCAACCTGGTGGTGGCCGACGAGGGCTTCGACGGCCTGGTGGTGCGGGTGGCGTCCAGGGGCGTGCGGACCGAGACCGAGGGCGGGAGGGTCCGGGTCACCGCGCAGGCGGGGGAGGACTGGGACGCCCTGGTCGCCCTGACCGTCGCCGAGGGGTGGTCCGGGGTGGAGTGCCTGTCCGGCATCCCCGGGCTGGTCGGCTCGACGCCGATCCAGAACGTCGGCGCCTACGGGCAGGACGTGTCACAGACGATCACCGGGGTGCGGGTCTACGACCGCGGGACGGGCGAGGTCAGGGACATGGACGCGGCGGAGTGCGGCTTCGCCTACCGCGACAGCGCGTTCAAGGAGGAACTCGGCAGGCACGTCGTGCTCTCGGTCACCTACGAGCTGGCCGCCGACGACCTGTCCGGGCCGGTTGCCTACAAGGAACTGGCCCTCAGGCTGGGCGTCGAGCTGGGGGAGCGGGTGCCGCTCGGGCGGGCCCGTGAGGCCGTGCTCGCCCTGCGCGCGGGCAAGGGCATGGTGCTCGACCCGGCGGACCCGGACACCCACAGCGCGGGCTCGTTCTTCACCAACCCGGTCCTCAGTGCGGCCGAGGCGGCCGAACTCGACCTGCGCGTGCCCGGTTTCCCCCGCTGGGACATGCCCGGGGGCTCCGTCAAGGTCCCCGCGGCCTGGCTGATCGAGAACGCGGGCTTCCCCAAGGGCTACCGGCGCGGCCCGGCGCGCATCTCGACCAAGCACACCCTGGCCATGACCAACCCCGAGCTTTCCGCGACCACCGAGGAGCTGCTCGACCTGGCCCGCGAGGTGCGTGACGGCGTGCTGGAGAAGTTCGGGGTCACGCTGGTCAACGAGCCCGTGATGGTCGGAACCGGCCTGTGAGGGCATTTGCGGGCGCCTGTTATCGTGGACCGGTAACACCCGAGGGGGAGTAGTCCCAATCGCGTGATCGACATACTGGCGCCACGGCGCCCGGTCGCGCGGGCCTTGAGGCGGAGACGCCGAGGCGGACGAGACCTTCGGCCTGGCAGGCATACATCGATGCCGCCGGGCCGAAGTCGTGCCCGAGACTCCCCGGGTGCCCCTTCCGGCCCGGCCGCGCGCGGAAGGGCAGCTCGTTGGAAGCATTCTGGATCAGTCTCGCCGTGATCTTCGTCGCCGAACTCGGCGACAAGAGCCAGCTCATGGCGATGACCTTCGCGACCAGGTTCAAACCGTGGCCGGTCCTGGCCGGTATCACCCTGGCCACCGCGGTCGTCCACCTCGTCAGCGTCGGCCTGGGCAGGCTGGCCGGTGACCTGATCCCCACCACGGCCATCACGATCGTGGCGGGCCTGGCGTTCCTGGGGTTCGCCGTGTGGACGCTGCGCGGGGACGAGCTGACCGACGAGGAGGAGCAGAAGGCCAGCCGTACGACCAGGTCGGCGATCGTGGCGGTGACCGTGGCGTTCTTCCTCGCCGAACTCGGCGACAAGACCATGCTGGCCACCATCACGCTGGCCACGCAGTACGGCTGGTTCGGCACCTGGCTCGGCTCGACGGTCGGCATGGTCGCCGCGGACGCGCTGGCCATCCTGGTCGGCCGCATGCTCGGCAAGCACCTGCCGGAGAAGGTCATCAAGTACGGCGCCGCCGCCGCGTTCGCCGTCTTCGGCGTCGTGCTGCTGGTCGAGCCGCTGTTCGCCTGAGCCGGGGCTCACGGGGCGGCCGGAGCCTCGCCTTCGGCCGGCCCGAGCCGTTCGCGGATCTCCCGCAGGCTCGGGTTGACCAGGCCGGTGCCGTCGGGCATGACCACGGTCGGGATGAGCCAGGAGCCACCGCCGATCTCGGTGATGCGCTCGATCGCCCCCGGGGTGTGGTCGACGTCCACCTCCGTGAAGGGGATGCCGGCCCGGGTGAGCTGGGACTTCAGGCGTTGGCAGTGGCCGCACCAGGGGGCGCTGTAAACGGTGAGGGAGTCCATGCATTTCCCATTCGGAAGGTGGGTTTGACCGGGGCGCCGTCGGGCGAATACTCTCCAGAGCCAAGTGGATAGTAATGGTAGACGCAGCAGCTAGACAGGCTGGCTGGTCGCAGAAAGTAGGTCTCCGTGACCGGTCTCCCCGACGTCGCCCTCACCCGGCGTTCCCTCCTGAGATCCCTCGCCATCGTGGGCGGCCTGGCCGCGATCCCCGGTCTCGCCGCCTGCGGCTCGACCCCTCCCTCTCCCGCCGCCGGGAAGACCGACCTGCTCAGGGTCGCGCTGCCCTCCTCGATCGGCTCACTCGACGCGAGCAAGGAGGCGGGCATCATGAACTACGTCGTCGCCCTCCTCTGCCAGGAGGCGCTTGTCGGCGTCGGGCAGGACGGCGGTCTCCAGCCCGCCCTCGCCGAGTCGTGGGAGCGCAAGGACCCGAAGACCTACCTCTACCGGATCCGTTCCGGGGTGACCTTCACCGACGGCACCCCGCTGACCGCCGACGACGTCGTGGCCAGCCTCGACCTGCACGCCAGGAAGGGCTCCACCTCGGCCTACGCCTACGCCTACGCCAACGTGGACGAGATCAAGGCCGACGGCTCCACGGTCACGATCACCCTGAAGGAGCCGGACGCCTCCTTCGCCTGGACCCCCTCCCCGGGCACCCTGCAGATCACGAGCAGAAAGTTCGTCGAGACGACCGGCGAGAACATCGGCACCCCGGCCGGGAAGATCCTCGGCACCGGGCCGTACAAGGTGACCGAGTTCGCGCCCGACTCGCACGTGACGCTGGAGCGCAACGACGCCTGGTGGGGCGGCAAGGTCCCCTACCGGCAGATCAGGCTGGACTTCGTCCCCGAGGAGTCGACCCGGCTGCTGGCCATGCGCGGCGGATCCGTCGACGTCGCGCTGAACGTCCCCGCCGAGCAGATCGACCAGTGGAAGGCGATCTCCGGCGTCGAGGTCCGCACGGCCAGCGACCGGTCCCTGGTCACCCTGGCCTTCAACACCGCCAAGAAGCCCTGGAACGACGTCCACGTCCGTAAGGCGGTCGCCCACGCCGTGGACCGCGAGGGCATCGTGCGCAGCGTGCTGCGCGGCCACGGCCAGGTCGCGACGACCGTCCCCGACCCGGCCCAGTGGGGCGGCGTGCTCGACGAGGCCCAGGTCAAGGACCTCTACGCGCGCATCCCGCAGTACGGCTTCGACCTCGCCAAGGCCAAGGAGGAGCTGGCGCTCTCCTCGGTGCCGGGTGGCTTCTCCGACGTGCTGACCTACCCAAGCAGCGGCCCCCAGCTCGGCAGGGCGGCCCTCACCCTCGCCGAGAACCTCAAGACCATCGGCATCACGCTGGAGGTCAAGGAGATCCCCCTCGAACAGTGGATCTCCGAGCTGGGCAAGCACGACTCCGGCGTCTACCTCGGGTGGTACTTCGCCACGACCGGCGACCCCTCCGAGTACGTCCAGCAGCTGCTCAACGGCGCCTACGCCGGGGAGAACGGCTCCAACATCGCCGAGTACGCCAACGCCGAGGTGACCGGGCTGCTCGACGACGCCAAGAAGAGCACCGACGACGCCGCCAGGGGCAGGCTGCTGGGCGACGCGCTGGTCAGGGCCGCGGCCGACGTTCCCTACCAGCCGCTGTGGTGGGGAGAGGCGGCCACCGCGTTCGGACCGAAGATCGGCGCCGGGGAGTTCGGCCCCTACTTCTTCGTCGGCCCCTGGGCCGCCAAGCTCACCACCCGCCCATGACCGTCGTGGACCTCTCGCGGGACGCGGGACTGCGGGCGCACGCGGCCCTGGCGACCCTCCGGGTGCCCGACGCCGTCGCGCTGCACCCCGAGGGCACCCGCGTCGCCTGCGTCCTGCCCCCGTCCGAGGCCGAACCCGTCGCCCACGTGCTCGACCTCACCCGTGCGGACGCCGTCCCCACCCCGGTTCCCGAGGTCGCGGGACGCGGGCACGCGCTGACCCGCTGGCTGCCCGACGGGCGGCTGCTGCTCGCCTCGGGCGACGGGCAGGCCCTCGACCACGTCGAGGTCCGCGCGGGCGACGACCTCGTCACCGTCTGGCGGGCCGGGGTCGGCGGGGAGATCGAGGACCTGGTCGCCGACGCCGACGGCACCGTCCTCGTACGGCTCGCCGACCCCGGAAGCGAACGCGACGGCAGCCACCTCGGGCTCCGGGTGGCCGACCCGGCCGCCGACCCCTTCGTCAGGACCCCGGGCGGACGGCTGCGGCGGCTCGCCCTGCTCAGGGTCGGGGACCCGGCCCCGAGGCCCGTCCCCACCCCCGGCCTGACCGTCTGGGAGGCCGACTGGCGCGACGGCCTCGCCCTGGCCGTGACCTCGGCGGATGAGACCCCCGGCGGGTACTACCGGCCCGGCCTCGTCCTGATCGACCCGGCCACCGGGGGGACCCGGACCCTGCTGACCACCTCCTGGCAGCTCAGCCGCCCCAGGCTGGCCCCCGGTGGACGCGCGGCCGTCGTGGTCGAGGGACTGTCCATCGTCTCGGGACGGGTCGTCCACCTCGACCTGGAGAGCGGTACGGTGACCCGGCTGACCACCGTGGACGACGTCACCGACCTGGGCTGGCTCGACGAGCACACCCTGTGGTTCACCGGGTGGTCGGGAACCGGCACGCACGGCGGCACCATGACCGCCGAAGGGCGGGTGCTGAGCCGCTGGACGGCCTGGGGCACCCTCGGCGGGCGCGACGGTCAGCCGTCGCTGTCGCCGGACCGCACCGGCACCCGTGCCGCCGCCGTCTGGGAGACGGCCGGGCGACCACCGGAGATCGCGCTCGCCGTCCTCACCGAGGGTGAGTGGCACCAGGTCACCGCCCTCAACACCGACCTCGCGCGGCTGGCCGTACGGCAGGAGGAGGTGAGCTGGACCGGGCCCGACGGGCTCACGGTCCAGGGACTGCTGCTGACCTCCGGGGAGGCGCCGGGGCCGAGGCCGCTGGTGGTGATCGCGCACGGCGGGCCGACCTGGCTGTGGTCGAGCGCCTTCGCCCCCGCCGAGTCCAACCAGCTCGCGCTGCCGCTGGCGCACGCGGGCGCCGCCGTACTGCTGCCCAACCCCCGGGGCAGCAGCGGACGCGGGCAGGACTACGCCCGCCGGGTCATCGGGCACGTCGGCGAGGAGGACCTCGGGGACGTGCTCGCCGGGACCGACCACCTCGTGGCGGCCGGGATCGCCGACCCCGGGCGGATGGCGGTGCTCGGGCTGAGCTACGGCGGCTATCTCAGCGCGTGGGCGGTGACACGGACCAGGAGGTTCAGGGCGGCGGTCGTGATGTCCGGCGTCGCCGACTGGCTCAGCTTCACCACCGCGAGCAATCTCGCGGGCGGCTACGACCCGCTGTACCACCGGGGCGCCGACGCGACCACCCCGGAGGGCAGGGAGTTTCTCGCCGCGCGTTCCCCGGTCTGTCACGCCGGAGCCGTGACCACCCCGACGCTGATCCTGCACGGCGCCGAGGACAGAACCACCCCCGCCGGGCAGGCGGACCAGCTCTATCGTGCCTGGTCAGCGGCCGGAGTGAGGACTCAGCTCGTCGTCTACCCTCGGGAGGGCCACGAGCTGACCGAGCCGGGACACCGTCACGACGCGGCCGGCCGCGTGCTCGCCTGGCTGACGGAGAACGGGGTGCTGTGATGGACGGGCGGAGCCGGGACGGCCTCCCGTGGGACGGGGACGACGGCTCTCACGGGGACGTCCGGGAGGCCGCCGTGGGAGGCGGCGCTTACGAGGGCGTCCGGGAGAACGGCTCGCGCGAGGACGCCACGGGGGACGGCTCTCACGGGGGCGTCCGGGAGGCCGCTCCGGGAGAGGGCGGTCACCGTGTCCGGCGCGCCGGGCGGGGCTGGGGCGCCTTTCTGGCGCGCAGGCTGGCGGGGACCGCCGTCGTCGTCGCCCTGGTCTCCGTGGGCGTATTCGGCCTGCTCTACCTCGCCCCGGGCTCGGTCCAGCAGACCCTGCTCGGCACCCGTCCCGCCACGCCGGAGACCATCGCCGCCATCCAGGCCCGCTACCACCTCGACGACCCGCTGCCGGTGCGGTACCTCACCTGGCTCGGCGGCGCCCTGCGCGGCGACCTCGGCGTCTCCATCAGGACCGGCTCCCCGGTCGCGGACATGATCGGCGAACGACTGCCGCTCACCCTGGCGCTCACCGGGTACGGCACGCTGCTCGCGGTGCTCGTCGGCGTCCCCCTCGGCGTCGCGGGAGCCGTACGGCGGGGCAGGGCGACCGACCGGTTCACGGTCACCGCCGGGGTGGTCGGGCTGAGCGCCCCGCCGTTCGCCGTGGGACTGCTGCTGCTCGTGGTCTTCGCCGCCTGGCTCGGCTGGTTCCCCGTGTACGGCACCGGCGAGGGCCTGGCCGACCGGATCTGGCACCTGACGCTGCCTGCCGCCGCGCTGGCCGTGGGCGCCGTGGGCATGCTCGTCCGTTTCAGCAGGGCCGCGCTCATCCGCGAACTCGACCAGGACTACGTGGTCTTCGCCAGGGCACGCGGCCTGGGCGGCGCCGGGGTCCTGGCCTACGCGCTGCGCAACTCGCTCGTGCCGATCCTCACCGCCGCCGGGCTGGTCGTGACCGGCATGCTGGCCGGGACCGTACTGGTCGAGGTGACCTTCGCGCTGCCCGGCCTCGGCTCCCTGCTGGTCGACTCGGTCACCTTCAAGGACGTGCCCGTGGTCCAGGCGCTCGCGCTGCTGCTCACCCTGCTCATCGCCGCCGTCAACCTCCTGGTCGACGTCGGCTACTCCCTGGCCGACCCCAGGGTCAGGATCGGCGGGAGGGCCTCGTGAGGCGCCCGTTCACCGGCCGTCGTCCGCAGGAGGCCGTGGAGGTCCGCAGGAGAGGCGCGGCGCGGCCCGCGTGGCTGCGCGCCCCGGTGAGTGTGGCCGTCGCGCTCCTGGTGCTTGTCCTGGCGGCTGTCGCCGCCGCCTTCTCCCCCTGGATCGTGCCGGACGCCACCGCCCAGGACCTGATGCTGGGCATCAGCGGCCCCGGCCCCGGCCACCCGCTCGGCACCGACGACCTGGGCCGCGACGTGCTGGACCTGCTGGTCGCCGGAGCCCGTACGGCCGTGCCGGGGGCACTGTGCGTGGCCCTCGGCTCGATGGTCGTCGGCAACCTGGCCGGGCTGCCCGCCGGATACCTCGGCGGCTGGGTGGACGCGCTGGTCATGCGCTGGGCCGACCTGGTGTTCTCGCTGCCCGCCCTGCTGGTCGCCATCGTCGTGGCGGGCGTGCTCGGCGGCGGGTACGGCCTGGCCATCGCCGTACTGGTCGTGCTGTTCTCGCCGACCGACACACGGGTGGTGCGCGGAGCCGTACTCGAACAGCGGCACCGCCCCTACGTCGAGGCCGCCCAGATGAAGAACCTCTCCTCCTGGCGGATCATGACGCGGCACGTGTGGCCGAACATCGCGCCCGTCGCACTGGCCAACGTGTTCCTCAACTTCGCCTACGCCCTGGTCTCGCTGGCCTCGCTGTCCTTCCTCGGTCTGGGCGTCGCGGCGGGCTCACCCGACTGGGGGCGGACGCTGTCGGACAACCGCACCCAGTTCCTGGCCAACCCCTGGACGGTGATCGCCCCCGGCCTGGCGATCATCGCCGTCGCCGCCGCGCTCAACATCGTGGGTGACTGGCTCTACGAACGCGTGGACGCGCGGGGAAGGGCGCGCTGAGGATGGCACAAGAGGGCGGGATCACGGTCGAGGGGCTGACCGTACGGCAGCCCGCGACCGGCAGGACCCTGTTGTCCGAGGTCTCCTTCGACGTCGCGCCGGGGGAGTCCCTCGCGATCGTCGGTGAGTCCGGCTCCGGCAAGTCGCTCACGGTCAGGGCGACGCTCGGCCTGCTGCCCAGGGGACTCGACGCCTCCGGCCGGGTGAGCGTCGACGGCGTGCGGGTCGACGACGACCCCCGAACCCGCGCCCGGCAGCGCGGCGGCGTGGTCTCCCTCCTCATGCAGGACCCGTTCACGCTGCTCAACCCGCTGCGCCGGGTGGGGAGGCAGATCGCCGACGGGCTGCCGAAGGGGGCCGACGCCGCGACCGAGGTGCCCAGGCTGCTGGCCGAGGTCGGGCTGCCCGGGGACGTGGCCGGGCGCTACCCGTTCCAGCTGTCCGGCGGCATGCGGCAGCGTGTCGGCCTGGCCGCCGCGCTCGCGGGCGGGCCCCGCGTGCTGGTCGCCGACGAGCCGACGACCGCGCTCGACGCGACCACCCAGCGTGAGGTGCTCGCCCTGGTCCGGCGCATTCAGCGGGACCGGGGCATGGCGTTCGTGCTCATCACCCACGACCTGCGGCTGGCCTTCTCCACCTGCGACCGGGTCATGGTGATGTACGCCGGGCGGATCATGGAGAGTGGTGGGGCGGCGGCCGTACGGGACGAGCAGCTCCACCCCTACACCCGGGCCCTGCTGGCGGCCGAACCGCCCGCCGACCGGCGCCTGGCCGTCATCCCGGCCGTCCCCGGCTCCGTGCCGGCCCACGACGCGGTCGCCGACCGGTGCGCCTTCGCCGCCCGCTGCTCCCTGGCCGTGCCCGGGTGCCTGGCCGTACGGCCCTCGGCTCTGCCGGTACGGCCAGGGCGGGAGTCGGCCTGCCTGCGCGCCGCCGAGCTGCCCGCCAGGCCCGCGCCCGCACCGGGGGTCGCGCCTGGCGCCCCGGTCACGGCCGCCCCGGTGCTCGACCTGCGTGACCTGCGCAGAACCTTCGCCGGATCCGCCCGGCCCGCCCTCGCCGGGGTGAGCCTCACCGTCGCACCCGGCGAGGTGGTCGGCGTGGTCGGTGAGTCTGGGTCGGGCAAGACCACGCTCGCCCGCTGCGTCGCCGGGCTGGAACGCCCCGACGCGGGCACGGTCCTGCTCGACGGGATCGACTGCTCCGACTACGGCAGGCTGAGCCGTACGGCGGTGCGCCAGGCCCGGCGCACCGCGCAGATGATCTTCCAGGACCCCTATTCGACGCTCAACCCCGTCCGCACGATCGGGGCGACCCTGGCCGAGGCCCTGCGCGCCGACGACCGGTCGGCTGCCCCGGGAGACGTCGCCCGGCTGCTCGAATCGGTCGGCCTGAGCCGCGACACGGCCGGGACGCGCCCCGCCGCGCTGTCCGGCGGTGAACGTCAGCGGGTCGCGATCGCCCGTGCGGTGGCGGGTGAGCCCCGGCTGCTGATCTGCGACGAACCGGTCTCCGCGCTCGACGTCTCGGTGCAGGCGCAGATCCTCGCCCTCCTGGCAGAGCTGCGGGAACGGCTGTCCATGGCGATGCTGTTCATCACCCATGACCTGGCGGTCGTCCGTCAGGTCGCCGACCGGCTCTACGTGCTTGAGGCGGGCCGGTGCGTGGAGACGGGCCCCGTCGACCAGGTCCTCGACGCCCCCTCCCACCCCTACACGCGGACGTTGCTGGCCAGCGTCCCCGACGGCTCCCCGGGCTGGCTCGGTTAACGCCGCAGTGGCCTGCCCGGGTCACCCGGGGGTCAGGGCGGCCTCCGCCTCGGCGAACTCCCTCGCCGGATCCACCATCCTGGTCAGCAGCTCAAGGTCGTCCGGGTCGTAGCGCCGCCTGATCTCGCGCCGGCGTTCGGCGGCGACGCGCAGCGGCGGCACCGCCTCGGCGTACGCGCCGCGCCTTCAGCCTGCCCGCGAACATCGCGGCCGGGCCCCCGCCGCTCCCGGCCGAACGCAGGTACCGGCGTTCGGACTCCTGCCAGTCCTTGTGGTGGCCGAGTTCGGCGTCGTGTCGGCGTCGTGTCGGTGCCGGTGGTCATGGGCCGCCCTCGGCGGGAACGGCCTGGTGGTGGTCCATCGGGCCGTGGGTGAGGACGGGCCCGTTGGCCGGGTCCTCGACATCCCTGCACGTGGACGTCGCCGGATGGGTTCGGGGAGGGTTTGACGGGTTAGTCGCCGCGAAGATAGTCTGCGCGCATCCTAAATGTCGAAGGGGAGACCCATGTGGGAGTACGAGCACAGCGTCGAGACCACCGCCGCTCCTGAGGCGCTGTGGCGTCGCTGGTCCGACATGGAGACGTGGCCACAGTGGAACGACGGGATCGAGAAGATCGAGGTCGACGGCCCGTTCGCCGTGGGCACGGCGTTCAGGATGACCCCGCCGGGGGAGGGCCCCATCGAGTTGCGCCTGGTGGAGATCGTGCCGGGCGAGGTGTTCACCGACGAGATGGACGCCGGTGGGTTCGTCGTGCGCACCGTGCACCGGCTGGAGCGGCTCGACGCGGGACGGACCCGGGTGACCTACCGTACGGAGATCGTCGGACAGGCCGCGGACGAGGTCGGGCCCCAGCTCGGTCCGGCGATCACCGCGGACTTCCCCGACGTGGTGGCCGCGCTGGTGAAGCGGGCGGAGGAGGGTTAGGCCGTGGTCGCCCATCCGGACGAGAGCCCGGGGTTCCTGCTGTGGCACGTCACGCTGCGCTGGCAGCGGGAGATCGTCGCCGCCCTCGCCCCGCTGGACCTCACCCACGTGCAGTTCGTGCTGCTGGCGACCGCCTGGTGGATGAACTCCCACGGCGAGAGTCCCAACCAGCTCAGCCTGGCCAGGCGCGCGGGCACCGACGTGAAGATGACCTCGCAGGTGCTGCGCAGGCTGGAGGACAAGGGCCTCCTCAGGCGGGAGGTCGATCCGGCGGACACCCGGGCCAAGTTGCTGAGGACCACCGACGAGGGCGCCGAGCTGGCACGGCGGGCCATCGGCGTCGTGGAGGCCGCCGACGCGGCCTTCTTCGGAGCCACTCCCGACCTGTCCACCCTGCAGGCCCTGATGCGCCCTCTCGCCGACCGCCCTCTCGCCGACCCCTGAGCCGGGCCGGGTCGAGGGAGCCGCCGGTCCTGGCCGTGTGTTTCCTGGGACCGGCGGCGTGCTCGGTGTTCTTCGCCGGATGACCGGTGGTCGTGTGGGCGCCGGAGGCGGCCAGGCCCGCGTGACGGGTGGTCAGGACCAGTAGGAGCGGGCCCGTTCTGCGGCGGTGGTGAGGGCCTCGCCGTCGATCTTGGTGAAGGTCAGCGGCACGTCGAACGCGGGCCACTGGACCACGAACTCGAACGGCTCCGGCGGCGGCAGCGGCCACATCCACAGGTTCCAGTGGCCGGTGGCCAGGCGGCCTCCACCGCCCCCGCCGCCTCCGCCGCCCTGACGCAGGACGGGTCCCTTGGGACGCGGCGGCGGCCACTCGTCGGAGTTCGTCCTGCCGTCCACGGTCGTCGCCTTGGAGCCGTCGGGCAGGCGCACGCCGAAGCGCAGGACCTCGTCCTCAAGGAGGCGGCTGGGGCGGGTCCGGTTGCGGCGTCCCTCGAACATCAGGCCGCGCCGCTCCCACCAGCTGTCCTCGTCCTCGTCGAGGAGTCGCCGTGCCGCCAGCCGTACGTGGAACTTCACGTTCTCGGGGAAGGCGACGGCACTGGCGAGGACGATCGTGATCGAGTCGCTCTGGAACAGCGTCTGCTCGACGGCCACGGTGCCGCCGAGCAGATCCTTCGGGGGGCCTGCCCACGGGGGCTGATCTCTCTCCTCCGAGGCCAGGTCCCGGCCGAGTCGTGGAGGGGGGGTGAAGAAATCCATGCGGTCAAAGTACGCAACCTCACAGCCCGTCCGGGTGTTTTTTCACCACATAGCACCCCATAAGTGCGGTGTCCCGATCGATACGGCGCACCCATATAGACGGATTTATCCAGAAAAATCCTTTTCCTGTACGGCTGGCGCACCCGCGCGGTTCGTCGGCCAGGGGAGGGTCAGGGCCAGTAGGAGTGCGCGCGCCTCGCGGCGGCGACGAGCGGTGCGCCGTCGATCTCGGTGAACGTCAGCGGCACCTCGAAGGCGGGCCACTCGACGGCGACCTCGAACGGCTCCGGCGGCGGCAACGGCCACAACCACAACGGCCAGTGCCCGGTGGCGAAGTCGTCGCCTCCCGACCTGTCGCCCGATCCCTGGAGGTGCAGGACCGGCCCGTCCGAGTGCGGAGAGGGCTGTTCCCCGGTCCCCGGAGCGCCGTCCACGGTCGTCGCCTTCGACCCGTCGGAGAAACGGACGCCGAGCCGCATGACCTCATCCGAGAGGCGGGAGCCGTGATGGCCGTGAAAATCGAACAGCCGGTCGTGGCGGTCCCACCAGACGTCGTCGTTGACTCCCTCCAACCGGCGGAACGCCATTCGCACGTTGAGCGTCACCCCTTCGGGAAAGGCGAGGGCGTCGGTGAGCACGATGGCCAGTGCCTCCGTGCGGAACAGTGTCCGGTCGACGGGAACGACGGCGCCGACGAAATCCTCGGGAGGGCCGAGCCAGGGTGGTCTCTTTTCCCGCTTCATCGGTTTCCGCTCGGGAGGCGGTGGCGCGGTGAAGAAATCCATATGGCCACGCTATACAAATCCCGTTCCATGGCCGGACGGAAAGAATTCCACTTCTCCGGTCCTGGGCCGGCGGATCCGAAAGGCCCTCACGCCCCGACCCCGTGGTCGTGTGAACGGGAGGGCCTGGCAGAGTTTCGGGTGTTACGGGTGACACAGCACAAGGAACGGGACCATGACATCCATCGAGTTCGGAACGCCCTCGACCCTGCCGCCGACCAACGGCTACAGCCACGTGGCGAGCATTCCCCCTGGTAGCAGGATCGTGTGGACCTCGGGGCAGGTCCCGATCGACGCCGAGGGGACGGTCGCGACGGCGGGTGACTGGGAGGCGCAGACCCGCCAGGTCATGCGGAACGTGGGAGCCGCCCTCGAAGCGGGTGGGGCGACCTGGGACGACGTCTTCAAGCTGACGATCTTCGTGGTGGACACCTCGGCGCTGGCGACCGTGCGGGCCGTACGGGACGAGTTCATCAACCTGGAGCGTCCTCCGACGAGCTCCCTCGTCCAGGTCGCGGGCCTGTTCCGGCCTGACATCCTCATTGAGATCGAAGCCGTGGCCGCCATTTCCGAATCGTAGGGAAAGCGCGGTAGGCCGTCTCCGGCAGAAGAAAATCCCTTAGTAAGAAGATTGTTTTTCGATAGCATCGGGACCGCCTCGTTCAGTTTCCATGACACGGAGGTGGACGATGGCGGACGCCCGGGCCGACGGCGCCACCGAGGGAAATCCGCCGGTGGGTGTGCGGACTCCGCGGTTCCGGCGGCTCTGGTGGTCGTGGACGATCTCGTTGTGCGGGGACGGGGTGCGGTTCCTGGCCCTTCCCCTCTATGTCGCGCTGCGCAGCAGGGATCCGCTGGCGACGAGCGCGGTGGCCTTCGCGGAGACGTTGCCGTGGCTGCTGGGCGCGTTGCCCGCCGGGGCCGTCGTGGACCGGTCGCCGCCGCGGACCGTGCTGGTCGCCGCGCACGGGGTGCGGGCCGTACTGACGGCCGTGCTGGTGACGGCCATGGCGGCAGGCGCGGACTCGGTGGCGTTGCTGTGCGTCTTCGCCTTCCTGCTGACGCTCGCCGAGACCTTCGCCGACCCCGCCTCCCAGGTCATGATGGTGCACCTGGCCGGACCGGATGATCTCCAGGAGGCGAACTCCCGCTTCTACGCCGTCAACACGGTGGCCATGACCGTCATCGGTCCCCTCGCCGGTGGCCTGGTGATCGCCGTCAACCCCGTGTTGGCCTTCACCGTCGACGGGCTCAGCTTCGTGGCGGCCGCGCTGCTCGTGGCCACCCTCCCCGCCTTCCCCGCCGACGCCGGGGCGACAGGTACCCGGCTGGTGGCGGGGGTCGGGGAGAGCATCCGTCTCCTGCTGGGACACCCCGGGCTGCGCACGCTCGCCACCATGGTGATGGTCGCCGGCGTCGCCTCGACCGCCTTCGACACCCTGCTGCCGCTCTACGCCGTCGACAGCCTGGGCATGGGCCCCCGTACGGTCGGGTCGCTGGTCATGGCGTTCGGCGTCGCCACCCTGGCGGGAACCTGGCTGGCCCCGCGCCTGGCCAGGCGGGTCTCCGACGGCCCGGTGATGATCACGGGGATGGTCGTTTCCGGCGGCGGGATCACGCTGGTCGGCCTGGTGGGCACCGTCGCCGCGGCCTGGACGGGTGTGGCGATGATGGGCGCGGGCGTGGGGCTGTGGAACGTGCTCTCCGCGACGCGCCGCCAGCGCCTCACCCCGCCGGGCGCGATGGGCCGCGTCTCTGGCGCCTACCGGATGATGGCCTGGGGCCTCATGCCCGTGGGCAGCGGGCTGGCGGGAGTGCTGGCCGCCGCCACCACGTTGCGGGTTCCCATACTGGTGGCCGGGCTGGCCACGATCCTGACCATCGCCCTGCTCGCCGTTCCCCTGCTCAGGACGGGTCCCGCGCGGGAGACCCCCTGAACGGGGCTCAGTCCTCGGAGAAGGAGATCAGGGTCAGGACGCGGCAGGGGAGGGCGCCGGTGACGTAGAGGTGGTCGGACTCGGAGGCGAACCGCAGGGCGTCCCCCGCGGCCAGGGTGACCGACCACTCCGCCGTCTCGACCGTCACCTCCCCGGAGACCACGTAGGCGTGCTCGACCGACCCCCGGCCGTGTGAGCTCTTGGCGCTGCGGGTCCCGGCCGGGATGTCACCCTCGGCCAGTTCGAAACGGCGGCGGTCGGGGGCGGCGAACAGGGTGCGGACCGCGCTGTCACCGACCAGCAGGGGGGCGTTCTCCCCACGCCGGACGACCTCGGGCCCCACCAGGTTGACGCGGGTCAGCTCGCCGAAGGTCAGTTCGAGGGCGGTGGCCAGCCGGGAGAGCACCTCGACCGTGGGGTTGGCGACGCCCCGCTCGACCTGGGAGATCAACGCCTTGCTCACCCCGGTCAGCTCGGCCAGCTCACGGACGCTGAGACCGCGTGCCAGGCGGACACGGCGCAGGTTGGCGGCGATCGCCTCACGCACCCCGGCCGCCTCGGCGGGGGCGTCACGTACGGCGGGAGCCGCGAAGGAGGCCGCGAGAGAACCGGTCACGTCGAAGGCGGCGCCGTTCTCGCTCCGCATGGCTCCCCCTCACATGGCTGCCCGTACGCATCACATGATGCAGGACGTCAGCCGATGAGGGCGAGGCGGTGGGCCGCGGCGGCGGCCTCGCCCCTGGTGGAGACACCGAGCTTGCCCAGGATGTTGGAGACGTGCACGCTGACGGTCTTGGCCGAGATGAACAGCTCGGCCGCGATGTCGCGGTTCGACCGTCCCTGGGCGACCAGGCGGAGCACCTCCTGCTCGCGAGGGGTCAGCGGCGCCGTCGCGGAAGCCGTTGCCGGCGCCGTCGCGGCCGGGACGCCCTCCCCGGTGAGGGAAACCCCGATCCTGCGGGCCAGCGCCTCGATCTCCGCCTGCAGGGGCCGGGCCGACAGCGCGACGGCGATGGGGTGCGCCGTACGCAGCCGTACGGCGGCGCCCTCACGATCACCCGCGCCCGCCGCCGCCCGCCCCGCGTGGAGCAGCGACTTGGCACGGGGGTGGGGCCGGTCGAGCCGTTCCCAGGTGATGGCGGCGGCGTCGTGGTCACCGTTGACGCTGAGCCGGTAGGCCTCGGCGACCGGGCTGTGCACGCCCATCGTGGCCCCGACCCCCTGGACCTGGGCGCGCAGCGCCGTCGCGCGCTCAGGAGCGATGGGCTCGGCGGCCTCGGCGACCGCGGCCAGCAGGGAGAGCACCCGCCAGCCGAGCATGGGCTTGCTGGTGATCTGCGCCTCCCCGACCACCCGTTCGGTGACGTCGAGCGCGGCCAGGGGTTCGCCGTCCAGCAGGTGCAGGCCGATCCTGAGCCGGGAGTTGGCCGAACGCTCCTGGGTGAACTCGTCCAGGACGGTGAACGCCTCGACCTCGTTCAGCACGGACCTGACCACCTCGGTCTCACCCCGGGCGACCGCCACGTCGGCCCTGATGCGGCGCAGGTGGTGGCGGGTGCGCAGGGTGGGGTCCATGGTGAGCGCCTGCTCGGCGAGCTGGGCGGCCTCCTCGAACCGGCCGAGCGACTCAAGGGCCTCGGCCCGGTTGTTGGCCAGGAACGTCCCCGAGACGCGGTAACGGCCGTACTTCCTGGCCAGTTGCTCGCCTTCGAGCGCCAGCTCGACCGCCTCGGCGGAGCGGCCCATGTTGTTGAGGGCGTCCACGGTGTTGCTGAGCGCCCGCAGGACGATACGGCCGGAGGCCTTGCGCAGGCCGATGGCCTGGGCGGTCTCGTTGATGGCGACCGTCTCCTCAAGCCGGCCTTCGATGGAGGGACCGAGGGCCAGGTTGAGCAGCAGGTCGGCTTCGAGGCACTCGTCGTTGTGCTCGCGGGCGATGCGCAGCGCCTCCTCGGTGAGCGCGGTCCCCTCCGTCACCTCACCGCTGAAGATCAGGTAGGACCCCAGCTTGGACAGCACCACGGCGCGTTCCGGACTCGGGTCGGGGACCAGGCGCGCCGCGTAGCGGAAGTGGTCGAGAGCTCCCGGCCTGCGCTTCGACATCTTGAACTGGGCAAGCCGTACGAGGAGTTCGGCGACCCGGCCTGGCTGGGTCTGCTCGTCGAGTTCGTCCAGCGCGGCCTTGACGAACTTCATGCCGCGGTCGATCTCACCGCAGGAGTGGGCGGCCTCGGAGGCCTCTTCGAGGACCGTCGTGTGGTCGACGCCGATGCGCGAGGAGGCGTCGGGAACCTTGTTCCACAGCGTGAGCACCCGTTCGAGCAGCTGCATCTTCTCGTTGTAGGCGAAGGTCCTGGACGCCTTGGCCGCGGCCTCCCAGGCCGAGATGAGGGCCCACAGGTCGTCACGGGCGGAGTACCAGTGGTGGGCGATCTCGATGGCGGCCCGGCCCATGGGGACCAGGGTGCGGTCCCTGCCGATCTCCTCGGCGAAGCGGGCGTGCAGCCGTACGTGCTCGCCGGGCAGCAGCTCGTCGTGTACGGCTTCGCGGATCAGGGCGTGCCGGAAGGCGTAGGCGCGGCCGTCGGCGACCTGGAGCACGTTGGCCGCGATGGCGGGCCGCAGGGTGTCCTCAAGATCGACGTCGGACAGGCCGCTGACGGCGGCCAGCAGGTCGTGGCCGACCCGGATGCCGCCCGCGGCGGCGATGCGCAGCAGCCGCTGGGTCTCGTCGGGCAGCTGTTCGACGGCGCCGAGGATCAGGTCGTGCAGGGAGTCGGGGTAGGAGGAGTCGACGCCGCATTCGAGCAGCGCCTCGACGAACAGGGGGATGCCCTCGCTGCGTTCGAAGACCTGCCCGACCTGGGAGAACTCCGGGGTCGTGCCGAGGATGCCGGCCATCTGGGCGGCGACCTCGTCACGGGTGAGCCTGGGCAGCTCCAGCCTGGCGACCCCCTCGACCCGGCCGAGCTCGGCCAGGACGGGACGGAGCGGGTGCTGGCGGTGCAACTCGTCCGAGCGGTAGGTCATGACCATCAGGACCGGGGCGGTACGGAGGTTCCGGCTGAGGAAGGCGATCAGGTCACGGCTCGACCGGTCGGCCCAGTGGATGTCCTCGATGACCAGGATCACCGGGTTGCGCTCGGCCAGCCGTTCCAGAAGGGTGAGGATCTGCTCGAAGAGCCGCCCCCTCGCGGTGTCGGTCTCGACCTCACCGCTCGGCTCGCCGAACTCGGGCAGCAGTCTGGCGAGGTCGCGCGCCCCGCCGACCGGCAGCAGCGCCGCGACCTCCTCGGCGCTCGTCTCACGCACGAGCTGGCGGATCGCCGCGGTGAACGGCGCGTAGGCCAGGCCCTCCGTCGACAGTTCGACACAGCCGCCGATGAGCACGTGCGCCCCCCGGCTCGCGGCGCGCTCGGCGAAGAACCCGATCAACCGTGACTTGCCGACCCCCGCCTCGCCCCCGAGCAGCACCGTCGCGGCCGCGGTGCTCCGGGCCTGCTCGAACGACTCGGACAAAGCGGCGAGTTCTATCTCCCGCCCTACGAAGACGGGGCTTGCCGCCCGACCCACCATGTCTTCCAGCATGTCATGCCTTATACGAACTCTTCTTCCCATTTATCTCTCGGCAGAAGAGGTGACGACCTACGGGGGGTGGAGGGCCCGGCCGGGTGAATACCGGTGGCCGGGCCCTCGTGACGTGGTCATGCGGAAGCGGGCTTGCGGAACAGACCCCTGCGGCGCTCACCGGAGGACTGTCGCTTCTGCTCCGCCTCCTGCCGCCGGGTGGCCTCACGGGCGCGGCGGTACTCGACGGCCTCTCTGCGAAGGTCGGCGGCGCGCTGCTCGATCAGCTGGTGGTGGAACTCGGGAGCCATTTCGGCTTCCTCCTCACGGGGCGACTGCCCCCGGTGGTGCGATTTCCTTACACCTTCGAGACTCCTCCTAAGGCCCCCGTCGCCACATCGGACGGATGCCTTATCTCCACGGCCCCGGCGGTCGGGGGCATACCTAGGCCGGGGCGGGGCCGCCTTAGGCCCTCCACGGGTTCGGCCCCGCAGAGGCCTATCCCGCACGCAGGGAGCGCTTCAGCCGGGCGGCGGCGGCCACGGCGGGCCACAGGCGGGTGGCGAGGTTCCGCGCCAGGATGCCGCCCCGCGTCGCGGGCACCATGAGCGCCGACGCCTGCCCGACGGCCCGCTGCCTGGGCTCGACCAGGCGCCGGTGGGTGGCCTCGTACCGGCGGAAGGCCGCCTGGGGGTCGTCCGGACTCGCGGCCAGCTTCTCGGCGAGGGTGAACGCCCCGGCCATGGCCATGGTGGAGCCGTCTCCGAACAGGGAGACGCAGGACGCGGCGTCGCCGAGGAGGACGACCCGGCCGTTCCACCAGCGCGGCAGGCTCACCCGGCTCACCGAGTCGAAGTAGAGGTCGTCGGCGGCGCGTACCCGCTCCAGGAGTTCGGGCACGCGCCAGGAGACGTCCGCGTACGCGCGTGTCAGCAGCCGCTTGTGCTGCTCGACGTCGCGGTGGTCGAAGCCGGGTTCCGCCGGGCTGCGGTACAGGAAGAACGCGCCGCTGGGCGTGGAACTGACGGCGACCGCCTTGCCGGGGACGTTGTGCATGAGGATGTCCCGGTCAGGCCCGGACCGGCCGGGGAACGGCAGCGTCGCGACGTAGAGACCCATGTGGCGCATGAGTCCGTCCCCCGTGCCGAACGTCAGCCGGCGGGTCAGCGAATGCAGGCCGTCGGCGCCGATCACCACGTCGAAGCGGCGGGGCCCGGCGCGCTCGAAGGTGACCTCGACCCCGCGCCCGTCACGGTCGAGGGTCACGACGGAGTCGTCGAAGAGGAACTCGGCGTGGTCGCGGCTCGCCTCGTACAGGATCGCCGCGAGATCACCGCGCGGTACCTCGACCTCGTCCGGCTGCTGGAAGGCGCGCATGTCCATCCGGCCGACCCGCCTGCCCGCCGCGTCGACGAAGGTGAGGCCCGTCGTGCCGGTGGCGGCCTCGCGCAGCCGGGACAGGACGCCCATCCGTTCCGCGACGCGTACGGCGGGGCCTCTGACGTCCACCGGGTTCCCGCTGGAGCGCGGCGTCCCGGCGCGTTCGACGACGGTGACCTGGAAGCCGTGCCTGGCCAGCCAGTAGGCCGCCGTCGGCCCGCCGACCCCGGCTCCGGAGATCAGGACTGTCCGCTCGGTCATGGCACCTCACTAACCGGATGAAACTCCCCCGCCTAACCGGTCGTGCATGGGAATCGATGTCAGCATCGCCGTTCCGGGATTTCCGATCAAGAGCGAGGCTTCCTGAGAAAGCATCCATACGTCGGAAATATGGATGTTTATGGGGTTCTTCCGGGTTGTTTCCGGTGTCATGTTTGAGGCAGCCCGGCCGGCTGTGGCTCCTGACCGAAGGAGTCTTCAAGGATGAACCCCAGAACGAAGTTGGGCGCCGTCGTGGCCGTGGCCGTGATGGGGGTGTCCGGGCTGACGGGAAGCGCCGGAGCCTCCCCGGGAACACCGGACCAGCGCGCGATCGCCGGCGCGGACAGGAGCATCCGCGAGCACGCGGAGGAACTCCGTCTCGCGCCGGGAGACGCCCTCACCCCTCCCACGATCACCTCGGGGCCGGGCGGCCTGCGTTACCTGCTCTACCGGCGGACCCACCACGGGCTGCCGGTGTACGGCGGCGAGGTGATCGTGTCCACCGACGGCACGGGCACCGTGGGCAACGCCGTCGTCACCGGCCAGCGGGCCACGCTGAACCTCGGCGCGGCGGGCGTGACGCCACGGGTGAGCGCCGCGGAGGCCGCCGCCAAGGCCCTCGGCGAGACCGCGGGGACAGGGGAGAAGGCCGGGTACGGCGTCGGCACACCCAGGTTGCTGGTCCACGCCATGACCGGCCACCCCAGACTGGCGTGGGAGACCGTCGTCACCGGAGGGACGCAGGTGGCTCCCGTCTCGCGGCGTGTCTTCGTGGACGCCCTCGACGGGACCGTCGTCGACTCCGTCGACCAGATCGCCCACGGCATCGGCAACAGCCGCTTCAACGGCAACCCGGTGACCATCCGGACCTCGGGGTCCGGGGGACGCTACTCCATGATCGACCCGAACTTCCCCAACCTGCAGTGCGGGGGCGTGTCGGGAGGCCCCTACACCAAGTCGACCGACAGCTGGGGCAACGGGCAGGGCACCAACCTGGAGACGGCCTGCGTCGACGTCATGTTCGGAGTGCAGAAGTTCTCGGACATGCTCAAGCAGTGGCTGAGCCGTAGCGGCGTCAACGGCACGGGAGGCGGCTATCCGGCTCGGGTCGGACTGAACACGGTCGACAACCAGTGGAACGGCAGCTACGTCTATTTCGGCCACAACCAGGCGAACGACCGGCAACTCGTCTCGCTGGACATGGTCGCCCACGAGTACGGCCACGCCGTCTTCGACACCTCGGGAGTCGGCGGCCCCGCGAGGGACGCGGAAGGAAAGGCGCTGGCCGAGTCCACCGGGGACATCTTCGGCGCGCTGACCGAGCACTACGTCAACCACCCCGCCGACCTGGACGAGCCGGACTACCTGGTCGGCGAGGAGGTGAACATGGTCGGCACCGGCCCGATCCGCTACATGTTCAATCCGTCCCTCGCGGGCGACCCGAACTGTTACCCGGTGCCCTCGGGCCTCGATCCGCACAGGGCGGCGGGGCCGCAGAACCACTGGTTCTACCTGCTGGCCGAGGGCACCAATCCGGTGGGCAAGCCCGTGAGCCCGGTCTGCGGGGGGCCGTCGAGGCTGACCGGCATCGGGATCGTCAAGGCCGGGCAGATCTTCTACTCGGGGCTGCAGCTCAGAAGCTCCGCCTGGACGCTCGGCAGGAGCAGACTGGCCACCGTCCACGCGGCCAAGATGCTCTTCACCTGCGCGGAGGTGACCGCGACCAAGGCGGCGTGGACCGCCGTCAACGTCGGCCCGCAGTCCGGTGAGGACACCTGCTGATCTCTGGGGCGGGCGGGGTTTTTTCGGCCCCGCCCGCCCCCTCAGGGGGAAGATCCCTCCGATTTCCCGAAGGAATCGGCGAATGTTGACGAAAACCGGTGCCGTGACTGGCCGACACCCGGTTTGGAACTGAAGACACCAGTCGGCATGCTGGAGAGGTGTCGACTATGACTCCTTCGCTCGCCGACGTGGCCTCGTCCAACGTCGCGTTGCGAAACCTCCTCCACGGCCTACCCGGTGTCGACCGTGTGGGCGCCGACCAGCGAGCCGCGACGCTCGGCACCCGATCGATCAAGACCACGTCCAAGGCGCTGGCCATCGACCTCGCCATCCGCATGGTGGACCTGACCACCCTCGAAGGGGCCGACACGCCGGGCAAGGTGCGCGCGATGTGCGCCAAGGCGGTCCGCCCCGATCCCGGTGACCCCTCGGTGCCGAAGGTGGCCGCGGTGTGCGTCTACCCCGACCTGGTCCCCCGCGCGGTCGAGGCGCTCGCCGGTTCCGGGGTGCGGGTCGCCAGCGTCGCCACCGCCTTCCCCAGCGGCCGTTCCTCCCTGGACGTCAAGGTCGCCGAGACGGCCTTCGCGGTCGCGGCGGGCGCCGACGAGATCGACATGGTGATCGACAGAGGCGCCTTCCTGTCCGGCGACTACCTCAAGGTCTTCGAGGAGATAGCCGCGGTCAAGGCGGCGTGCGGTACGGCGCACCTGAAGGTGATCCTGGAGACCGGCGAGCTGGTGACCTACGACAACGTACGGCGCGCGGCCTGGCTGGCCATGCTGGCCGGAGGCGACTTCGTCAAGACCTCGACGGGCAAGGTGCAGCCCGCCGCGACCCTGCCGGTGACGCTGGTGATGCTTGAGGCGGTCCGCGACTTCCTGGCCGTCACGGGCCGCAAGGTCGGGGTGAAGCCCGCGGGCGGCATCAAGACCACCAAGGACGCGATCAAGATGCTGGTGCTCGTCAACGAGACCGTCGGCGACGGCTGGCTCGACCCCGCCTGGTTCCGGCTCGGCGCCTCAAGCGTGCTCAACGACCTGCTGATGCAGCGTCAGAAGCTGGCCACGGGCCGCTACGCCGGTCCCGACTACTTCACCCTGGACTGATCGATGTTCGAATACGCACCGGCCCCCGAATCCCGCGCCGTCGTCGACATCAGGCCCTCCTACCGGCTGTTCGTCGGCGGCGAGTGGGTCGACTCCCAGGGCGGCACCGCGCACAAGACCGTCAACCCCGCCTCCGAAGAGGTCCTGTCCGAGGTCGTGTGGGCCACCGAGGCCGACGTGGACAGGGCGGTCGGCGCCGCACGCAAGGCCTTCGGCGCCTGGTCGGCGATGCCGGGCTCCGAACGGGCAAAGTACCTGTTCAGGATCGCCCGCATCATCCAGGAACGCTCGCGTGAGCTGGCCGTGCTGGAGACGCTCGACAACGGCAAGCCGATCCGCGAGTCCCGTGACGTGGACCTGCCGCTGGTGGCGGCGCACTTCTTCTACTACGCGGGCTGGGCCGACAAGCTCGGGCACGCGGGGTACGGTCCCGACCCCAGGCCGCTGGGCGTCGCGGGCCAGATCATCCCGTGGAACTTCCCGCTGCTCATGCTGGCCTGGAAGATCGCGCCCGCGCTGGCCTGCGGGAACACGGTCGTGCTGAAGCCCGCCGAGACGACCCCGCTGACCGCGCTGCTGTTCGCCGAGATCTGTCAGCAGGCCGACCTGCCGCCGGGCGTGGTCAACATCGTGACCGGCGCGGGCGAGACCGGCGCGGCCCTGGTCGACCACCCCGACGTGAACAAGATCGCCTTCACCGGCTCGACCGAGGTGGGGCGCCGGATCGCCAGGTCCGCCGCGAGCTCCGGCAAACGGCTCACCCTTGAGCTCGGAGGCAAGGCCGCCAACATCGTCTTCGACGACGCCGCGCTGGACCAGGCCGTCGAGGGCGTCGTCAACGGCATCTTCTTCAACCAGGGGCACGTGTGCTGCGCGGGCTCCCGCCTGCTGGTCCAGGAGTCGGTCGCCGAGGAGCTGCTCACGGCACTGAAGCGGCGCCTGAGCACACTGCGCCTGGGCGACCCGCTGGACAAGAACACCGACATCGGCGCGATCAACTCCGCCGCGCAGCTCGCCAGGATCCGTGAGCTGTCCGACGCCGGGGAGGCAGAGGGGGCCGAACGCTGGTCCCCGGTGTGCCCGCTGCCGGAACGGGGCTTCTGGTTCCCGCCGACGATCTTCACCGGGGTGGCGCAGTCGCACCGGATCGCGCGAGAGGAGGTCTTCGGGCCTGTGCTGTCCGTGCTGACCTTCCGTACGCCCGCCGAGGCCGTGGAGAAGGCGAACAACACCCCCTACGGCCTGTCCGCGGGGGTGTGGACCGAGAAGGGCTCACGCATCCTGTGGATGGCGGACCGGCTGCGCGCCGGCGTCGTGTGGGCCAACACCTTCAACCGGTTCGACCCGACCTCGCCGTTCGGCGGTTACAAGGAGTCGGGATACGGCAGAGAGGGCGGACGACACGGGCTGGAGGCGTATCTCGATGTGTGACCACCGCGAGTCCGGGCGCCGTCGCCGCCGTGGCCAGGCGACCAGGGGACACGGCTTCGCCAGGGCGGGCCGTCCCGCGCTGCGCGGCTGGTTCGCCCACCGGTGCGGGGTGAGCCGCTGCGGTCAGGTCTTCGTGCCCGCCCGGCTCTCCCAGCAGGAGAGCACGTGGAGAGGGCGGGGCGATGAGTAAGACCGATCCCGTACGGCTGGCCGTACGTAAGACCTACAAGCTGTACATCGGCGGGGCGTTCCCGCGCTCGGAGAGCGGAAGGTCCTATCCGGTGACCTCCTCCAAGGGCGACTTCCTGGCCAACGCCGCGAAGGCGTCCCGCAAGGACGCCAGGGACGCGGTCTCCGCGGCCCGCAAGGCCTTCCCCGGCTGGTCGGGCGCGACGCCGTACAACCGGGGTCAGATCCTGTACCGGGTGGCCGAGATGCTCGAAGGGCGCCGGGCGCAGTTCGTCGCGGAGCTGGTCGCGGCGGGCGCGGGCCGGGCCGAGGCGGGCAGGAACGTGGACGCGGCCGTCGACCGGCTGGTCTGGTACGCCGGATGGTCCGACAAGATCACCGCGGTGATGGGGGCGGCCAACCCGGTCGCCGGGCCGTACTTCAATCTCTCCACGCCCGAGCCGACCGGGGTCGTCGCGGTCGTCGCACCCGAGGACCCGCTGCTCGGCCTCGTCTCGGTCGTCGCCCCGGTGATCGTCACCGGCAACACCTGCGTCGTGGTCGCCGGTGAGCGGGCGCCGCTGCCCGCCGTCACGCTGGCGGAGGTGCTGGCCACCTCCGACCTGCCCGGCGGGGTGGTCAACGTGCTGACCGGCTCGACGGCGGAGATCGCGCCCTGGCTGGCCTCGCACATGGACGTCAACGCCCTCGACCTCACCGGCGTCGCGGACGCGGAGCTGGCGGTCACGTGCGAGGAGGCCGCGGCGGAGAACCTCAAGCGGGTCCTGCGCCCGGTGCCCGTGACCGACTGGTACGCCGACCCCGGAACCCGGCGGATGACCACCTTCCTGGAGACCAAGACGGTCTGGCACCCGACCGGCGTGTGACCGCCCCGGTCCGTGGCGGAACCCTCCGCCACGGACCGGGGGACCTCTTCACGAAGGGGCGTGGCGGAGCCAGGGGTGGGCGGCCTCCAACTGCTGGGCCAGGCCGAGCAGGCGGGCCTCACCTCCCGGCGGGGCGACGAGCTGCACGCCGATGGGCATGCCCGTCGAGTGCCAGCCGTACGGCACGCTCATGGCGGGCCAGCCGGCCATGTTCCAGGCGCCGGTCGCCGGGGCGTAGGTCAGGTTGACGCGGGTGTTGTCCAGCAGCCCCCGGCGGCCCCAGCGTTCGGCGGGGGGAGGGGAGGCGGCGAGCGTCGGGGTGATGAGCACGTCGGCCTTGCCGAACCAGTGGTCGGCGCCCCGGGCGCGCCAGCGTTCCCTGCCCCGCGAACCGTCCTTGCCGATCCTGGCCAGCAGCCTGCCCGCCCTGGCCAGTGCCCGGGTACGGCGCTCAAGTCTGCGGGAGTCGAGTCCCCGGGTCTCGCGCAGGGCACAGGCGAACCAGGCGGCGATCGTGGCGCTGCCCAGCCAGCTCGGCAGCCGCGTCTCGTGCTCGACCACGGTGTGCCCGGCGGCGGCCAGGGTGTGGCCCGCCTCGACGACCGCCCGCTGCAGCTCGGGGTCGATCGCGAAGCCCGGCGGCACCGGCAGGCGGGCCACGCCGACCCGCAGTCCCGAGGGGCGCGGCGGGATCGGCGCGCCCCGTCCTCCGTCGCTCCACAGCGCCCCGTAGTCGCCAGAGGAGCCGGGGGAGCCGGACGTGCGGTGGGAGGTGGTGGGCAGGGCCAGGGACATGTCGCCCGCCATCACCGCGAGCGCCAGCGCCAGGTCGGTCACGGTCGTGGCCAGCGGGCCGTTCTCCGCCATGCCGTACCAGTCGTGCTCCGGGGGCGGGACGACCTTCTGGCCGGGCTTGATGGCGACGATCCCGCAGCAGGCGGCGGGGACGCGCAGGGAGCCGAGGCCGTCGGTTCCGTGGGCCAGCGGGACCATCCCGGCGGCGACCGCCGCGGCGCTGCCGCCGGAGGAGCCGCCGGGGGTGCGCCGGGGGTCCCACGGGTTGCGGGTGACGGCGTAGACGCTGTCGCAGAAACCGGCCAGGCACAGTTCGGGCACGTTGGTGATCCCGACGACCACCGCCCCCGCCGCCCTGAGCCTGGCCACCACCGGGTGGTCCTCGGCCGCCGCGACGGAGGAGGTGGCCGCGGAGCCGTTCCGCATGGACTCGCCCCTGACCGCGACGACGTCCTTGATCGCGACGGGCACGCCCGCGAGCGGCAGCGTGGCCAGGTCCTCGCGTTCCTGCAGGGCCCGCGCCTCGGCGAGCGCCCGTTCCGTGCGGACCCTGCGGAAGGCCCCGATCCGTCCGTCGCGTTCGGCGATCACCCGGAGGTGGTCCTCGACGACCGAGGGGGCGGTGACCTCCCCCCGGCGTACGGCCTCGGCTATCTCGGCTGCGGACCTTCCCACCCAGGACATGAACCGAGTGTTATCCGGCAAGTGCGCCAGGGGAAGCGCATCACGTCTCAATCAGATGACTTGTCCGGCTCATCGGCGTTATCCGCCCCGGCGCGCCGCAGATCGCGGCCCGCCCCCTTGAGCGCCAGGCGCAGCGCGTACTCCAGTTGGGCGTTGACGCTCCGCAGATCGTCGGCCGCCCACTTGGCGATCGCCTCGTAGACGGCCGGATCGAGTCTGAGCAGGACTTTTTTCCGCTCAGGCATACAGGCTGCCGGCGTTGACCACCGGCTGGGTAGCCCGGTCGCCGCACAGGACGACCAGGAGGTTGGACACCATCTGGGCCTTTCGCTCCTCGTCGAGCTCCACGACGCCCTCCTCGGCCAGCCGGTTGAGTGCAAGCTGGACCATACCAACGGCGCCGGAGACGATGTGCGTGCGAGCCGCGACCACCTGGGCGGCCTGCTGGCGGACCAGCATGGCCTGGGCGATCTCGGGGGCGTAGGCCAGGTGGGTGATGCGGGCCTCAAGCACCTCGACCCCGGCCAGTTCGGTGCGGTCGACCAGTTCGGTGGTCAGCTCGGCGGCCACCTCGGCGCCGTCGCGCAGGCTGGTGCCGCTGCCCTCGTGGGAGTCGTAGGGGTGGCTGGTGGCCAGGTGCCGCACGGCCGCCTCCGACTGGATCGCGATGTACTCCTCGTAGTCGTCCACGGAGAAGGCCGCCTTGGCGGTGTCGGTCACCCGGTAGACGACGACGGCCGCGATCTCGACGGGGCTGCCGTCGGCGTCGTTCACCTTGAGCTTGGCCGTCTCGAAGTTGCGCACCCGCAGGGTGATGCGGCGCCTGGTGGTGAAGGGAAGCACCCACTGCAGGCCCGCGTCGTTGACCGAGCCGACGTAGCGGCCGAGGAACTGCACGACCTGGGCCTCGTTGGGGTTGACCACGACGAAGCCGCTGCCCAGGACGACCAGGGTCAGCACCGCAACGACCCCGGCCACGATCTTGACGACGTCGCCGCCGGAGAACGCGATCCCGGCCAGGACGGCGAGGAGGACCAGAAGTCCGAGGAGAACGGCGAAACCGTTGATCCGGAAGGCACGTCGTTCCATGTGCTCCACCTTTGCTATCGGAGTGATATCACTAAGATAGCGCGTGATCATCGATGTGTGAACCGGAATTCGGCACGCTCAGTGACAGAGGGGACGGCCAGGGACTCTTCGCTCAGCGTGCGGCCGGTACGGCGGGCGGCCCAGGGCCGCTTCACCCGGCGCTGAGGGCCCGGGGGCGAGGGCCGCGATGAGGGTCCGTGGTGGGGATCTGTGGTGGGGGGCGGTGGTGAGGGGTCAGCGCCGGGGGTTGGTTCGGCGGGTGGCCGTCGCGGACAGCGGGTCCTCGGGCCACGGATGCCGGGGATAGCGCCCGCGCAGCTCCGCCCTGACCGAGCGGTAGCCGTCGCCGCGCCAGAACGAGGCCAGGTCGTCGGTGACCGCGGCGGGCCGCCCGGCGGGGGAGAGCAGGTGGACGACCGGCGCGACCCCCGCGATCCTGGGCGCCTCGTCCCAGCCGAACAACTCCTGGAGCTTGACGGCCAGCACCGGCCGCTCACCCGAGTAGTCGATCCTGATCCGCGACCCGCTGGGCACCTCGATCCGCTCGGGAGCGGTCTCGTCGAGACGCGCGCTCCACGGAACCAGCCGGCCCAGGGAGCCCGCCACGTCCAGCCGTTCGAGGTCGGCCCTGCGACGGGCCCGCGACAGTTCGGGCTCAAGCCACAGATCGACCGCGTCGAGCAGGGCGTCGTCGTCCACCGCGGGCCACGGCTCACCCAGCGCCCGGTGGCAGAAGGCCAGCCGTTCCCGCAGGGCGACGGCCTCGGGGGTCCAGCGCAGGATCGACAGACCCTCGGCGCGCAGGCCGGACAGGAGGGCGGGCCTGACGTCGGCGTCGGGCAACGGGACCGAGGACAGCTCGACGGCGCCCAGGCGTTCGACCCGGCGAGCCGAGACGTCACCGCGCCGCTCACCCGGCGGGACCCGCCACACCACCTCCTCCGCACGGTCGTACAGAGGGGCGGCGGCCAGCCTGGCGGTCTCCTCGTCGATCACCACGGCCTGTCTGACCCGGGCGGCGGCCGACCCCGCGGGCCGGTCGGCGACCGCGACCGCGAGCCACGGCGCGCTCCCCAGTCGCGACCCGGAGGGCAGCTCGGCGGCCGTCCCCGAGGCCATCAGATAGGAGCCGCCCCGGCGCCTGGCCACCCGCTCCGGATAGGCCAGCGCCACCACCAGCCCGGCCACCGCGTCGTCCCCCATGCCCGAAGGGGAGGCGCGACCCGCGTCGCGGGCCAGCCGCCGCGCCTCCTGACGCCAGCGGGCGGCGAAACCGTCCCCGCCTCGCCGTACGGCACGCCAGAACGCCACCAGGTCGTCCCCCGCGTCCCCCGGCAGCCGCTCGGACAGCAGCGCCACCACCTCGGCCGCCTCCGGCCCCACGTCCAGCAGGGCCCTGGCCAGGCGGGGATGGACCCCCACCCCGGCCATCTCCCGCCCCCTCGGTGTGACACGGCCCCCGGGGGAGTCGAGGGCGCCGAGCGCGTGCAGGGTACGGCGGGCCGCCTCCATCGCGGCGGCCGGAGGGGGATCCAGCAACGCCAGACCGCTCGCGGAAGGGTCCCCCCAGCAGGCCGCCTGCAGGGCGAAGCCCGTCAGATCGGCCAGTGCGATCTCGGGGGCGGAGTGTTCGGGCAGCCGTTCGTGCTCGACCGGCGACCAGCACCGGTAGACCACCCCCGGCGCCTCGCGCCCCGCTCGGCCCGCGCGCTGGGTCGCCGAGGCCCGGGAGAGCCGCACGGTGGTCAGCGAGCCGAGCCCCCTGGCGTGGTCGGTCCTCGGCTCCCTGGCCAGCCCGGAGTCCACGACGATCCGGACCCCGGGAACGGTCAGACTCGACTCGGCGACCGAGGTGGCCAGCACCACCCGCCTGCGCGTGCCCGGCGCGAGCACGGCCTCCTGGACCCGGGCCGGGGCCTGGCCGTGCACCTGGAGCACCTCGACGTCCCCGAGGGGGTGCGCGGCCACCCTGGCGATCTCCCCGACCCCCGGCAGGAAACACAGCACGTCCCCCTCGTGCTCGGCCAGCGCCCGCCGTACGACGGCGGCGACATGGGCCAGGAAGGCCGGATCGACCCGCAGGCCGTGCGGGGGAGCGACCGTGGCGGGGGCGGGCGCCCAGACCGGGGTGACCGGGTGCGCGACGCCCTCGGCCCGCACGACCGGCGCGGGCGGCCCGTCCTGGCCGAGCAGCGCCGCCAGGGGAGCCGCGTCCGCCGTCGCCGAGGCCGCCACGATCCGCAGGTCGGGCCTGAGCGCGGACCTGACGTCCAGCAGGAAGGCCAGGGCGGTATCGGCGTCCAGGTGGCGTTCGTGACACTCGTCGAGCAGCACCACGTCCACACCGCCGAGTTCGGGGTCACGCTGGAGCCGCCGCAGCAGCACACCCGTGGTGACGACCTCGACGACCGTCTCGGGCCCCGCCCGCCGCTCCCCCCGTACGGCGAAGCCGACCGGCCCGCCGACCTCGGACCCGAGCAGCCACGCCATCCGCCGCGCCGCGGCCCGCACCGCCATCCTGCGCGGCTCCGCCACGATCACCCTGCGCGGCTCCGCCATCGCGACCCTGTGCGGCTCCGTCGCGACGAACGGCCGGACCGGCGGGTCACCGACCAGCCCGGCCAGCGCGAGCGGGACGAGCGTGGTCTTCCCTGTCCCCGGCGGCGCGGTCAGCACGGCCGCGCCGTACTCGTCGAGGGCGGCGGACAGTTCGGGCAGGGCGTGCCGGACGGGAAGGGCGGACCAGTCGGGGCGCACGGGGAACTACCGGGATCTCACGGGGTTCTCGTGAGGCTCCGCCGGGGACCTCACGAAGGGCTCTTCCGGGGTTCTCACGGGGCCTCAGGACATGGGGTCGAGGACGCCCGTGCTCACCAGGGCGATGATGACCAGGCCCAGGATGATCCGGTAGATCACGAAGCCGGTGAACTTGTGGGTGCTGATGTACTTCAGGAACCACGCGACCGCCGCGTAGCCGACGACGAACGAGATCACGGTGGCCAGGATCGTCGGCCCCCAGTCGGGGCTGTCGGCCTCACCGATCTTGAACAGCTCCAGCACGCCCGCGCCGAGCACCGCCGGGATGGCCAGCAGGAAGGAGTACTTCGCGGCCTCCTCCCTGCGGTAGTCGAGCAGCAGACCCGCGCTGACCGTGCCGCCGGAGCGGGAGACGCCGGGGATGAGGGCCAGCGACTGGGCGAAGCCGTAGATCAGGGCGTGCGGGAAGCTGAGGTGGCGCTGCAGGGTCAGCTTGTTGCGGGCCGTACGGTCGGCGAACCAGAGGATCACGGCGAAGACGATCAGGGTCGTGGCGATCAGCCGCAGGTCGCGGAAGACGGTCTCGATGCTGTCCTTGAACAGCAGGCCGAGCACGACGATCGGCAGCGTGCCGACGATGATGTACCAGCCCATCCTGGCGGCGTGGTGGGAGCGCAGGTCAGGCGTCCACAGGGACCTGACCCAGGTGGAGATGATCTCCCAGATCTCCTTGCGGAAGTAGATGACGACCGCCGCCTCGGTACCGATCTGGATCACGGCGGTGAACGCCGCGCCGGGATCGGTCCAGCCGAACAACGCGGAGACGACTCTGATGTGGGCGCTTGAGGAGATCGGCAGAAACTCCGTCAACCCCTGAACGAGGCCGAGGACCACCGCTTCGAACCAGCCGATCAACTTGGGCACCTTCCGTCCCGGAGTACGTGCGTGACGTAGGCGAGGCTAGCGGAGCCGGGCACCTGACGTGACCCGGTCATTCGGCCGATACGCCGGTGTCATCCGAATCCGTGGGCCAACCGGTAGTCCTCCATGAGGACGTCACTCTGGAGGACAAGATGACCGAGTTCACGGAGTACGTCGCGCAACGTCATGAACGGTTGCGAAGAACGGCGTACCTCCTCACCAGAGACTGGGCGATCGCCGAGGACCTGGTGCAGACGGCGCTGGCCAGGGCATGGCTCGCCTGGCGCCGGATCGACGGCGACCCCGATCCGTACGTGTACCGGATCATCGCCAACACCCATGCCTCCTGGTGGCGGCGACGCTGGCGGGGCGAGGTCCCGACGGAGGTGATGCCCGACCGGGACGACGGACGGGACTTCACCCGGGAGATCGGCGACCGGGACGCGCTGTGGACGGCGATCGGCACGCTGTCGGGGCGTCAGCGCGCCGTGGTCGTCCTGCACTACTTCGAGGAGATGACCCTGGCCCAGGTCGCCGGCGTGCTCGGCTGCTCGGTCGGGGCGGTCAAGAGCCAACTCGGCAGGGCACTCGCCCGGCTGCGGGTCGACCAGGGGGTTCGGACGATGACGGGAGCACAGCGATGAGCCACACCGAGCACGACCTGAGGGAACTGCTCGCCGAACGCAGCACGGGCGGCCACGGGGGCGGCGCCCGGCTTGAGGAGATCCTCACCGAGGGCAGGAGGATCAGACGGCGCAGGTGGGCCGCGGTGGGAACGGTCGCCGCCGTGACCGCCGCCGCGCTCGTCCTGACGCCGACCCTGCTGTCCGGCGGCACACGGGACGGCGGCACGCGGGACGGCGGCAGCATCATGGCCCAGGTGGGCGAACCGATCAAACGGGTGGGCGAAGAGGGAGTACGGCTGGCGGGCGTCCGCTCGGAGGAGACGGGGAAGGTGGAGCGGCTCTCGTTCGTCCCGAAGAGCGAAAAGACCTCCTACCGCGTCAACTGCGCCCACGCGAGCCGGGTGTTCGTGCGCTACGGCGACCGGGTGGACGTGGGCACCTGCGGGGAGAACGAGCGGGGACAGGAGTGGACGGCGTTCGGCAGCCTCGACGGGCTCACCGCCGGGGTCCCCGTCACGGTCGAGGTGTTCACCGTCCCCACCACGGTCGAGGACACCCCCAAGGATCCCTCTCCCGAGGAGCAGTCTCCCCAGGGGTACGACCGGGCGCTCGCGGACGCCGTTCGTGGCCCCGCCCTGTGGGAGATCGCGATCCACGACCAGGGGGTCTCCAGTGCCTCCTGTTCGCCGGACATCTGCCTGGACAACGGAGCCCGCCTCGCGACCCAGGGCGAGTTCAACCTCGGGGGCCTGCCCAACAGCCACCAGGTCGCGGGCGGTCACCTCACCCAGATCAACGAGAAGCACGCCTTCCAGGGCACGGTGGAGGGCAAGGGCCGGGTGTACGTCCGCTGCGAGGGAGAGGATCTGCACGCCCTCATCTGGGCGGACAAGGCCGACAGGACCGGGGTCCTCGCCAGGTCCGCACCCTGCGGCGCCAAGCCCGTCATGTGGGAGTTCTTCGGCAACGGTTCGGCGGAGGTCACGGTCGCCGTCGTACGGCGCGACCGGCTGCCGCGCGGGGGTGACCTCGGCTCCGACCTGCAGGCCGCCTCGAAGGAGGCCGACCGCCTGCTGTCCGGGCTCAGGCCCGAGGCGGGGTCCTGGCACGTCGCCCTGCATCAGCTGGACTAGTAGGCGTTCGACGACTGGGCGCTGCGGCCCCTGTCCGCCTTCCGGGGGCGGACAGGGGCCGGACCAAGAAATCGTATATAAAAATCGTATATCGAAGAGGGGCCAGGTGAAGGGGGAGAAAAGGGCGATTTAGGCTGTCCCTGCCTGCCGTTCCACAACGACCGAGGTCCCCATGACGACTGTCTCCCCCGTCCCCTTCGACCCCGAGCTCGGACAACTGCTCGCCGCGATGCGCGGCGACAGCCCGCCCCAGCCGTTGAACGCCGAGACGCTGGCCGCCTCCCGGGCCGGACTTGAGGCCATGGCCCAGCCCGCCGCGGTGGTCATCGGCGACCGGCCCGTCGAGGCCGAGGAACGCACGATCCCGGGCAGGCCGGGAGCCCCCGACCTGGCCGTCACCATCCTGCGGCCCAAGGAGCGCGTGCCCGGCGCGCCGGGCCTGTACAACATGCACGGTGGCGGCCTGGTCATGGGCGACCGGCACATGGACACCCCCCGCCTGGTCGACATGGTGGTCGAGTTCGGCTTCGTCGTGGTCAACGTCGAGTACCGCCTCGCCCCGGAGAACCCCGGAACCGGGCCCGCCGAGGACTGCTACGCCGGCCTGCTCTGGACGGCCGACCACGCCGAGGAGCTCGGCTACGACCCGGAGCGCCTGATCGTCATGGGCGGCAGCGCCGGAGGCAACCTGGCCGCCGCCATGTCGCTGATGGCCCGCGACCGCAAGGGTCCCAAGCTGGCCGGGCAGCTGCTGCTGGTCCCCATGCTCGACGACCGCAACGAGTCCGTCTCGACCCACCAGTACGACGGGATCGGCACCTGGGACAGGGCCGCCAACCTCTTCGCCTGGAAGTCGGTCCTCGGCGACGGGGTCGGCGGCCCCGACGTCTCGCCGTACGCCGCTCCCGCCAGGGCGACGGACCTGTCCGGTCTGCCCCCGGCGTACATCGAGCTGGGGTCGGCCGAGCTGTTCCGCGACGAGTCGGTCGAGTACGCCAGCCGTATCTGGGCGGCGGGCGGCGAGGCCGAACTGCACGTGTGGAACGGCGGCTTCCACGGCTTCGAGATGTACTTCCCGGACAGCGGGCTCGGCCGTGACGCGCTGCGGACCCGCGACACCTGGGTACGCAGGATCCTCGGCCGCTGAGGTTCCCACAAGGGCCGTGACCCACAAGGGCCGTGACCCACAAGGGCCGTGATCCATGCGGGCCGTGACCCGCCTGGGTCACGGCCCGTCCATGTCGCCGCTCCGCCTGAGCCGTCGGTCCGGTCTGGGGCGTCGGTTCGCCTTGGGCGCCCGCCCGTCGAACCCTGTCAGGGTTTTCTCAGGGTCGGCGAGGGAACGGGGGTTCTCCCGCCACTCGTTGAACCAGACGAACAGACCACGACACGGGGAGAAGAAGTGCACCGTTCGAGAAACCACAAGATCATCGCTGGAGTCTGCGGCGGCATCGCGGAGAGCCTCGGCTGGTCACCCACCGTCGTACGGATCCTCTGGCTGCTGCTCTCCCTGCTGCCCGGCCCCATGTGGGTCGCCTACGTCCTGATGTGGATCTTCCTCCCCAAGGCACCGGCGACTCGCTACTGACAACTAATCTGGGGGCATGAGGGAACGGCCGCTGACACTGCTGCAGGACGACCTGGTCGACTACGAGAAGGCGATGGAACGGATGACCGACCTGGTCGGTCAGCGGCAGCGCGACGAGCGCTCCGACACGCTCTGGTTGCTCAGCCACCCGCAGGTCTACACCGCGGGCAGACGAACCCTGCAGCAGCATCTGCCCGACCCCTCCCACGGCATTCCCGTCGTCAACACGGGCAGGGGCGGCCAGCTCACCTACCACGGCCCCGGACAGCTCGTCGGCTACCTGATCGTCAAGCTGGGCGACGACGAGGGGATCGTCGACTACGTCCGTGAGGTGGAGCTCAGGCTGGTGCGGGCGCTCGACGCGCTCGACGTCCCGGCCGAGCGCCGCGACACCCCGCCCGGCTCACCGCTGCTCACCGGCGTCTGGACGAAGCGAACCGGGCGGAAGATCGTCTCGATCGGCATGCGGCAGAGCCGTGGCGTGACCAGCCACGGCTTCGCCCTCAACGTCGACGGCGACCTGACCCCGTGGGGCTGGGCGGTGGCCTGCGGCATGCCCGAGGTGGACATGACCTCCCTGGACAGGGAGATCACCTCGACGACGGGCGTCATGGACCGGGTCAGGGCCGCGGTCGCGGCGGCCTTCGAGGCGAGCTGACCCCTTCCCCCGGCCTTCACGACCGCCTGGCCGTACGACCCACCGGGCTTCGGAACGACCGCCTGGCCGTACAGCTCGCCCGGCTTTGGAACGACCGCCTGGCTTGTACGGTCACCCGGGTTCGGGACGGCTGCCTGGTCGTACGGCCCACGGGGCTTCTGGGCGGTCGGCTGGCCGTACGGTTCCGGCGGGCCTCGTGGGGCAGTCGGCTGATCCAGGCGCAGTAGGCTACGCCGGGGTGACGCGGCGAGAGCGGGGTGGTTCGCGGTGCGGAAGTCAGGCACTACGCCGACACTCGACCTGGTCGACGTCGGCGAGCACGTGTGCTGGATCGTCGAGCCCCACCAGGGATACGCGGCCGTGACCTCGGCCTTCCTGGCCGACGGTGAGCTGTTCGGCGACAAGGTCGTCATCGTCGGCTCGCCCCTCGACCCCATCGCCTCCGCGGAGGTCCCCAGGGACGCCACCCTCGTCGACCCCCGCTCCGTCCTGGGCGACGGCCCGACCCCCGACCTCGGCCCGATGCTCGGTCTCGTACGGCGCGAGGCCGACATGGCGGGACGACAGGGATATCGAGCCCTGCGCGTACTGGCCGTGATGGATCAGCTCGTCCCACCCGAGATCGGGATCGAGGCGCTGATCGACCACGAACTGCGCCTCGACCGGTTGGTGGCCGACCACGAGGCCATCATGGTCTGCGCGTACGGCCACGACAGCTTCGGCGCCGCGACCCTTGACCATGTGGCGTGTGTGCACCCCAGCGAACTGGGTACCGGACGCGCGGGACCGTCGTTTCGGATGTTCAGCTCGGGGCCCGGAGACTGGGCCGTGTGCGGAGTCGTCGACTCCGACGGAGCCGCGGCGTTCGGTGCCGCCCTGGCCGCCGCGACGGCGCTCTCACCGACATTACGGCTCCATCTCGACGAGCTGGAGCTGATGGACGCCGCCGGAATGCGCGCGCTCGTCGAGGCCGCCGCCGACACCTCGGTCCACCGGATCACGATCGAGGGCGCGAATCCGACAGTGAGGTCGTGCTGGGAGATGCTCGGCTACGGCAACTGCGAGATACGCGTGGAGCTGACGCCATGACTACCGAGACCACCGGTGTGATGGACACGGCGGGCCTGCGCCACGAGCTCTACACCTACTCCGGGGAGGAGCAGTTCCTCGCCGGGGTCCGCTCCTTCATCGACGACGCCCTGGCGGCGGGGGAGATCGTCCTGATCTCCGTGCCCGAGGACCGCGAACGGATGCTGCGCGAGGAGTTGCCCGGCACCGACCCCGGCGTGGTGTTCATGGACACCGAGGCGCTCGGCCGCAACCCCGCCAGGCTCATCCCCGCCTGGCAGCGCTGGATCGGCGAACGGACGGCGGAGGGCAGACCGGTGCGCGGCATCGGCGAGACCGACTGGCACGGCCGGGGAGGCGCGGAGATCGAGGAGCTTCGCTACCACGAATGGCTGCTGAACCTCGCCTTCACCGGTTCCCCCGCCTGGTGGCTGCTGTGCCCCTACGACACCGCGACGATCGACCCCGAGATGATGCGGGCGATCAGCCGCTGTCATCCGTACACGTTGACGGACGACGGTTCGCGGCCCTCCTCCGACTACGTCAGGGAACCGTTCTCCTGGGCGGAGCTCGAACCCGCCTGCGACCCGTACGAGGAGTTCCCCTACGCCAGGGGGGACCTCGCGGCCGTCAGGGAGAAGGTGATCGCCTGCGCCGCGCCGCACGGGCTGACGGGAGACCGGCTGCGGGAGACCCTCGTCGCGGTGACCGAGGTCGCGGGCAACAGCATCGCGCACGGCGGCGGCCACGGGACTCTGCGCACGTGGGTGCAGCAGGGGTCGCTGATCTGCGAGTTCCGTGACGCGGGGGTGATGAGCGACCCCATGATCGGCCGCATGGCGCCCTCCCCGCGTTCGCTGCGCGGCCGGGGCATGTGGCTGGTGCACCAGATCTGCGACCTGGTGCAGGTCCGCTCGGCCCCGGAGACGGGCACGATCATCCGCCTGCACGTCACCCTTCCCGGTGTCCTCCCCTGAAGCGTGTGGCTGGGCGTCTTCCTTCGAACAGTGTGGACAGCGGTGTGATCCCGTAGGGGCGCAGTGCGTCGGCCGATTCGGCGGTGGAGGCGAACCCCAGCGTCTCGGCCAGGGTTTCGAGCGCATCCGGTCATCATGCGCTGCCGCGAACGCGCCCAAGACCCGCGCGACGATCTTGGGAAGAGGGCCGGGTCGGCGGGGACGTATCTGCTCGGCCCGCAGGGCCCGGCGCGGCGCGGGGCGGGGCCAGTCGGCGGCCGAGGTCGGAGGCCGGGGTTGCGTCCACGGACGTGGTGTATGAGTTTCCCCAGCTAGATGGCGTGGCGCCGTGAATGAGGACGGCCATCGCGTGATCCTTCGTGATTGCGA